>JBBTRX010000001.1:0-65943 GCA_038064975.1 Patescibacteria group bacterium
GCCTTCGGCGCGACCCCATTTCGGCTCTAAAATCCGATTTCGTTTTTTGGCGGAGAGGGAGAGATTCGAACTCTCGGTACCCTTCCGGATACACAGTCTTTCCAGGACTGTCGTTTAAGCCGCTCACGCACCTCTCCATTTCTGATAAATCGAGCTGATTCGCTCATTAGAAGTACTAACGATCTTCAGATATTTTTTTACAGCGTCTGCCCGATAAAGATATATGTTTTGCCCTCTCTTATCAAGATGCGGCTTAATGCCTACTCCTTTAAATATTACCGCAACTTGTTTTAAAAGTGCCGGAGAACGGCTCGAAAAACATAAGCCGATATTCCCATACGATTTTTTATTTACGCTATGAGAGTGAATAAATAAACAACCATCGGTATCTACAAGACCCCGAAGACAAGAAATTCGAAATTTAGGATTCGCCATAATCCAACGAGGAATCCGAAGCCCTTGTGCCAACTTATTTCCACGACGGCAACCGCGAGATACCAGAAAATCTACGACAGTTGTGCTCGCAAGAGAAATAACGAGTGCTTGACGCTCCTTACGTTTACGCAATATAGGGGTAATATCAAAAAGCTTTAGACAAAGAGCAGCTATATATTGACTGTATGCTCTATCGCTAACCGCATTTACTGTAATCGTAGCTTGCCACGGATTATTTATGCCACCGTCTCCCAGCATAATCCCAATGAATTCAGCAAATTTTTGAGAAGGAAGCGGAAGAACTACTAACTTACGATGACTTTTCTTTGGATATGTAAGCGAAGTGATAGTCGCCATTTTTATATTTTATCATATTTGGTCTAGTTCCAATATGTGCATAAAAACAAAAAAGCTCTTCCCTGGGAGGGAAAGAGCTTCGTAAAAGGATTGTCACACTTTTTTGAACCAACCTGCGCCAATTTTTCTCCCTGGTTCATTACAAGGAACGAGATTACCATCAAAATCTTTGAGTATGAATATTTGGGGATGCACGTACTCTCCGTCAACATCAATCGGTATTCCCCTGCAGTAAGCAGGCCGATCTTTCTTTCGCTCTTCCTTTCCGGAAAAAATACATTCAATAATAAATGGACCATTTCCAAACGATTGCATCATTTCCTGATGGAACCGACATAGACATCCATGAAGAGTAAAATCATTCTCCCGAGGAACAGGGGTGGACATAGCCTGATCTGACCATCTCACTCGATCTCCCACAGAGAAGAGCTCCCATTCTGGAGGTGGAAGCGGTTCCGGAAAAACAAGTGGCAGACGATCTTCTTCCATGAGGGATTCAACGGGAGATTTCGTCCATACCAATTCCATCCTTCCTTCTCCAAAATCCACCATTTTTTTCGGTATTGTTTTCATGCCGTGACATACCCCACACAACGCATCGCCCAATCCTCCGCACTTCGGACACGGAACGTACTCTGCCGTCTTCGGATCCATGAAACATATCCTTCTTGTTAAGGGACCAAAGAGAAGGATAGCACGATCAAAAAGCTGGAGCTATTGCAATACTATTTCCCCTCAAATGCTTTTTCTAACGTTGCAATATCAAATTTTTTCATCTTTAGGAATGCCTGCGTAACACGCGCGATTTTTTCTTTATCCCCGCTCCCCATCATGGTAGCCATCGCAGTTGGAACAATTTGCCATGAGACGCCGTATTTGTCCTTGAGCCATCCGCATTGCTCTGATTCCGGCACAGCAGATAATTTCTCCCAATAATAATCAATTTCTTCTTGCGTATCACAATTTACAATAAAGGAAACCGCTTCGTTAAAATCAAATGAGTGTTTTCCAGCACCGTCCATTGCAGCAAACCAAGTATCAAGCAGTTTAAAATCTGCGAACATTACGTTCCCCTTGTTACCAGCCGGAGAAGTTTCTTCATATTTCGCGATCATGCCCAACTTTGATTCCTTGAAAACTGATAGGTAAAAATTAAGTGCCTCTTCCGCCTTGCCACACTTTTCGTTAATAAATAAAAACGAAGGAATGATGCGCGGACGCTCTTCGCCTTTTGGATCAGTGAGGATCAATTGCCATGTGAATCCATATTTATCAGCGCACCAGCCATAGCGCTTACTAAAAGGATATTCCTGAAGCTCCATCATCACGTTGCCACCTTCGGAAAGCTTTGCCCAGATCTTGTCGATTTTTTTTGCCGCATCTGGATCCTGGGATGGATCAAAATTAACCATGAATGAGATCGCAGGAGTAGGTTTGAAATATGGACCGGCACTAATTGAAAGAAAGTCAAAACCCCAAAGCGTAAAAGGCACGATATCAGTATCGCCGGACGGCGTGTCGCCAAGAGTTGATATTGTACCTACTTTTGAATTGCCGCCGAAAACCGATACATAAAACTCCGCAGCTTCCTTCGCTTCTTTATCAAACCAAAGATGAGGAATAATATTTTTCATATGTTTATTTCAACGAACAATAACGATACTCTTATAGAGATGAAGTGCTAATGAGATTAAAATAGTATGCAACTAAATACTATACGTAAGAATACTCACTGCGCCGAAGACGATAGCGCCGTAAAGCGCATAGAGCGCTATGGGATAGAAAAATGGGATACCCGAAATTGCAAATAAGAGCAGTGCCGCAACGCCCGTTGATTGCAAAATCATTTTCGTCTTTCCCCATGCGTTTGCACGAATCTCTTTGCCGCGCCTATGTTTCAAATAATATGCACTTCCAATCAGCATCATCTCAATCAGAATAATCATGAAAGCGATACCGAAGGACATAAATCGAGGAATAAGCAGAATCGCCACAAGGCCGATGAGGAGCTTATCCGCCATGGGGTCATACATTTTACCCCAGTCGGTAATTTGGTTGCGGGTGCGTGCCAAGGCGCCATCTAAAGCATCGGTAAACGCGGCAACAATAAAGAGTATGACAGAGAGCGGATAGAGTTCCAGAAAAACAGCAAAAGCAACAACCGGAACCATGATAAACCGAAAGATTGTAAGATGGTTTGGAGTAACCCGTGCCGGCAATAGTTTTAAAAACGTCGCCGCAAGTATCCTATCCGACACCGTTATCTTTTGCTCTTTTTCATTCATAGACTATAGTTCCATTCCTCGTAATGCTGCCACACGCTCTTCCACGGGAGGATGCGTCATAAATAATTTATGAATAAACGAAGTTTTTTGCTTTCCTTTAAACGGATCATCAATCCAAAGATGCGCTGTTGTGTTCTGCGCCCGAGTAACAGGGGTTGGATCTGAAGCAATTTTTATAAGTGCATTAGCGAGTCCCTCTGGGTAGCGCGTAAGGAGTGCACCGGAAGCGTCCGCGAGAAGCTCTCGTTTTCGAGAGATAGCCAGATGCATAAGTGTCGCCGCAATGGGAGCAAGGAGTGACGCTGCAATCGCAACGATAAGAATCACAGGATTCCCTCCACTTCTATTATCTCTGTTTCGCATACCTCCAAAAAACGTCATACGCATAAACATATCTCCAAGTATAGAAATAAATCCGACTAAAACAACAACAATAGTAGAAACGAGCATGTCTCTGTTCCCAATATGAGAGAGCTCGTGTGCAAGCACACCTTCCAATTCATTACGCTCCAAACGCCCTAAGAGTCCGGTCGTAACCGCGATAACGGCGTGTTCCGGATCCCTGCCAGTTGCAAAGGCGTTCGGTGATGGA
The DNA here is from genome assembly GCA_038064975.1 of Patescibacteria group bacterium. Lineage (GTDB taxonomy): Bacteria > Patescibacteriota > Minisyncoccia > UBA6257 > 1-14-0-10-40-38 > JBBTRX01. The sequence goes on from JBBTRX010000001.1 coordinate 3,670, forward strand.
TCATTTATGCTATATATCTTTGGCACCGGAAGTCCCGCACCGATACAAAGATTCTCCACGAGAGTATAGAGCTCCCGCGCATTCTCTCGCGTCACAGGCTGTGCGCGCGTCATTTTAAGTACGAGTTTATCGGACCACCAATATGCCGCAACATTCATAACGATACTGAATACTACTGCAATATAGAGAATCATAGGATCACCGTACGCTTGAGCAAAAATCCATCCTACACCCACAACGACAACCAAAAAAACCGTGAATATAAGCCACGTTTTACGAATATTTTTTGCTTTATGAGTATAAAGAGAAGCCATAGGGATAGAAGCTAGTATCTAGAAGTTAGTAAGTAGAAGGCAGAGAGTGAAAAGGAATACTTAATAGACAATAGTTCGTCGCATTTTACTAAACTGCGACGTCTTCGTCGCTCTTCGCTCCTCGAGATGAAGATCGAGGTATTTCGGTTGCGAAGGATTAGTCATCTTTCTTCGTAACTACTGATTCCTAAATTCTCTTTTTCCTAGAATTTCACTTGTACCGGTTCTCTTTGCGATGCGTCTACTACTTCAAAAAAGTTCTCTTGTTTGAATTTAAACATGCCCGCAATGATGTTTGACGGGAAAGATTCTATCTTCGTGTTTAACTCCTGAACGACAGCGTTGTAAAACCGGCGTGCCGCTTGGATTTTATTTTCCGTATCAGCAAGCTCTCTCTGGAGTTCAAGAAAATTCGTGTTGGATTTCAAATCAGGATAATTTTCTGAAACAGCAAACAGTGTCTTCAAGGTTGAAGATAGTGCATTTTCTGCTCCTGCTTTTTCAAGTGCCGTACCTCCGGTCGCCATAGCTTGCGTTCGTGCTTTCGTAACGCTCTCCAGTACTCCGCTCTCCTGCTTCATGTAGCCCTTCACCGCTTCAACGAGATTCGGAATAAGGTCATATCTACGCTTGGTTTGCACATCAATATCGGACTCTGCTTCTTTCTCGCGATTACGCAACGAAATAAGCCGGTTATACGTAGCGATAACGTACAAGATAGCTATTACTACAACTGCCAAAATGGCGTACAAAAAATATGCGGTATTCATAATGATTTATTATAGCACAAAACGAGACTTTCCTAATATACGAATCGAGCGCGAATATGCGAATAACAACCGGAATAATCAACTCATTAACTGATTAACTGTCCACTAATCAACTGAATTCTAGTAGTCGTCTCCCCCCATTCCCGCCATGCCCATTCCACGCCCACCAGCCGGTGGATTCTTTTTCTCTTCCGGAATATCCGCAACAACAACTTCTGTAATCACAAGCATGGAGGATGCTGACACAGCATTCTGGAGTCCTGCACGCACTACTTTTGTAGGATCAATGATACCGGCTTTTACGAGATCTTCGTATTCACCTCGTGCGGCATTAAAACCGTACGCTCCTTCATTTTCTAAAACTTTATTCAAAACAACTGCGCCATCAAATCCGGCATTTTCTGCAATCTGTTGGAGCGGAGCACGAAGCCCTTCTAATACTATTTTTGCTCCCACAATCTCCGGAAGTTGATTTTTATCCATCGTAGCTATCATTTCTGCTACCGAAGTAGAAGCGCGCACGAGTGCAACACCACCCCCGGGGACGATACCCTCTTCAATTGCAGCCTTGGTTGCAGAAACGGCGTCCTCAATGCGATGCTGTTTTTCTTTTTGCTCAACTTCTGTTGCGGCACCAACGCGGATTACCGCGACACCTCCCGAAATTTTGCCGAGCCGTTCTGTTAATTTTTCTTTATCAAATTCAGAATCAGAATTTTCCATCTGCGTACGAATCTGTTCAGCGCGTTTTTCAATAGATTCTTTATTCCCTTTTCCGCCGACAACCGTTGTATCGTCCTTTGTCGCGCGTACTTGATCCGCGTGTCCCAAATCGGCAAGTTCCACAGTATCAAGTTTTTTACCCACTTCTTCGGAAATAAGGTTAGCGCCCGTTACAATCGCGATATCCTGCAACATTTCTTTTTTGCGATCACCAAATCCCGGAGCTTTTACCGCCAAACAGTTAAAGATGCCACGGATTTTATTCACCACGAGCGTTGAAAGCGCTTCGCCATCAACATCATCCGCAATAATAACCAATTCCTTCTTGCCTGCTTGAATCATTTTTTCCAAGAGCGGTAGGAGGTCGTTAATCGCAGAAATCTTTTTATCCGTAACCAAAATCGCCGGATTTTCCATAATCGCTTCCATGCGATCCGGATTCGTTACCATATAGGCGGAAACATAGCCCTTATCAAATTGCATACCTTCTACAATTTCTTCTTCAACGCCAAGAGTTTGAGATTCAGCCACAGTTACTGCACCGTCTTTACCGACTTTGCCGATAACACGGGCAATAAGCGCTCCTATTTTAGGATCGCGCGCAGAAATAGTCGCAACATGCTCAATAGCATTGCCGCTGATTTTTACTGACATTTTCTGGAGTGCTTTTAAAGCCGTCTCATGAGCAACTTCCATTCCACGGTAAAGTCCGATGGGATCCACACCAGAAGAAACATTTTTCAATCCTTCACGCACCATAACTTGGGTAAGTAATGTTGCAGACGTTGTGCCGTCTCCAGCAGCATCATTAGTTTTTGACGCAACTTGTTTTACCAATTCCGCACCAATATTTTCCACGCGATCTTCAAGTTCAATTTCTTTTGCAATAGAAACACCATCGCGCGTAACAACGGGCGATCCGTATCCCTTTTCAAGTACAACTGCACGGCCACGAGGACCAAGCGTTACCTTGACCGCGTCTGCCACCTGATCAACTCCCCTGCGGAGTGCTCGGCGAGCTTTTTCGTTAAATAAAATTTGTTTTGCCATGAGTTAATAGTTAATAGAGAATGTACAATAGACAATTATTAATTATCCATTATTCATTGTTAATTGTTTATTCTTTTATGATTCCCAAAATGTCGTCTTCGTCGCCGACCAGATACTTTTTTCCATCTATTTCAAATTCATCCGGACCATATTTTTTAAATAACACCACGTCTCCGGTTTTGACTGACATAGGAATTCGCTCGCCCTTATCATTTACTTTACCTGGACCCGTTGAAATAATTTTTCCCTTAATCGGTTTTTCCCGTTCCGCAGTGTCGGGAATAACAATTCCTGATTTCGTTGTTTTGTCTTCTTCAATAGGTTCTATAAAAACCCGATTTGATAATGGTTGAAAATTCATAGTATACGAATGCCTAGCGATCGGTTTTTAATATAAATGGCACTCATGACTAGAGAGTGCTAATAGGCATTCTAGGGACGAGGAGCCGGCTTGTCAATACTCTAAAAGGTTTTAGCCACTAGGCCTGCCGGCAGGCAGGCAGGGTTTAGGGAATAGGGGCTAAAAATTTAAAATTCTATTTTCTACTTACTAGCTTCTAGATTCTACTCCCCTCGTATTCCTCAATACGACGCGTATCAAGATGGAGTTCTAATTCATCGTCGCTTACAATAATTCTCGGCTTGTAACCGGCATGAGGAATAAGTCGCTCCTTTATACGTACAACCTGTACTCCTTTCAATTTTCTTTCAAACCAGTCCCCCAGCGAGCCAGATAATATTCGCTCACTTATTTTTTTGAATGATGAATCGGTTTTGTAGCCATGCCGAAGATCTTCACGATATATCACGCCACCTTCTATCCAATCGTTTGCAGCAAAGAATGTTTTAATTTTTTTCTCCGGACCAAATACGGGAACTAAACAGCTGTATAAGGCGTGCCAATACGCATCATGCGGAGGCGAAAGCCGATACGAACAGGCGGAAATAAAATGATTAAGACAGAGCGTATCCGCGGCTTCAAAACTATCGTGATCCAGATTCTTTCTCCGCCGCCCCAACATGTCCAACATAAGAATAGTAATAAAGCGGGCGGTAAACATCCGCCCCTCTCGCACGGAAATAATGACGTCAAAATCTGACTCCGGTTTCACATTCCCGATTGCCATAGATCCCGCAGCGCATACGAATTCAACAAAAGGAAGAAATCTGAATATATTTGACTGCCGAATAAGCTTCAACCACTTTTTGTCATACAGTGTTTTCTGCACCAGCGATTCAAAGCCCAACATATACACAGTATAAAGAAGTAAGTATAAAGTATAAAGCGAAAAACAAAATACAGTATTTAGTCCGGCAGAGCCGGATAAGTTATAAGTTTTTAGTCGTTAGTTTCTTCCTGTAACGGCTGATCAAGTGCTTCAGGGGTTATTTCCGCAGCAACTCCGCTGATACGTAAAACGTCTTTATCGATCTTCCCTAATTCTTTATATGCACTGTTATATGCATTTACTGTCGTACCCAAATGATTGCCGATTTTTTTCATATACGATTCGTAGCTTGAAAGGTGTCTCCCCAATTCTTCCACGCGCTTGCGAATCAGTTTTGCCGATTCTTCAATCTGGAGCGCTTTTAATCCTTGAAGAACCGTCTGGAGATATGCCAAAAATGTCGTAGGAGAAACGATCATCACTTTTTTCTCACCTGCGGCGTATTCAATTAAATCCCGCGTATTCGCTTTAACCGCACCCACCTTATTAATAAGAAGATCATAGTAGACTGCTTCTGCAGGAATAAACATAAACGCGAATTCCATCGTCCCCTCCGACGGCTTTACGTATTTAGACGTCTCATCAATGCGGTTTTTTAAATCATTGCGGAACGCGGCTTCATGCTGTGCCCGCTCCTCCGGATCATGTGCTCCCAACAGGCGATTATAATTTTCCAATGAGAATTTTGAATCAATAGGAATAATACGATCTTTCACAAAAATGACTGCGTCAACAATCGTTCCATCTTTAAACGGATATTGCATCTGGAAACTCCCGGGCGGAAGCACATTTTTCAAAACAGTTTCAAGGTAATACTCCCCGAGTATTCCTCGCTGTTTCGGATTTTTTAAAATGTCCTGCAAATTTTTCAGCTGATCGGCAAAATTTACCACCTGTTTATTCGTTTCATCCAGACGCGTCAGGCGCTCAGTAACATCTTGGATAATCCTGGTACTCGCGCCAAACTGCTCGCGCATATGGGCTTGCATTGCATGACTTGATTCATTGAGCTTCAAATCCAATGTTTTTGCGATTTCGCTCACCTGATTTTGAAGCAATAAAAAAGCCTGGCCGTCGCCCCGATCGTCGGTACGCCCCTTGCGGAGAACAAATAAAACAGCTCCAAATCCAATAAGGAGAACCCCTAACGCAACAGTAAAAAAAAGCGTATCCATCTCCTCAAGTATACCCGAGACTTCTAGCGGAACAAATTTAGCGGCGACTCCAATACGGTAAACAGTTTTCGCTTCCACATTTTAAGAAATACATAGTATTTTGACCACCAACCGTTTGAAGAAACGTTACGACGGGAAGACCGTCCACACCAAGACCAATGGATGCATATTTACCGCCCCCTTCTCCGCCAAGAGATGCAGGTAAATCTAATGCCAAAGGCGTGCCATGACTGATGGTACATTCTTTATTGCCACATTTTCGGACATAAAGTGCTTGAGCCGTCTTACTTTGATACGCAATTAACGGCAAGCCATCAATGCTGGTAGTAATGGAAGAATATTTACCAACATCGCCTTCTGAGAGTGAACTGACTGTAGAAACTGTAACCAAACTTGGAGTGCAATTAATATCTTTACAAGAAAGAAGCATTAAACGTCCATTAGTAGCATGATAAACAGTAATAAGAGGAAACCCATCAGAACCAACAGTAACGGAAGCAAACTCTCCAACGACCTCATTGAGAGCGTTATTAATAAGCTTATTAGTTACACTACTTGTGCATTCCATATTGGTACATTTTTTAAAATAAATACCTTGTGCGCCAGCAAGAACGTCATAATAGACGAAATAAGCCGTAAAGAGTAAACCATCCGAACCTAAAGCGAGCTGAGCTCTTGTTCCATTTTTTTCATCTCCCGATGGAAAACCAGAACCAAGAGTACTAATTGTTACTGGATTAGGAGGATTCTCACAACTTATATTTTCACAAAGAATAAGATAAACTCCTGCAGATGTAGTGCCTCTTCTGTAAGAGATCGCAGGAAATCCATTAGATTGCGTAGTAATTGAAGTCGGAAGATCTAGGACATTTATAGTATCGAGATCTCTATATGTAGAATTTTTACACTCATAATCATAACAAGCATAAAAAATCAATTTAGGACCTGACGCAATACCCGCAATTATGGGATATCCATTTTGACCAATACTAATAGAAACATTTCCTATTCCCTGCGCAAGATCAAGATCGCTTATAGAAACCGGATTACTACAATCAGGGATAGTACAATGCCCGACTTTAATTCTACCGTCATCAACATAGACGAATACCGGCATACCATCCCTACCTATAGTAAGCGCTAAATATCCTCCGGAAATAACTTCTGTTGGGTTGGGTAGACGATAATAAAAATTTTGCGTCGGAATCTTAGTATTCGGGAAGAATCGCTGAGATATACCCTCAAGAGTAATACCACCATTAACGCTTAACTTAGCAATAGCAGTAGGTCTTCCAATCGCTACGTTCCCTTGAGTTAAAAGATTGTTACCGTTAGCAGTGATTCCGATATAAGACGAGCCAATACTTAAAGCTCCTCCAACAGAAAGCGCGCTCTGCGGTTCTTCTGAATCCGAAAGTGCAATACCTACTTTCGTAGGATCAGTTACACCAGGTTTTAGCCCACCAACTCCAACTCCCGGAAAATTATTGGGATTAACCCACGCAAAAACTCCGCCCGCAAACAGAATCGCCGCAGACAAAAAAGCGATGGCGAAGATGAATTTGGTATTATGATGCATAAATTTTTCCATAGCATTATCGTGTCCAATACGGCAGACACCTATCGCTTCCGCATGTTACGAGCTTAAAACCCCCATCTATACGATATGCGACTATCGGTATGCCATGTGATCCAATAGCGACTGTTGTTCCAAAATTAATAGCATTACTTTGCTCAAGTTCATAGAGTGTATTTTTACCCGAAGAACAATCAGAGCTTGAGCACACGGCAATACGAGAGGCAAGCATGGGGTTGAGAGACCCTGCTGTTGAGCTTGCAATATAACTTATGACTGGAAAACCATTTATTCCCAATGTGATAGCATTCCACTCCCCACTATTCCACGTCGGAGACATGGTGAAACTATCTACCACATTAGATGTAGACGCCGTACAACTAATATCAAGACATTTTAAGACGCGCAACTCACTCAGCCCTCCCACACGCACACCGGTGGAAATAACTGGTAATCCATCCAATCCGATTGTGAGCGAATTATGGTATCCGGAGCCTTTTTCACTTGAACCCATATCTTTAGTTAAAAAACTAAGACAATCATAATTGGTATTACACTTTGCAAGACGAAGTCTCTGCGAACCGGTAGTGCTCGCGTAATACGACATAACAGGAAGGCCATCATACCCGATACCCATAGAGACTGTACCAAATATGACACCTCCCGGAGGGATATCAAATCCCTCCTGAATAGTGCTTGTTAGACCAAGATCGCTACAACCCGCATCATTACATTTTCGAAATACAAGTTTATTGGGTGATCCGGCCCGATAATACGCAAGCACGGGATTGCCCGTCTCCGGACTGATACGTATAGAAGGTGAATATCCTTCGGGATCTACGATACTTTTAATAGATGTCATGCAAGCGATATCGGAACATTTTGCAACTTTTAATTGAGTATTAAGAGTGATTGGATCAACAAAATTATAAGCGAATACAGGGCGATTATCTGAACCAATAACAAGAGAATTATCAGCGCTCGTAAGCGCTCCACTTGCTTCTACCAATGAATCAGTATAAGTAGTACACCGTACGTCGTTGCATTTAACAATACGGAACGCCCCTATTCCCGCCTCTTCGGAGGCATAGTATGCCATTACCGGAAAACCATCCGAACCAATAGTCATAGAGATATATCTTCCACCAGTAACATTCAAAAGACTTTCCCCTTCGTTTATTGGAAAGCGAGCGTCCCATGATCCGAATTGGATAGTTCTTCCAATGGCAATTGTTCCGTTAAGATTTAATGATCCCTTAATAACAGAAGCTCCCTCCCCTATGCCAGCCTTTCCCTCAACATACATTGTTCCTGGAGGAGCAAAAGTCGTTGTAGCATAGGACCCTATACTCGCACCTCCCAGGACCGTAAGAGAACTTCCCGAAAGAGAAGTATTAATCCCAATATTGCCTCCTTGCGATCGGAGCACTCCTTGTTCTGTAGGCGGGTCTTGAGTTGGACTAATAAAACCAAACGTAAGTCCAGCAAGAAGAATAGCAAAAAAAGCTGCCGCGGAAGTTATATTAATGAGAATACGATGTTCGTGCATAGGAATAGAATCTAGAAAATAGAATCTAGAAAATAGAAATAAGAAGTGGAAAATAATATTTGTATCATTTGTATATTAGTATCGATACACAATTTCTTTGTTTATTGCACATTATCTCCGTGTCCAATACGGAACACAAAACTCGCTTCCGCATTGGAAGCTTGTCAGCAATCCGGACCCGGAAATAGAATTAATAAAACCGACAAGAGGGAGTCCGTGTGAGCCCACAAATACCGCCGCGCCGGGAGCCGCATAAAATTCAGAGGGGGAGAGACCGAAATAATCTGCTCCAGTAAGAACCAATCTTGTTTCCTTAAATTCATCGTTACCAGATACATCTTTACCACAAAACTCGTTACCACATCGTATAAAATAAAGATTATTATTATCATTTCCTGGATCCGTTGTGGAATAAATCAAGATGGGCGTGCCATGAACACTCGTCGCCGCACGAATTGAAGTAACGCTTACTCCAGAAGAAAATGTTTTTATCACATCTGTTGATGGTGTAGAACATGAAATATCATCACATTTTGTAACACGTAAAGTCGCATTACCTCCCTCTGACGTATGAAAAATGAGAGGAGTACCATCACGAGAAATAACAATAGCGTTTAATTTGCCAACAACCGTAATGCCGCTGGATGGCCAATCTAAAGGATCATCTAATTTAACAGGGTTAGTGGATGCCGAACAATTTGTTGTTCTACATCTGATAAATTTCAATGTATTTCCATCATCTCCATCTTGATACGCAATAATCGGAAAAACATTGATACCGAGCGTAAATGCAAGATAATCAAACGCACCAGAGATTAACGTAAGATCTTCTTTGCTCGCACAAGCAGGATCATAGCAATGAATAACCTTAATCGGGTTACCCGAACCAAGTCGGATTGAAATTATGACAGGATTACCATCCCCTCCAATAATCATATCTGCTGATTGAGTATTAGTATCTACAACAATAGAAGAGTTTGTAGCACAATTTAAAGAAGTACAAGCCAAGAAACGAGTCGCCGTACTAAAGAGTGATTTATTTTTAATAAGCACTATAGGATAATCACCCGGACCCGGCTTTGCGCTTAATATTTCAGGTAATTTATTATTTAGCCCCATAAGGGTATATGCGATGACAGGAGAGTCAGCAAGAGAGCAGTCTATTTTGCGACATCGTAGTGCATATACGTTCTTATCTCCCTCATTAACACCCTGCTCAGCAAGTGTGTAAAAAAAGATTGGCGTTCCATCACGATTAACGGTAAACGCAGATGTTTGGACATCGCCAGCAATAAGAAAAGAAGTTACTACATGAGGGAGGGGAACTTTGGCATTTCTATCATAACGCTGTTGAATTCCATCTATCGTAATACCCCCACCGGAAAGACTAAGGGGTGCTGTTATAGTACTCGTCCCGATACCAAGTGCGACTTCCACATTTAATCCATTTGCTACCGCAGAAAGACTGGCTCCCTGCGACGTACTCGCGATAGAAAGAGATCCGTTAATACTCAAAGCATTTAGCGCATTTTCCGTATTAATACCGATAAAGCCATTTGATGCTCTATGAATAGTTCCTGATGTATTAGGAGGGCCACCGCCGGGACCATCCCATCCCCTCACAACGCCTGCGATAAGAAGGCCAAGAAAAAGAAAAGAAAAAAGACCAATGAGAATTGAATGCCTTTTTTCTGAAAAATTAAATTTAGTATTTTCCATTGCGCTTGGCTTTGCTGTGCTTTAAACGTTTCTTCAATTATAATTGTCTTTACAGGAGTTACCTAAGTTTTGTGTGGATAAGATAAGCGCTATGAAGATATACAACACACTTTCACAGGCAAAGAACATGCTTAAGAAGCCCGAATCAGGCCCCATCCGGCTTTTTGTATGTGGCCCTACCGTCTACAACGAACTCCATATCGGTAACGCACGTGTATACATTGTCTTTGATGTTTTTGCGCGGTACCTCCGAAGCACAGGCGCAGCTCTGAGATACGTCCAAAACATTACCGACATTGACGACAAGATAATCGCACGCGCTAAAGAAGAAGACATGAGTCCCAAGCGCCTAGCAGAAAAATATACGCGCATATTTAAAGAAGATATGCGATCGCTAAATATCAACTCAGTAGATACGTATGCATCGGCCACAGAATACATTCCGGAAATAATCGCGCAAGTTGAACGCCTGATTGAAAAAAAACACGCGTACAAAATAACTGGCGATGGTTATTATTTTGATCTCGCTACATTTCCCCATTACGGCAAGCTCGCACACAGGACAATAGAACAAGCAGAAGATGGAACATCGCGCATTGATGAAAATCCTAACAAACGAAACAAGGGAGATTTCTGTGTGTGGAAATTTTCACGCGAAGGAGAACCAAGTTGGCAAGCGCCCTTCGGCATCGGACGACCGGGTTGGCATATTGAGGACACCGCAATTTCGGAAAAACATTTCGGTCCGCAGTATGAGATACACGGTGGAGGCATTGATCTAAAATTTCCGCATCACGAAGCAGAAATCGCCCAGCAAGAATCCGCTTCCGGCAAACGCCCATTTGTACAACTCTGGATGCATACCGGATTGCTCACGGTGCGTGGAAAAAAAATGAGTAAGAGCGGCGGCAATTTTATTACCATTCGGCAATTTCTAAACGACCATAGCGCGAATAGTTTGCGTCTTACGGTCTTACAAAACCATTATCGTTCCTCAGTTGATTACACAGAAGAATCCGCTCTCGGAGCCGAAACCGCGTGGAGATCGTTTATTCAGCATATTGAAAAATTAAGAATGCAATCAAGATTTTCCAGCACCGGCACCGCCCTCTTTCCTCTCCAGACATATGACGAGCGTTTTACAAGCGCAATGGAAGACGACCTGAATACCCCAGAAGCAATCGCCACTCTCTTTAGCGCAATGCACGATATGCAAGCCGGCCTCTGGCGTATCTCTCCCAAAAGCGCGGGTGAAGCAAGGCGCTGGTTTATGAGAAAATTAACTCTCCTCGGCTTTACGCGCCTTAAGCACCCCGTTTCCATTTTCGCCCGCATTTTGGCATGGCGACGGGAGTTATTCAGGCGTCGTAAACACTTTATCCAGTCAGACATCTTGCGCGCTCACGTTGAGCGGCTAGGATATACCATAGAGGACACGCCGCGAGGCCCGCTCATCTTGCCTCAGCGTTTGCAGTAAGACACATGAACCCAAAGATTCCCCCACAAAATATAGAAGCAGAAACTTCTATCTTAGGAGCGCTAATGTTAGACAAAGAAGCGATTGTAAAAATCGCCGACGTGCTCCACGCATCAGATTTTTATAAGCCGACACATTCCACGCTCTACTCCACCATCCTTTCCCTCTACGAGCGCCATGAGCCGATTGATGTCGTAAGTGTAACTGCACGACTCAAAGCTTCGGAACAACTAGAATCTATCGGCGGATCATCGTATCTCGCCCAGCTCGTAACTTCCGTGCCAACGTCTTCGCACGTTGCCCATTATGCGAAACTCGTACGCGAGAAAAAAATTCTCCGTGATCTTATTAATGTATCCGCAGAGATTACAGAAAACGCGTTCCGCCCTGAAGATGATTTAGAAAATGTTCTGGACGATGTTGAACAAAAAGTCTTCGCAATTTCTCAACGATCCATCTCGCAGAAATTCAGCGCCGTCAAAGACGAACTCGGTGCCGCATACGAACGTATTGAAAAATTGCATCGCGGCGAAGGGTTGATTCGCGGCGTACCAACAGGATTTAAAGATGTAGATAATATTCTTTCAGGATTCCAACGTTCCGATTTGGTTATTCTCGGTGCCCGTCCGTCGCTCGGAAAAACATCGTTCGCGCTTGATATCGCACGCCACGTGGCCATGAAACAAAAAGAGCCGGTTGGATTTTTCTCACTAGAAATGTCCCGGGAACAAGTCGTAGACCGCCTTATTTCCGCTGAAGCACAAGTTCCGCTCTGGAAATTACGCACGGGGCGCCTTTCAGATAAAACAGATTTTGAACTTATCCAACATGCGCTAGACACCCTTTCTCGCGCGCCATTCTTTATTGACGACACGCCATCCCCCAACATTCTACAAATGCGCTCTATGGCACGAAGATTGCAATCAGAGCATGGGCTTTCCCTGCTTGTTGTTGATTATCTCCAGCTTATTATGCCGCGTACCAATTCCGATAACATGGTCCAGCAAATTACCGAAATCTCGCGTGGACTCAAAGGCTTGGCACGCGAACTCAATGTCCCCGTGCTCGCACTCTCACAACTTTCGCGTGCCGTTGATCAACGCGAAATAAAAGTTCCCCGCCTCTCTGATTTGCGCGAATCAGGATCTATTGAACAAGACGCGGATGTCGTTATGTTTATCTATCGTAAAGATCGTGACAAAACAACCGTCCTACCCGAAGAAGAAAATCAGGCAGAAATCATTGTAGCAAAACACCGCAACGGCCCCTTGGGAACAGTACGCCTACGCTTTGATCAAGAGAAAGCAAGCTTCCAGACGATTGATAGGGCGCATGTAACAGAGGAAATATAATAGCTTACTGTATCGATACTAATATACAAATGATACAAATATTATTTTTCACTTCTTATTTCTATTTTCTAGATTCTATTTTCTAGATTCTATTCCATGTTCCCTCGCCCTATTCAAAAATTTATTGACGCGTTCTCCGCGCTTCCCTCTATAGGCCCACGCCAAGCAACACGGCTTGCTTTTCATATTCTGAAATTAGGAAAAGCATCAATACAAGAATTAACCGATGCAGTGGCAAGTCTCGGCACTATACAGACGTGTTCCCGATGTTTTGTCCCCTATGAAGCAAATCTGGCTGCTTCAGAAATAACACTCTGCTGGATCTGCTCCAATAAAGAGCGGAACCAATCCATCATTGCGATTGTAGAAAAACCGACCGATCTTATCGCACTTGAGAAAACAAAGAAGTATAAAGGGCGCTATCTTGTTCTGGGAGAGCTAGATCGCGACGGCATTTTGGACACAGAACAAAAACTGCGGATCGCTAATGTAAAGCGGACTATTGAAAAAGAATTTGGCATGGCGGAAGAAATTCTGATCGCATTAAACCCTACAACCCTGGGCGATATTGATTCCGCTCTTATCATGCAGGAATTAAAACCAATCGCAAAAAAAATAACACGCCTCGGAAGAGGCCTGCCTACGGGAGGAGAAATAGAATTTGCCGATGACGAAACGCTCTCCGGTGCTCTTGATGGAAGAAGGTGAGGATACGGGGTAGAGGGTATGGCCACTAGCCAATAGAATTGAGATAAAAAAGAACGCCTCCGAAAGGCGACTCTTTTTTATTTTCACTCCTCAACTGATCAACTCGTTAACTGTTTTTGATTCCCGTAATTTCTACTTCAGTAAACGGTTGGCGATGGCCTTTCTTTTTCTTATATCTCGTCTTGGAGTGATACTTAAATACTATCTTTTTCTCATCCCGGCCTTGCATAAGGACTTTTCCAGCAACCGTAGCGCCTTTTACGCGCGGATCACCTATAACAACGTCATCACCGTTTACGACGAGTAAAACCGAATCAAAAGAGACCTGAGATCCAGTTTCAGCTTCAAGCTTTTCAATTTTTATTTTTGAGCCGGATTCAACGCGATATTGCTTACCTCCCGTCTCAATGACTGCGAATGTTTTCATGGGTTTCGTTCAATTGGCTGAAATAATAACACCCACCGCAATGAAAATCAAGACCACGAGAAAAATATTAAAATAGGCAAGCAAATAGGATACAAAACGGGATTTATCATAAAGGGCGTATGCAAGGAGCGAATTCATGGCCCACGCCATTACTCCCGACACGATAATAGTAAAAACGTCATAGCGAGTACCGGAAAATCCGGGCATCGTCTCCCCGGGCGCTCGAAGAACCAGAAGATGGCCAACATCCCACAGCTGGTATCCTGTAATCACAGCTAATACTGTAAGCAACGCACCAGCGATAAGGAGCGGATTGCGTATAAAAGCATCTTTTGCCATGCGCCGTAAGCGCGCCTTGTAATTATCCATACTTATCCAATAGTAAAAGCAGAAACAAAAAAAAGATAGCCCCAAATACCTTCGGGGCTACATTCATTGATCTAAAAATTGAAAACAAACGAACAATTCTCTCCCCTAACCCAACGAATAATGCTGTGAAGAGGAGTTACATACCCAACATCTACTTGAAGTGGTTCTCCCGCCTCGGGATTTCCAAGCATCTTCGTGTAAACTCCAATAAGTTCTCCGGTAGTCACAAGGAATACTCCACCACCCGACGACCCCAAGTATCCAGGAGCATTGATGGTGATAAGGTTCTCCTCTCGCGAAAGGACTTCCCCACACTCTCGGAATGGACCAATACCGCGAGGATAGCTCACAAGATAGATATTGTCGCCTAGCTGAACACGGCCAGTGAGCCCGACACTACGAACACAAGCTTGGCGATGAATTTTATTTGACTCAAAAACTAATACAGCAATATCGTAAACATCATTACGCATACAAATCTTCGCTTCGTACGTATCACCCGACAACGTACGAATATAAGCGAAATCCATACCTCGTACGGTATGATTGGCGCTCAAGAGATAATATTTACGATAAAGTCGAGCGCCATCGTAAAACAAAGCGGAACGAGAAACGATGACTCCACTTCCCAATACTTTCTCACTCAAGCCGTCAAGAATACATACAACTGGATTCTTGAGAGAGCGATCTTCTTCTCCTTCAAAAAAATATCCTGATTCTTGTGTTTCTTGTCCGTAAACAGGCGCAAAATGCTTTTGCCCCGCGCATGAAGCGCTGACCAGCACAAGAATGATGACGAAACATACCTTGCTTAGCATGACCACTCCCCTTCCTTCTGTTTTGTACTCCAATCAAAGACCGGCACTCAATATACTGAAAAATAAGCAAAAGGGCAAATGAAAACTATGTGGGCTTATAAAAAAGCCGCCATTGGTCATAAACCATTGGCGGCGAAAGGCTCGGAATATATCTCATACCATATTAAGAGCCTAGCTTAACCCCTACCCCAACCCCTTCCTCTTTCCCAATTCTCCCGGTCTACCTGCTCAATAAAACGACCATGCATAACATCGTAGACTTGGGTCAGAGTAACGACAAAAACACAACAAATTCCCATCAATACAAGTCCGAGAAAACTTCTAATACCTACTACAAGGCTACAGATGCCAATAGCGAATGCAAGAACATACAAGGAGAGATTCAGCGGACCCCAAGCCCACCGTTTTAGGAGCTCATCTACTCTCTGTTCGTCCGACAACATCTGACCCCAGAATGAATCCTTTCCATCTCGTCTCGCCAAAGATTCCAAAAAAACATCACTTTGTCCACGCACGCGCATGTTTAACTCCTTGAGTTAAAGCTCAGTTGAAGAAACCCGAAAGGACGATGAACTAATAAAAATTATATCATATTAGATGCATTACGTCAAGCACGCCCCACGGAGAGCCTTACGTCGTCCGGCTTTGCCGGACTCTTTAAAAACCGACGGTTTTTAACTATTTTCCTCCACGAAGGGAACCTGGTAACTTTCCCTCCGACCCACCCTCCGTTCGATTCTCCAAAAACAGAAATAAAAAAATACTCCACAAAATATAGAGCATTTTTTATTTGCGCTCCCACGGAGAATCGAACTCCGGTTTCAAGGATGAGAACCTTGCGTCCTAGCCACTAGACGATGAGAGCTTCCACTTTATCTTGTTGTCACAAGAAGCACCTTTACGGGATTAAATTTTTATTTCATCCACGAGTACCTGCAACCCAATACCACGCGAGGCCTTTATTAAAACCAAATCCCCTTTTTTAAGCAAGTCTTGAAGCGGCAAACGAGCTTCGTCCGCGGTATCAAAACTCATGATGTTTCTTTTTTCCATCCCGAGAGAACGCGCAGACTGCGCAATGAATTTAGCCCGAGGACCAACAGTAACGAGTACGTCAAAAACTTTGGCAACCGCTTTTCCCAACGCTTCATGTGCGGGAATAGCGTATTCCCCGAGTTCAAGCATATCGCCTAAGACTGCAATCTTTCGCGACCCAGGGATATCACGGACCGCTTCAATTGCCGCTTCAGTGGAAAGCGGTGAGGCATTATACGCATCGTCAATAATCCACGTTTCTTTTACGCCGGAGATAAGGCGCATCCGATGATCAGGATGCTGATACGACTTTAATGCCTCTTCGGTGCGCACGAGATGAATACCAAATGCTATACCTGCACATGCCGCAGATGCCGCCGCGTATGCCGCCGATTTTCCAAACACGCCATCAATGCGTATCGGGACAACATTGCCTCCATAATTTAATTTGAAGGATATGCCGGTCGGTCGCTTATCTTCCACTTTATTTTCAAAATTTGTAATGCGCATTTCAGCGCGCGATGAAAAACCAAATGTCATTACATGGGCGCGCGTACGATCCCGCATTGCAAATACCGCTTCATCATCGGCATTTAAAATAGCAACGCCAGTACTCTGGAGCGATTCCAAAATTCTCCCCTTCTCCCGATAGAGCGCTTCAACATTGGGATAATTTTCTACATGCACGGGAGTCTCTCCTATGGCAGTAAGAACGCCAATCTGAGGGCGCGCTATGGATAAGAGATATTTGATATCGCCGGGAGCTTGCGCACCGTACTCCAAGACCAGCAATTCCGGATAACGCGCACGAGGCAGAAAGATAATTCTTAAAACCGCGAGAATAAGTATTTTTGACCAAAAAAATATCTTCCCAATACGCCGTCCACCCGCCTGCTCCATTTTACTCACGAAACGGATGTCTCGTTCTGACCAGCCACCTAAAATAGCGAGTGGCAGGCCGAATTCATTATTCAAGCTTTCCGGATCAACACGAACACGGCGCATGGACTTCAAAACCGTCGCAATCGCCATTTTTGCCGATGTTTTGCCTACGCTTCCGGTAATACCAATAATACCCGGATCAAATTTCCGTATTGTAAGACGGGCAAGAACCCGCAATGTTGCCGCTAGTTGTTCGCGAAGCCAATACATAATAATTACTCTCCGACATGAACGAGGTTATCAGGAGGGATATTGTAATAGCTAAGAATAAATTGGGCAAGTTCCCTAAACGCTGGAACTACCGTTGCACCTGCGAGGGTCGCTCCTTTCGGCTTGTCTAATTTTATGAGTGCAGTGAAACGAGGATTCGTCGCAGGGGCAAATCCGACATAGGTATGGATAAAATCTTCCGAATATCCGCCACGCTTAAAATCAGGAACCTGTGCCGTCCCTGTTTTTCCTGCAATATGATATTCGGAAATGCTCGCAACCTTTGCTTTCTTTACTGCGGAGACCATCATATCCGTGACTGCGCTCGCCGTCTCCCGTGAAATAACACGGCGAACAACATGCGGACCATTTTCACGCGAAAGATAGGGATGCATCAAGAGTCCGCCATTTGCAATCGCAGAAATAGCATCAATAAGCTGAAGAGGCGTTACGGAAACTCCTTGCCCATAAGATGCCGTAGCGAAATTAATATCCTGACCCTTTTTTCCAATATTTCCTAAACTGCCAGGAACTTCTCCAAGTAATTCAATATCTGTTTTTTCTTCAAATCCAAAAAGTCTAAGATAGGATTCAAACACCTTGTGCCCCGTCTTTTGTTCGGCAAATGCCGCACCCGTGTTTATTGATTCTTCAATAACCTCAGTCATCGTCACCGTGCCGTGAGCTCTCCCGTCCCAGTTCATAATTTTTTTACCGTTTAGCGTAAGCGATCCGGAATCATAAAAGGTGGTTTTGGGCGTAATCTTTCCCGTATCAATACCTGCCGCCATAGTTAGAACTTTAAATACCGAACCTGGTTCATATACCGATTGGATCGCAGGATTCAAAAAATCTGAAAGCGAAGCATCTCCGTAACTATTAGGATCAAACGTAGGTCTGTTTGCAAGAGCAAGGATTGCTCCTGTGCTCGGATCTTGGACAATAATCGTCCCCGCATTCGTGTGATACCGCGCTGTAAGATCGTCCAGCATCTCTTCGGCACGTGCCTGAATATTCCTATCTATTGTTAAATAAAAATCTCCTCCATGAACTGGAGCGGTGATCTTTTCCCCTTCAATAGTTCCCCGCTTTCCGCGAAGTTCAACATCGTAGTACGCTTCTAATCCGTATTTTCCCATGGGTTCCATATCGTCTTCGCTAAATCCTAAAAATCCCAACACGTGGGAAGCAAGCTGTTCAAAGGGATAAAATCGCAACGTCTCTTTATCAAAATAAATCCCTTTGATATCTGCAGCCCGCACCGCTTCCACATCCTCTTTTGAAATTTTATTTGCGATATGTTCGTACAAATCGTTCTTTCGCGCCAAACGTACGGCAAGGCGATCTGCATTAAGATTAAAAATTTTTGCGAGCGCTATTGCAGCTTTTTTGGGATCCTTAATTTCTTTAGGAACCGCAAAAACAACGTCATAATCCTTATTCACGACTACCGGAATCACATTTTCATGCTTATCCGTGAAATAGAGCGATCCTCTATGGGGTTCAAGTACGCCCGAAGAAGTATATTGGGATTCTGCTTTAGCTGAGTAGTAGCTCCCTTGTGCAATCTGGAGATAATGAAGTCGGAAAATAATGCCAGAAAAGCCGACGATAATTCCAGTAATGACAAAAGCGAGCCGAAGTTTCATAGATTCTGAGCGAGCGATGGAGCAATAGGTGTTTCAACTTGTAAATATTCGGGATTCTTCTCAAGCACAAGTCCCTGCGAAGCCGCGTACTCTGCCGCATTCTTGCGGTCAAGTAATGAGTATAACTCATCTTTTAATTCTGCATTGTGGACAGTTTCCTGTTGGATCGCATTTTCGATGCGTCGGATGTCGTACCGTGCGCCTACTTCCATACTATAGAGCGCGATCATTCCAATTCCAGCGATGCTTACAATGCCAAGCAAGGGAAGAATGAAAGCGAGTGAGAGTTGTCGTATTTTTCTTGAGTGGAGAAATGTCATGTGCGTATAAGTCCTCTTAGTTTTGCCGACCGCGACCTTGGATTGCTTGCGATTTCGTGGGCTGTGGGAGTAATTGGCTTTTTAGTGATCAGTGTTCCCATACCGGCCTTTGCGAATTCCCTGAAACGCTGTTTTACAATTCTGTCTTCATGGGAATGGAAGGAAACGATGATCATTCTCCCCCCGGTTGTAAGGATTGAAGGCACGGCGGCGAGGATTCGTTCCAGATTTTCAAATTCCTGATTCGCATAGATGCGAAGCGCCATAAATGTTCGCGTTGCCGGATGGATTCTTCCATGTTCATAGTTTGTAGGAACTGCGCCTTTCACTATTTCTGCAAGTTTCGCTGTTGTTTGAATATCTCCCTTCCGTAAATACTCTTTAATTGCTTTCGCGATACGTTTTGCAAAACGTTCTTCACCGATTTCTTTAAAAATATTCGCGAGATCATGTTCTTTGAGCTGTTTCAAAAGAGTTTGCACGGGCGTCATCTCGTCGCTATAGGTCATTATGAGTGGCTCGTCACGCATGAAGCTAAATCCCCTCCCCGCGCGATCAACCTGGAGCGAAGAAAATCCAAGATCAAGTACAACAACGTCTGCGCTCTCAATTCCCTGCTCGCGGATAAGACTCGGTATGTCCGCGAAATTTCCATGGATTGCGATTACACGTAATCGCGGAGACGAAAGTTTTTCTAATTCTTTACCCGTCGTCCGAATCATGGATTCATCCCAATCAATCCCCGCGAATACTCCATCTCCTTGGAGAACTTCTAAGGAAGCACGGGCATATCCTCCGCCATCAAGTGTTCCGTCAACGATTGTTTCTCCTGGTTGGATGTTTGCCATACGCATAACTTCTTCTAAGAGGACTGGTGTGTGCATTGCGGTTACGGGTTTTTGAATTTTTGTATATTGTAAGGAATAAACTCTTCAACTCATCAACTGATCAACTCATTAACTATTCTCATATCCCTAGTTCGCCCATTTTTTCAGCAATCTCATCAGAAGCAGATTCCGTCTTCGCCTTGTATTGTTTCCATGAATCGGCATCCCAAATTTCAAAACGATTAAATACGCCCGTAACAATTGCTTCTTTTTTTAAATCTGCATATTTGCGTAAATGATCCGGTATCAAGATTCTTCCCTGCCCATCAATATCAGCTTCAGCTGCACCGGAAAGCATAAGTCGAGAAAATGCACGAGAATTCGCCTGAGCAATCGGAAGCGCGACCAACTTTTGTGCGAGCGTCTCCCATTCGTTTCTGGAAAATACAAAAAGGCAGTGATCCAATCCCCGAGTTACGATCGCACCGCCTGCGAGATCCTTGCGGAACTTTGCCGGAACTGCGATGCGTCCCTTTACATCAAAATTGTGTGCGTATTCTCCGATGAACATCTGGGTTAAGTATTAGGTTCTAGGGTTTAGAAGATTGGGGCGAGAGTGAGGATATTCTTCGTAAAAAGGTCATTCTATGCCTTTTTCACCACTAAGCGAGAAGGTTTTGCTTTTAAAAAAGGTGGTCTATAGCTCTTTTTCACCAATAAGTGAGCATATCCTTCGTAAAAAGGTCATTCTTATAGCTTTTTTAGAAGAATATGCGAGCGACTTTTCCCCAGATTTCGGGGTTATCCCCATAGTTATCCACTTTCCCCCACTTATGTAACATTCTATGCCACATATACATGTCGGTCAAACACTTTAGTTCTCCCCAGAATATGAAGCTATATAGGTTTTTATAGCCATAATCTCTCCATGCTATAAGCGAAATCCGGCCGTCCAGGCGGATGAAAAAATCCCTTAAAAAGGGATAAAAAGAGGCATACCTAAGTGGGGAAAGGTATGCCCTTAGGCACGAACTAGTTGTGCCCGTTATTGCCGGAACCGTTGCTGGTCCAGTTGTTGTTGCTTCCGTTCAGGTCGATGTTGTTGTTGTTCCCATTCACGGTCAGCGTATTGCTGTTTGAACTCTTGTAGAAGTCCACATCGTTGCCGTTTCCGGTCAGGGTGATTGTGGATCCGTTGCCGGTGATGTTGATACCACCGTCACCCATCTTGTTGCCTTCCGGCTGATCGGCATCCGTGACACCTTCCGCATTGACCTCCAAGACGTTGTCGTTGCTCGTCTCGAGCTCATCACCGGCGTTGAGTCCGGAAACCTTGCCTTGAGCGCCATTGCCACAGTCGACCTTGCTCCACGGAGCTCCCTGGTTGGGATGGAACTCCCTCACGGTGAACTTGGACGTGCCTTGCGTTGCCGTGTTCTCGACCTTCACACCATCGGACGTGGTGTAGGTCTCACCCGGCTTCACTTCCGTAACCTTCGGAACCGTTACCGGACCGGAAGGCGTGCCGGAACGCGTGGATGACTGCGCGAACGTCGGAACGAGAAGCAGACAGAGTGCGACGAGAAGACTGAACATTCCTTTGAAACTCATGAGAGTTCTCCTTATGAAAGTGGGACAGAAAAACATCTTACTCGTCGACAGTGACAAGCAAGAAGTACTGGAAACATAATTTCACATAAAGCAATATATTGTCAAGAAAAAGACCCCTTCACCTTACGGTGTCGGGGTCCTTGGCTATTCGCCCTGTGGGAAGAGCTTCGCGATCTCTTCGGAAGAGAAAATGCCTTTCATCTCGGTGAGATAGGCTTCGTAGAGAGCACTTCTCTCAAGTTGCAGACTCGGAGCACTCGGATGATCGAAGCCTCCAATTTCAGCCCATCGCACATTCCAATTCTCGAGCGATTGGTTATAGCGACTAATCGCTTGCACAGCCGGATCCACTTGCCACGGTTGCGGAAGTGATTCCAACCTACCCACGACATAAGATTCAATAATAAGACGATCATCTTCAGAGAGTGCCTGAGCCTCGGGTGTCTCACGAAACTCTTGAGTCAAACCCTCCACGAGGTGTTCGCGCCGCAGAGAGACAATATCTTCCTGAAGTTCTTCAATAAATTTCAGAAGCCGCGCATTCTCTTCTTCAAGGTATGCGATCGTCTTTGATCGATCTTCGTCCAAAGAGATTTCACGAGCAATCTCCACTCTTGAATCTTGCAAAAATTCATTGGTTTCAGGCTGAATCCAAGCCGATTTGTGATATTCTTCTCCAAAATCAATTGGCTCTCCTGCAAGATCAATTGGCTCATGGGGCGTTTCCAAGAGAGGATCGCCAGTTGAGGAAAAGGAAACATAAACCGCCACTATTAGAGTCAAAAACATTAATGCGCCGACAATGGAAAGCAGGGTAGAAAAAGACATTCTCACACCCTTCGAATTCATAGCCATCATAGGCCTCCCTTGTATCCCTGTGAGTTTTAGATCCCCCGCACACATGAGTCATGCACTGGAAAAGGACTGTTGATATCAAATCAAATAATCTTCATTTTGTCAATAGATTCTAAAAAAATGCTCCACACACAAGGTGTGGAGCAGAACTCAACCAACTCGCCTTTGAGGAGTTAGGCTGTTCTCACTAGCGTAAGCACGTCTTCATCGTCACCCCCCCTACCCTGAATGGGATGGAGGTAACCTGTCTTTGCCTCCCGCAGTTCATCGCGGAAAACACTCCAATCTTCGGGACTGAAGAGTTCTGTCAAACTATCACACGTGGTGCAATAGTGTTGCTCCCTCGAGGTAAGGTAGGAGACGTACGTTTTACATCTCCCACAGTACCGACTATCCGTATAGAAGTCTCCTCGCATGAACTTCTTCCTCTTCCTCTACTTCTCGTGTTGTAAACGAACCAGAAAAGCCATTCTACTGAAATCAAGCCGACGAGTCAACTAAAAATCTTCATCCGACTCTGCCGATTACGGCCCGCGCCCTTTCCCACTTACCTTGTTAGATTTATAATGCAATCCAGCTATATGCGCGCATAGCTCAGCTGGTTAGAGCGCTACATTCACATTGTAGAGGTCCCTGGTTCGAATCCAGGTGCGCGCACCAAAATCTAAAAGGGCAAATGACAACTCATAACCATTTCAAGAAACTAAAAAGATAACCTTTGTGTTTGTTGTAAGGTGCGACATGAATGCGAGAGCTCCTCTCACAAATCAGCGCATACACGTAATCCCTTTCCGATACCCATCCTAATTCCTCACACTCAAAAACACCCACCATAAGCGGCGGGTGTTTTTGGTTATATTGAACGTAAGGCAAATACCTTATTTCAAAATAGCTGTTGCTCCTGCTCCTTCTAATTTCTTTTTTAGATCCTCGGCGTCTTCTTTCTTCATGCCAGCTTTTACAACCTTTTCACCGCCTTCCGTCATATCTTTCGCTTCTTTGAGTCCAAGGCCCAATACTTCGCGAATAACTTTAATGACTTGGATCTTTTGGCCGCCCGCATCCTTCATAACTACGTCAAATGAAGTTTTCTCTTCTGCTGCATCAGCACCTGCCGCTCCATTGCCCATAGCGGCAACCGGCATAGCAGCGGAAACACCGAACTTCTCTTCAATCGCTTTTACGAGTTCTGAGAGTTCAGAAACTTTCATTCCTTCAATCTTGGTTAAAATATCGTTAAATTTTTCCATATTGTTCATTATCAATTGTTTATTATTATCCGACCGTTTCGGTCTTTACTTCTTCCGCTTTCACTTCAGGCGCTGGTGATTCCCCGCCTTTCTTTCCTACTTCTTGCAACACGTACATAAGCTTACGGAGAGGCCCGTTCAAAACATTAGCGAGCTGTGCCAAGAGCACTTCGCGGCTCGGTAATTGTGCAAGCGTTGTGAAAGCCTGTGCATCCAGATATTCGCCGTGGGCGAGATCAAACGCTCCAAGTACTTTAAACTCTTTTTTCTCTCGCGCGACATCGCGGGAAAACTTATAAATCGCTCCTGCGGATTCCGTAAGTTCGCCCGGGATAAAGATGCTTCCAACCTGCGCATCGTACTGCGTAGGATCAAAATCAATCTTGCTCTGCTTGAACGCGATCTTTAGAAGACGCTTTTTGATAACGCGAAACACTGCTCCGCTCTTTTTGAGCTCGCTCTTTAGCTTACTCAAAAGGGCAATGCTTACGCCCGAAAAATCGGCGAAGACAACGCTTCCGCTTTTCTCTAAAAGCTCTTTTCCCGCCCCAAGCTCTTTTATTTTTTGTTCTCGTGATTTCATAGAAATATTGCTGTATACGACCTTTTCCGCAAAATAAAACTGCGGGAACATTCCGCAGCTCGAATACTGGAGTATTTGAGTGTTTCCTCGGTAGGGCTTATGAAATGCCTACTTTCTGCGGATTGCGAATATATTAACAAACCCGACTCTTCACGTCAAGAAAAAACCCCCGGAACGCTTGCGCGCATCGGAGGCTGTTGAGAAGAAAGGGCTACTTGCGGATAGCAGCGAATCGAAAGAATTCAGGCCAACTAGCCTCGAGATTGCGAAGGCCAAGAGATCGATCCGAGCTGTCCCCAGCGAGGTACGGAACTTCACGAACGTGGCAACCCCCCGGGACCCGCCAGACAGAAGCAAGCGCCACGATTGGGAATTCTCGTTGAAGATTGGGATAATGTTCGCCGAGGGCGAGAAGTTCATAGAGCCCTATAGGGCAGTAGCCCATCCTGCTAATCTCATCGCGTACATCGTAAATCGAACTTATCCGATTGAGGTGGATGAGCCCTACCGCGACTTCAGCCAAACCACTACACTTAGTGGAGAAATTCCTGGATTTGATATCGGATTTCACCCGGTCATAGCGACCGAGCCTCACCGCTGCTTCGACCGAGAGGTCGTAGTTCACTTGAACTACTACTTCAGGCTCCGTAGTCATGACTGTTCTCCTTTAAGGAACGAGTAGAATCGCTTCTCATAACCAGCGTCATGGCGGTTACGTTCAGAAGCCCATGTTTAACGTACTCCATTAATTATACTCCTATTTCTATATTCTGTCAAATACAATAAATAATCGATATACAATTCAAACTCTTCAACTCACCAACTCATTAACCCCTCAACTCCCCTTGCTTCCGCCATTCCTCAATCTTCTTATGATTCCCCAACAAAAGCACCTTCGGGACACGCCATGAAGATGACTTAGAACTTTTAACTGACAACTTATAACTTTTCTTATTTTTTAGATTTGGTATAAAAATCTCCGGCTTCGTATAGACCGGATACGAACCTTTTATTTCCTCTAACGATTCATGTTTCCCAAGCACTCCCGGAATAAAACGCGAAACTGCATCCACAAGAATCATTGCCGGCAATTCCCCACCGGAGAGAACGTAATCCCCTAACGATATTTCTTCGTCTGCAACATGCTCCGCAACGCGCTCGTCTACACCTTCGTACCTTCCACAAATTAAAATAAGCTGGTCGTATTTTGCAAGACGTTTTGCAATACTCGCGTCAAATTTTTTACCCCGCGTAGAAAATAAAATTACGCGGGTTTTTTGTTTTTTGTTTTTAGTTTTTAGTTTCTGCACTATTTTGTAGATCGGCTCTACCTTAAACACCATCCCTGGACCGCCTCCATATGGAGAATCATCTACAGTTTTATGTTTATCGATCGTAACGTCCCGCAAGTTATGAGCTTTAATCGTTATGAGTTTCTTTTCTTGTGCTCGTCTCAAAATAGACTCATTAAAATATGAGTCAAAGATCTGCGGAAAAATAGTTATGAGATCAAACTTCAGCATGGTACGTATTAAAACAACCCGCATTTCGCGGGTGTTTTTAAAAATCTATTCTTGTGGTTCTGGACGACTCGCACGTGATCCACCCTCCGGTTCGTCAATCTTTAAATTAACACGCGCATCATGCTTAATACCTACAATACGGAGCAGAGAACGGATTGCGTTCGCAGTCGCGCCCTTGCGGCCAACCACTTGCCCCATGTCTTGAGGATTAACTCTCAACGTTAAAAGAACGCCAAGTTCATCAATGCGGCGATCAACTTTCACATCCTCCGGATGGTCAACGATTGATTTTACGAGAAATTCCAAAAATTCCTGGTCAGAAACTTTGTTCATAGGCTCTCTGTAATTATCTGAATTTGGCGACCTTATTTATATAGTAACTATAGTAATAACAACTTACACCGTCAATTTATGCCGCAGCCGGAGTTTGCGCTGCTGCAGGAGCGGATGCCTCGCCCTTCTTCTTTGACTGGTTATGGACTGCACGCTTCGTGCCCTCAATAATACCTGCGCGAAGCAAAAGATTATGAATCGTATCTGTTGGCTGTGCGCCTACTTTAATCCAATGCAAAATGCGTTCTTTTTTGATTTCGTAAGTATTTAACAACGGATTAAACCAACCCAAATCCTCCGTGTGCTGGCCATGGAGTTTGGAACGGCGCTCGCTCACGACAACGCGATATGCCGGCTGATGTTTCTTTCCGATACGTTTGAGTTTTATGGATAACATGAATATGGGAGTTATGGTAGCACAAGCGTAAAAAACCGTCAAAGCCATAAAAAAGCCGGCCGCGCGATCGAATCGCATGGCCGGACAGGGCTTTCTATGAAAACCAATTAAGGAACTACATCCACCTCTTAGGAACTGGTTCTGATTTGGACGGGCGGACGTAAGCGAAGTAAACACCACTCCCAAATTCCCCACCACACAAAGGAAGACTAAGGGACTTCTCTTCCGAATTATGACTAAGAGAGAATACATACGAGTAACCGTCAATTTCAATCGGCTCGTGAAGGAAAATTATACTGGACGGATAATGCCTAGAGTAGTCTGGCCAGAATCGAAGAGCATCCTCATACATAGGAAGCTCCAAGCCTCGTTTTTTACCCTCCCTAATCACGTCTGGAGCGGACATTATTCGTCTGAACGGAATGAAAACAAGGTGACGTACCGTAAACGGAAATGGACGAAGCGGAAATCGAGACCCCGTAATTTGATTGCTTACCCAATTATGTATGCCTGCACGTTTAAGATCTCTACATGCATCAGGATGCCTCACACAATTATGTTTGCCCTTGCCTGCGGCAATAAGATTCCTAGATGAATCATTCCCAATAAGGATTGAGGCGTCAATGCTATTTCTCAATTCATGTGCTCCGTTTGAAATAATGACGCCACATTCAGCAATGATATCAGGGCGTTCGTGTATAACCAACGAGAGATCCTCAGGAATACCATTTCTCGCCACTATTACTCTTGTGATTTCTGTATACAAATCATCTTTTGCCTTGCGATCAATTTCTGCATTAAGACTTCCATTCGCTTTCAGATCATCTTCTGTCTTGGAATCACTTTGCAACGACTTAAGCTCAATCTCATTATCACGAGGAATCTTCTTTTTACTCTTTTTACTCACGACTTTCCTCCTTGTTCCGTTGTTTTGCCTCCTCTTCACGAAGTGAAGTGGTTACCTCGCTGTGCACAGCACTATCAAGGTGCCGCCGTCAGGTATACAGTATTTACAACTAAAAATCAAGACCATGATTCACAAATTTTTCACTTACCTTTTAAAAAAACACTATTCCATTTTCAACGAAAGCACTTTAGAAGTCCCGTCCTCTCCCATCGTAACGCCATAGAGTAGATCGGCGGACTCCATTGTCGCACGATTGTGCGTAACAATTAAAAATTGCGTTTTACCGGAAAACTCTTTAACAATACTCGCAAATCTGCGTGCATTTGCTTCGTCAAGAGGAGCATCAATTTCGTCCAGCACAAGAAATGGCGGGGGGCTTACCGAAATGAGTGCGAAAAGTGCAGCAACAGAAACAAGTGTTTTCTCCCCGCCTGACAACATATCTAGTCCGCTAATACGTTTTCGCGGAAGCGAAACAGCAATCTCAATACCGCCATGATCTTGCGAGTGAGTATCATCGCCATCCCCTGGAAGCACTACTTCGCCCTCACCTTCGGTAAGCGTCTGCGGGCGCGGTTTTTCTAATACGAGCTTTGCTGTTCCCCCACCAAACATCGTATGAAAATAGGTCTGAAACTCATGATTCATTGCTTTCAGCGCCTCGGTAAAATCATTATGAATTTTATCGTCCAAGTCGTGGATAAGATTGGTAAGATCAGTAAACGCTTTTTCTAAATCCAAAAGCTGGGTAGAGAGAAATGTATATCGCTCATCCGCTTCCTTTGCTTCTTTGATTACGGCTTCATCAATTTCTCCAATAGAAGCAAGTTCTCCGCGAATACGGAGCATATCACGCTCCGTTTTTACTACATCATGACTTTCCTCAATCGGTGAGAAATCTTTTAGCGATCGCCCGATCTGTTCCGCATAATGTGTAAGCTCCTGCTCGCGAATTTTGACGCGCTCTTCTTCAAACAATATTCTATTCTTCGCGGCTTCTATTTTATTCCGCTCATTCTTTTTTTCTTCAACGGCGGCAAATGCTTTTCTAAATTCAGTATTAAAATCCGCGAATCCCGTATTTCGCTTTTCTTCCTGGGCAGAAATTTTCGCGAGATCCTCGTCAATTGCCCGCACCTGTTCTAAAAGCGTGTTCCGCTCTTCTTCAATTTCCCGATTCGGCGTACCGAAGCCTGCCGCCTCATTCGTTCCGCTATCCAACAAATGATTTATCTTTTCAAAAAGCTGTTTAAGGAGATTCTTAACCACGCGTGCATCACTTTCATACATAGCGTCTTCAAGCGTCTCCCGAGTTTCTTCCAATAAACGAACCATTTCCTCGCTGTCTTTTGATCCGTGTACACGCTCACCGCCTAATTCAATTTTCGCCTCTATACGGCCCAACGTTTTCTGCAATTCTGATTTCTTCGCGAATAGCGTATCGCGATCCTTTTGCCACGTAAGATATTCGTCTCCGGATTTCGGTGACTTCGCCTCAACACTTTTCAATTCCTTCTCTCGTTCTGCAAGCTCCTTTGCGAGTCCTTGGAGTGCTTCATCGTGACTATTCATCTCTGGCATTACCCTTTCCCGCTCAGTTTTAAGTTGAGCAAGCTTGATACCAAAATATATTTTTTCCAGATTTGAAAGCTCGTTTACGAGTTCGTCATGCTTTTCCCACTTCGCAGTTTGGCGGCGAAGTAAACGAAGGCGGGGCAGAATTTCTTCTACGAGCGCCTTTGCTTTTTCCATATTAAAACGCGTGTTTTTCAGCTTGAGCTCTGCGTCGTGCTTTTTTAACTGATATTGGCGAAGCCCTAAAATTTCTTCCAACATCGCTCGGCGATCCCGAGCACTGGAACGCACAAAAATATCGCTATCACCCTGATTCACGATCGTAAGCCCCTTCGTTCCGAGTCGGGATTGCGCGAAAAAATCAATAATATCTTTCAGGCGAACTTCTGCGTCATTTAAAAAATATTGTGACGTACCGTCCCGCTCTATCCTGCGACGAATCGCAACTTCCGCATAATCAACGGGGAAAAATCTATTCGCGTTATCAAATACCATCGTCGCTTGAGCCACGCCAACACGCGCTCGCTGGGGCGTTCCGGCAAAAATCAAATCTTCGGCCTTAGCTCCGCGCATATTCTTTGCTTCACGTTCTCCCAAAAGCCAACGCACAGCGTCAATAATATTTGATTTTCCGGAACCATTCGGTCCTACGATCGCAGCTATACCGGCGGGAAATTCAAGAACCGTTTTAGAAGCAAACGATTTAAAACCAACAAGCTCAATTCTTTTTAGGTACATGTAAGTTCCTTAGCTTAAAATCCCAATTTACCGAGCGCGTTCCGCGCCGCTTCTATTTCCGCATCCTGTTTGGACATACCGCTCCCTTCTGCCATAAGTTCATCACCAAAATATGCTCCGACGGTAAATAATTTCGCGTGATCAGGGCCTGTTTCTTTCAGCACGTGGTACGTAGGGGTAACTTTCTTTTCTTCCTGCACCTTTTCTTGGAGTACACTCTTCGGATCTTTATATAATTTTCTCCTCATAACTTCATCCAACCGAGCCATAATTGTCTTATCAACAAAATATTTTGCCGCAGCATACCCGCCATCTAAATGGAGCGCGCCAATAACCGACTCCATCGCATTTGCAACAATCACTTCTCTTCCCCGCCCCATGTCTTTTGCCTCTCCGCGGGAAAGTAAAATATGAGCGTCCATGCCGATTGATTTTCCTACGTCCGCCATCATTTGATAGTTAACCAGTGCAGAACGGATCGGCGTCATCTGACCTTCGGTATAATCCGGATAGCGATAAAAAAGTTCTTCGGTAACGATAAGCTCTAAAACCGCGTCACCTAAAAATTCCAGTCGCTCATTATGCGCCTTTGATCGCGAAACATCTTCGTTTAAATAGGAACGGTGAGTCACCGCTTCCTCGAGAAGTGCTTTGTCTTTAAATTTGTGCCCGAG
The DNA here is from genome assembly GCA_038064975.1 of Patescibacteria group bacterium. Taxonomy (GTDB): domain Bacteria; phylum Patescibacteriota; class Minisyncoccia; order UBA6257; family 1-14-0-10-40-38; genus JBBTRX01. Next base: position 34,355 of record JBBTRX010000001.1, read on the forward strand.
TATCGCCTCTAATCCTGCGAACTTCATCATAAGTGGATTGAGAAGCAGAAGTAATCAATTAAGGTTATCTTAGATGATCGCTTCTGATTCCTAGTGTGGTGCTGTTTTTTCTTGTGCTTGGATTTCTTTGTAGACCGTTCCCAAAACGCCGTTAATAAATTTTCCGGAATTTGGTCCTCCGTAATTTTTTGCGATCTCTATCGCTTCGTTGATCGCAACCTTGTGAGGAATTTCCTCGTGATCGGCATAGAGCAATTCATAGAGCCCAATGCGGAGCGCATTGCGGTCTATAATCGCAATCTGTTCAATCGGCCATTCAGGGGCAGCTTTTGCAATAATATGGTCAATTTCTTTTCGATGTTCAATTACGCCATTTAAGAGTTTCCAAGCAAACTCCGGCTCATCGATGCCTGGTGCAAATTCCTGGAGATTCCGCTCTAGGATTGCGGGCAGATCAGCTTTTTCTTTGAAAAAGTCCCATTCGTACAGTGATTGCAGAACCACCGAACGGGCAAGTTGTCGAGTTGCCATAGTAGTAACAGTACACAACTGAAGCAAAAAAATCAAAAACGGGTCCGATTGTGGAGGACCCGCTTTGATCTCTTATTTCACTCGCTCCTTCTTTTTATATATGCCACACTGCGCGCAAGCGCGATGAGGAAGCATCGGCCCTTTGCAATTCGGGCATACCCGAATATTCTTCGGCTTAAGTGCTAAGTGCGAACGCCGCCGCCCTACTTTTGATTTAGAATGATGTTTAGTCGGTACTCCTCCCATACGATTCAGTAGCTAGTATCTAGAAAATAGAATCTAGCAGAAAAATTAGAAATTTCCGCTTCGAGCGGAAGTTAATGATACTAGAGAAGAATAAAGTAATGCGGCTTGTATGTCAATAAATAGAGCCTCGCGTATGCGAGGCTCTCTGACTCTGGGATGACATCAACTCCCGTTACTCCCTAACGACTGAGGACCTCTTGTATTGTCTGCGACTATCTAAGAATAGGGGTCGCGGGCGTGAATGTTTTCGAACGTCGTTATTTTTGAATTAAGATCGCGAAGAATATTGACAACATCGGGCTTATCCTTGTTTTTCTCAATACTTTGCGCAATGACAGCCTTGACGTAATCCACCGTTGACTGGATAGCCGCGATACGCTCTAGGTTCATAACCGCTCCCTTCCTTTCTAGTTTGGGACTATTTCCAGAATAGCATCAAATTCTATGGATGTCAAGCATACTTCTTCTACTTTCAAAAACCTACTATAATTGACGCACCGTTCTTTACCGACCCATAGTTGTTTGTAGTTATAAGTTTTAAGTCTGCCATTTCCTATGCCCAAATTCGTCCATCTTCATACCCACAGCCACTATTCCCTCTTAGACGGCCTTCCCAAGGTTGATGAGCTTGTTGAACGTGCCAAAGAACTCGGCATGGATGCTCTCGCGATTACGGACCATGGCAACTTATATGGAGCCGTTGAATTTTACAAAAAAGCGAAAGCCGCAGGCATTAAGCCGATTTTCGGAGTAGAGGCATATATCGCGCCCGGCGACCACACGGAAAAGGGAGAAAACGGCAATCGGAAATATTTTCATCTTACGCTCATCGTTAAAAACGAAGTGGGTTGGAGAAATCTAATCCAACTCGTCACTAAAGCAAATTTGGACGGCTTTTATTATCGCCCGCGAATGGATAAAAATCTGCTTCGTAAACACCACGAAGGATTAATTGCGCTCTCCGGATGCCTCGCCGGAGAAGTCTCTCAAGTGCTTCTTGCAAACAATATAACAAAGGCCACTGAAGTTGCGAGAGAATATCAAGATATTTTCGGTGCAGAAAATTATTATTTTGAAATCGGCCACCACCCTGGCGTTCCCGAAACCGTCCCCGTCCGCGAAGGATTAGTAAAACTTTCCCGCGAACTTGATATCCCGCTCGTAGCAACGCAGGACATTCACTATCTCAAAAAAGAAGACGCGGAATACCACGACATCTTGCTTGCAGTGCAGACCGGAAACAAAACGAGCGATCCGGACCGCCTTTCGTTAAAAAGCGACGACTTTTCCATGCGCTCGCCCGAAGAAATGGCTGAGCTTTTTAAGGAAACTCCGGAGGCAGTTGAAAATACGGTAAAAATCGGCGACCAATGCTCATTTGAACTTGAGCTGGATAAAATCAAACTTCCTAAATTCCAATTACCAAACGGCGTAACGGCGGAAACTTTTCTTAATAATCTTTTAAAAGAACGAACTCCCGACCGATATACAGAAATAACCGAGGAAGTACAAAGCCGAGTCGCGATGGAAGTTTCTGTCATCAACAAGATGGGCTTCGCGGATTACTTCTTGATCGTTCAAGACTTTGTAAACTGGGCGAAAGAACGCGGCATTGTGGTAGGACCTGGCAGAGGTTCGGCCGCAGGCAGTATCGTTTCCTATATTCTTGGCATTACCGATTTAGACCCTATCCGCTACGAGCTCATCTTTGAGCGCTTCTTAAACCCTGACCGCATTCAAATGCCTGACATAGACATCGACATCACGGATATTCGCCGCGATGAAGTTTTGGGCTACCTGCGCGAGAAATATGGAGAAGACCATGTCGCACACATTATTACCTTTGGAACTATGGCGGCGCGCGCTGCGGTACGCGATGTTGGCCGGGCAACGGGCGTAAGCTATGACCTCTGCGACCAAATCGCGAAGCTCATCCCCTTTAACGCGAATCTTCGGAAAGCGATGCGCGAAGTTTCCGATTTAGCAAAACTCGCAAAAGACAACGAACAAGCAAAAAACGTGATTGAAGCCGCGACACATTTGGAAGGCGTTGCCCGCCACGCTTCGGTGCATGCCTGCGGCATCGTGATCTCAAACGAACCACTCACTAACTATCTTCCCCTCCAGCGCGCTCCGCAGGACGCGAATGTTATCGTAACCCAGTTTGAAATGCATTCCGTGGAATCACTGGGACTTTTAAAAATCGATCTCCTGGGACTCCGCAACTTAACAACCATTGAAAATACGGTCCGCCTCGTTAAAGAACTAAGGAATGTTGATATTAATATTTCTCGTATTCCTTTGGATGACGCAAAAGCATTCCAATTGCTCCGCGATGGTATCACTGCCGGTATCTTCCAGCTGGAATCTTCCGGTATGACGCGCTATCTCAAAGAACTAGCTCCTACAGAATTGGAAGACATTATCGCCATGGTTGCCTTATACCGCCCGGGACCGATGGAGCTTATTCCGGAATATATTGCACGCAAATATGGTAAGAGCAGAGTGGCATATCTCCATAAGAAATTAGAGCCTGTGCTTAAAAAAACATATGGCATCATGATCTATCAGGAACAGCTCATGAAAGCGGCACAAGTGCTCGCGGGCTTTACGCTTGCAGAAGCAGACGTACTCCGCAAAGCAGTCGGCAAAAAAATACGCAAACTTCTTCTTGAACAGAAAGAAAAATTAATCAGTGGCTGCATTAAAAACGGCATCTCACAAGATGTTGCCGAAAAATTCTGGAGTCTTGTTGAGCCATTCGACCGCTACGGATTTAATAGATCACACGCTGCATGCTACGCCATGATCGCCTACCGGACGGCATATCTTAAAGCCAACTATCCCGTTGAGTTTATGACTGCGCTTTTGAATGCGGAATCAAGCGACATTGATCGCATCGCTTACCTTGTCGCGGAATGTAAAAAAATGAACATTGAAGTGTTTCCACCCGATATCAATGCAAGCTCAGCTTCATTTGCTCCGGATGGTGGAAATATTCGCTTCGGTCTCGCAGCAATTAAAAACGTGGGTGCAAATATTATTGACGCCATCATTCAAGAACGTTCAAAGGGAGGCCCGTTCCGCAACCTTTCAGAATTTCTCTCTCGCGTGCGGCACAAAGATTTGAATAAAAAATCACTGGAGGCACTCATTAAATGCGGCGCGCTAGATGTTTTAGGTACTGAACGGAATCAGGCACTTCAAAATATTGAAGATGTCGTAAAGTTTAATCAGAACATTCGAAAATCAGCGGACAACGCCCAAACCGGACTTTTTGGCGCAGCTCCCATAGGAACGCTTCGCTTAGCGGAAAAACCACCTGCAACCTCCCAAGAAAAACTTACGTGGGAAAAAGAATTACTCGGCCTCTATATTACCGATCATCCGCTCAATCGTTTCAAACCCAAAATAGAACAGGCCAAAGCTGTAGGGATTAAAGAAATTCTCGCAAATCAGGCAGGAACGGGGTATATTAGGACTGCGGGCGTTATTACACAAATCAAGCGCATTAACACTAAAAGCGGCAAACCAATGCTCTTCGTAACCTTAGAGGATTGGAACGATTCCTTGGAAGTTATCGTATTTCCGGAAACGTTAAATGAGCTCGCCTCTGTTTGGGAAGAAAATACGCCGATCCTCCTCGTAGGCAAAATGTCAGCGCGGAACGGAGAATCAAAAATGATTTGTGAGAACGCAGCTAAGTTGGTTTAACGACAAGTAAAATAGGGACAGGTGACATGTCCCGTGTCCCATGCTCCATGTCCCAAAACTCACCAACTCATCAACTGACTAACTGATCAACTGTATATGAATTCCAGCAACGCAAACCTAGAGTCTATTAGACATTCTCTTGCTCATATTCTCGCCTCTGCGGTACAGAAAAAGTTCCCCGGAGTAAAACTCGGCATCGGTCCGGCAATCCAGGACGGGTTTTATTATGATTTTAAATTTAAAAATAATCCCGGACCGGAAATCCTTGCGGAATTAGAGTCTGAGATGCGTGCGATTATCAAACAGAATCTCCTCTTCTCCGGAACTAAAATTACTCCGCAGAAAGCTCGCAATCTTTTTAAGGGCCAGCCGTTCAAGCTTGAACTCATTAAAGATTTCACAAAAGATAAAAAACAACTCACTTCGTACGCCACGGGAACAATTTTTATGGATCTCTGTCGCGGAGGGCATGTTAAGAATACCGGCATGATAAATCCGGATGCTTTTAAACTCTCACACCTCGCCGGAGCATATTGGCGCGGAGACGAAAAGAAACCGCAACTCCTCCGCATTTATGGATTTGCGTTTGAAACTAAAGAAGATTTGGATAAACACCTCGCACTGCTTGAAGAAGCAAAAAGACGCGATCATAAAAAACTAGGAAAAGATCTGGATCTCTTTACGTTTTCCGACCTTGTGGGCGCAGGGCTCCCCCTTTGGACTCCGAAAGGCACAGTTGTACGGGACATGTTGGATTCATTTGTTTGGGAACTCCGAAAATCTCGCGGGTACGATCGCGTGGATATTCCTCATATCACGAAGAAAGATCTCTACGAAACGAGCGGTCATTGGGATAAATTTAAAGAAGAACTATTCCATATCACCACACGCGAAGGGCATCTTTTGGTTTTAAAGCCAATGAACTGCCCGCATCACACGCAGATTTACGCACGTAAGCAGTGGAGCTATCGGGAACTACCTCAACGCTATGCCTCTACAACGAAAGTATATCGCGACGAACAGACCGGAGAACTCGCGGGACTTGCTCGCGTACGCGCGATTACACAAGACGACGCGCATGTCTTTTGCAGAAAAAACCAGATTGGAGAAGAAATGGGACGCGTTGCCGATATTATCAATGAATTCTATCGCGTGTTTGGTTTTTCACTTTCCGTCCGCCTTTCGTTTCATGACCCGAAAGAAAAATCAAAATACCTCGGCACCCCAAAGCTTTGGAAGGAAGCAGAAGCAGAACTCCGTAAGCTCATAGCAGAAAAAGGATACGAAGCAACGGAAGCAAAAGGAGAAGCAGCGTTTTACGGTCCTAAGATTGATTTCATCGCCAAGGACTCGCTGGGACGCGAGTGGCAAGTCGCGACAATCCAGTTGGATATGATCCAGCCAGAACGGTTTAATCTCACCTGCATCGGGGAAGACGGAAAACCGGAAGGCATTTTTATGATTCACGCCGCAATCATGGGATCTCTGGAACGATTCATCTCTGTCCTTATTGAGCACACTGCCGGAGCATTTCCCGTCTGGCTCGCACCGACACAGGTACGCATTCTCCCTATTGGAGAAAAATTCTCCGAATACGCAAAGAGTGTGGAGCAGAAATTTATGAGCGCAGACATCCGTACGGAAATGAGCGAAAATGATTCTTTGGGAAAACGTATTAGAGAATCTGAAATGCAAAAAATCCCCTATACGATTATCGTGGGAGAAAAGGAACAAACAGCCGGAACCATAAGCGTTCGTCGCTACGGCAAGGGAGATGAAGGAATCATCCAACTAGAACAATTTCTGGAAAGAATCCAAAACGAAGTCAAAACAAAATCCGCCTAATCGGCGGATTTTTTAGAAACACAAGCCCTTTTAATAATTCTGTAACGAAAACTGCTCAATCTCTTGTTTTAATTTTTGAGTATTACCGTGATTCATGAGACCAAGATACGACAGCACAACTTCATTTTTACCTTTAGTATTTTCAAGATTTCTAAACATGCGTTTCTTCGTGGCAGATCGAAGCACTCTATGATCAGGGAAGTGTATCCATCCCAGAAAATCAATGCCTGATGCGAACGTCTGCAAAGAAACTTTATCGGGATGAAGCGTTAGTTTCAATTCCTCCAAAAGAAACGCATGTACGCTTCGGAGCGTGGTTTCAAGCCATGCTTTGTCCGCCGAGAGAATAACGAAATCATCCGCATAGCGAATATAGTATTTTGCCTTAATCTTGTGTTTCATAAACTGATCAAAAATGTTCATATAAATATTCACGAATAATTGCGAGGTGAGATTGCCAAGAGGAAGTCCGCGCCCCCGCTCCCCCATGTAGAAACTTCCCACGATTGCCGAGATAAGTCGCAGTATATTTTTTTCTGGAATGTGCACAAGCATAATCCGCATAAGAATTTCCTGATCGATAGACGCGAAGAATTTACGTATATCACATTTCAGTACCCATGCCGTTTGCATATGATTTTTGGAAACAATATGCGCATATGACCGGAATTTAGCAATCGCTTTATGCGTTCCTTTTCTCTTCCGACACGAATATGAATCAGCAATAAATCTCCGGTCAAAGAATGGATAAAGTACGCGATAGATCGCGCGGTGAAGCAGGCGGTCGCGCACGCTCGCTTTATGGATATTTCTTGGCTTCGGATCAGAAATATTAAACGCCTCATATTCCGAGTGGCGATATATATGTGCGGCAAGATCGCCGTGCAACGCAAAAATATTACTCATAAGATTCAACTCAAATTTCTGCACATCCATGCGGTTACGCTTGCCGACGATAAATTCCTGCCAGGCGGCGAGGAGATTTTCAACGGAAATGATATGCTCGTAAGTATGGATAAATTTCATAATACAAGAGATCTTGGAAGTCCCCCCCCCCACGGCTTTACTGCCTGTTTTACAGCAAGTGAAAAGTGCTTACCTTCTCTGGTATGAATACTATCAGATACTTCCGAAACTCCATCGGCATACGCTTGGTGAGCGGATTGATAGGTTATTTATAGAGATTATTGAAAACATATCATTCGCGAGTTTTCTCTCACGCGAAGAAAAACAACCCTACGTACGTGTAGCCATAAGGAAAGTTGATGCGTTAAAAATTCTTCTCATGGTACTTTGGGAAACAAAATCACTTGATAACAAAAAATATATTGCGGTTTCTCTAAAAATAGAGGTGATAGGAAAAATGCTTGGAGGCTGGAATGGCCACCTTATAAAACAAAACTCTCCCAAGAAATAGGGAGAGAAGTGAAGAGAGTTGCACGCAGAGCCGCAGGATTCTGATCGTCCCAGTCGTTGTCGAGCCAGTTGTAGTTCCAGTTCCACCTGCCTTCGTTCCAGTACAGGTACCGGACATTCAGGTTGCCGTTCGAGTTGCGGTTGCGTATGGAGCGCCTTCAGAGCCACTGCCCATTGTCCGCAAAATTTACGGATGCAGAGCTGTATCGTATCCGGCATCGAAAATGCCTTAGCGCCCCACACCAAGTTGTTTCACTTTTTTAAAAGCTGCGGAGACCACTCCATCCCTAACCGTGATCAAAGATGCTCTGGGCACATCCGTTGCTTGGCCTCGGTAGCGGGAAACCGTGATCGCCCGCGTATGCACCACTGCCATATTCATGATATCAAAAATTAAAAGACCCCGTGTCCCCAAGCTTTGGTAGCTTGAGGAACACGGGGCCGAGTGGAGGATCCCCCGAACGTTCTGATGGGAACGAGCGGGCAAAGTACTAAGGATCTAAAGAGTCCCTAGGTTCAGAGATCCAAGCTCATCAACTAGGCACGCAGAGCCGCAGGATCCTGACCGTCCCAGCCGTCGTCGAGCCAGCGGCAGCTCCAGTCCCACCTGCCTCCGTCCCAGTACAGGTACCGGACACCCAGGTTGCCGTTCGAGTGGCGGTAGATGGTTCCCCAGAAGAAGGTGTAGCGAGTGCGACCCTTGTCGTCCTGCTTCCAGTCTTCCGGGATGAGGTACGGATGCGCGAGGAGGTAATCAAGGACGCAGGCATTCAATACCGGCTGCCCTTGAAGTTGCTTGCGAAGTTCCGTCCCTCGGATCGTCTTGCCTTCCTTCTGTGGGTCAGAGAGGAAGAGATTCACCTTCGCAGGATCCCATTTCCACTGACCACCCTTCTGGTGATCTTCGATCTTCCAGCCATCAGGGATCATCGGGTCCACGTCACAGTCCACGACATGGTCCACAATCCTGATTTCGGCATTGCCGAGCTGGACTTGGAGCAACTGTTTGAAGAGATCGGGCCGTTCTGCGAGAGCGTTCATGAGCTCCGGAGTGTAACCCTGCCCTTCTGCGACGAGACAGACCTTGTGAGCCAACCCTACGATGGAAAACGCGGACTTCGCCGGCATGGCGATTCTCCTTGTTTATGCGACTATCCTTTGTGGATATTATCGCGACTGCTAGCGGGCTTCCCAAACATCGGGATTTGCCATAGCAGAAAACCTTCGTAAAAAGCTTTCTGCTATGGCAAATAGCGTATTTTACTATCAAAGGGCTATGGGTACATTATACATCTGTTTTATTATTTTGTCAAACTGTGTTAAAAAGTCCAATGTAACGGTTATTTTACACAAAAAAAGGACCCGATTTGTAAGTCGGGCCCGACATGTCTGCGAGGTCGTAGCAGCTATCTCTAAGAGGCAGTTACTTGTCCCTTCTTATCCACCTTCACGCGTTTCGTTTTTCCCCCACCCAAGCGAAGCTCTGAAGTGGTTTCGGAGGGTCTCACGAAGAAGTATTCTGATCCCTTGCTCACACTGACATGTTCCAAGCCAGCTACAGCTTCGGGCTCTTGAAGAATGCGCTCCTTGTTAATCTCCTCCGCCGCCGGACGGATAAATCTACGTAATCCGGCTTCTTTCAATTCTGTAATCGCCTCTTCAGAAGTACCTTTGATCTTCACGCTCGGAGGATTCGTCCTGAACCCAACCATAGCGATCGCAAGATCAACTGACTTCCGATCAGCCGGCAAAATTTCGTCTCTATGCATCTTTGCGTACGCGGCGAGACTGCGGGCATTCTGTTCAGCTTGTTGGGCAATTCTTTCAATATCCAATTCCGTTTTTACCATAAGCGCCGTGATCACTTCTTCACGCTTGGATTCTATGGCTTCAATATTGCGCAGTTCAGCGCAGAGCAGAGACAATGCCCTAGTAAACTCATGATTGTCTTGCAATTCAGGAATAGTAGGTTTCTTTTCGGCTTTCTTCTTTGCCACGTTTCACCTCTTCTGGTTCAGGTTTTTGGAAAGGTTCAGGGATTTTACTCTATCACATACCATTCTCAATTGACAAAATTTATATATACAACTATAGTATATCCGCAGTTTTTAAGAGAACGTTGATAACACAAACCCACGAACAGTGATCTCTCAAAAAAGGAGTCTCACATGCTCAGTGCAGAAGAAAGAGAAAACATTATTACTATCACTAATCTTGTTCGAACATTCGGTAAGCGACCAAGCAAAGAGAAAATCATGCCCTTGATTCCATCGTGCATTGCACCGATCGTAAGAAATATTACTAATATTGAATCCTGGAATGGCGCAACGCTGGGGCGATATGTAATCATCGCGTGTTTATATGAAGATCCAACGCAGGCATTTTCATACATACTTAACGAGAGATTGAATACCTATGGGAGTCGTAGTGACATATTCCGACTTCTTGATGTTTCCAAGAATTTTGCAGGTGATAGATTTGAATCTTTACCACTCACACTTCTTACGACACTTGTTCAAGAAATCAAGAGGGATAGGGGCGTCGGAGAACCCCACGATGGACTGACGCAACGCCAAGCCATCAAGAGACGAATTCACGACGATGAAGAGGGTTTGCATTCGTAGCCAACAAAGACTCTTCCGCTACACAACGGCTCGCTATACCGCGAGCCGTTTTTTTTATTCACCTTCCATAAGCGAGCACATTATTAAAAAGAGACATTCTTATTGTCTTTTGATAATGTGCGAGCACCCATCATGACGCTCCAAGCGAGTATTCTTTTCTCAAAACTACTAGTAATCCAAGCGAAGATATTCTTTCTTGAAAAAGGTTAGTCTGCTAGCTTTTTCAAGAAAGAATATACGAGCAATATTCTTATTGCCTTTTGAATACTATACGAGCGTCTCTTAAAGCCGTTCCTTAAAAAGCTTCTGCAATACTTCCGGATTTCCTTTGCCTTTCAATTCCGCCATTGCTTTACCAACAAGAAATTGGAGAGCGTTTCCTTTCCCTTTTTTAAAGTCTTCTACTGCATTCGGATGCGCGGCAATAATACGGTCCGCCATCGTACCCAATTCACCTTCGTCCGAAACCTGTACCACATCCAAACTCTTTAAAATCTCATGTGGATCCCCGCCCATCTCACACATGCGAAGCAATACATCTTTTGCTCCTCTACTGGAAACCGTTTTATGGGAAATAAGTTCAATTAAATCCGCAAAATGCTCCGGCGTAAGCTTTGCCGCATCAAACGTTTCTCCCCGTTCTATCAGCATACCCCGCACGTCGGAGGTAAGATAGTTCGCGAGCAACTGCATCTCCTGCGCGAGATGTTCATTATCTTCTTCGGCAAGTTCGGAAACTGATTCTTCAAAAAACTGCGCCATCTTGCGATCACTAATAATCGTTTCAATAACATCCGCTTTAAGAGCGAACTCTTTTGCAAACCGAACTCTCTTTTCCTGGGGAAGTTCCGGAATGGAAGCTTTAATTTCGCCGAGCTTGAATCGGGAAAGGTCTAAAGGCGGAATATCTGGTTCCGGAAAATAGCGATAATCATGCGCACTTTCTTTAGCGCGTTGTGAGACGGTTGCCCGCCGAGATTCATTCCATCCGCGCGTTTCCTGTCGGATAGTTTCTCCGTTCGTAAGCGCTTCCGTCTGCCGCAGTGTTTCATACTCAATCGCCCCCTGCACAGCTTTGAAGGAGTTAATATTTTTCACTTCTACTTTGGTTCCAAATTTTACTTCCCCATCCACCAGACGTCCCATAGAAATATTTGCCTCAACGCGCATCTGCCCACGTTCCATATCCGCATCCGAAACTTGAAGGTAGCGAAGGAGGAGCTGAAGTTCTTTCGCGAACTGCACAGCGTCCTCGGCATTTCTGATATCAGGTTCGGTAACAAGTTCCATAAGCGGTACACCTGCCCGATTAAAGTCCACGAGAGAATGTGCGCCGTCTTCGGCATGCATAAGCCGTGCCGTATCTTCTTCCAAATGGACGCGCGTAATGCGGACGCCGTTTAAATTGCCACCAAAAACAAGCGGAAGATCATACTGCGAAATTTGATATCCCTTAGGAAGGTCAGGATAAAAATAATTTTTTCGGTCAAATTTTGAAAACTGCGGCGTATCCCCCTTGAGCGCCATACCAACTTTAATCACGGCTTCAATCGCCGATTTATTAGGAACTGGAAGCGTACCCGGATGACCCAAACAGATTGGGCATACGTTCGTATTCGGATGCTTTTCTTCCGGGTTGTTTAGCGAATCACAGAACATCTTCGTCCTGGTTTTAAGCTCGGTGTGGATTTCTAGGCCAATAACGGGAATATATTTAGACATAAGGTATTGCTCTATAATAGCAAAATAAAAGTGCCCCGCGAAAGCGGGGCTGAAAGAAGGCATTAAACCTTCCGATGAGATGTTTTGTACCACGGAAGTCCATCTGCAATTTCAATCTCGTAATCCCCAAATACATTAGGACAACGTTCTTGCATCGTAGCGGCTACTTTCCCAAAAACAACCCTGATCTCTTCCTCGGCATTCGGATCAGTACGCATTTCGATACAGTGGCGAAGCGCGCGCAGATTTGCCGACCATCCGATAGCCGTTGCAAGGCCATCAGGAGCCGCACGGCGAAGCGCGCTTGTCACTTTCTTCTTGTAGTCAAATTTCGTGCCCGGCTTATCAAGTTCATAGATTCCAGCGAGTTTACGCTGAAGTTCTTCACCTTGGCGGACATGCTCAAGAATCAACTCCACTCCTTCGGGCTTTTCCTTCAGAATAGAAGGAATCCAGAATCCAATCTCGTCGAGACGGACAAAGCGCAAACTTTCTTGAGATATTGCCGTTCCGGCGCGATGGCGCACGAGCTCGTGCGTGAACACGCGACTAACGTTCGCAAAAACGAATGTAAACATGGCATGTTCTATGACTGAACCATGTCCGACGTGAATGATGTGCTCTAGATATTCCTTACTGCCTTCCCTGACTTTGGTGACGTTAGGATTCAATCCTGGAGCAAAACTCTTATAACAAAGCCGTCCCATCATTTCTACTAACTCTTCACTATCGCTGGGAGCGTCCGTCATCCATTCGGGAGCGCCTACAAATTCCAGATATTCGCTTGCCGAACCACGATCAAGCTGAGTTGCCGCAAGGAGAAAGCTTCTCGGTTCTACGAGTTTCATGGAAGTTCCGCCTTTCTTGTAAGGAACCGTTCTGAACGGTATCAGTTTATAAAAATAAAAACAAGCGCATCTCTGAGAAGCGCTTGTTACCACAAGACCAATCTCCTATCAGGAGATCTTACGGTAAATGTTATTTCATCAACCTTTGGGATGCAAAGAGCGAGTTCATATACCGTATCAAAGCGATATATGCTTCCAAAAACCGGGGACACACTTCTATAAAAACGACCAGCAAAGTATGCATGACCGCCATAACCAATAACGATGTGGCGAAGATTTTGAGGATTCTGATACATCGCCCTCTGCGAAATCGTAGGTTCACTACTATTGTATTCAAAAAAGACCGATTCTTTATCAATGGGAATAGCGACGCCGTGACACACTACAGAGAGAACGTTCTCACAAACAATATAAATTAATTTATTGCCGCTTTTCCTCCATATCTCTTGAGCTTCTTTACGAGTCCCATTCAAAAGAAAAGGCTGGAGGTATCCTTGTGTTGTACCTCCTATAATATCAGTTCGCAAACCCCATGTTTTTCGAGATTTTTCGAATTCTGATATTGCGAGAGAAATATCTTTCCATGTAGTACAAACTTTGTACGGCAAAACAAACTCTTCACCAAAACGCTCTTGAATCCATTGCAAACGAGCGATCTTCTTCACGTGAACCTCCTCTCTCTTGAATTTCCTAGGATGTAAAACGTACTGTCCAATAGACTATCAACTATCATTTTTAAAAGCAATAAATCATATTTTGCAATAAAAAGTGCCCCGCGAAAACGGGGCGGAGAAGATCAAGTCTTCTCTTGTGAAAACCTACCGATCCGAGGTAGGAGCGAGTCCATGACGAATCGGTTTCTGAGGACAGAGGGTATCCACGACCTGCACCAATTTCTGCCAATCAGCTTCCTGCGCCTCCCTATCACGGTACATCTGCGGAAGCATCATGGACGGCTTCCAATCCGCCTTCAGCTTTTCCAAGTCGGTGCTTCCCTGATATTTGCCATCGTGAGCGTAATCATCGGGAATCGCCTCCACCTCGAAAAACGCGATCTGTGCGAACCGGCAGCCAACGGGAAGTGGGATGTAATACTCTGACGAGGAGTTGGTTACTTCCATCGTCCAACGATTGAAGTAACCAACGTCTCCCCACCCCGCACATTTGCAAACTGAGAGAAATACCCTGCCAGTGCTTGAGCGAGCCTTCATTTCAGTGGTGACACATCTCCTGCCACCAATGAATTCATTGGTATGACAAAGAAGCATTTCGCCAGGAGCAATCAAGATAACTTGCGTATCCGGATCGATGCCCTTGAGACCCGTGAGACTGGCAATGTCTCGTTGTTTTTCCAACCACTTTCGCAAAGGCTGCGCTTCTTGAGGATCTCCCCAAATCCGTTCCACATCATCTTCATTGTAGGGATTGAAAATCCGACGCCCTCCCTCATTCTTCTGAGCACGGAAATAATAAGAGCCAAGTGTTACGTCATAACTTACCGTCTTGAGATTCCGTGAATCGAACGGATCGATCACGACGTTCCCGGCTTTCATATGCCGGAGAATTGCAGGCTTTGAAAGCAGAGACATGAGCTTTACCTCCGTTATCAGGTGTTAATGTTAAAGTGCCTCGGCAGAAGTATACAGAAAAAATTACTCAAAAGGCAAACAAAAAAGCCCTGACGGGCTTTTTTGTTAAAAGAATATTGTAAGCTTACTCTATAGTAATTCCCGATGTTCCGTCGCCCCGCAATTTGCGGGACTCCCTAAAACCCTTCGGTTTTAGCAGTTTCTCTCAGCCGTAGCTTACGAGCGAGGCCGGCACGGGAAACTCCCGTTTCCCGACCCCTTCACAAAAACACAGGAATTACTCAATAGTAATTCCCATGTTTTTTGCCGTGCCTTCAATGATTTTAACGGCTTGATCAATATTATCCGTATTCAAATCAGGAAGTTTCTTTTCTGCAATGGCGCGAACATCTGCTTTCGTAACTTTGCCTACTTTAAGCTTATTTGCAGTACCCGATCCTTTCTCAATCCCTGCCGCTTTTTTAAGCAACGAAGAAGCCGGAGGAGTCTTCAAAATAAAGGAGAAGGTGCGATCCTGGTAAATCGTGATTTCCGCAGGAACAACATCCCCCATCATTTCTTTGGTCCGTTCGTTAAATTCTTTGCAGAATTGGGCAATATTAATACCCTGGGGTCCAAGAGCGGTTCCCACTGGCGGTGCAGGATTTGCCTGCCCTGCCGTGATCTGAAGCTTGATTACTGTTTTGATTGGTTTTGCCATGAATATTAACCGCTGGTTATAAGAGAGTTCAGAATACTAAAAAATCGTCTGTTGCGCAAGTAGTCTGAAACCCTATCCCTAGAGCTTCTGTACTTGTAAAGAATCCAGCTCAACCATAGTGTCGCGGCTGAAAATCGCGACGAGAACTTTAATCTTCCCTTTTTCATTATCAATTTCTGAAACTTTTGCTTCGTAATCTTTAAAGGGCCCGTCAGTAATCTTAACCGTATCCCCTTCGCGCAAATCCACTTTAAAGCGCGCCTCCTTATCACTCATGCGGGACATGAAGGTATCTACTTCTTCGCGGGAAAGCGGCGTCGGCGTTGCCGCATCCGGTCCTACGAAGCCAGTAACACGAGGCGTATTGCGGACGACATACCACGAATCATCAGTGAGTATCATATCTACAAGTACGTATCCCGGATAGCTCTTTTCTTCCACAGTTCTGCGCTTGCCGTTTTTAATTTTAATCTTCCGCTCTTTAGGAACAATAACGTTAAAAATCTTATCGTTCATCGCGAGCGAATCAACGCGCTGATTTAAATAGCGGGCAACAGCATCTTCATACCCTGAATAGGTATGGATCGCGTACCAATGACGCTCCCCTTTAGGAGTTTCTTGCGGTTTGCGTTGTTCTTTTGCCTCTGTCATGTAATTTCTAAAATATAAATTGCTGAAGGATTGAAGTAAACGCAAAATCCAGAACACCCAAAAACAATGCCGTTGCGAGCGACATGCCAATCACGATAAATGTAAGACGGCGCGTTTCCGCGAATGTAGGCCAATTAATTCGCTTAAACTCACGTCTCGTTTCTTGGAAAAATAGGATTGCCTTGGCGAACATAGAGAATAGTGTCCAATATACCGATAAAATATCGTGAAGTCAACTAATGCGACTAAATATCCAGATTCTTCACTGCGATTGCGTGTGCTTGAATGAATTGTTTACGAGGTTCCACTGAATCGCCCATCAACACATCAAAGAGTTTATCCGCAGCGGCAGCATCCTGCACGGCGACCTGTTTCAATACACGGCGCTCCGGATGCATCGTCGTTTCCCACAGCTGGTCAGGATTCATTTCTCCCAAACCTTTATAGCGCTGGATGTTTACACCCTTTCCCGTCTCCTGGCTCTCTGGCTCCGCACCTTCTCCTGCCTCCTCCTTCTGTTTCGTTTTACGCGTGGGAGATGCATTAGAGACTTCTATGACGGCCTTCTCGCGCTCCGCTTCGTTATACGCATAGCGGAATTCCTTCCCCTTTTGAATACGATAGAGCGGCGGTTGAGCGATATAGAGATGCCCGGCATCTACAATCTGTGGGAAGTAGCGATAAAAAAGCGTAAGAAGAAGTGTTCGGATGTGTGCTCCGTCAACGTCCGCATCAGTCATGAGAACAATTTTATGGTACCGCAAGCGGGTAATATCAAACGTATCCGCGATCGCCGTGCCAATAGCCACAACGAGCGATTTAATTTCTTTATTCGCAAGCATTTTATCAATGCGAGCTTTTTCAACATTCAAAATTTTTCCACGGAGCGGCAAGATTGCTTGTGTCTTTCTGTCACGGGCAGATTTTGCACTACCTCCTGCAGAGTCTCCCTCAACGATGAAAAGTTCGGATAGTGCAGGGTCGCGCGAAATGCAGTCAGCAAGTTTACCTGGGAGGGTAAGCCCATCCAAAGCGCCCTTACGGAGCACCATATCCTTTGCCGCTTTTGCAGCTTTGCGGGCCTTTACTGCCAAAAGGCATTTCTCAATAATCTTGCGAGAATCTGTGGTATTCCGTTCTAAGAAATCCTTCAACGCGTCGCCAACTACGGTTTCAACAGCAGTCCTTGCCTCCGTGTTACCGAGCTTCGCCTTTGTCTGCCCTTCAAATTGTGGCTCGCGGATTTTTACCGAAACAACAGCCACTAATCCTTCACGCACATCATCTCCGGTGAAATTTTCATCCGTACCTTTCGTATAGTTATTAGAGCGCGCGTAATCGTTCAGACTTCGCGTAAGCGCGGAGCGGAACCCCGTAAGATGCATACCGCCGTCCGGTGTATGAATGTTGTTCGCGAACGAAAGCTCGCGTGTTTCTAATTCATCTTCATCGTTATAGACAAACGCAACTTCCACTTCAACCTCTTCAGCTTGTTTATGGACGTAAAAAGGGGTTTGTTGGACCGGATTTTCAGCAACGCTCAAATATTTCAAAAATGAAAGTAATCCCCCGTCAAACTGGAAACCGTAATATGACGGCTTTTCCGGATCGCGAGAATCCAAAATTTCTATCTTAATTCCTTTAGTTAAAAAAGCTTGCTGGCGCAAGTGGTCAACGATACTTTTAAGATCAAAACGTATTTCTTTAAAAATACTCGCATCAGGCTCAAAAATAATTTTCGTTCCCACATAGTCTGCCGTCCCTTCTTTTTTTACTTTTCCTGTTGGCTTCCCGATATTGTATTCTTGCGAATACAAAAAGCAGTCGCGGCGAACCTCAGCGCGAAGCCATGTTGAAAGCGCGCATACGACAGAAACACCGACACCATGCAAACCTCCGGATACCTTATATGATTCTCCGCCGAACTTTCCTCCTGCATGGAGCGTGGTCAGAACGGTTTCAAGAGCAGATTTTTTCGTTTGTGCATGCACTTCAACGGGAATACCGCGACCATCATCCGTTACAGCTACACGGTTATTCGGCAATAATTCAACGCGAATATTTTTCGCGTATCCCGCCATCGCTTCGTCAAATGAATTGTCTACCACTTCCCAAATTAAGTGATGCAAACCCTGGACTCCGGTGGAACCGATGTACATGCCCGGACGTTTGCGCACCGGATCTAAGCCCTCAAGGACATAAATATCCTTCGCGCTATATGATCCCGAACCCTTGTTTTTGTCCTTATCTTCCATAGAAAATGAATAAAAATAGCTAAAAAGAAACCTCTTTTCGTACTCCATAAGTATAGCATAGAAATACAGCTAAAACAAAGCGATTTATAAGAAAAAAAGAGCTATATACACAGGGTTAATTGACAAATAGTTAAAATATGCTATCCTTAAATTAGTTCCCTTATATCCACAAACGGAGGAAGAGCATGGTCCAACAAGGAAGGATCGATTTCGACGAAGTCACGATTATCACAAGACTTGGAAAGTCATGGACCGAAGATGAGATGGAGCACCTGATCGAACATGTCGGCCCTCTGTCGCCGATGCCAGGAACCGAAGATACAGTACTCATGATTCCTGGAGTACACAGCACGATCACGATCAACGGGATTCTCGGTCACTACAAGTTCGATCGAAAAACGGTCCTCAAGTCTGAAGTTCCGCAATTCCCCAAGTCCATCCCCCCTCAAGTCCTCGAGACAGTACTTGCAGGCCTTGTCTAGGAACTCGCGCACACCCCGCACCATCACTGGTGCGGGGTCATTTTTTTACAAAGACTTCCTTTCCTACCTAATTACAGCGCGGAGTTCTTCTGTTGTTTGGTGTTCTATAGCGTGATGCACTGCACTCACTTCATCATTAGTGAGCGTCCGTGCGAACGAACGATACACAATACGGAAGGTATAGCTTTTCTTTCCTTCGCCAAGCTTTTTCTCATTTTCATACTCATCAATTAATTGCACCTCTTCAATCAAATCTTTTCCAAGTTCCCGCACGATTTCATAAAAACGGTTCGGCACGACGTCGCTATTTACGATAAACGAAATATCACGGGTTACTGTAGGATATTTACTAATTTCCTCATACTGGCTATCAACGCTCGTAAATTGTTTCGTAATGCGAGGATTGTCGGACCATAAAATGCGAATATCAGGAATATTCATTTTTTGCATCGCCAAGCGCTCCACACCAAAACCAAATGCCCATCCGTTATAAACCTGTGGGTCAATATTTAAATTTTTAAGCGTTGTTTCTCGCGCAAGGCCGGCACCCAAAATCTCAAGCCACTCCCCTTTAAATTTTATTTCCATCTGCGTACTCGGATGCGTGTAGGGGAAATTGTCGTCCAAAAACCGCGCCTCAATATTGGGACCGAATACTGACTGCACGATATTCGTAAGTACTCCGTGCAAATCATCCAGAGTAATCACCTTTTCGCTCCGACGCGTAAGAAAAAGCCCGTCAATCTGATGAAATATGGGGGAGTGCTTCCGATCAATCTCATCCTTGCGATATACTTTGCCGTAGGAAAGCACGCCAAGCCATCCGCGGGTCTCTAATTTTTTAACAATGTTCGGATCAAGCAAATAATACATCCACATGGATGTCGTCTGTGTACGGAGCAACCGTTCGGGAGTAATAAAGTAAGTGTCCGTTGGACGCCGTGCAGGATGATCACTCGGAAAATCAAAAAGATCAAAATTATATTCCGTGGTTATCGTTTCAGGAATAGAAGCAATATCAAAATCCTTAAAGAGAGGAAGACTTACGATAGTATCAATAACAAGCTTAACCGGAGAATTTTCCTTGCGCGTAAGATCGGGCAAATTAATAAGACGTAAAAAACGGAGCGCATCAAAATCTTTTCGCTTTTTTAAACTCTCCAAAACTGGAGTTTCTTCCGAATCAAGATATGTTATTGCCTCACCTCCTGTCCGCGAGTCTATTCTCTCGTCTTTTCGAGGAAAAGGCGGAGGGAGTTTCTTCCCAAATGTAGCCATACGGTATATAAAAATTATAGTATCACACTCTCTTTAATCCGCTCCATTTCCCGCTCCACGACATCCCCGTCATATTCTCCTGCATGAGCACTCGTTCCCGAGTAGGATGGCGCCCTCTGATCCAAATGCAGATTGATAACCCATGCGTCCCCTTGTGGCGCTACATACACATGGAACCGCGGAAAATCCCCACCTCCTGCGCGGCGCACATAAGAGATTTCTTTAGTCCTTCCATTCACTTCTTGTTTGTACCCCGCATTCCGAAGCAAGAGCGGAATATTTTTTTGCCCTCCGGCGTTAGGAATTAAAAGTTTCATATATATGGTGCCGACGGGAGGAATCGAACCTCCGACCTAGCGCTTATGAAACGCCCGCTCTAACCGCTGAGCTACGTCGGCAACGTCCCCATAAATGTACTAAAAAATGAGGAGAGATGCAAAAGAATACAATCCTTTCAGTTCGAGTCCCATCACAAAAAATTAATCCGCTCATAAAGAGCGGTATTAATTTTTGCGCGGTGGACGGGACTCGAACCCGCGACCTCTTCCGTGACAGGGAAGCGCTCTAGCCAGCTGAGCTACCACCGCAATACGATAAAACTAGCTACTGCATAACTAACAACTTACGACATCACTCATAGCATATATAGAGATATATCGATAGCAAAGAGCAGTATATCAAAGCCGGAATAATAAGAAAAGAGTTGCGCTATCGATGTCAATTGAATACTATAGTAAAGGTTCGTTCACAAAGGCATCTCACGGAGGAGCACCTGTGCTCAAGGTGAAATCACTGTTACTAGGAACAGGAACAAAGAATTTTGATTTAAAGAACGGCAATGCTCAAAGCGTTCAGCGTCAAGTTGAGCATATTTTGAAATCTGGAGGAATTCGAAGAGCAGTTATGCCAAGGTGCGACTTTACAGCAAACCTTGAACGCTTCCGATCTGAAACGGGAGCTAACTGGATGGAAAAGACAATCAATCCTGCAGACGGAGTGATTGTCTGTGAACCCCATGTCAGCATCGTCTTCTTTCCTGCTGATTGCCCTATCGTCACCATTTTTGACCCCCAAGAAGGAAAACTTGCTGGACTCCACATTGGCTACCGTTCCCTTTTTAATGGAAAGGAAGTGCGGAATCCCTGCATCCTTGATACTACGCTGGAACGCGGAGCATTTAATGTAGAAGGTGTTCAAGTATGTATTCATCCTTGCATCAAGAGTTGTTGTTTCGGGGTAGACCACCATCCAAAAATAGACAGTCTCCCCCATACCATTGCCACAAAAGGTCCGCGCAAAGGGCAACGCTCTCTTGATCTCCAAGGATACATCAAGGAAAGG
This sequence comes from Patescibacteria group bacterium, assembly GCA_038064975.1. GTDB lineage: Bacteria > Patescibacteriota > Minisyncoccia > UBA6257 > 1-14-0-10-40-38 > JBBTRX01. The sequence continues at coordinate 55,597 of JBBTRX010000001.1, forward strand.
ATCATCTCCTTTGGTATTCCCGAGGCGCGAATTCAGACAGAAGCAATGTGTACAGCATGCGCAGATAGACCAGAAGACCCCGCACCGGAAGTAGAAGAAGGCGTAGAACCTCGTAGATATTTTCCACGATACCATTCTCATTGCTACGATGCACCGAATGACGGAAGGAATCTCTTCGCCGCGTGGATTGAGGAATAACTCGCAAATCCCGTCTAAGCCCTTTGGGCTTGGACGGCTTTTTTATATTGCATTCCCCTATCTTCGTAGTTTTTGAACATATCAAAACTCGCTGCTCCAGGAGAAAGTATAATACTCACTCGTGGACACTCTTCGCTAAGCGATTGCTTTGCGGTGCGATATGCATGCAGAACCGCAGAAGATATTGTAGGAGCAGAATATTTTTTGAAGAATAATGGACCAAGAAGGTTGCTAAGTTTATGCTGTATTTCTCCAATAGCAATAATTTCTAATGCGTATTGTTTCTGCTTGATTGCGGCATTGCGGAGCGGAGCGTAATCAAGATTTTTATTTTTACCTCCTGCTATTAGAATGAACGGATGTGTGAACGAAGTAATCGCCGCTCCTGCCGCTTCAGGATTCGTTGCTGCTGAATCATCGAAGAAATCAATAATGCCTTGTTCTGTTGTTATAGTGCGTACTAACTCCATGCGATGAGCAAGGCCTCTAAAATTTTTGAGCGATTTTTGAATGATAGTGTCAGAAACGCCAATATGCTTCGCAATAGCAATAGCAATATCCCTATTTTTACGCGATCCCTTTTCGTGCGGATATACGGGAAATTTCTTGCCCCGTGATTGTTTCGCAATTTTTGTACTGATTGGATTTTCCGCAAGATAAAAAATACTGTCGCCTTTTATCTGATATTTAGCAATTGCCGTTTTAGCATCATAATATTCGCGAAGTGATGCGTGGCTATCTAAATGATCAGGAAACATATCAATCACAGTCGCGATGTGAGGCGATTCCGTAAGATCTTGTAATTGAAAGCTTGAGAGTTCAAGGATAACGAAATCAGCTCGTCGAGCCGCACGTAAGGCATCAAGCATAGGGAAACCAATATTCCCTACGACGGTAACGCGTTTTTTTGCGTTTTTAAGAATATGAGCAAGGAGCGTTACGGTTGTACCCTTGCCTTTTGTGCCAGTAATTCCGATAAGCTTCTTTCGCATCGGGCGCATGAGCGCGAAGAAAAGTTTTGTTTGACTCGTAATTACTACTCCTTTCTTTCGAACATCCTGCAATGCAGGTAAAAGATAAGGAATGCCAGGCGAGCGAAAAATAAGATCAAACGATGAAAGATTTGTCGTATAATTTCGTCCTGTTTTTATATGAACGGACTTGGGAATATCACTATAGTGAGACTTGGAAATCAAGTTTTTATCAAGAATCCAAATTTCCGCTCCTTTATGAATAGGACTCTTGAGGAGAAACTGAAGAGTTGATTTACCCTCCCGTCCGAACCCTAAGAGAGCGATCTTCACTTTTATATGGTTTTCTTGCATAATCGGTCCCTTCACTATAGAATATTCGGGCAGGTTGGTGTACTGGTTGTGCATATCTGGCTCATAACCAGGAGGGGTAGGTTCGATTCCTGCACCTGCAACAGAATAAAATAATAGAAGTCTCGATGCAACGCAATCGGGGCTTTTATTATTCTGCAGGAAGAAGAATGAAAGTTTAGTATCTCATTAATTTTATACTGCCCGCTTTAATTCATCCACGAATTTCAGCGCTTCCCGACGCACATGGTCTGCGAGACGCGGGTCAATAATACTTTTAATACGGGCGGCTTCAATATCGCGTGCAGCCTCAGTTTTGAAATCAAGGATAGTTTGAGCCGCACTCATAACCGCATCAAGCTCCGGGTTTTCCATCAAAGATTTAGTTACAGTTATCGGCTCATTTACTGCCGTTTTAAGTACGTCTCCGACTCCTCCCTGACCCAATAACCTAAAGACATCGCTCGTGTCTTTTGTTTTTTGAATAAGCTCAAGCTCATCCGGATCAAGAAGATGCTCTACAAAGCGAGCATGTTCATCCATAATATTGTTCCAAAAGGTTGCCACTTCTTTTCTTTCAAATTCAGCATTTCCCTTACCCAATGTTTCAAGTCTGCGCACCCAACGCTCTGCTTCATGCCGCGTATGGTCAAAGAAAAGCGGCCAAACCAAACTGCGCAAGCTACCACTACGCTGAGCATCGCCAAGCTCTGCTTTATATTCAATAAATGGTTTTATTTCTTCTATAATATCTTGTACAAATTTCTTAACATCTCCTTTCTCTGGTGCGCTCATCCCTTCTATTCTTTGATTAAGTTTGGTAAATTTTTCTGAAAATTCAAGAGCTTGTTTTCGTTCTTTCATTGCAACTTCCGGAGGCATAAGTAACGCAAAGAAAACTCCATGTTCGGCCATGATGTCAGTAGCAAATCGAGCATCAGCCCAAGCATGCCGACCTAAATCCACATCCCCTTCTTCAGGAAGAATAACAATTTTTTCATAGGGTTTTTCAGCAACACTTTGGTCGCTCTTGCCTTTTCGCGTATGAACTTTCATATTTTTTTGTATCATAATTTTATGATACCCATTTCCAATGAGATTCTAGTGAAAAAAGAATGGAGAAATATACATCACGCAGTAAAAATTAAGCCGTCCCTTATGGACGGTTTTGACTTTTAAATATTAATTTTCTATACTTTCAATATGCAATTCAGTATTCAAATTAAAAATTTAGTTGCTTATTACGCCGCATATACGTTTAAACCCCGGGTGCGGTAGTTTTCTTACTTAATATTGAAATCTCACGCCGCTCCCGAGCGGTTTTTTTGTTTTTCTTCGGGAAGGTTGTCGGCGTGAGTATGGAAAGGATATATATCCTCGCTCGTACCGACAAGAGTTCCTTAAGAAAGAGATCGCGATGACTATCCGTTACTGGATGGATAACCACGGCGTGAAGCATAACCAAGACGTCGCGTGCATTTCGTGTTGTTGCGGACATCTTCATCCTGCACTACACGAACGCCCCAGCGTATCAAACTTTGGGAAAGGGGTGTGCGTTCTGGGCGGCATTCATGCTCTCGTACCAGTCGATGGAAAACTGGTCTTTGACTACCAAGCACAAGGTGAAGAGCACCGCTGCTACTAGGTAGTGCGTTGAGGCGAATACAGAATCTGTTCTGTATTCGCCCTTTTTTATCTCAAGCTTTTTAAACTCTAATCAATTAACCCGAATTCTTGGAACGCTCGCCGATATTCTCCTACAATCGCGATTGCTTCGTCTCTCGTTAATTCTGGAGCAGTACCTTTATGAAACGCGTCTCGCATCTTATGCGCACGCCGAAGACCTTCTATGTTCGGTAGGACGCCAGGCGGAACCTGATCTAACCGCTCATGTACCGTCTGCCCACGATACCCCGCAAGGCGCAGTATTTCCCCAAAAATTAAATCTGCAAGCAAAATCGCATCTTTATGTTTTTTCGCATCATCAGTTCCTAAATCCTTAACGATGGTTTTCCATCCGCGGAGTGTCCTTCGCTTCATGAGCGTATTTCCGGCAAAGAGAGCATCTGCCCAATCATCGGCTTTAGAAATAAAAAATTTGCTTTTAACGAGTAACCAAAAGGAAATACCTCCAAAAAGAAGAGAGACAAGACCTCCTACGATATAGAGCAAAGTCCGATACTCATCAAAGATCGGTTCCACCGTATCCCGAGCCGTAAAAATCACGTCCAGAATGCTGCGGAATGCTTTTTCAATATCAAAATTATTGATGAAATCGTTCATAGTGTCTTCCAAGGCCAAAAAGATCGGCTTCATGGAAGTGTTTACCGATAAGCTGGAACCCAATAGGAAGGCCATGTACGCCGAGAACGGGAATAGAAAGAGCCGGAACTCCCGCAAGACTTGCAGGCATGGTAAAAATATCCGCAAGATACATTTGCATCGGATCCTCTGTTTTTTCTCCGAAGAGAAAAGCACGCGTTGGCGCGACTGGAGTAAGTAAGACATCTACCTCTTTAAATGCCTCGTCAAAATCCTGTTTTATTTTTGTCCTCACTTTCTGCGCCTTCGCATAATATGCGTCGTAATAGCCGGACGAAAGCACAAAGGTCCCCAGCATAAGGCGCCGTTTCACTTCAATACCAAATCCGTTTCCTCTATTCTTCATATAGAGCTCCTGCAATGTTTTTGCCGATTCTCGCACGCCATAGCGCATACCATCGTATCTCGCGAGATTAGAGCTTACTTCAGCAGGCATCACAATATAGTAGGTAGAAAGAGCGTACTTGGTATGTGGCATACGTACTTTTTTAAACGTAACGCCAAGAGTTTTAAGCACTTCAATAACTGATTCAATCCCAACAGCAACTTCCGGCTCTATGCCCTCCACAAAATATTCATCGGGAATACCGATAGTCATGGACTTTAGTTTTTCTAAATCCATTTCTAAAAGTTCATTACCATAGGTATGGTTCGTGGTCGTGGCGTCATACCGGTCATTGCCAGCGATTGCCTTAAAAATATGAGCTGCATCTTCAACCGTTTTCGCAAAGGGTCCAATTTGATCCAAACTAGATACCATTCCGATTAATCCGTGGCGAGATACCGCACCGTACGTTGGCTTTACCCCAACGACGCCGCAGAACGAAGCCGGTTGGCGAATGGACCCTCCCGTATCCGATCCGAGCGAAGCAAGCGCAAAATGAGCGGCAACCGCAGCAGCCGAACCACCGGACGATCCTCCGGGAACACGGCTGGTATCGTGAGGATTTTTGGTTTTCTGATATGCGGAGTTTTCCGTGGATGATCCCATAGCAAACTCATCACAGTTCGTTTTACCCAAAAATACAGCACCGGACTCTCTAAGCCGTGTGATTGCCGTCGCGTCATAGGGAGCGACATACTGTTCTAATATTTTTGATCCTGCCGTTGCAGGCTTCCCTTCTACGAGTATATTATCCTTAATCGCCAACGGGGCTCCGGCAAGAATTCCAATTTCTTCGCCGCGAGCAATTTTTAAATCCACTTCTTCTGCTTGAATATACGCGGATTCTTTTGCAGTACTCAAGTACGCACCAATTTCTTTATCCTTCTCTTCAATATGCGCAAAATAGCGCTCGGCAACCTCAAGCGCCTTCATTTCCCGATGCTTCAGTTTTTCATGAAGCTTAGTAAGTGTAAGTTCGTGCAATGAGAACATATATATTATTCCCCTGCTTCTGGTGTAAAAACGTGAGGAACTTTTAGTAATCCATTGTCGTGTTCAGGAAATTGACGTACCGCACGATCCCCTCCCGGCAAAGTTTCGCCCGAAATATCATCACGCATAACATTTTTTACCATCGTACCTCCAGACATAGGAAGCACTAATTCAGTATCAAGTGTTTTTAATTCGTCAAAATGAGCCAAAATACGCTCTAAATCATGAGCAAGCTTCTCCTCCTCGTTGCCGTGGAGATTAAGGCGGGCGAGCTTTGCAAGATGTTCTATTTCTTTTTTTCCGATATGAGACATGTGCCATCAGTATAATACGTACGCGCTGAATTGGGCAATAAAAAAACTCCCGGTTGTTCGGAACAATCGGGAGTCTGTAAGAAGGCATCATCTGCGTAAGAGCTACTATTCTTGAGCTTTTTCCGGAGAAGCGCTGAGATTTGCCGATGGAAATGGAGCAGGTAGAGGAGGAAAACCCTTAATGTTAACTGGAACTACCCCTTCATCACTCATGATGATCATAGTACCAATTTCTATTCCATCTCCACGATTACCATTCCGAGCTGATAGAAAATGATTACTCGTAAAGCGTCCTTCGATAACTTTTCCCTTCTTCGTCTGCGAAGTAATAAAGGTCTTCGGTCCATCTTTCTCGGGATGCACCGAGTCAAAGACGGTGACCACCTTTACGAGCTGACCTTTCTCCGGAAGAGGAAAATGAGGATGTTTCTGCATACCATTATAGTAGGCAGAAAATGCGGAAGCCACGAGCGCAATCATTGCAAGAAGAACGCTAACACCGCGGAAAGATGAAAGCGACGTACCCTTTTTCCAAGACATAGCAAATAGAGTCATCAACCCACCCGCAAGCAAGACCCACGTAATCAACCCCATAAGAACCCTCCTAGTAAAGAACTATGCGAAGCGGGATTGCTTTGCTTGCATAATATACTATATTTACAAGAGATTAGTCAAGTTACGAAACAAGTTTTAAAAATTCTTTTTCTTCCAAAATCGTTATGCCAAGCTTCTTTGCTTTCTCCGCCTTTGATCCAGGTTCTGCGCCAATAACAACATAGTTCGTTTTTTTACTGACAGACTCTGAGACCTCTCCGCCATTCGCACGGATTTTTTCTTTTGCTTCTTCACGAGCCATAGTTTCTAAACTTCCCGTCAACACAAATGTTTTCCCCTGCAATTTTGTTCCCACTATTCGTTCTTGCATGCGGACAACATTCACGCCCGCAGATTCAAGATCACGGACTAATTTTTCATTTTTCGCACCCCGAAACCATCCAAAAATACTTTCCGCAACCTTCGGACCAATGTCAGGAATTTTCTGTAAATCTTCCATTGAAAACTTTGTCATCGTATCAAAAATATTCGTAGGTTTTTGGATTCCGGGCCGCGAGTCATTGATTACTCGTGAAAGCATGTTTGCCGTCTCCTCTCCGACATGTAAAATGCCCAGAGCATATAAAAATCTCGTGAGCGTAACTTTCTTTTTTTCTTGTATCTCCGCAATAATATTTTCCGCGGATTTTTCGCCGAACCGTTCCAAAACTTCTATATCCCCCTTTTCTAGAGTAAAAATATCTGCCGCATCCGAAATAAGACCTTCGTCCATAAAGCGGTCAATAATTTTCGGTCCCATGCCTTCAATATTAAAAGCTCCTCGAGAAACAAAATGATATAAAAATTCCCGCTGACGCGCACCGCACTCTGGATTAGAGCACCGGGCAATTACGCCATCAAAAACAACCAAAGATCCGTCCATCGGACATTTCTTCGGGAAATGAAATGGACGCTCGTCTCCCGTCCGCAAGTTCTGAATCACTTGCGTTATTTTTGGGATAACATCTCCCGCACGACTTACGACAACCGTATCCCCGATTTTGATACCCAGGCGCTCTATTTCATCTCTATTGTGGAGCGTCGCATGGGCAATCATTACTCCCGAAACTTTGACTGGGTCAAGTTCTGCAACGGGCGTAAGCGCTCCTGTGCGCCCAACTTGCACCTTGATATTCAAAACCCGCGTAGTAGCTTCCTTTGCCTCAAATTTGTATGCAATACCGGCACGAGGAGCTTTGCCTACCACACCTCCTTGGTCATGGAGTTTCCTATCGTTTATAGAAACCACAATTCCATCTATCTCATAGGGCAGTTTTTCTCTTTTTTTCTCAATTTCTTTAAAAAACGAAAAAACGCCGGAGAGTGATCGTTCTACTCTGCCATGCGGATTAGTTTTAAGCCCATACTCGCGCAATCTTTTGTATTCATGTTCACGCGTCGGATAGAGATCAAAATCATCGCTTACAATACCGTACGCGAAAAAATTAAGTTTCCGTCCTGCTGTTATTTTCGGATCCAACTGCCGGAGTGATCCAGCAGCGACGTTGCGCGGATTAGCATATGGTTTTTCCGCCTTTCCAACTTGCTCCTTATTAATCCGATCAAATTCTTTTTTCAGAAGAAAAACTTCTCCCCGGGCAATACATTTATCCGGCGCACCTTTTTCAAGGCGAAGCGGAATCGCTTCAATCGTTTTTAAGTTTTCGGTAATATCTTCACCTACTGTGCCATCCCCTCGCGTAGACCCTTCCACAAATATTCCATTCTCGTACCTAAGCTCAACCGCCAGGCCGTCCATTTTGGGATCGCAATAAAAAGAAAGCTTATTGTACAAAACTCCTTGGCTATCAAAATAATTATTAATACGCGTGAGCCATTCTTCCACGTCATCTTCCGAAAATGAATCATTGAGCGAAAGCATTCTTTTCGCGTGCGTTACTTTTTTAAATGCCTTAAGCGGCTCACCTCCCACACGCTGAGTCGGAGAATCTGGCGTTACCAAATCGGGATATTGGATTTCCAACTCAAAAAGTTCCCTCTTCAGGGAATCGCTTACCGCGTCCGAAACCGGAGATTGGTCTAAAACGTGATATGCGTAGCGATAATTATTCAGCGCATCGCGAAGTTTTGCTATGCGTTTTTTTGCGTCTTCCTTAGTCATGTTATAATAAATAATGAATGATAACTAACAATAAATAATTAAAATATATCAATGCTAATATACTAACGGTATTAATGATATAAATAAAGGAAATTAACGACGAATGATTGTAAATAATTGAAAGTAGAGAGTATGAGTAATTATGAATCATAATAAGAAATTAGGAAGAGAAATCAAAAATTCACAAAAAGGACAGGTGATGCTTTTTTCTGTTCTAGTGATTTCCGCCGTGTTTTTGAGTGTTACCGTCATCGCTGGCCTTCTTGTGGTAAATCAATTAAGCCAAGTGACGCGCTCAATTGACTCTGCGTCCGCTATTTATGCGGCTGATGCCGCGGTAGAGCGAGGTCTTTTCTACGCTAATCGTTGCATTAACGATGTTAAACCGACTGGATGGCCAGAAGATATCAAGGAATTCTGCGATCAAATAGGAAATCAAGAGCCTGATACAAATGGGGGCTTTCCTCCTTTATTCTTAAATGGAGCGACATATAAGCTTTCTATTGTTCTGGGTGAGAGTGTAAAGGCAACAGGGAGATCAGGTAGAACGGCGCGTGCATTTGAAGCAAGGTTTTAAACCAATATCTAATTATTCATCGCCTACTTTGTTTGCTAGGTTGATTCCATAGGCGCTTCTCGTATAAAATACCCAGCAGTCCTTTCACAAAGGAATAGATGCACTTTCAGTTAGATCTTTCGACCTAACGCGCATCGCGTGTGTAGCCGGAACTTTTAAGGAGTTTCTCCGTGAAGGTCTTCATCTCTCTTCTCGTAGTTCTTTTCTTGGGGCTTAACGTTTTTTCACAGACAACGACTCGAGTGAGTGTTGATTCGAATGGAATTGAGGCGGATTGGCATTCTTCTCTGCCCTCCATCTCTGCAGATGGTAGGTATGTTGCGTTTGAGAGTATCGCAACCAATCTTGTTCCAGGTGATACGAATTTCGATATGGATATTTTTGTTAACGACCAACAGACGGGGAAGACGACTCGTGTAAGCGTTGATTCTCAAGGAAATCAAGGTTTGGGAATTCAGGGTGTTGATATTTCTGAAAATCCTTCCATCTCTGCAGATGGTAGGTATGTCGTATTTGGAAGTTATGACATCAATCTTGTTCCAGGTGATACGAATTTAGCTGTAGATATTTTCGTTCACGACCAACAGACAGAAAAGACGACTCGTGTGAGCGTTAGTTCTAATGGAAGTCAGGGGAATAGCAGTTCTGAAGAACCCTCTATCTCTGGAGATGGCAGGTATGTTGCGTTTTGGAGCAGCGCCTCCAATCTTGTTCCAGGTGATACGAATGGAAAGTGGGATGTCTTCCTCCACGACCAACAGACGGGAGAGACGACCCGCGTGAGCGTTGATTCTCAAGGAAATGAAGCAAATGGGCATTCCTTTGGTAAGACCTCTATTTCAGCAGACGGAAGATATATCGCCTTTCAAAGCTCTGCTTCCAACCTCGTTCCGAATGATACGAATGGATTGGGGGATGTTTTTGTTCATGATTGCCAGACTGGCGAGACGACTCGTTTAAGTATTGATTCTAATGGAAATCAGGGGAATAATAGTTCTTCTTCTTCATCATCTTCCATTTCTGCAAATGGCAAATATGTTGCGTTTAGTAGTAGCGCTTCTAATCTTGTTCCTAACGATACAAATGGAGCTACAGATACCTTCGTTCATAATCGTGAGACAGGAGGAACAACACGTGTAAGCATAGATTCCAATGGGAATCAGGGGAATTCTTTTTCTAATTTTCCTTCTATGTCAGCAGACGGCAGGTATGTTGCGTTTACGAGTAATACTTCCAATCTCATCTCGAATGACACGAATGGAAAGTTGGATGTCTTCGTTCACGATCGCCAGACGGGAGGGACAACACGTGTAAGCGTAGATTCTAATGGGAATCAGGGAAATAATGCTTCTTATTCTTCCTCAATTTCCGCTGACAGCAGATATGTAGCATTTATTAGTGAAGCTTTCAATCTCGTTCCAAACGATACAAATGGATCGTCGGATGTTTTTGTCCACTCCCGCTTCCAACTCTCCGGCACCGTCCTCTTCGAGGACGGATTGACTCCTGTTCCCGACGTA
>JBBTRX010000002.1:0-320055 GCA_038064975.1 Patescibacteria group bacterium
GGTGAGAATTGAACTCACGACCTACTCCTTACCATGGAGTTGCTCTACCGCTGAGCTACGTCGGCATAATGTTGGCGAGGCGGACCGCTGCTTGCCCGTCCGCAGTCCGGCAGAGCCGGACGAAGGAGGGAGCTACGTCGGCAAAAAGCCATATAACCCGTCCGGAGCCGGCGAAGGGATTCGAACCCCCGACCTACTGTTTACAAAACAGTTGCTCTACCACTGAGCTACGCCGGCATATGTTATAAACGGGTTATGTCAGTATAGGTAAAAGCCATAACCTGAGCAAGGCACAAGGCATTGATTTTATCTCTTTTTTTAGCTATATATCAAGTAGTAAGACGGGATTCCCCCGTCGTTCCCAAAACCCACAAAACGGAGACTCGCATCGTGGATCATGACATCAGCACGATACGTATACTCGTGAAAGCCGCTCTACGAAAACAACTCATGACAGAGCCTCAAGCCCAGATGCTCATCATTCATCTTCAGGGCGGATCGCTTGAAAGTTTTTCTGGAAATACGAGATCGGAATCTGATATCGGACAAGAACTTGATCACGCGAAGAGAATTTTGGAAATTCTCATACAGGAATTGGAGTCAGGAAGCGAGAGGCCATAAAGTCCCCATGCGATTTCTTACATGGGGACTTTTTTATTTTCTAAATCTGTAGGGTTTTATAATTTGTAGGCAGGGAGGTACGATGTTCGAACCCCTTTCATCACGGAGATCAGTGACTCGTCAATGACATCACTTCGTGCCGTTGTGGAAGAGTTTGCACCGGATGCACTGAAACAAGCTTCGTAACAAATGAATACTAACCTCCCCGATTCACGAAAAAAAGAGACCCGACGTTCGAAAACGTCGAGTCGAGTGCGGATCGGAGCCTCTTCCGTTAGTCAGCTCAAAGCTGAGAGGAAGACCCGTCATGGTTGGAGAGAATTAGGAGCCACACAGCGGGAACGCGAGGCGAGCGCGAGCTCGCCACAGTTGCAACACCTGCGGACCCGAGGTGGCGTGCCCCCCCCTTCCGAACCATGACGGGTGGAATGAACTAGCCTTCGTACTCCATACTTCCTATATTCCACTTCTTCCTAGTGTGTGTCAAATATCTGGCTCTCCAATGCCTTCTAGACAGAGTCTCTAATGTGAGGCATTGTGAACGTCATGGAAATATTGCCACGCGACATCAGGGAGTTTCAGGAGATATGGAAGAAGGAGTTTAAGGAGGAGATTTCAGAGGAATTTGCGCGAGACCAGGCCCATCAGCTCATAGACCTTGTCATTGCCCTTCTTCGACAGAAGAAGAAATAAAAATACCGAGAACACGAAGCAGTGTTCCCGGCGCGAACATTTCTTCACAGTGGAGATATCGGTGGATGCTGTTTTCGACGATCCTTATACTTTTGCCAAGCATATCTACCTATGAAAGCCAGTACTGTAGTCACGACAGCAATAACTAGCGCATTTCCGAGCGTACCACTTCCACCGTTGTAAGAATTCGATACATCTCCAATGGGGCTGTTAGGACCGTAAGTAGTCTTTGCGCCTAGAGTACCAGTTATATCCCTTCCTTCCACCAGGATTGTATCCCCGATGATGTTTATTCCCACGCCTGATCCTGTATCTAGATAGTTAAAGAACTCCTTTGCTTTGATAATTACACTCAATGACGTCTCATAAGTCCAAGGAGTCTCTGGGTATGTATTGTGAATATAGGTCGTCAATAGCTGAGCTTTATCATGGTCCGACATAGGAGTGTAATTAAGAAGTCTCTTTAGGACGACTATAGATGAATGTATTTGAGATGACTGCGAAATGTGCCAATGTGGCAACAAACTGTGTTATGTGTGGGCAGGGAGGGATTCGAACCCCCGAAGGCATAAGCCAACTGGTCTACAGCCAGTCCCGTTTGACCACTTCGGTACCTGCCCAATCGGTATCAGAAAAATACCACGGTCAAACTAAAAAGTGAAGGTTATTGCTTCGTCTCAGAATTTCCTTCGTCTTTAACGTGTTCAAGAAGATTTGCAATAGATTCGCGCTTCTCTTCCGCACGATCATTCGTTTCTTTTAAGTGAGAAAGGCGATTTTCAACGAAGTTATCAAAACGCATCACGAAGATACGCGCTTTGCGGAGCATCTTTACGGAAGAAGAATTAAGCCATGCATCAATTTTTTTGAGCGGCAGTCTTTGGAGTGATCGATCAAAAAATCCTGGCGCATGAGGAATCACTGCACCCTCCTCAACACGAGGCATAGCTCGTGCCAAAAGATATATCACAACGCCAAGACTTACAAAAAGACTAGTTTGAAGAATGAAATCGTACATAACTGAAATGAGTATATCAAAGAACATATACGTTGGACAATGTGAATTATTAAACTTCGTAGCGAGAGAATCGAGTTACTTGAATATTCTCCCCTATCTTCGCAATCGTGTCCTGAACAAGATCACCTATCGTAAGCTTATCGTCTTTAACATACGGCTGAGCGAGAAGCGCTTCAACAGATTCGGGTGCCATAGCGGTGATCTGCATCACGATCTCTTTTGCGAGATTGCGAAACGGTTCAGATTTTAAAACGAAATCCGTTTCCGCGCGAATCTCGAGTAGCACGCCAACGCGCCCATTATGGATATATGATTCCAGCCAGCCAGCTCCGGTCGCACGCTCAGCCTTAGAGCTTGCCCGTTTTAATCCTTTTTCTTTTAAAATTGCTTTTGCTTTTTCAAAGTCGCCCCCTGCATCAACGAGTGCCCGTTTGCACTCCATGATACCGGCGCCCGTTGTTTCGCGCAAACGCTGAACATCATTTACCATTGCTTTGTAAAAATTATTTTTTATCTTGCTTCCGACTTTCCGGTTTTTCTGGCGCACTTACCACGGCACTACGCTTTCCTTCTTCGACATACTGTTCTAACCGTTCCATAACCCATTGAATACTTGATGCTGACCGATCATTCGCAACGATAGGATATTCTACGAGAGCCGGATCTACATTACTAGAAAGAATCCCTACAACCGGAATGCGTATCTTCTTTGCCTCTTTGACGGCGATCATATGATCAGATACGCCGGCGACAACCATGAGATCAGGTACTCGCTTTAACTGTTCAAGTCCTCCGAAGAGATGGGCGAGGCGTTCAATTTCTTTAGTAAAATCAAGACGCTCTTTCTTGGTGTATTTTTCAAGACGGCCAGACGCTTTATCCGATTTCAGTTTTTCATAATAATCCAACCGTTTGCTGAGCGTTTTGAAATTAGTAAGAATTCCGCCCAACCATCGCACAGTAATATACGGATACCCCGTTTTTTCAGCCAACGTCTTTACTGCTAACTTTGCAGGAGGCGTAGTTCCTACAAAAAGGACCAAACCTTTTTTTTCACAAACCGCTTTTATCGCAGCACCGGCAGACTTAATCATCTCCGGAGTTTTTTCAACATCAAGAATCGCCATGCCGTTTCTCGTCGCATGGACGTAAGGAATCATCTTGGGATGAGTCTTAGATTTACTTCTTCCGTAAAGCACGCCGGCTTTGAGCATTTCATCCAGTATCGGATCAATCTCAATATGCTCGGGAACGGCAGAAGATGTTGAATTTGTGATTTCGTTTACCATAAAAATAAACTAACAAAATGTAGGGAGAAGTATACTACGCGAGTCTCAATCGGTCAACTACCGAAAAGGCCCCAATTCATGCCCCTCCTCCAAACCGCTTAGGGAGGATTTTCATAAAGCTAGAAGTAAAGCGGGCAGTTGAAAATCGGGCACTTTTTGCACTAATTGCTTTTCGGTCAAAACCGGCTCGCTCCATGCGTAAAACCGCGTGAGATACTGATGCAGGATCCTGCCGGTCGAAAAATACGCCGCTCTCCCGATCCACTATTTCTAAAGCTCCTCCTTCCCGATACGCAATAATCGGCGTTCCACATGCTTGAGCTTCTGCAGCAACAAGACCAAAATCTTCCGCTTGGGGAAAAATAAACGCCTTCGCTCCTGCATATACATGTCGCAATTCGTTATCGGTAATGTTTCCTAGAAATTGAATATTCTTTGCTTTCCCTGCAAGAGAACGGAGCGCGTTATCTTCGGGACCTGACCCTACAATTTTTAGCGTATACGGCAAAGAGCGGAATGTTCGGACCAGAAGGTCAAACTTTTTATAGTGCATGAATCTTCCCACAGCAAGATAATATTTGCTGACAGGAATAGAGGGGTCAAAGAAAAATTTTTCATCTGCGAGCGGCGGGTACACAATCTTCGCTTCCCTGCCATAGTACCGCTCTATTTTATCTGCGATGAAACGCGAAATAGTAATAATTTTGTCCGGCTTTTGTCCCGCAGCGAAATCCCAATTTCTTAAATACGCAAACGCCGGACGAAACACGCTTTTAAATATTGGGTTTGAGAAATAACTATCCAATTCCCATGCGTAGCGAAGCGGTGTATAGCAATAGGAAAGATGATAGGTGTTCGGATTATGCCGGATCCCCTTCGCGTAGCCAGATGTCGCGGATATCACGACATCATATTGATTTCCCAAATCAATACTCTCTGCGGCGTGTGGCATAAACGGAATAAACAGCCGATGGTTGCGCGCAATAATGGGATAATTAATAAACGAGGTTCCTCGCACGCGATCGTGATATCTATCCCCAAATTTTTCACGATCATAAAACAACGTATAAATATCCGCTTGAGGGAAGAGTGAAATAAAAACATCAAGCACGCGTTCTGCTCCGCCTGCTTGATTTAAATAGTCGTGGACGATCGCCACGCGTATGGGCTTATGGTTTCTCATGCCGCTTCCCTTTATAATACAATAGACTTGTCCTGAAATAAGATTCTGATGAAAATATTCAGATTTCTAGGCGAGGCGAAGTGGAAAAAATACAGGAATAGCCAGAGGCTATTCCGAGGCTTTTTCCACAAGCCGTAGCCGAAATATGGATATTTGGACGGAAAAATTATTTCAGGACAGGTCTAATACAATGCTCTATTCTGCCGCAAAGCGAGGAGTTGATATCGTAGGCGCTTTAGCCGGGCTCGCACTTATAGCGCCCATCGCGCCTATTATTGCCGTGGCTATTAAACTTGAAAGTAAAGGTTCAGTCCTTGTCACGCTCCCACGGGTTAGTCGGGGAAAGCTCATTAACGTATATAAATTTCGTTCCATGATAGACGGTGCTCACGCGATGAAGACCGAGCTCACTCATTTAAATGAACGCATTGATGGTCCATTCTTTAAAATGCGCCATGACCCACGCGTGACCCGTGTCGGACGCATTATCCGCAAATTCCGTTTTGATGAATTTCCCCAACTCTTAAATGTTTTAAAGGGAGATCTTTCGCTTGTCGGCCCCCGGCCTCATGAAGTAGAAGAGATTATCCATTACCCCCACCCCTACAAACATCTCATGCTCGCGAAAGCGGGTGTAACCGGACTCTCTCAAATAAACGGTGCATCCAGTCTTCCGTTTTTAAAAGAATTGGAATATGACAGCGGATATTTAGAAGAGCAATCTCTCTCCCTTGATGTGCAAATTATAGCGAAGACGCTTGGGATTTTCTTTCGCGATCATAACGCGGTGTAACAAAGTTATGCACACGAGTGCGTATGATATACTGAAACCATGAAACGAAATGGATTTTCGCTTGTTGAACTTTTAATTTATATGGGAGTACTCGCGATTACCGCGACGCTCTTTCTCGGAATCTTGGCATCCACTGCGCGCATCCAAGTGCATGAAGTCGCGGCAAGCGAACTTACTAATCAGCTTAATTTTTCTCTCCAAACCATACAACGCTTAGTTCGCGAATCAAGTAATATTGCAGGAGTTGGTGCAGGAGATAATTCTGAAACCGGAACCGTGGAGCTAAGCTATCTTAAACTCCGCATGCCAGATGATACTCAAGATCCAACATGCATCACTCTTGTAAATAATGCCGGAGTAAATGAAATTCGTGTCACGCAAGGCGGACAAATAATCCCCAACGAATATAAATGTAAAGACTCAGTTCCCTTAGATGCGATCACGACAAATAAAGTCACTGTTTCAAATCTTGGTTTCACGTTTTCTCCAGGAGCAGGAGCACCGGCAAAAGACATAGTGGAGATTGCGCTCACGATGGATAGTAATACACAAAATCCACAGGGCCAAATTTCCCGATCACTCCGTAGTGCTATTGGGAGAGTTTCCGCCGCAACATTTGATACAGGAGTTGTCCCAACCATTACCGATACTCTAGACCTAGGTAGTCAATCAACACTTTGGAGTAATCTCTGGGTTAAAAATATTAGAGGAGAGTTTAAACAACCAAATAATTACGGAGGTACACTAACAAAAGGAAATTTTGTTGTCGGGATACCTCAAGGCACGAGTTGTAATACGCTTTGCTCGAATCATGTAAATTCATGCGCGTTTGCGTTTGAATTTGTAGATCCTAACCCACCAACATCTAATGATCGTGCTCTGGATGAACTAACTTGTAGCACCAACGCCGGAGCTTATGGAGGGATTTGTTTTTGTAGATAACCTTTATTTAAACTGCTTTAGTACCTCAAAATCTTTCTTGAGTGTTTCTCGGGATTCGCCATACAAGGCAACCGCGGGATGATAGAGCGGAACAATGCGCATTTTTCCGTAGGGAGCATCTGTTTCAAAGACGCGCCCGTGGATTGCACTGATTGGTTGTAGTTCGTTGCCAAGCCCGAATTTTTCCATAATATAGCGCATAGAGAATCTGCCCAAAGTCGCAACAACTTTCGGCTGAATGATCGCAATCTGCCGATCTAAAAACGGTGCATACATTTCTATCTCCGATGGCAATGGATCCCGATTCATCGGAGGACGATCTTTTACAATGTTCGTAATATAGACATTCTTCCGATCAATATTTATTGAAGCAAGAAGTTCGTCTAGAACTTTCCCTGAAGCACCACAAAATGGCCGCCCCGTTGCCGCTTCATTTTTCCCCGGCGCCTCTCCGATAAACATAATGGTCGCGGTATGACTCCCCTCGCCAATCACAGGGAAAACATTATTTTTAACTCGCTCTGCATAAAGCGGAGAATCTTTGAAGTTTAAAATTTCTTCCTTAACTCTAAGCATTGCCTCTCGCCGATCCCCATTCATAATGGTTATAGTTTTTTATCCATCCACAAATAATTATGACCTTCGGTAAAACCCTGTTTTTTGAAAAAAGCGACAATACTACGATCACCTTCGTTATTCGCCCAACTATAAAGATTATGTATCCCTCGTTTCTTAAGCTCTACTACGCACGCATCATATAAAAGCTGGGCTACTCCGTTTTTCCTGAATATTGGAACAGTAACAATATAAACGATATATGCCGACCTTTTCTGAAGATATTTATTTTCTCCTATGCTTGCATAGATAAAACCAGCAATCTTTTCACCCGACTCCGCGACAAGAAATACACTATCTTCATGTTCGAGTACGGACATAAATTCTGCCGGATCCATAAACACATCATTACTACTAATAGAAAATTCAGGCGTCGCTTCCCCAAGGGCGTACAATATATCAAAATCTTTTTTCTTTGCCTCGCGAATTACAAAGTTTTTACTTTCCATGACACTTCTTGTATTTCTTACCGCTTCCGCATGGGCAGGGATCGTTGCGGCCAACATTAGAGTCGTCTACGCCGGATGACGGACCATTTACTGCAGGCGCATGCATGTGTACTGTCTGTTGCGAACTAGAAGCTACTTCAAGCTTATCTTTATTTTCTTCTATCCACTTTTCAAATTCGCGAAGCATGGCCTGAAACATTACGTGCCCTTCTTTGCGATACTCCACGAGCGGATCATGCTGGCCATAGGCGCGCAAACCAACTCCATCCTGGAGTTCTTCCATGTTTTCTAAATGACTCATCCAGAACATATCAAGCACTGAGAGCATCTGCGGATGCGATCCGGAATCCAAAAGTTCTTGCCGTTTTTTATAGATACTGAGGCGCTGTTTATTCAAAACATCATCATATTCCAGCAAATGTTTGCGGGAATCAAAATGCATACCCTCCACCTTTGACTGCGCTTGAGAAATTGATCGCGTTACAAGTTTCGCCTGAATTGGCTGATCTTCGGGAATATTAAAGCGATCCATAATGCCGCTTACACGATCTCCTCCAAAAATACGCATCAAGTCATCCTGCAAAGAAAGGAAAAATTGGGATGATCCCGGATCCCCTTGCCTGCCGGCGCGTCCGCGCAACTGATTATCAATACGGCGCGATTCATGCCGCTCAGTACCCACAACGTGCAAACCGCCCGCTTCTTTTACTTTTTGTGCAGCTTCGGGAGTACTTGGATTGCCGCCCAAAATAATATCAACACCACGCCCTGCCATGTTGGTTGCAACTGTAATCGCTCCCGGCCTGCCTGCCTGCGCAATCGTTCCTCCTTCGTGTTCGTTATTTTTCGCATTCAACACTTCGTGCTTTAAACCGGCATTCCGCAAATGACGCGCAAGTTCTTCATTTTTTTCTATAGAAACAGTTCCAATGAGAATCGGTTGGCCTTTCTCGTGCCGTGCTTTAATATCGCGAACAATCGCCTGATATTTTCCCTCCACTGTCTTATATACCAAATCCTGTTCATCAGCGCGCTGTGGCGCTTTATGAGTCGGAATAGTCACTACTTTTAGACTGTATACTTTATCAAATTCTTCCGCGGATGTTTGAGCAGTTCCCGTCATGCCGGAAATTTTCCGATACAGACGAAAATAATTTTGAATAGAAATAGAAGCATACGTACGAGACTCCTCACGGACATGCACTCCCTCCTTTGCCTCAATCGCCTGGTGCAGTCCGCCGGAATACCTACGACCCTTCATAAGACGTCCGGTAAATTGATCCACAATGATAATCTGGCCGTCTTTTACAACATAGTCTCGATCGTTTAAAAAAAGTTCTTTCGCTTTTAAACTTTCCTGCAGATAATGCGTCATCCGCAAATTTTCAGGGCTGTAGAGATTTGAGATATTAAGCACCTTTTCTACACTATCAATACCCGCCTCTATAATATCAACGCTCCGTAGTTTTTCATCAACAATATAGTCCTCGTCTCGCTTGAGACGTGAGACGACACGGGCGAACGCTTTATAGGCATCGCTGGAAGCCGCATCCGGTGCGGCAATAATAAGTGGAGTTCTTGCTTCGTCAATTAAAATTGAATCAACTTCGTCAATAACGGCATAGTGATGTGCGCCCTGCACTTGGTCTTCTTTCCGATACGCCAAATTATCGCGAAGATAATCAAACCCAAATTCGTGATTGGTTCCATACGTAATGTCCGTAGCATAAGCATCTTTTCGTGAAATAGGACGAAGATATTCGTCGTGCACCATAAAACTTCCGGTACGATCACGCACCTCATCAATCGCCCCGCCCTCTCGGAAACTGTCAGATTCCCCTTTTTTAAAATGAGGATCATATTGCCGCGCTCCTTCATGTACAAGACAAGAAGTCGTAAGACCTAAAAAGGCATAGATTTGTCCCATCCATGTCGCGTCGCGTTTTGCCAAATATTCATTTACGGTCACGACATGCACGCCATGCCCAGCTAAAGCATTTAAATATACGGCGAGCGTCGCAGCGAGTGTCTTTCCTTCTCCCGTACGCATTTCAGCAATCTGCCCCTTGTGGAGAGCAATACCGCCTAAAAGCTGGGCATCAAAATGCCGTTGATGTAATGTGCGTTTTGCCGCCTCACGAACGAGTGCAAACGCTTCAGGAAGAATCTGCTCAAGATAAGCACTTTGTTCTTCCCACGAAGTATAGGATCGCGCTTTAGTTTGGAGCTCCTTACTCTTCGCACGCAGAGCGTCATCGGAGAGCGATACCACACCCTCTTCAAGTGCATTAATTTGCTCCACGGTTTTGTGGTGCGAAGAATCTGCAGAAAACAATTGTATGATTTTTGAAAGCATAATAAGGAATACTAAAAGAAAAAGAGGGACCCTACATTAATTCAATGCAGAAAGACAAAAAAAGACGTTTACAACATTAACTGTTCTTCTCCTTATAGCGCTCCAATTCGCGCTTGAGTTTATCACGCACTTTATCAATAGCGCTATAGATCGTCTCGTTTGTATCTTCCGCCCGAAGCATAGCGTTCGGAAGATGCAGATTTGCCTCCGCCCGGAATACATCTCCTTTATTGTGGTGATGAGTCGTTTTACCCACCTCTACCTGGATTTCTATTCCGCCTTCGTGATCCCAGCGGGAGAGCAGTTTAGCAAGCTGACCTATCTTTTCTTCTACGAATTCCCGAAGCGCAGGCGTAAGCTCAAAATTTGTGGCTTTAATTAAGATTTTCATATTAGACATATAATACTTCTTCTTCGAGTGATATGCCAAATTCTTTAAGTGTCTTTGCTTTAATAAGTTCGATCAATTCCCGAACATCAGAAGCGGCAGCGTTTTTCGCGTTAACGATAAAATTTGGATGCTTCCGCGAAACTATCGCTCCTCCTTTTCGAGCTCCCCGAAATCCTAGCGCGGCAATCACAACTGCGGCAGGAATAACGGGAAACGGATCTGTTTTAAGCGCAAATTCAAATTTCTTTTGAACCTGCTCTGAAACACTCGCGACTGGAATATTTTTAAAGATACTTCCGATATTCGGATAATCCATCGGATGCCGATCGTGCCGAAAACGTATCTTCTCATGCACGCTCTCCCGTATGCTATGAGGGTTACCGCGTGTGAGATGTAATACCGCTGACAGAATAATTTCCTTATCAGCTGCTTTTTTAAAAACACTTGTGCGGTATCCAAACTCGCATACCGCATTTTTGCGCACAATAATCTCCGGATGTTCTCCGTAGAACGCGAGACTCGTTACTTCTTCCACTACATCTTTTATTTCTCCGCCGAATGCTCCGGCATTCCCCCGAATAGCACCCCCTAGCATACCTGGAAGTCCGCCAGCCCATTCCAGTCCCGAAAGACTGTGACTTGCTACGCGACTAAGCAAGTCGTGCATAAGTACTCCGCTTCCTGCAATCGCCGTCGTGTCACGTATAGAAATCTGCTGCAACATCGGCCGAACAACGAGCCCAGGGAACCCTTTATCCCTGAAAATAATATTTGTTCCCCCACCGAGCACAAAAAGAGGAATCTTTTTATACTTCGCCCAGCTAATCGCGCCGACTATATCTTCTTTTGTTTTTGGTTCAGTAAAATAAAGCGCTGGTCCGCCGATACGGTAGTTGCTATAACGAGACAATAAGACGTTCTCAAAAATTTCCATAATAGTGAACCCATCTCAAAAAACCAGCACGGCTACGAGGCGGAGCGACACCGAAATGAAAGAAATTGATGCATATCCTTGAGTCCCCCTGTGGGTCACACACGGTGACCTCCATTGCTATTTGTATTGAATGAGTGCTCGCATGTGACCCACGGGAAGACCTGATCTTGTACGAATACCCGTTCAGTGTAGCGTAACGCAACTCAAACTAAAACCCCGCTTGCGCGGGGTTTTAGCTACAAATAGCTTGAGGGGCATTCCTTAACGGTTTAACAGCTAGGGAACACTCACACCCATTCCTATCTAAAAGACTAGCGCAAAATGAGGAAAAAGTCAAGCGCCACTACCGAACTTCGTATGTTACCGTCACGTTTACCGTCACATCTTGGCTTCCCGGCTCAATCGTAGGAGACGGAACTGAAGCAGCATCAGATCCCCCCATGCCATACGCCGCCTCAGTCTTAAAGTACATCGGGTATCCTCCCGATCCTTCAGAGAACGTAACTACCCTCTTAATACGAACACCATTTGCCTTTGCCATCGCCTGCGCTTTAGCGCGCGCTTTTTCAAAAGCTTCCTCTCGAGCAACATTTAAGAATGTATCCGGATCTTCAACATCAAAGGAAAGATTATCAATTTGATTAATCCCCTTTCCCGGCAATGCACCAAGAATCGTAGGAACCTTTTCAAAATCTCTAATCTTCACCCGCACCGTTTGCATAACGCGATATCCAGAGAGCACCTGCGTTCCGCCTGGATATTGTATTGATTCTCTCAAATAATCGTATTTGGGATAGAGATTATAGTTCTCTGTCTTAATATCTTTTGCTTCAATACCTTCTGCTTTTATGAACGCTATAGCATCGTTCATTTTTTGCGTGTTTTCGGTCTGGATTTTTTTAGGGTCCATTCCTTCCGTTACAACGGAAAATGAAAGAGAGGCAATGTCGGGAGATACAACCGTCTTCCCTTCTGCCGAAACCGTAATCGTGTGTTGATCCGGAAAGACAGGAAGTCCGAAGATAAGTATTTTCCAAATAATAATAGCTGCCGCAAGAAGAATAAGGTTCAGCGTCACCCAAAAGAAATTTTTTGATCTAATTGTTTCAGAGACATTAAGCATAGTTTTTTGCAATAGCGATTATTTTTGTAATTTCCGATTCATGTAAACTTGCGCCCCCCACTAACGCTCCATCTATTCCGTGAAGCCCAAGAAATTCCTCTGCATTCCCGCTCGTAACCGACCCCCCATAGAGCACCGAGATTGTGCTCCCCGGATGAAGCGCTTGCGTGAGACTCCGAATTATTGTCGCAGCCTCTTCAATACTCTTTGGATCATCAGCAATGCCCGTTCCGATAGCCCAAATTGGCTCATAGGCAACGATGAATTCGCGAGGCGCAGGACCGAGGCACTGGAACACGGCACGGAGTTCGCGTTCAATTACCTCCTTTCGTTTTCCGGCTTCTTTTTCTCCATGAGACTCTCCGACACAGACCACGGGCATAATGCCGTTGCGGAGCAAGCTCATAGTTTTCTTACCTACCATTTCGTCGGTTTCTCCGAAATGAACTCTTCGTTCAGAATGTCCCACGATACCATATTGAACTCCCATCTCGGTAAGTTGTGACGCCGAAACAGAGCCCGTAAACGCCCCTCTATCTTCCCAAAAAACATCCTGAGATCCTAATTTTGCTTTCGTTAAAACTGATTTTACAGCGCTAAGAAAGGGAAAAGGCGGAGCAACGACAACATTCTCCTCATCAGAAACTTTAGCAAGAAGAGTAACCTCTTTAAGAGTCTGGGGATTCAACTTCCAATTTGCAACGATTAATTTAGTCATAGCGGGTTAGGAAATAAATTGAAAAAATCCTGAAATAATAAAAACATCAATAAGTGCAACAGTTACTGCCCCCAACACAAGCGCGACAAAGGAATGCTTAAATGGAACTCCGAATACAAACGCAGCGACTGTCCCTCCCCATACTCCGGTCAAGGGCCCTGGCACTGCGACAAAAACATAAAGAGCAACTGCCTTCCAGAAATCTATTTTTTTTGTTTCAAGCGTTTCCACTCCTTCCTGGATCTCATATTTCGCAAAATGCTTTCCGTGCTTCCTTTGCGTATAACTGAAAAGCCAGGTAAAAAAACGATTACAAAGATAGATGCGTCGCATCAAAAACGAAACGAAATGATTCCAGAATATGAGGAGGAGCGGAGTTATCGCAACTGTTCCCAGTATAGCAAGTAAAAATGCTTTTACTGCGGAGAAGTGGAAAACGCCGATCGCGGTCGTAATGGCTCCATGAGCTTCCAACGTTGGCGTCATTGCGATAAGTACGGTAATAAATTCTTGCCCCATGTTACACACGATTCTGTTTAAACATGTTCGCTGCATCATCGGGATTTACCGAAATAATATCAATGCCTGTGCCGAGTTCAAATCCCGCGTCAATATTTGTCTTGGGAACAATTTCAATATGCCAATGATAATGCTCATACTTCTCCTTGTCTTTCACAGGAGAAGTATGAATGAAAAAATTATAATCCGGATCATTTAACGTTTTTCTCATAAGCCCAAGCGCTTGATGGAGAACTTGAACAACGCTCGCGATCTCACCCGGCGGAGTATCTTCAAAATAAGGCAAGTGCCGTTTTGGAAATACTCTAATTTCAAAATTAGTGCGCGAGGTAAACGGCGTTATCGCGATAGCATGTTCGTTTTCAACAATAATACGCTTCCCTTCTTTAAGCTCCCATTCCACAAGTGCACAGTGTACGCATTGCCCGTGATTTTTAAAATACTCATGCGATCCGACAAGGGAATGCCGGATATCCGGAGGAATAACCGGGATACTGATAATTTGAAAATGTGGATGATACAGCGATGCTCCCGCGCTCGCTCCCCAATTATGAAACATTGAAACATATGAAATACACTCTTCTTGCAGCATTGTCTGATAGCGTCCTCTAAAAGCCTGGAAGACTCCCACTGCTTCTTCTAGTGGCACCGAAGCAAAGTCAGTATCATGATCGCGCATTACTACGATATCGTGATGTCCAATGCCTTCCGTCACTAAAAAAGGGCCTTTCTCGTGGATAACCGGACAAACGCCATGATGGGTAAAAGCCGGAAATTTATTCGGAATAATAATAACGTTCCAATCACGCTCATCTCCAATCCTCAAAATCGGCTTTACTGTTTCAAGTTGTTTATGCTCAAAAGGACACGTTGATTTTGGAGCACGCTTTCTGGATTTTTTTGTCTCCAATTCGTGCGGCCGATTCCCCCGCTTAGGAGCAACAACAATCCAATCGCCTGAAATTAAATCTTGCCGCAGCTCGGATAATTCTTGGTTTTCCATAATACTCCTTATTCTTCGTCTGAAATGTTTAAACGATTATCATAATACCATTGGAGGACGTCTTTTGCGATTGGAAGCGTGTTCAAACTGCCTTCGCGCGCATTTTCCACGAGTATAAGAATTGCAATTTCAGGATTTTCTGCTGGAGCATAACCAATAAAGAGCGCGTTGGTTTTTGCATTGTTATTAGTTTGAGCACTTCCCGTTTTTCCGGAAACTGAGATCGGCAGGCCATTAAGAAAATGAGCCGTCCCATATGGTTTTGTGACCGCATCACGCATTCCTTCGCGCACAACTCTTACGGCATCGGTCCACGATGAATAATCTCCAACAATTTCCGGCTCAAGGTTATTGTTTAAGAACGGCTTATAGAGCACTCCACCGTTTGCAAGCGAAGCAGTGAAAACGGCAAGCTGCATCGGTGTTACTAAAAGATCTCCTTGCCCGATAGAAATATTATACGTATCTCCCAAGCGCCATGGTTCACCCATTCTCTTTTCTTTAAGCTCCGGGTCAGGCAAAAATCCGGCGCCTTCGTGAGCAATATCAATTCCGGTCAATGCCCCGAATCGCATAAGTTCCCAATAATGCTTCAAGCGATCAATGCCCAGGCCATGAAAATCAAGACCGCCGCTCGTAAGCTCTCCCCGAGGAACACTCGAGGGCAATCCCCCTCCAACGCTGTAAAAATAAATATTACTTGATTTGGCAAGCGCAGAGCGCACATCAACCCATCCATGAGCTTTCCAATCGAGAAAAAAACTTGGTTTGTCTGGATAATAAGGGTTTGGAATTTCAAGTTTGCCCGCGGAATATACCCGCGTTTCTGGAGTCGCAATATTTTCCCTTAGCGTCGCAAGCGCGACAAGAGGTTTGATAGTAGATCCCGGGCTGTATGCCCCAGAAACAGCACGGTTAAAAAGAGGCTGACGCGCATCTAAAAGAATAGGGGCCCTACTTTTACTTTCCAGTGGATCGACAAAAACGTTTGGATCAAAACTCGGTAAGCTTACAAGAGAAAGAACGGCGCCTGTCCGCGGATCAAGAGCAATGCCAACTCCTGAATCTCTGCCAAGCGATTCAAGGCCAGATCGCAAACGATTATGAAAAAAATTTTGAAGTTCGGCATCAATGGAGAGTTTAAGTGATTCGCTAGATTCAGGTTCACGAACTAAATGTTCATCAATAATAGTACCAAGTGCGTCCTGATAGACGCCGTAGGCGCCTTCTCGCCCCTTAATTTCCAGATCATATGTTTCTTCCAATCCTGCTTTTCCAACAACTTTATTCTTATCTCCAATACCGGTATAGCCCACAATATGGGCCGCTGCAGCGCCATAGGGATACACACGAATAGAATCATCAATGACGCGCACTGCATCATCGTTTAATCCTTTAATAGCAATCGCCTCCTCATTAGTAATACCGCGCTTTATAACAATCCATTGATTCTCTTCAAAATCAGTTTGAGAGACGGCACTCACAAAAAATTCAGGATCAAGACTAAGCATCGCGGTAAGATCTTGCTCTATCCGCACGCGATACTCCGCGTCACGTGCGACACGAGCAGTATCAATAAGAACTGAAAACGAACTTTTATTGTCCGCGAGAACTTCTCCGTTGCGATCAACGATGATGGCGCGATACGCCGGAATCTGAATTTCATGGGCGACATTAGCAGCGGCACGTTGTTCGTAAAACGCGCCCTTCACGACAGTAAAGAAAATGGTCTTACCGAACACGACTGAAATGAGTAGCACCGCTATTCCTCCGATAAGAAAAAAGGCTCCTCGCGATGCCGGCAATTCCCGATACCGATTATCGGTATCGCATACTGCGTCAAAAATGGCTTCGTCCAGATTGAGATCGGATTGTTTGTGGTGCATGTGTTTCAACAAAAAGAAGGATCAAATATGCGCCTAAGCTTACCACGCTATTATAGACCATTTCCCAGAGAACTGTAACAAAATGTTCGCGAATAAATCCCGGGTCCGAAATAGCATATACGCCAAGTGTTGCGAAGATTACCGTAACCACCATATTAATAGCACGGCGTCCCGGAAGACGAGGCAAAGTAAATAGAGCAGCAAACGCAATAATGAATACAGCAAACGCGACAAAATCAAAACCAATATTAAATCTAATAAGTGAGGCTCCCAGAAGTGCTGAAGCAGTGTAGAGCAAGACTTCGGGGGCAAAAGCCGCGTAGGCAATAAGTATCGCGAGAACGGCATTCGGCACGATTCCCTCCACCGCAAAGAAATGTTTTGTTTGAATAAACGCTGCACCCACAACGAAAATAAGCGCCAGAAAAAATACGGCCGCTTTCTTACTCATGATTCAAGAAGCACCATTACTTCCGTAACCGACGCCGCATCATAAGGAAGGCGTACAGTCGCCTCTTGAAATGTTAATTCAGGAGTGTAAAGCGCATCCTCAACTAATCCAAGAATAAGCCCGTAAGGAAAATCTTTTGAAGAAACATAAACAGTATCACCTTTAGTAATGCTCTCGTTTTTTAAAATAAGGGTAAGCCGTGGATCCCGTCCTCCTACAAAAAGAGCATTCACTCCATCATTGCCAATTTTTGCCGGAACTTCCCATTCTAGATCAAAGACGGTTTGTACAATACTGCGATGATCTGATGCATCTACGACACGCCCAAAGAGAAACGCATCATTAAAAAGCACCGGCATCCCAGACGTGACGCCATCTAGAGTTCCCGCATTTATGGAAACTAAGTGATGACTGTTTGTGGGATACGTTGAATACACTTTTGCGATAACGGCCTTCTTTCCGTCAAAAAGTATAGGCCGCGCCTCACGTTCAATCACAAAGAGTTGAGCGCGCAATGCTTCATTTTCCTGTTCCAGTATTCGCACCTGTTCGCTGTTCGCACCTTCAAAAATATTTGCTAAAAAGCGTGTCGGCACTTGAGCGCTTCTCATCGCAGAATCCATCACTGCATCTTTTTTAGACAGAGCGTCATTACTAAAGAAGAAAAATCCGCTGAAAGCAAAGATGAGAGTGATGAAAAGAAATCTGCGCATGAAAGGTTATAATTTAATATCTTTAGGATTCTGAGGATTATCAAACAGATGAAGATATTTCGGCAACTGCTCAATCGCTACACCAGTACCTCGAGCAACACAGGTCAAAGGGTCATCCACAACGGTGGTTCGTACGGAAAGTTCACGGGCTACAAGCTGATCAATACCGCGAAGAAGACTTCCTCCTCCGCAAAGATGAATGCCTTGGCGAAGAATATCTCCTGACAATTCCGGAGGAGAAGTTTCCAACACCTCACGGATCGCGTCCACTATCCCCTTTAATGATTTTACGATAGCTGCGCGCACTTGGGTATCCCGAATTATTAACTCTTTTGGAAGACCGGTCGCAAGGTCTCTTCCGCGAATATGCATTTCCAGTTTTTCGGTGATGGGAAGCGCAGAACCGATCGCAAGCTTAATGTCTTCTGCTGTCGCCTCGCCAATTGCGAGCTTGAATTCATCTCGGACGAAACGCATAATGTCGTCATTTAATTTATCTCCTGCAATGCGTAAACTCTTTGACGTTACTGTTCCTGCCATTGAGATAATGGCTATTTCCGTCGTTCCACCTCCGATATCAACAATCATACTCGCTGTCGGCTCATGGACAGGCAGACGGGCACCAAGTGCTGCTGCAAGCGGCTCGTCAATCAGATAGGGTTTAAAAACACCAGCTCCCATGACCGCATCCTCAACCGATTTTCGCTCAACCTCCGTAAGACTTGAAGGCACGCCGACCACCGCTTTACGGTAACTGGTAAATGCACTTCCTCCCGAAATCTTTTTTAGGAAATGCCGAATAATTTCTTGACTCATTTCAAAATCAGAAATAACGCCACCATGAAGAGGGCGCACGATTTCAACGTGAGCGGGCGTGCGACCAAGCATTCTGCGCGCGCCGTCGCCAACGTCAAGAATTTTATTTGTTTTAGTATTCACGGCGACAATCATCGGTTCGTTAACGACGATGCCCCGCTTCTCAAGATAGATAAGGAAATTGCTTGTACCTAAATCAATTCCTATATTTTTTCGGACAAAAGAAAAAGCTCGCATAATAGTGTTGCGAGCGGCGACTTCTGCAAAGCTTTTTCTTATTTGAGTATCGTGAAAACAGCATCCATAGACATTCGTTTCCCTTCTTTCTCGGTGCGTTTTTTCACCTCAAAATCAGGAGCTGTTTTTGTGCTAATAAGTACACGATAAGGAATCCCAATAAGATCAGCATCGGCGAACTTTTCGCCTGCAGTCACGCCGTCTCGGTCATCATATAATACAGTAATTTTTTTCTTTTGCAATTTTGTGTAACATGCCTCCGCTTGAGCACGAATTTCGTCACTACTTCCCGGTAATAACAATAAATGAACTTGGAACGGCGCGGATGACTCAGGCCATACAAGCCCTCTCTCGTCATTATAAATTTCCGCTATTGTTCCCATAACGCGCGTAGGCCCAATGCCATACGAACCCATTACCACCGGCTTTTTTTCTCCGTTCTGATCCGTATAAAAAAGATTAAACGATTCGGCAAATCGCGTACCGAGCCGAAAAATATTTCCGACTTCAATGGATCGTTTTTCAATAACACCATCTTGATTTTCGCGAGAAGGATCATATACTTCTTTATTTTTTGCGTATTCCCAACGAGGTGAACAATAAATAGTATCCTCTCCCGCAGTATGAGGAACTTGGAACTCATGTGTGAATTCTTTTGTGAATGCTCCCCCGCTCGCCTCTGTGATAATCGTTTCAAGATTCAAGCGATTAAAAATCTTGGTGTACGCCTCCATGGCTTCTTTGTAAAAACGATCCAAATCTTCGTGGGATGTATGAAAACTGTATAAATCTTTCATGAGAAATTCTCGGCCGCGCAACAGCCCCGCTTGAGGACGCGCCTCTCTCCTAAACTTAGTTTGGATTTGATACACCGAACGCGGCAAATCTTTATATGACTCAATAAATTTCTTCGCGATGGAGGCGATAACTTCTTCATGAGTCCACCCCAGGCCATACTCCGCCTCAAATTCTCCCTTAGCATTCTCCTTTCCAGCACGATAGACGATATCCACATCCCACCGATTAGAAGCCTGCCAATACGATTTATGAATAAGAGAAGGCATGAAGAGCTCCTGCCCGTGAATTGCATCCATTTCTTCACGAACAACAGTATTAATCCGATTAAGGACGCGAAGGCCAAGCGGTAAGAGCGAATAAACGCCCGCCGAAGACTTAGCTATAAAACCACCCCTAATCAAAAGCTGAGCATTCTTGGAGAGCTCATCTTCGGGGTGCTGTTTTGTCGTTTTGGAAAAAAAACTTGATTGGCGCATTCTAGGAAAGATTTTAACAGGAACGGCATTCCGAACACAACTTCAAGAAGAAAAGGGCAAAAGTACTTTCCTTAAAAGAAAATACGTACAACATCCCGCACCGTAACCGCGATCATAGCCAGAATAAGCAGAATAAATCCGATTGCAGTCGCCGTAAGTTCCCTCTTCGGATTAACGGGAGATCCTTTTACTGCTTCCACGATAAGAAAGAGAAGCCTTCCGCCATCAAGCGCGGGGATGGGCAAAAGATTTAAGATCGCTAAGTTCAAAGAAATTAATGCGAGTAATTGGAAAAAATATACGATCCCCAGATCAGCTCCCTGCTGTGCAACTTGGAAGATCCCTACCGGACCAACGAAGTTTTCACCACTCGGCGTTCCAGAAAAGAGACTAATAAGAAAACGAGCAATAGCTCCGAACACATCTTTCATGATGCGGAAAGAAGCCATAAATCCCTCCCCTATGCTATCAAAAAACGGCATGCGCTCTACACCCGTATCCGCAAGCGAAACTCCGAGCGCTCCCTCTCCTTCGGGAACAACCGAGCGAGGAATAACTTTGAGTGGAATCTCCTCGCCGGATCGCTGAATGCTAAATGCGATTTCTTGGCCGCGATGTTCTCCCACAAATTCAATAAAAAGACTCGTTGTTTCAAAACCTAAAATCCGATCTCCTGCCGTGAGCCCAACTAGAGAGGCGGGACTATTTTCTGCAACGCCAGTAACTACAACTGCATTTGGTATTCCGGAAAAGAAAACAGTTGAGATAAGTATCCATCCGATAATAAAATTCATCACAATCCCAGCTCCGATAATAATCGCCCGCCGCCATACGGCAAGGCGCGCGAAGCTCCGCTCCGGCGGCACACTTCCCTGTTCTAATTCCGGCCGTTCGCCATAGATTTTTACAAATCCGCCGAAAGGCAAAAGGTTGATGCTATACGTCGTTTCTCCAAAACGTTTCCCGATAAGACGAGGAGGAAACCCAATACCAAATTCTTCAACCAGAATTCCAAATGATTTTGCAGCAATAAAATGCCCAAGCTCATGAATGAGGATCAACGCCGAAATACCCAAGATCAGGAAAATAATACTCATAGTTATTCGCTAATTTCTCTTATCTTCTTTTCAAGTATGCCATCAATTTCCTTATTCGCCTTATCGGTTTGTTCCTGAATCTTCTTTTTGCCGGAAAATTTTCCGTCTTCCGTTACCGTTTTTGCCTTGAATTCTTGCTCAAGTTTTTTATTTGCGTCATCGCGGATGGAACGTATTTTGATTCTAGTTTTTTCCGCCATAGCTTTTGCGAACTTTGCGAGCTCATCTCTCCGCTCTAAAGTGAGTGACGGTAATTTTAAACGAATAATCATCCCATCAATTAATGGTGAAAGCCCAATCGGAGCAGACTCAATTGCTTTTGCGATCGCAGGAAGCGACCCCTTATCCCATGGAGCTATCTGGAGTTCGTAGGGAGGTAAGACGCTGATAGCAGCGAGCTGTTTTACGCGAAACTGCTGATCCATATAGGGAACCTGAATATCTTCCACGAGAGACGGACTAGGACGATTAGCGCGCACACCTGCAAGATCTTCATGAAGGCCTTGCATCGCTCGTACCGTATGTTCCTGCAATGTTTTTAAAATAGATTCCATATAGAACTCAATATAATACCATCCCCAAATCGCGTTGCCAACTATTTTGTCGGAGCGCAAGGCGCGAGGAGGAAATTGAAGCCACGGCATCGCTCACGACGAGCAACAATGCGATACGGCGAAATAGGCGCAACCCAAAGGGATATGGCCAATTTCCGCCATCACTACGTCGCTTCAGACTCGGAGTACCTACTTGGTACACCTTCGTCATTACTCCTTGTGCTTGCATAAATTGGCTCATATCGCGACTGAGGATAGTATTACATTGAGTTCTATTATATCCTGCAAATTTGCGGCAAGAAATGAATAATAACGCCTGTAAATATAACGAAAAGAAATAATCCGAATGCTTTATCCATAGTTATGAGTTCCGGTTCTGGTGAGTAGAGAGCAATGCGGCCTCAAGCTGAAGCTTCTTGTTCGTATTGAATTGTTGCATGAGTGACCAGCGGTAGACAAGCGGGCGTAATTCGCGCCAATATTTTTTGCGATCTGAATAAATAGTGAAAAGTGCAGTTACAAATTCTTCAGCCGCGGTATCGTTTTCTAAGAGCTCTTTCAAGAACGCGCCAAGCCCTCTTCCAGAGGCAAGTTGTATCGCCTCGCGTGCAGATCGGAGCGCGGACTCACTAACTAGTGTTCGCCCCTCACCCGCTACATAGACCGCATAAAATCGCGATGCCAGCGTTCCTATAACCGTGCTGGGATCCCCGGCGGTCGCAAGGAGCAATGCATGCTCTGGCGGCTCTTCGGCAATTTTCAAAATCGCATGCTGTGCCGAAAGCGTAAGCTTATCAAGCGAAGTGATAATCGCGGTGCGCCGGTGCGTTCCGAAAGATTTAGTACTAAAGAAATATTTTAATTCCCGAGCAGTTGCTATGCCGGAATCCTCTGAACAATCAAATACCTTCGCGTCAATAAGCGAAATTTCAGATTTCCACATTCCGCATTCCACATACATTGCGAGCAATTCCGCAAAACGAAGAGATTCATTTCGCGATGGCCCAAAAAAAAGATAGCTGTGTGCAAGACGTCCTTTAGCGATCACACGCTCAAAATCTTTTCTTAATCTTTCAGGCTTTGCCATTATCTTTTATTCAAAAGTGTCTTCTTATAGACATCTAAATGATTCAAGATAAGACCAGTTCCCTTCGCTACACAAAACAAAGGATCTGGGGCAAGGTATGTAGAAACACCGGTCATACGTTTAAAAAACTCATCAAGATGCCGGATTTGAGCCCCTCCGCCTGAGAGAACAATTCCCTTTTCCATAATATCCGCAACGAGCTCCGGGGGCGTCGCATTGAAAACGCTTTGTACCGAGGCGGCAATATCAAGTAAATAAGGAGTGAAAGCTTCTGCTGCTTCGTTTGAACGGAAAATAATATCTTTAGGAAGTCCAGAAACGAGATCACGTCCGCGAACGAGAAACTCAAGCTGATCTTTTGCGGCAAGCGCGGCTCCGATTTCTATTTTAATATGTTCTGCCATTTGTTCTCCAATAGAAAGCGAATGTTTCTTTTTGATGTAATCAATAAGCGCTTGATCAAATTTATTTCCCGCAACACGTAAGCTCGTGGCAGATACAACGCTACCCAGAGAAACCACAGCAACTTCAGAAGTCCCTCCTCCGATATTAATAATCATATTTCCGGAATATGCGTTGATAGGAATACCTGCGCCAAGCGCTGCTAAAATTGGTTCTTTCACAACATATGCTTCTTTTGCTCCCGCTTCCTTCGCGGCATTAATAACAGCGCGCCGTTCGGTCTGTGTAATACCCGCAGGAACAGAAATAACAACCTCTGGTTTTAATACATGGAATCTCCCTATCGCTTTTGCGATAAAATAGCGGAGCATCGCCTTCGTAATATAATAGTCCGCAATAACACCGTCTTTGAGCGGACGGTACGCCACGATATCATCCGGAGTTCTTCCCAACATTTCCTTTGCTTCTCTCCCCACAGCAAGGACTGTATTTTCCGGAACGCTTAACGCAACGATCGTTGGCTCATTGATAATAAAGCCCTTCCCAGGCATAAAGACAATCGTATTCGCCGTTCCTAAATCAATGCCAATTTTTGTATTAAACATAGCGGTCAGTTGTCCATGTATTCTACGAGAGCTAGAGCAATTCTGCAAATAATTCTTCATAAGCTTTTTGAGCTATAAAA
The DNA here is from genome assembly GCA_038064975.1 of Patescibacteria group bacterium. Classification (GTDB taxonomy): domain Bacteria; phylum Patescibacteriota; class Minisyncoccia; order UBA6257; family 1-14-0-10-40-38; genus JBBTRX01. The sequence goes on from JBBTRX010000002.1 coordinate 23,850, forward strand.
AAGACCCCATGCCCCACAAGCTTCACAAGCTTGAGAGACACGGGGTCGAAATCGGGGACCTCGTCCGAACGTACCGTTCGGTACGGGCGGGCAAAGTACCAAGGGTCAAAGAATCCCGAGGTTCATAGGTCCAAGCGCTACTACTTGCGACGAACGAAGACCCAGCGGTAGTCGGCGAACCAGAAGAGGTCAGCGCTGCCGCTGCTACCGTCCAACCAGACTTCATCGCCATCGCGCCTGAGGATGAACACGCTCAGGCTGCCGCCCGAGTCCGCGATGGGTTCCATTCCAATGAGAACCCAGTCGTTCATCGGTTGGTCCAGGTACTGCAGTCGGAGCTGAGGACCGACTTCTGCAGAGCAGAGATCCAAGCCCAGTTCTCGAGCTCGCTCGTAGATCTGAGCTCTGGTCGCGCCCTTCTTGAAGCCAAGATCAGCAACGGAAACCACGACGAGGTCGAGAGAAACTTCTTCGGCAGCTACCGTGAAGGCAGGTTTGCCCAGGATGTCGTTCGCCCAATTGCTGATCTTCATGCCCGCCTTCTTCAAGGCTGAACGGAAGTCGGCGGCGGTCTTCAGGCCAGTGTCGAGTTTCACCTGTTTCCAGGTGGCGAAGTCGATGGGCCCCAACCCGACGAACTTGCGGAATGCCGATCGGTCAGGAACCGTCCCACCCTGAATCGCTTGGATGAGATCAGTCAGGTATCCATCATGGAGAACTCTCAAGTCCTCGGAACTCGGGTCGTGTTGGCCAATCAAGGTGAGTGTGTGTGCTGCTTGCGGGAATGTCGAAGTGCTCATAGGTACTCCTATGTGGCGCTACTCCCTTTCGGGGTAGCTAGGTTCGGAATGCTAGAGGACAACCACAGTAGTAGTCATAGCAAGAAAACCTCGATATTATTTCCAAGGCCTTTTGGCTATGACTACGCGCAAGTTGTATCAAAGAGCTATAGTTGCATTATACTCCTATTTCTCTTATTTGTCAATATACCATAGAAGCCCTTTAATCTAGGGCTTTTTGTTATGCGATTTTTCTTCTTTTATTTCCTCAATCTCCTTACCTCATCAACTTATCAACCGTATTCTAATCTCTCACAATATCCGCCCCCAATGCGCGTAAACGTTCATCAAGTTTTTCATATCCCCTATCAATCTGCTCCGCTTCTTCAATAATACTTTCTTCACGAGCAACAAGTGCGGCTATCACAAGAGTCGCTCCTGCGCGGAGATCAAGCGATTGCATGGTCGTACCATGGAGCACCGCAGGTCCGTGGACGAGTGCGCGATGAGGATCTAAAATAGTCGCTTCAACTCCCATCTTCTTCAACTCACCAATGTATTGCAATCTTCCTTCGTAGAGCGTGTCAAAAATAACCGACGTCCCCTCTGCTTGAGTTGCCAAAACGCCGAAAGGCGCCTGAAGATCGCTTGGAATTCCCGGGTAGATGCGAGCGTCAATTTTTGCGGCTTTCAAGTTACTTTCCGATCCACGAACCGTAAGTCTGTCTTTCTCTACATCAAGTACGACACCCATCTGTCGCAACTTAATGAGGACTGCATCAAGAGATTCCGGTACAATGCCCTCAATCGTAATAGTACTGCGTGTTGCCGCGGCAAGAATAGCAAATGTCCCTGCTTCAATATCATCAGGAATGATACGATGACGAATTTCAGACGCTTGTTTTCCTTGCAAAGGAAGAACGCGGAGCGTGTGTGTTCCCATGCCTTGAACTTCGTATCCAAGTTTAGTTAAAAAGATAGCCGTGTCAGAAACGTGCGGTTCAAGAGCTGCAAGACGAATAGTGAGACCATGCTTAGTGCCGAGCATCAACATATTCTCCGTTGCTGTTACGCTGAACTCTTGGAGTAATATCGTATCCTGTTCCGATTCTGAAAAATGAAACTCGTAATACCCATCTTCCTGATTAAACGCGTACTCAACCCCTGCATCACGGAGTGCCATAAGATGCGTATCAATAGGACGAGCGCCGATATGACACCCCCCGGGAAAACTTAATTTCGCTTTTCCAAAACGTGAAAGGAGTGGCCCAACAAGAAGAATAGAAGATCGTATTTTGCGAACTAAATGCTGATCAATATTGTCTGGGTTAATGTTTGCATTAACAATGCGGAGTGTATGCTCTCCTAGCCATTCATATGTTGATCCCATACTCTTCAGAATTTGCAATAACGTCTCTACGTCGCCAATGCGAGGAATATTTTCTAGAGTCACGGGAGTGTCCGTAAGAAGTGTTGCCGCAATAATAGGCGTGGCAGCATTTTTTGCGCCAGAAACCCGAATAGTCCCTTCTAGTTTTTTTCCACCATTGATGACGAATTTCATGGATGTAATACCCTCATACTATCTAAAAACACATCGAGAAGATAGTTTTATTTTTTGTGAGAAATATTTTTATTGCGATACATACTAAGAAAAATAAAAGCTCCCATTACATCAGCTACAAGATCAATCATAGTATCAGTAAGGGACGGTTGAGCTCGAAAAGGAATACTATCTTTAATAAAGAATGTATCAAGAAAAAACTCAAAAACTTCCCATCCAATTCCCACAATTGCCGTAAATCCAATCGCTGCTATAAAAAGGATAACTCCATATCGTTCCTGTGGGTTTTTTGTTATTCGCGTTTGAAGACCGTAGAGAAAAATACCAGTAATCCAAAAACCACCGAGCGCATGGAGCACGGTGTCGTAATGCGAAAGCGTCCAACTCCATTCTTGGGTATTACCAAGAATATTGAGCCCTAAGATTAGGGTTACGAATACAAGAAGAAATTTTGGAGCAACAAGAATATGTTGCATTCTTTAAAGATTTAGACCACTTGTGGAAACGCTTCGCGTTTTTTGAAACCCTCGGTTTCAAACAGGAGCTTCCGATACGGGGATGGCAGAACCTCTGCCCTCCCCGACCCCCTCCCTTCCACAATGTTCTTCACTAGCGTTTTGACCATTGTGGAGCACGACGGGCTTTTTTGAGTCCGTATTTCTTACGCTCAACTTTGCGGGCATCCCGAGTAATGAATCCCGCTTTACGAAGACGCTTTTTAGCCTCAACGTCAGTTTTGACAATAGCTTTTGCGATAGCATTCTGTACGGCAACCGCTTGGGCACGTATACCTCCACCCGCTACTCGAACCGTCGCTTTAACCGTATCTGCGAGTTGAAGAAGCTTAAATGGAGCAGCAACCGCCTGCTGATCGCGAGGAGATTTAAAATATTCTTTATATTCTTTATCGTTAACAACAATACCCTTACTGGACTCATGAATCCGGGCTCGCGCATGTGCGGTCTTTCTCCCGCCTCTCGCTTCAACGTACCTTGATTGTGGTGCTTTAGTAGTCATGGCAATAATTTTACCGTTCAATATGAAGGCGCTTTAAACGCTTCGCGCGAAGGCGATTTTTGGGAAGCATATTGTATACTGCGCGGCGCAAAACTTCTTCAGGAGATTTTGTAAATGCCTGCTCAAATGTCTCTTCGTACAAATGCCCCATGTATCCCGTGTGACGGTAATATACTTTTTGCGTATCTTTCTTTCCTGATACGGCAAGCTGAGAAGCATTCTTAATCACAATGCGATTAATTCCGGAAAGCCGAGGGTCGTACTGCGGAGTTGTTTTGCCCTGCAAAAGACCGGCAATCTGCGTTGCTAATCTTCCCAATCGTTGATTTGTCGCGTCAATAATATGTTCCATATGCGTTATGCGATAAATTCTATAGTCGCGAGAGCCACACTATCCCGCTTTCTGCGACGATTATCTTTAACAATCCGTAAATATCCCCCATTCCGTTTGGCATAGCGGGGAGCAATTTCATAAAACAATTTTTCAGCTGCAGCTTTTGGAAGAACAGCAGTTAATCTGCGAAAACTTACTAGATTCTGTTTTTTAGCAATAGAAACTAAACGCTCCACCATGGGGCGGATTTCTTTCGCGCGAGGCACCGTTGTTTCAATACTCTCGTAAACCACGAGATTATTCGCCAATCCTTTTAAAAACAAGCGGCGGCGTCCCCGTATTCTGTTGAATTTCCGTAGCTTTGGCATGTCTTATGAATTCTTTTTTGAAGCTTTCTTTGGTTTCTTCGGTTCATCCGAAGTTATTTTAGGTGTTTCAACTTCAATACCTGAAATTTTTTCGAAAGACTCTTTTAAAATCGCAGCTGAACGCTGGAATGCCTGGGATGGCGTGATGCTGCCGTCCGTAAGAATAACAATGCGCATCCGATTATAGTCGGTGCGATCACCAACGCGCATGTTCTCAACCGTAAAATTAACATTGATAACTGGAGAAAAGATGGAGTCAACTGCAACAACGCCGATAGGCAATTTTTCTGCCCGGCGCATTTCAGCGGGAACATATCCCAAGCCCTGCTCTACTGTGAGCTCCATTTCAAGTGTGAAAGATTTCTCAGTGACGGTAACGATGTGTACATCAGAATTAATAACTTCCACATTAGCATTGCCTTCAATGTTTTGAGCAGTAACCTTCCCCTCCCCTTTAAACTTTAATGTAAGGACTTGTGGTTCGGCTGTATGAATGCGAAAACGGACCCGTTTTAAATTCAACATGATTTCAACAACATCCTCGAGAATTCCCGGGACTGTGCTGAATTCATGATTAATGCCTTTAATTTTAAACTGCGTAACTGCCGCTCCGGGAAGCGAAGAAAGTAATACCCGACGCAAAGCATTACCGATGGTAACGCCATATCCGGTGTATAAACCTTCAATCTCAAACACGCCCTCGCGATCGGTCTCGGAGATTTTCTTAATTCCTAATGTTTCGCTTAATTGTTCGTAGTGCATATGTGCTATTTTACGATTTTTGCATAATAATCGACGACTTTATTGACATCAAATGAGTCTTCAGTCTCCGAAGGCAGGCGCAGAACCTTTCCTTCTATCTTCGCATCATCTATAGCAAGCCATTCCGGAGTCGTATAGTTTTTGAGTGTAGCAGAAAGATTTTGAAAAAGCGCGTAACCACTGGATTCTGGCCTAATAGTTATGATATCGCCGACCCGGACGCGATATGACGGGATCGTCATTTTTCGCCCATTAATCATGATGTGGCCATGTCCTACAAGCTGACGCCCGACAGATCGGGATGGAGCAATGCCGAGACGAAAAACTACGTTATCAAGGCGCCGTTCCAAAAGATGGATGATCGTGTCTCCCGTTACTGCAGGATTTTTCACCGCTTCACGGAAAATGCGCTTCATATAGGAATCACGCAAACCATAGCTCCATTGGAACTTTTGCTTTTCCTGAAGCTGTTGGCCGAATTCAGAGAGAGCACGACGTCTGCGCTTACCATGAAACCCTGGGCGGGAAGCTCGGCGGGTAAGAGCACATTTTGGAGAATTACAACGATGCGGCTTGGTAAAAAGCTTTACCCCTAACGCACGTTCTCTTTTTTCTTGAGTATTAAACATGGCGTTTTAAATTCTTCGTACTTTTGGCGGGCGAGGACCATTGTGAGGAATAGGAGTGATGTCTTTTATGGAAAGAATATTAAATCCCCTATTCGCAAGCGAACGGAGCGCGGAATCTCTTCCTCCTCCAATGCCGCTCACAAACACATGAACATTGACTGGTCCGGATTTCTGCAATTTTTCTGCAAGCGCGGAAATTACTTTTGCTGAAGCGAAAGGAGTTGCCTTCTTGGGCCCGGTAAAACCAAGCGATCCGGCAGTACTCCAGGCAACAACATTACCCTTTTCATCCGTAACGGTAATGACGGTATTGTTGTAGGACGCATTAACATAGACGCGTCCGTTCTCATACTTCTTACTCGCCGTTTTTCCGGCGGTTTTTTGGAATGCAACATCAAGAGTGTCTTTCTCCTTGAGTGCCTGTTCAGTTGTTTGTCGTGCGACTTTTTTCTTTCCCATATTAATTCATTACTTCAATTCGACTTTCCGCTTTCCGCTTCCTGCGGTCTTACGCATATTACCCCGGACAGTTCGCGAATTTGTTTTAGTCCGTTGTCCACGTACAGGAAGTCGGCGCATATGGCGCATGCCACGATATGACTGTATTTCTTTTAAAAGATTAATATTCTGCTTGATCATCTGCCGAAGCTCTCCTTCAACTTTGAATTTGGATTCAATGGCTTTCTGAAGAGCGTTTAATTCATCGGCATTCAGATCTTTAGTCCGTTTGTTCGGATCAATTTTTGCAGTATGTAAAATTTCTTTAGCATGGGCAAGCCCGATGCCATAAATAGAAGTGAGCGCAATTTCAATGCGCTTCTGATCCGGAATATTTACGCCAACGATACGCATATAAGTTTATCCTTGTCTTTGTTTATGTTTTTTTGTTCTGCACACAACATACACTCGCTTACCGCGGCGTACAACTTTGCATTGGCTGCAAATTTTTTTAACTGATGAACGGACTTTCATGCCGCTAGTGTTGTGTGTAAATAAAATATATCCCTTACAAACGCCGGACGATTCTTCCTCGGCTATCGTCATAAGGACTAAACTCGACGAGTACCTGATCTCCCGGCAAAATCCTAATGTAATGAATCCGCATTTTACCCGAGAGATGGGCAAGAACTTCGCGTCCATTTTCAAGCCGAACACGGAACATGGTAGCAGGAAGATTTTCCTCAACCACGCCTTGAAGGCGTTCTACGCCTTTATCTGCCATATCCGGACTGTAATGGAGCTACTGGTGCGAAAAGCCACATAAGAATTGGAGTTCAATGCTAGCACGCAGGGGCTTTTTTAGTCAAGAGTAACCGTGATTTTTTCGGTATTATCTGGAACTGACTGGACCCAAAACGGCCAAAATGAGATTTGAGCACGTTCTAAACCCGGGAATGAGAAGACAATAGCCCTAATATCTGCCCCTGACTTTCCGGCTATTTTTCCCTTTAGGACCGTTTCGTCCACGGTTTTCGCAAGCATAACCTTATATTCCACCGGCAGTTCAAGCGCCCCCTCCTTAAGGAACTTCGGCTCGCCATAATCAATCCTGTCGTCAGCGACGGAGAAGGAATCCCCCGCCTCTGTAAGTGCCGTACCACGGAATGATTCTAAAAGATCAGACTCTTTGAAAACCATCGCAGAAAATTCCCCTTCTACGAATATTGAGAATTTCCCCTCAGCATCAACGGCAGGGTTAATGTCTTTTTTAGAAAGCGTAAATTGCGAAGCTCCGTCAATAAAACGGAAACCTGCGGGTAATTGCGAAATGAAAACTGCCTTAATAGATTCGCGGAGAGCATCCTCGGCTGATTTTTCTGCGGCAGTGAGATCAGCATCGGTCGGAAAAACTCCTGAGCCGATAAATCCCCCTGCCATCGGCTCTTTTGAGGTCGCGTAGAATCCTTCGAATTTCTTACTACCTTTAAAACCTGGGATGGTTAACTTTTCTATGGGTCCCACATTATAGGTATCTCCCGGCTGATCAGCAAAGACAACCGCATCCACAGAACCGGGTTCAATTACTTTTCCAGCTTCAATTTTTGCACCGGGAACCGTAACAGCATTTTGAATACGATAAATTTTCCCATCAGGAGCTTGGAAACGAGTCGTCGCAATTAATTGCTGAGCTTCAGATCCATGTGAGTTATAAATAGTAACCGTTCCTCGTGCTTTCCGCTCCACCTTCCCCTCTCCAGAAGCAGTAAAAGTAAAACTGCCGTTTTTTGCTTGACTAAAAACTTGTCCAAGAAGAATAAGATTATCTGTTTTAACAATATCCGGAGATTTCGCGACAACAACAACACTCGCATACGAGCGTTGTGATTTTTCTGTTGTGATATGCACGTTTGCCCGCGGAAGCACTCCCAACCCAACAAAAAGCATACTTGCTAAAATTGCGACGCTCCCTACGCCAATAATCGTTTTACCGCGAGAAGGAATTGAAGGAAGAAGCCTGCGCATTTTTTTCTCCCGAGGAGCTACATGATGATTACTTTCCTGATGATTACTGCCTTCACGAGCCTCATGATGACCCGCATAGCGATGTTCGGGACGGCGCGATGGAGCGATATCCGCCATATGCCCAGCTCCTTCGTTGCCAAAGAATGGATTAGTAGAAGTAAGGCCTTCCGACTCGCAAATTTCTAAAATATTTTCATCTACAGATTCAATAGATAATGTTTTTCCCAAAGCTTCAGCCTCCCTTTTTAAAAGGCGAAGATGGGTAGGAGAAGATGCAAATTTTGAAAACCGGGGAATAGCAAGTGTAATGTCCGTGCTCGGAGTATCAATAATCCTTTCCGCAACGATCGTAACTTCATCGTCTTTATGTATGATGATTTTTGTCCGTTCCATAGTGAGTAACCCTTAATAATATTAGTGAACGAGCCAGCGCGCATGCCGGCGAGCTATTCTGCTCATTGTATCATCCGAATGCGAAAAATAGAAATCAACAAGAGGAGCAAATGTCCCCAGGTCTAAGCGATGCCCTAATGGTTCTATCGTAAGGCCAAGTTTCTGCGCTACGTGATGAGCATCAATCAGCGTAACGCTAAGGCGTGGATTGATAAGCTCCGTAAATTTACGGGAGAGAATGATATCTGGGACAGCAAGGTTTATTGAAAGGTAAATATTGGGCACCGAATGAGTAAGATAGGCAGCTCGCATTGCTTCAAAAAGCCCCGCGAATGCCATTTCCACCACTTTACTGAATCGGAGCGCCACAGGCTTGCTCATGCGATTTGTATTATAACGATGTAATATCTCCTCCGCGACGCTGCCACTCACTGAAAATACTTCTCCAATCGTGCGCACAACATCATTTTTCCCCCACGGAAAAGATCCGACGGAAACCGTGCCATGCTCATTGGTAAATGTAGTAATTGTATTTCGATCCAAAACCCGAAGAAAGAGAAAAGAAGACGGCGCCACAACTCTCCGAATCGCCTCCGCCTCCATGACTGCATTTTCTCCCATCAGCCGCACCGCATTCCCCGGAATGATGTGTCGCAACTCAGCGGCAAAAAGCCGCGGCATAAAAGTCTGGCTCACGTGCATGCCGATTTCTTGAGCATGGAACCCAACCGGATTAATAACCTTATGTCCATCCAACCGCACCTCTTTAATACGAACGTCTGTGGGTAAGACTTCAAGATCGTTGACTGACATTTTGAGCGCAGCCCTACTCCGCTCCCGATCAAATACTTTCCAAATACCCTGACCAATACGATTATCCAAATCACTCACGTCAACGGGGATCGATGAATCTTCCCGCGCAAGCACGACGGGCGCATGAATGGTCGTCGCAAACATGGGATCCAAGCTTACGATAATTTCATACTCACCCATTTTGTTCACGTTCCGACATAGTTCGGAAACCGCATCAATCACCGTTGAAGTGCGCGCATCCGAATAGGAGCGCATAACCGGAGTTCCGCAAACAATTTTATTTTCAGCGCTATGAATTCGGTACGGAGTGCACCGGGTATATTCCCGCATAATTTCAATAACGAGATACTTTTTCCCGCGGCGCATCCAAGGAAGTTGAGTAAGAAAATTCTGTTTCACCTTTCTATTATAAAGGAATAATCAAATTTGTCGTTATCCATATGCCATCCCAGTAGGGATATTTTCACAAATGTCCTTCTTATAGCTTTTTGAGAAAAGGATATGCGAGCGTATACTAATACCCATCATGAAGGAACTACTACTTATAGATACCCACGCACTCGTACATCGATTTTTTCACGCTCTCCCACCGCTCACTGCCCGAGACGGCTCCCCCGCCCAGGCGCTCTTTGGCGTTTCGCGAGTTCTTCTCTCTATCCTTCTTAAAGAACAGCCGGATTATGTTGCCGCCGCGCTTGATCGGCCCGAAACAACAATACGAAAGACCCAATTTGCCGAATACAAGGCACATAGGGCACCGACTGCAGATGCCTTAATCAGCCAGATCAAACAGATACCCGAATTACTTAAAACATTTCGCGTCCCAACGTTTTCCATGGCGGGATATGAAGCAGATGACGTTATCGGCACACTCGCGACGCGGTTTTCTTCTGCGCCAGATCTCCGCATCGCGATTCTTTCGGGAGATCTGGATTTGCTCCAACTGGTCCGCGACGATCATGTCGTCGTCCATATTCTGAAAAGCGGGCTTGAAAATACTATGCTCTACAACGAACCAGCCGTGCGAACGCGATACGAATTAAATCCGCAACAGCTCATTGATTACAAAGGCCTCGTCGGAGACACATCAGATAATATTCCCGGAGTTCCAGGGATTGGACCGAAAAATGCAAAAGATCTCTTGCGGGAATTCGGAACACTGGAGGAAATTTTTGAAAATCTTCCGCTGATCAAATCAACGATTTCAACAAAGCTAAGCGAAGCGCGGGACCAAGCGTTTCTTTCCCGTAATCTTGCGACTATTGAAACGAAAATGCCCATTCCGGCATGTGAACTTTCAGAACTTGCCCGAAAACCAATCCCCAAAAAAGATTTGATGGCGTATTTTGAAAAACTCGGTTTTCAAAGTCTAATTAAGCAGATTGAAAACATAACCTAAGCCTTCGTGATAGACTGAAAAGCGGGTATGAAGCGTATCTTTGCAAATTTAAATTGGCTCCTTTTCCTTCTGGTTGCCGCTTCGGCATCAATCAGTTTTTTTTATTTTGAAAATCCATTTTGGCTTATTTTAGAAATAGCTTTGCTTATTTCTATTACTATTCTAGTAGTTTTCAAAACGACTACAGCAGATCGGGCAGAACGTGGGCTTTTGCGCGAACGAGAACGCCTTACCGCAATCATAGAAAATCTCCATGACGGCGTCATGGTGTATGACCAAAATTTCCGCGTCGCAGTATTTAATAAAGCAGCGCAGGAAATTTTCGGCGTGTCTTCGGATGAAGTTATCGGAAAATCATTCACACTTAAAGTCCGCGAAGAACATTCCGATAAGCTAAAGCCCCTCCTCACCATACTCTTCCCAGCGCTTGCACCCGCAATCGTACGCGTATCAGAGCCGGGATCCTATCCACAGATATTTGATATATCATTTGATAATCCCTCTATGGAACTCCGTGTTTCTACGAACCGTATTATGGACGAAAAAGGAAATGTACTCGGATTTATTAAACTTATCCACGACCGCACGCGCGAGCTCGCACTTCTCCGCTCAAAGGGAGAATTTATTGCAATCGCATCTCACCAGCTTCGCACCCCACTCACCGCAATCAATTGGTCAATGGAAAATTTGCACGCAGAGCCGCTCACAGAAACCCAGCAAGAATTAGTTCGTAAAACCACGGCATCCGTAAACCGCTTACTCAAAATCACCGAAGACTTGCTTGATGTCGCAAAAATTGAGGAAGGACAATTTGGATACCACTTCCAGGACGAGAACATTGTCGCCTTTATAGAGGAAGCGCTCCGCCAAGCCGATCCTGTCGCGAAGGCATATCGCGTTAAGCTGTATTTCGAAAAGACATCCGAAACTATGCCAGTCACTATAGACATCCAACGTCTTGGCCTCGCGATTTCAAATATTCTAGACAACGCTGTGAAATACAATATTCCTAACGGCGAAGTAGCAGTAAAAATAGAGAAGATGAAAGACAAGCCCTATATTGTTGTGAGCGTCCGCGACACCGGCATCGGCATTCCGGAAAATCAAATCCAATATCTCTTTACCCGATTCTTCAGAGCTGATAATGCCGTGAAAATAAAAACAGAAGGTACCGGCCTGGGCCTCTATATTGCAAAAAACATTATCCGCAGACATGGTGGACAGATTTGGGCAAAGTCCGCAGTAAACCGCGGCACGACGATGTACTTTACGCTTCCTACTAATCCAACCTTGATCCCGCCTAAAGAATTTATCTACGAAGAATAGTCGCTCGCAAAGGAAGAAGATTATTAAAATACGCTCACCCTCGTTTCCGAGAGAGAGCGTAATTGATCACCTCCTTTCCGCCTCGGTCAGTCCCGAGAATACAAGGCAAGGAATATATAAACAGAACGAGTCCTGTACTCAAGTATACCAAAGCACTACGGCATGACAATACCTCTTATCCTCCGCACCCCAGAACCAACCGCTTCTTCTTTGGCAATTTTAAATGTTCCAATTTCTCCCGTATGTGTAACATGGGGACCACCGCAGAATTCTTTTGAGAATGCGGTTTCCAAAGATTTTCCAGCAAAATAGACTTTTACTTTTTCCGGATATTTTTCTTTAAAGAAATAAAGTGCTCCCGTTTTTTCTGCTTCTTCTTTAGACATTTCTTTATACTGCATTGGGACATCTTCTTGAATCACACCGTTTACAAGTGATTCTACATTTTTAACTTCTTCAGGAGTTAGTTTACGCGGAAACGAAAAATCAAACCGTGCGCGCTCTACGGTAATATCTGATCCTTTCTGTGAAACTTCAGAACCCAAAACTTTGCGAAGCGCCGCTTGGAGTAAATGCGTAGCCGTATGAAGTCGCGTTACTTTCTTGAGCTCGTCTTCATCTTTTGCTTTAAGCTCTCCGGTATTGAGGATGAGTCCGTGCCCGCCGAATTTTTTCTCCTGCCCCGCGCGAGAGATTTCTTGATGTCGCTTGAATTCTTCATCAAACGCTTCACGAGTAAGCTCGCTCGCTTTTACTCCCCCAACTTCTTTGATAATCTCGTATGGCAATCCAAATGTTTCATAAATCTTAAACGCATTCGCAGCATTTACAGAAGAAATTTTTTCGAGCTCCTTTAATCCAACCGCAAGCGTTTTAGAGAATTTTTCTCGTTCCTCTTGATAGACGTCGTGAATCGTATTGAGTACAAGATTTCTATATGTTGATTGATATTCTTTTACGACAATATCAAAACGAGGTTCAAGCCCCCCTCCAAGGCCGTACACCATAAGACGACGCATTAATCGTCTCAATACATATCCTGCTTCTTTATTTGAAGGACGTACGCCGTCAGAAATTAAAAATGAAATGCCACGAATATGATCAGCAAAAATTCTTCCTATTCGTTCGTCTATGTCATGAGGCAAAGAATTGAAAATTGACTGAAATAAATCAGTTTCAAAAATTGTGGAAACGTTTTGCGAAACCATAGCCAAGCGCTCCAGCCCCATACCCGTATCAATACCGGGCGTTTTCAAATCTGTAAGTTTTCCACTCGCATCTTGATAGTATTGGTTAAAAACCACATTCCAAATTTCTACTGATTTTCCCGCAGAGTTTTTTACATAGATTTCCGTGGTTGGTCCGCATGGCCCCTCACTCCCCGTCGGTCCCCAAAAGTTATCCGCTCGCCCCATTTTCTTTACAACGATATTTGAATCAAGTGATTTCCAAATCTTTTCAGATTCCATATCAGCTGGAACATTATCCTCTCCCGCAAAAACAGAAACATAGTCAATTTTGAGCCTCATCACATCAGTAATAAATTCATGAGCATATTGAATAGCTTCTTTTTTAAAATAGCCACCAAAACTAAAGTTCCCCAACATTTCAAAGAACGTGAGGTGCGACTCATCCCCTACTTCATCAATATCAGACGTGCGAAATGATTTTTGGATAGACGTCGTGCTCTGTGCACCAAAATCATGTTCTGCATCAAGCTCACCCGTAAAATACTTTTTAAACTGTTGCATCCCCGCGGTAGTCAAAAGCACCGAAGGATCATCCGGAATAAGCGAAGACGAAGGCACGACAGCGTGCCCCTTGGACTTAAAAAATGCTAAGAATTTCTCTCGTATCTCTTGAGAAGACATAAATGCAGTATAAGGGCGCTCGGATATTTCATGCAAGAATTAATGAAAAGAGCCCGCGTTCCACTTCGTGTGGAATGCGGGCTCGGTAGACGGCGATAATGTTCCTACGGAACGACCTCGATACTCTGGAGTGCTTTGCGCTCGACACTGCCATGAGTAGGATGAATGTGCCACTCATCTTCGTTAACGGCACGCATATTCACGTCATTATTCCCAGGAGGACTCGTAATGACGAGATTCGGGCCTTGCTGCATCCCCAGCAGATTAGCTGCCCCATGAGCATCAAGCTCAAGTGTCATGCGCACTTTCTGCGAGTTTTTAAGAGCGGCATCAATCGCTTCCACGATCTTGTCTTTTGCGACTTCCATGGTTTGTAAAAAACTCCTTTCTACTTCCGTTTCCTTGGTGCGAACTTGCGAGGATTGAACGTGATCGCAAGTATGAGCGCCACGAGAACCAAACCCGCAGTCACGAAGATCAAGATTTCCGTTGTCAGAGAGGACATGTGAAAGTACTTTCAGGTAACGCACTGGATCATTCCAGCGTTATTTTGATTATAACGTATTAAATACAATATGTCAATATTAGTTACAGAAACAAAAACCGCCCTACCTCTCAAAAGAGATGTGGCGGTTGTGGGAACTAAATCGCCTATGCGACGATTTCAATCGCTTCCAAAGCACGGGTCATACGGCCAAGAAACATAATTTCGGCAGAAACAGGATTGTCATGGAAACTCTGAGCGAGTTCCACGATAACGTTCCTATCATCACCATCACGCCAAAGCTTCTTTACCGAAACAGCGGCCAAACGCATGACATCATACTCCGTAATCACAAGAAGGTCCTGATTAACCATATCAAGAATGAAGTCAGTTTCGTGAACCGCTTCTTCTCTGAATCTGATTTTGAGCTTCCCAGAACCTAACGATGCTGCACGTAATGTCCTACTTACTTCAAGAGGATTCATAAACCTGACGCTCCTTTCTTGTGTAAGAGCCACCCACATCCTAGAGAAGCGACAATGCTTTGTCAAAACAAAAACCGCCTGCACCCTAAAAGGGGGTAGACGGTTTTTTATTGCTAGTTGTCGGTCGCAAGTCTCTTCTAGTAACCTTCCAACATATGAGACTTTCCGTGTTCGCGAATCTTCGCGAGCGCCTTTGCTTCAATTTGGCGGATACGTTCGCGTGTAACTCCAAATTTCTGCCCTACTTCTTCTAACGTGTGTGTCACACCATCATCAAGTCCAAAACGCATTTTTAAAATATCCTGTTCGCGTTCCGAAAGGTCAACTAAAATTTCGCGGATTTTTTCCCGTAACAGTCCTTGTGAAGCAATCTGCGAAGGAGAAAGATTTTTTTCGTCCGGAATAAATTCCGTAAGGAGAGAATCTTCATCGTCATCCCCTACGGGCGATTCCAAAGAAACAACTTCTTGGGAGATCTTTTGGATGTGATGGATCTTTTGGACCGGCACGCCCATTTCAACCGCGATTTCCTCTGCGAGAGGGTCTCTGCCCAATTCCTGCATTAGTCGGCGTTTCGCCTGCGTGTACTTCGCGATCGTTTCCACCATGTGGACAGGAATACGAATTGTGCGCGATTGGTCCGCAAGGGCGCGGGTAATTGCCTGGCGGATCCACCATGTCGCATACGTTGAAAATTTAAATCCGCGGCGATAATCAAATTTATCTACCGCACGAGAAAGCCCAATGTTTCCTTCTTGGATAAGATCCAAAAGTCCGAGATTCGGTGAACGATTCACATATCGTTTTGCTATGGAAACAACGAGACGCAAGTTCGCCTGAATAAATTTTCTCCGCGCTTCTTCGTCGCCCGCTTCAATGCGCTTTGCGAGATCTTTTTCGTCCTGCTGTTTTAAGAGCGGCGTTTTCCCGATTTCACGTAAATACATCTGTACAGAGTCCGGAAGCTCTTCTACTCCTGGAATCTTCATTGCATCCTGAAGTTCCTTTTCAGAAATCTCTTCTTTGGAGGCAACATCAATAAGCTGGCTCGTCTCTACAACTTTAATATCCGCTTTTTCCAGCGAATCATAAATCTCTTCTAAAAAATTAATATTTTCCTCAATGTGAGGGAAAAATTGGAGCACCTCGCTGTCGGTCACAAATCCACGACCTCTTCCGCGCTCAATCAACTCTTCCAGCATCTGCATGTTGATCGCCTCCTTCTTCCCTACTTTTCCTTTTCCGGCACCATTTTTTTTGAGTCTATTCTGTCCCGTACCACGGACAGCACTTTTTTTTGCGCCCGAAGATCCTTTTTTATCCGTCTTTTTTACAGTCCCCTTTCTTTTAGAAACAGGTAATTTCGCCGGAGGAGTCCTCCGTTTGGTTTTTATGGTGCTTTTCTTCATAAGCTGAATTCAGGAATTATAAATCTCTTTAGAGATGAGGTCAAATTCTGCGGAGATTCGCTGAAATTCCGCAAGTGCCTCCTGGAGAGCCTTTTCGTCATGGGCCGCCTCTGCTTCCCGTATGCGCGCTTGGATCCTTTCCCGCTCAAGACGCATATGCTCTTTCTTTACATGTGCAGTTAAATCCGTAAGTTCCTTTTCCGCATCTTTTTCATCAACGGGGATAAGCCCGGCCTTGAGTGATGCCTCATCTAGTACAGCTCTCGCATCGGGACGGAGCATATCCATAGATGTTTTACCCGCAAGTGCGAAGAGCGCCTCCTGATATTTTGCGGGGAGGAAATTAACGAGTAAAGCAATTTTGGTCCTAGCTGCCTCGTTTGCAGAAGCAAGCGTAATCAACCGTTCCGCGATGAGCTCGTGGCGATTCAATGGCTCTCTCGGAGTAGATTGAGAGGGAGTAGTATTCCCCTCACTCGGTTTCTTTGTTTTAGACTTAATTGATTTCAAGTCACCAAACAACGCTTCTTCCGGAAATCCTGAAAATTTTGAAAGTTCTTGAATCCAGTACGCACGCTCCACTTGGCTTTCTATGGGATCAATTTTTTCAAGTACTGATCGTATAGAACGCTTTTTCTCTGTAATATCCGCATTCTTCATTATCCCGTACCGCTCAAAATAAAATCTCATAGCAGGAACCCCTTGAGTGACGAGTGTTACGGCTGATGCCGGATTCTCTAATACAAGATCCGCTGGGTCTTTAGCCGTACCGCCTAGGGCATGGATTACAGTTACGGAGAAATCTTGATGGTGTGCCAGATCAATCGCACGTTCCGTAGCCGCTTTGCCGGCTTCATCAGCGTCAAAGAAAATTGTAAGAGCATCCGCTATTTTTCGAATCGGCTTTAAATGATCGGGAGTAAGCGCCGTCCCGGAAGTCGCAACAACATTTCTTACGCCTGCTTGCCAGAGCATTAAGAAATCCATTTGCCCTTCAACGAGCAGAGATGATTTTGCTTCCCGAATTCCTGCCTTCGCTTTAAAAAATCCAAAAAGGAGTTTTGATTTTTGGAAAATCGGAGTCTCGGGCGAATTCACATACTTGGCCACCGAAGCTCCGCTCTGCGAAGCGGAGGCGGCTTTGGCACCCTCATGGCCCTCAGCATGCTCTGCTTCTTCAGAAGGGATGACACGACCAGTAAACCCAACGACTTTCCCAAAATGATTATGAATCGGAAACATAACTCTACCCCGAAAACGATCCCAATAGGTACCGCGATCTGTTTTAAAAACAAATCCCGCTGTTTCAATATCACGCATAGAAAATCCTGCTGACCCAAGATGGCGCGCCAAGGCATCCTGCGTATTCGGAGCAAAACCAACTTCAAACGTTTGTATCGTTTCATTCGCAAGCCCTCGGCCCGCAAGATATTTCCGAACAGATTCCGCGGCCGCGGTCTCACTTTGGAGCGTATTTTTAAAAAAATCTTTTGCTGCGCGATTTACATCATAGAGCACGGCGTAATGCCGCTCGTCCGTTGTTCCTTCTGTACGCACGTCTATACCCGCACGCTCACCTAAAATCTTCAATGCTTCTAGAAATTCAATATTTTCATATTGCATGACAAAACTAATCACGTCCCCGCCCTGACCGCATCCAAAGCAATGCCAGGAACCGCGATCAGGCGAAACGATAAATGAAGGGGTTTTCTCTTTATGAAAAGGGCAGCGTGCCCGAAAATTCTTTCCCGCAGGGGTAAGTTCAATATATCCGCGGACAATATCCGCGATATCCAAACGCTCTTTAATAAGTTCTGCTGTGCCAGCCATAAGGTTAAGAAAGTACCTTATATATACCACATTTACACCCCAAAAGCCCTAAATGAGGAGAACTTGCACTTTTGCCTGATATACCGTAAACTCTTTCGGTATGAGAAATTGCGCTCACTGCCAAAAAACATCAGCAATGGGAGGAACGCGGAAATTGCTTCGCGGCCATTACAATCCCACCAATTGGAGTCGGAAATATCCAAACCTCCAGAAATCACGCCTTCCGAACGGAAAACGCGCGCTTTTGTGCACCCAGTGCATGAGAACCTTCGCACGAGACGCCAATAAAAAAGGTTTAGTAAAAACCGCACCGCATATAACAACTCTTGCGCCCGCCGAAGAAAATAAGAATCTAGAAAAAGCAGTAGCATAAAAAAGCGCGTAATACGCGCTTTTTTGTTGCGGTACTCCAAGAAAAACGATATGCTCGTCATAGCAATAAGAGATAGTTCTTAGCATTCCATTGTTATGAATAGCTTAGGAAGAGTGTTATACGGAGTGTAGTATAGTGGCAGTACGCAAGGCTGGGGGTCTTGTAGCCCGGGTCCGATTCCCGGCACTCCGACCACTGTTACATTGTTAATGATACTAGTAATAAAGAACGATTATGAAAAAAATCACCATAGGCGCACTATTTCTCGGAATCGCCGTTGTAGCCGGAATATCTCTCTTCAATACGGATATTTTTAAATCTGAAGCAGAAATTGACCTTCCACTTGGCGCAGATGTTTCGGAGACGATAGAAAAAGATTCGGAATCCGAAATACCAGGCTTCTTTATGACAGACATTCCTTTTATTTCCCAAGCGCCCCTCCTTGATTGGAGCTGGCCATTCAAAACCTCTTGCGAAGAAACTTCGCTTCTCATGGCACATAAATATCTCACTGGAGAAGCGATAACGCCCGAGACATCACAGGCAGAGATCCTTGCTATCGTTGATTTTGAAAAAGAAAACTATACCATCTCGAGCGGAAGCGCCGCCGCTCAAATTGCTCGACTTGCACGCGATTACTTTAAATTTGATGCAGAAGTCCGCTACGATATAACACTGGACGATATCAAGCGCGAAATGGTCGCTGGCAATCTCGTTCTCATCCCAACCGCTGGCCGCGAACTCCAGAACCCCTACTTCAAATCCCCCGGCCCCATTTATCACATGGTTATCATGAAAGGATATACGCCGACTGGATTCATCGTGAATGAACCGGGCACGCGGTATGGCGCTGACTACGTGTATTCAAATGAAATTTTGGAACAAGCGATACGCGACGTCACGATGAAGGATTGGGATGTTCCTATCGCTGTAACTAATAGAACCGCGATGGTAGTTATTAATGTAAATAAATAATACTTAAAAAACTATGCTTAAAATTGGAGACTCATTACCAGCAAAGCTTTCTACTGCCGCATTTCAGAATGATAAGGAAATAAAAATTGATTTTGATAAATATCGAGGAAAGTGGCTCGCTATCATCTTTTATCCTGCGGATTTCACATTCGTTTGCCCAACCGAATTAGAAGAAGCGGCTCATTTGTATCCAGAATTTAAAAAACTTGGCGCAGAAGTAATGTCAGTTTCTACGGACACGGTATTCGTCCACAAAGCTTGGCACGATCACTCCCCTGCTATTAAGAAAATAAAATTTCCCATGCTTGCCGATCCTACGGGAAAGCTATGCCAACTCTTCGGAACCTACATAGAAGAAGAAGGACTCTCCCTCCGTGGAAGCTTTCTTATTAACCCTGAAGGTAAACTGGTAGTAATGGAAATCAATCACAATGACATCGGACGCAATGGCAAAGAATTACTCCGCAAGCTTCAAGCCGCAAAATTTGTAAATGAACATAAAGGGCTTGTATGTCCCGCAAGCTGGGAGCCAGGCAAGAAAACATTAAAGCCAGGCATGGATTTGGTTGGCGAGATATAGCTCCGACATCTCTCACAAGAACCGGCGTTGCTCATACTCCAGCGGTATGAGCCCGCCTGCCTCTCGTGCTCGCGACTCTCACGAGACCAAGCTCGCTCGCACTCCGAGAACTTCTTGTAGAGAGATATCCTCGCTTAGATGTCTAAAGGTAAACTCGCTTGTAGTGTTGTGAGGCAATAAACGGCTCAGGGGTGCGTGAGTTGTTTCTATAAAAATTGACAAATATATCTTCTTATGCTAATATAAGGACCGGCGTTGCGGTCCCTTTTTAGGACCATCCAACGACAGAAGCCCTCTTTGAAAACTACACAAGAAAGGAGCGCGTCATGGCGCAACCCTGTCACACGATCGCATCACACCACAGATCCCACTGGGATGAAGTGGTGGCACGCGTCATCTTCCAGAAATACGGAGACCATCTCTTCCCAGGAGCAAGCGAAGCCAAGCTCGTCTTCTGGAAAAACGGTGATACTCCCGACGGGAGACCCGCAAGCGCATGGGAAGCCGAAGGAGTGATTCCCATCGGAGTCGGCCATGGCCGCTTCGACGAACACCTCGCGACTGGCGGTCGCATTCCGAAAGAATGCGCAACAACGCTCGTTGTCAAAGCATTTGGTATCTTCGATGGCTCCTCTCCGGAGTTCTATCGATTGATTCTCTTCACGCTAGCAACGGACGAAGGCCCCGCACAGCATCCCTTCGACGTTTCCGGTGTCCTGAAGGCGATTCACAAACGCCATCCGGAAAACCCCGAGATCGGAGACTCATGGGCAGTGGAAGCCGTTCATGTCATCCTCACACCGAAAGGTGAATCTTTCGTCAATCTCGGAGCAATGCTCCGCGAGATGAGCATCGACGCCTCATCGCACGAGAAACTGGTGCGATTCGCAAAACGAGTCGACACCCAGCCGCCCGAGAAACCGGACCATCCCTTTGACATCATGGCTATCTCACGGAAGATGCCTGATGCAGAAGCGAGAATCTGGCTCACGACAGCACTCGTCGCACTTCGCGACGGTCAACTGGAATTTACCGGAAGTGCGATTGAGTTCGCTCGCCACGCTACCATCCTGGAAGTGGATATCGGAAAACGTTTCCCGTTCCGCATCGCAACGATCGAATCGGAAAACGAACGGATCGCCTCGTTCGCCCGCAGCTCTCTCGGCTGTGAAGCAGCGATCGTGATCCAACGGCATCCGCGAAGCGGCATCACGCAGATCTCCACCGATCATCGCAAGGTGATGCAAGAACTGGCGGACGAGATCGCAAGATCAGTGATCGCTGCGGAACCGCAAGATGGCGGGCAGTGGTATTACCACGAAAAAGCTCGCGCCGTCTTGAACGGAAGCAGTTCACACCCAGACGTCACACCTTCCCAGCTTTCGCTCGATACGATCCAAGAGATCGTCGAGAGAGTCGTAAAGGCAAGCTCCCGCAAGTCTGCCTAAACGACTCGCTACAGAACCCCAAAGCCAATCGGCGGTGGGGTTCTTCTTTTTTTCATAAGGATAATATTATGATAAAATGATGATTAATAGTATTTTCTCCACTATACCCCAGTCGCTAGTGGCTCAACCTTATCTGATTCATGTACGAACCAAAAAAATACGATCACCTTATCGGAACGCCGGGATTTAGTAATACGCTTCTCGCCAACCATTTCACGCTCTACGAAGGATACGTAAAAAACGTAAATACGCTTCTTGAGAAGCTAAAGAGTATAGAACCAAGCCCGGAAGCAAGCGAGCTTAAGCGCCGATTTGGATGGGAATGGAATGGTATGCGTCTCCACGAATACTATTTTGGAAATATGACTCGGGAAGCGCAACAAGCAACAAGTGACTCACAACTGACAACAAAATTAAAAGAACAGTTTGGAAGCGTAGATGCTTGGGAGAAAGATTTCCGCAATACTGGCGCTATGCGCGGCATCGGCTGGACCATGTTAGTGCACGATCGATCAGCAAAGAAACTAATGAATGTATGGGTTACAGAACATGATATGGGACACCTTGCCGGAACAGAACCTATTCTCGTGCTAGATGTCTTTGAACATGCATATATCACCGACTATGGCATTAAACGCGCAGACTACATTGAATCGTTTATGAAAGCCATTAATTGGCAAGAAACAGAGCAACGATTCAGAAATAGTTAACCAGTGAAAGAGTTGATAAGCTGAAAGAAAAAAGACCCCTCGTGAGAGGGGTCTCTATATATTGAATATTTTCTATAGAAGTTTCTTAAAATCAAGATGTTGAGAGATTGTACATCTTCCCGGACAACCATCTGTTGGACACCAAATACCAACCATTTCTGATTGAGGGATAGAGCTAGAAAGACTAGCTGGAGTCCAATCAACTCTATCTTCTTCTTCAAGAATAAATTTTGTTTCGCAACATTCGCAAACACACTCCCTTCCAATCCACCATTTTTTAGTCGGCTGAGGTAATGACCCTTGTTTCAGGATCTTCATGGAGAGACTCCTTAGTGTGAGAGAAAAACGTCCTACACACGAGCATAAACCCGTTTTAATATTTAATCAAACTCCTACCCTATACCCTAGTGGCTAACCCCTATTCTATGCTCCAAAATTCCTCTTCCGCTTATTAAAATCTGCGAGCGCGACTTGAAATTGAGGGACACCGAAATCAGGAAATAGTTCCTCAGCAAAATAAAGCTCGGCATATGCCGCTTGCCACGGCATTATTCCCGAAAGACGCTGTTCCCCGCTCGTGCGGATGATAAGATCTGGATCGGGAAAATTATGCGTATCAAGGGCGGAAGAAAACGCTTCTTCGCCGATTTCCGTTTGTGATCCGCGAAGTTGATTTGCAGCTCTTAGAATCTCATCTCTCCCACCATAGTCCAAAGCAAGACCCAGTGATCCTTTTTTATAGCGTCGCGTTGTTTCTTCGAGATTATGGAGTTCGGTTACGATATCCTGAGGTAAGCGATCTTTTCTCCCAAAATGTTTAAAGCTCGCTTCCTGTTCATGTAATTTTGTTTCAATGCGTTTTAGATATCCGCGAAAAATACGCATCAAATGATCTATTTCATATTTGCTCCTGTTCCAATTTTCAGTTGAAAAACCCCACAGCGTAAAATAAGGAATCCCCTTTCGGATCGCCTCTTCTAAGAGTGCCATGGTCGTTTCCGCACCCTGCTCATGGCCCTTCGCGGCTTCCCTTCCCTGCTGTTTTGCCCATCTACGATTTCCGTCAGGAATAATCACAACGTGCTTCGGCACGATTTCTTTTTTTAAATAATGGTCGGATAAATTTTTAAACGCGGCAATTTTATCACTGACATAATTTCCCTTCCGCTCAATACTGAATTCCGAAAAATCATTCCGGGCGTCCTCCCGTCTAAATTCCAGCGATTCAATTTTTGCGAGAGTGGAACCCGCATAGCACCAGTCCAAAAACTTTTTAAGGTTAGATTCTTCCCCTTCCGCAATCGCAAAAACACTCCCGTCAGATACATTTTCCGCAAAACCAAAAATACCGAGCTTATCGGCTTCTGATTTCATTCCTCTGCGCATAAGGACGCCCTGCACTCTTCCTTTTATAGTAATGCTGATGCGTTTCATCACACTATGATAACTCTTCGCGTTTCGGTATAAGTTTCTTCATGATGTACGCCGCACCCATTCCAATGATCGCTCCCGCGAGTATGTCCAACGGCCAATGAACTCCAGCCATGACGCGGGCAAGAGCGACAAGGGCTGCAAGCCCTAAAAAGATAGCTCCCCATTTTTTATGGACAAAAAATATCGCCATTGCCACTCCAAACATAATAACCGCATGACTAGAGGGAAAACTAGGAGCTTGAGGAAGCGGAATTAACGGTTCAATTCCCAGCACGATCGGCGGACGAAGGCGAGTATAAAAGAATTGTATGGCTTCATTAATAATCCCTTTTCCAAGAAGGAGCGTGAGAGAAACGAGAGAAAATGCCCAAAACTTCTTTTTCCAAGTCGGCTCTAAAAGAATAATAATAGCCGCACTGATTGCGATAAGATACGGCAGATAGCGCGCGAAGAAAATAATAAGCCCGTTGAGAAGAGGAGAAATGTGCGCGACACCGAAGAGTAATGAAAATACAGTAGTATCAAATGTCATTGCCCAGTACATAAACGATCATCCGCACACCTTAGTGCGGAAGAAGAAACCTATATTAGCGGCGGACGAAAGGAAGAATCCCCATAAATCTCGCGCGTTTAATTGCAGTCGCAAGGTGGCGCTGATGTTTCACGCAAGTACCTGTATAACGAGGATCCACGATCTTAGCTTGGCTTGAAACAAAACGCCGCAGGAGTTCCGTCTCCTTATAATCAATAATATTTACGTTCTGTGAGCAAAAGAAGCACTGTTGCATAGTCAAATTAGAGTATAGGATTTAGGGTAAAAAGGCAAGACTTTCCGTTCTCTATCTTAGAACGGTAAATCCTCAGTATTAATCTCCTCATCCACGCTAATAACTGGAATATCGCTCTTAGATTCTTGCGAAATCGCCTCACGATCCGGTGCGGGCCTTGATCCTCCACCGCCGGAACGGGGCCCTAGCTGGAGCCGTTCCGTAACGATTTCCGTCACTTTATGTTTCACTCCCTGTTTATCGTCCCAAGCTCTCGTTTGCAAGCGTCCCTCTATAAAGACAAGTCCGCCCTTGGTAAGAAATTTACTCGCTACTTCAGCCTGGCGTCCCCACACAACAATATTGTGGAATTCCGTTGATTCCTGTTTCTGACCCTGTTTATCATTCCAAGTTCGATTTGTAGCAATGCTAAACGTTGCAACCGCCTGACCGGTAGTAGTAGACCTGAGTTGTGGATCCGCAGTGAGCCTTCCGAAAAGTAAAACTTTATTGAGATTCATAACATTAACGCATAACTCGCTACTTATAACTTACAACAAATGCCCTATCCTCGCAATTTTTTCTTCGTTGTTAGTGGTAAGTTTTTAGTTGTCAGTTATTTCAAGATTTCCTCAAGCCGTTGAGCGAGATCTTCGTTGCTTAAGACTGTTGATTCTGCCGGCTTTATCTTTTCTTGCGGACGCCGTTCACGTTCTGAACGCCGAGCGGAAGGAAGTTGACGGACGGTAATAAGAAATCGAATCACGTTTGCTTCCATGCGAAGCTGACTCTCTAAACCAGCCATACTCTCCGTGACTGCGGAAAATACGATAAAACCAAAGAATGCTCTATTCTTTTTTTTGATGGTATACGCCAATTCCCGTTCGGTAACCGGAGACTCTTCTGTTATTGAAGCACCGGCTTGAAGAAGCGCCTTTTTGATTATTTCAGCATGTTCTGCGCTTTCAAGCAGGAATCCTATTTCGTATATTTTCTTTACTGTTTCTTCCATAATTTTCGTTCCGTTACCGTATCACACTAGGGCGGTACGGCGCAAGGATAAGCCGCTTATGCCACATTTTCCGCCTCTGCGACTGTTTCTGATTCATGTTCCACTCCTTCATTGTCAAAATGATGCTTGGAAAGATATCCTGTTCCTGCTGGGATAAGCCGTCCGATAATAACGTTTTCCTTAAGGCCGCGAAGTTTATCCATGCGCGCCTCAACCGATGCATTGATAAGAACACGAGCGGTTTCCATAAATGATGCAGCTGACAAGAAGCTTTCTGTTGAAAGTGCAACTTTAGTGATTCCGAGAAGCAATTGCTGTGCTTTAGCAGGAGACTTCCCTTCTTTCTTGGCATTACGATTAACTTCAAGAAAGACGGATTTTTCCACAACATCGCCGCGGACAAAGTAGGTATCTCCCGTTTCAACAATTTTCACGCGAGAGAACATCTGCCGAACAATGATTTCAATATGTTTGTTGTTAATCACAGCACCTTCAGAAAGATAAATCTTTTGAATTTCGTGCAAAATCATCCGTTCAACTTCACGTCCGCCTTTCAACTTAAACACCTCACGCAAATCTGCGGGACCATGGGAAAGGTGATCTCCCTTTTTCACGATATCCCCTACTTTTACGTTAAGCCATGAGGAACGAGGCACCGGGTATTCAAGAAGTTTTTTCTGCTTCCCTTCCGGCTGTAGACGCACGTATTTTATGAGTCCCTTTTCTTCAATTTCCACTACTACTCCGTCAGCTTCCGCGAGAAACGCTTTTCCTTTCGGAGCACGTGCTTCAAAGACTTCTTCTACGCGAGGAAGACCGTGCGTAATGTCGGCTCCCGCGACTCCTCCGATATGGAATGTTCTCATCGTAAGTTGAGTTCCCGGCTCTCCAATAGATTGTGCAGCAACAACACCAACGGTCTCGCCCACCTTAATAGGCTGGTTTTTACCCAAGTCATAGCCATAACATTTTGAGCAAACGCCGTAGAGTGTTTTGCAGGTAATCGGAGATCTGATTTTAAGCGATTCAATCTTATGTTCTGCGTCAATAATATCCGCAGTCTTTCTATCAATCATTTCCCCGCCTTTTGCCAAAATTTTATTCCC
Source organism: Patescibacteria group bacterium (assembly GCA_038064975.1). GTDB lineage: Bacteria > Patescibacteriota > Minisyncoccia > UBA6257 > 1-14-0-10-40-38 > JBBTRX01. The sequence continues at coordinate 50,181 of JBBTRX010000002.1, forward strand.
CACCTTAACATCATCCACAACTGTGCGAGAGAATATTTTATTCGCAAATGCATATCCGAACTCCAATCCTTCACTGCGGAGCGCATCAACGCCTTCCCGCGTCTTACAATCTTCTTCGCGAATAATCAAATCTTGGGAAACGTCTACTAATCTGCGGGTAAGGTACCCTGCTTGTGCGGTTTTAAGTGCGGTATCCGTAAGACCCTTACGAGAGCCGTGAGTTGAAATAAAGTATTCCAAAACGTTAAATCCTTCTTTGTATGAAGATTTAACCGGGAGCTCAATGGTTTCTCCTTGGTTGTTTTGCACCAAACCTTTCATACCCATCATCTGTGCCGGCTGTGACCACGATCCTCTTGCACCTGAGGCGATAATGCTGTGGACGGAACTGTGTTTGTCCAACGTGCGAGGAACAATTTCTTTTCCAATCTTATCGTTTGTTTTTTTCCAAATCTCAATGATACGCTCGCGGCGTTCCGCATTCGTCAAAAATCCTTCTTCGTATTGATTCCGAACTTTTTCAGCCGCCACTTCTGCTTCTTTCAAAATACCCTTCTTCTCGGGTGGCACGCGCAAATCATCCATACCCCAACTGATGCCGGACTTGGTTGCGTAAGTAAATCCGATTTCCTTGATAGCATCCAAATGTTCGCGGGCGATATCAATACCATATAGTGTGATAAGCTCACCTACGATTTTTGAGAGATCTTTCTTGGTTAACAAATGATTAATATACGGAAAATCAGCCGGCAATACGCGGTTGAATAAAATTCTGCCAACAGTAGTTTCCAATTCTTCACCATTCGCTTCTTTGATTTTAATGATCGCGTTAATCGGCGTAAGATCGCATTCATAGGCGTAAATTGCATCGTCTTGGCTTGCGAATAGTGATACCTTTGATTTCGCGCTTTCAAGCGAATTCATAAGATAATAAACGCCCAACACGATATCCAATGCTGGAGAAACGATCGGGTCTCCCGTTGCAGGCTTCAATAAGTTCAGACTCGCAAGCATGAGTGTGCGTGCTTCCTCCTGCGCTTCATGAGAAAGCGGAAGGTGTACTGCCATTTGATCTCCGTCAAAGTCCGCGTTAAACGCAGTACAGACGAGCGGAGGAATTTGGATAGCCAAGTCTTCAGTCAAGCGTGGCTTGAATGCCTGAACGCCAAGACGGTGGAGCGTTGGGGCGCGGTTAAGTAATACGTAGCGGTCAGCAATAACTTCTTCAAGAATCTCCCAAACTTCCGGAGGGGCCTGTTCAATAAGACGATTGGAATTTCTGATATTGTGCGCGAGTCCGCGTTCAATAATTTTATGAATAACAAACGGCTTAAAGAGTTCAAGTGCCATTTTTTTAGGCAATCCGCATTCCCCTAACTTCAGATGTGGACCGACTACGATGACGGAACGGCCGGAATAGTCTACGCGTTTTCCGAGAAGGTTTTGGCGGAATCTACCTTGCTTTCCTTTCAACATGTCCGAAAGAGAACGCAATGGGCGGCGCTGACTTGAGAGTTGTTGAGACCCCAAGCGAGCAGTGTTATCAATAAGTGCATCCACTGCTTCTTGAAGCATGCGTTTTTCGTTCGTGACGATAACTTCCGGAGCTTTGAGCTCCATTAACTTTTTCAAACGGTTATTGCGATTAATAACACGGCGGTAGAGATCGTTTAAGTCAGAAGTCGCATAACGTCCCCCATCAAGAGCAACCATAGGGCGAAGATCCGGCGGCAATACAGGGAGTACCGTCATGATCATCCACTCCGGACGCATATTGTTCGTCATGAATGATTTTGCGAGCTTGATGCGGCGCAAAATTCTACTTTCCTTCAAAGAATCCTTGAGGTGCTCCAAACTCTTTTCCATCTCAACAATCATTTTTCCCAAATCAACTTCCGAGAGAATCTTACGGATTGCTTCCGCGCCGCTCCCCGCTTCAAACACATCTCCAAATCGCTTTGCAATATTGTAGTATTGGGATTCCGAAAGCACGTTGCCGATAGCGAGATCTTCAAGAATATCCTTTATCTCTTCCATTGCCGTTTCCAAGTCTTCTACAGTAGAGCCTTCGCCTTCAATAGTTTTTTTGCGAGCTTTAAATTCTTTTTCCAAATCCTGAAGCGCACGCTTTCTATTTTCTTCATGCACTGCAGTAACCACGTATGCAGCGTAATAAATAACGCGCTCTAATTTTGCGAGAGGGATGTTGAGGAAAAGTCCGATTTTTGAGGGAACATTTTTGAAAAACCAAATATGCGCGACAGGTGCCGCGAGCATAATATGACCAAGCCGTTCACGGCGCACGATAGATCGCGTTACTTCAACTCCACACTTATCGCACACTACACCCTTATAGCGGGCACGGCGATATTTTCCGCAGTAACACTCCCAATCCTTTGTAGGACCGAAAATGCGTTCAGAAAAAAGACCGTCCTTTTCCGGGCGCTGAGTCCGATAATTGATCGTTTCCGGCTTGATAACTTCGCCGTGAGACCACTTTAAAACATCTTCGGGCGAGGCAAGCGTAATTCTTATGGCATCAAAATGTCCTCTGTTCATAAATGTTTTTATTCGGCTGGTGTTTCCTCAACTTCTTCCCCTCTCGACCCTCCGTCATACATGAGCTCAATATGAAATCCAAGGGATTTCAATTCGCTCACAAGCACGTTAAATGACGCAGGAAGGTTTGGATTTTTAATTTTTTCTCCGCGAATGATTGACTCGTATGCTGCAGACCGCCCGAGAATATCGTCTGATTTTGTCGTGAGCATTTCTTGGAGCGTATGCGCCGCACCGTATCCCTCAAGAGCCCACACTTCCATTTCTCCAAAGCGCTGTCCTCCGAATTGGGCTTTTCCTCCTAATGGCTGCTGAGTAATTAAGGAGTATGGACCAATAGAGCGCATGTGGATCTTGTCTTCCACTAAGTGATTAAGCTTCATGATATACATGACGCCAACAGTTACCGGCTGAGAAAATGCTTGTCCGGTCCGTCCGTCAAAAAGAGTAACCTTGCCACTCTCATTAATACCAGCGGCTCTAAGTTCTGTTTTGATCTGCGTTTCTGTGGCACCTGCAAATGACGGTGTAATGGCACGGTATCCTAACTTTTTCGCCGCCCATCCCAAATGCGTTTCAAGAATTTGTCCCAAGTTCATGCGGGAAGGCACGCCCAAAGGATTTAAAATAACATCAACTGGAGTACCGTCTTCAAGATAAGGCATGTCTTCCACCGGGCGGACTTGGGAAATAACTCCCTTGTTGCCGTAGCGTCCAGCGAGCTTATCGCCTGCGCGGATTTTGCGGAGCTGTGCAACCTCAACCTGAATACGAGTAATGATGCCTGGCTCAAGTTTGTCCCCTCTGTCACGAGAAAATACTTTAATACCGACAACACGGCCATATTTTCCGTGAGGCAGAGTAAGCGAAGTATCTTTTACGTCGCGGGCTTTTTCACCGAAAATAGCGCGGAGCAAACGCTCTTCAGACGTAAGCTCGCTTTCTCCCTTCGGAGAAATTTTACCGACAAGAATATCTCCTGCACGGACTTCCGCACCGATACGCACAACACCGATCTCATCAAGATTTCTTAATTTTTCTTCAGAAACGTTTGGAATATCCGGCGTAGTCATCTCAGGACCAAGCTTCGTATCGCGAACATCGCAATAGAAATCTTCAATATGAATTGAAGTGAAGCGGTCGTCTTGAACCACACGTTCGGAAACGATAATAGCGTCTTCAAAGTTTGCGCCTTCCCACGAGAGGAATGCTACGACTAAGTTTTGTCCCAAGGCGAGTACGCCGTTATCAATAGAAGGGCCGTCAACGAGCACGTCTCCCTTTTTTACCTTTGCGCCCCGCTCTACGAGCGGTCGCTGGGAAATACAGGTGAATTGGTTGGATCGTTTAAATTTAGTGAGCGGATACTCATGCTTCTTACCAGACTTTCCTTCTAGTATGAGATGCATACCATCTACCTCGTGAACAGTTCCGTCTTCAGGAGCTTGAATAACGTATCCAGAATCAAGTGCAACTTTCTCTTCCGTTCCCGTAGAAACGAACGGTGCTTGCGGACGGATAGAAACAACCGCTTGCCGTTGCATGTTTGCACCCATGGCTGCGCGGCTCGCGTCATTGTGAATTAAAAATGGGATAAGCGAAGCCGCAACGCTGACTGCCTGGTTAGGAGCAACGTCCATCAGAGTAACTTCAGTGTTACTGCAGGTTCCCGGACCTCCATGAATACGAGCTTCAACACTGTCATCTAAAATAAGGCCATCGCTGTCAAAACGGATTCCTGCGTGCGCAATAATATGCTTTTCTTCTTCAAACGCATCAAGCCAAACAATCTCTTTCGTAAGGCGTTTATTTTTTACCACAATATATGGCGTTTCCATGAAACCGAGCTCGTTGATACGAGTGAAATTTGCGAAGTGACTGATAAGACCGATATTCGCTCCTTCAGGAGTTTGAATCGGACAAATGCGTCCATAGTGAGAGCGATGTACGTCGCGTACTTCAAAACCGGCACGCTCACGAGTAAGACCTCCTTGGCCCATCGCGGAGATGCGACGCTTGTGTTCAATTTCCGTTAAAGGATTTACCTGATCCATGAACTGTGAGAGTTGGGATGAAACAAAGAAATCCCGAACCACGGAAATAACAGGCCGAGTGTTCACGAGCTGAACCGGAGTAATAACATTAATATCTAATGTAGACATGCGGTCCTGAACAATACGGCGCATGCGCGCAAGGCCGATGCGCAAGCGAGATTGTACAAGCTCCCCTACTGGACGGACACGACGATTGCCAAGGTGATCAATGTCATCAGGCTCTGCGTCAGGCGCATTGTTGAGCCGGATAATTTCGCGCAAAATAGCGATAAGATCTTCTTTCGTAAGAAGCTTACTCCCCTCTTTTTTCGGTTTGCCATGCAAACGTTGATTGATTTTAAACCGCCCTACTTCTGAAAGGTCGTAGCGGTCTCCGCGCTGGAACATAGCGTCGATCAAGCTCTTCATGTTATCAACGCTCGCCAAATCTCCCGGACGAATGCGTTTATAAATTTCTACATATGCATCATCCAAGCTCTTTGCAGTGTCTTTTTTGAGCGTAGCTTCAATATACTTAATAGATTCAGTATCAATATCGGCAAAATCTTTCATGCCGGTTTCTGGATCCCATCCAAAAATACGAAGCAAGTCAGTTACTGCAACTTTTCTGCGGCGATCAATTTTAACACCAATAAAACCATCCGCATCAGTTTCAAATTCAAGCCAAACACCGCGGTTCGGAATAACTTTCGCGCCAAATAATTTTTTTCCTCTCCACAGATGCGCGGTATAATAGACTCCGGCGGATCTGATCAATTGAGACACTACAATACGCTCAACTCCGTTTACAATAAAAGTACCTCGCTCCGTCATGGCCGGGAAATCACCGAAGTATACTTCTTGCTCACGCTCTTCTTTAGTCTTGTTGTTGACGAGTCTCAGCTTAACGCGAAGAGGAATTTCGTACGTTAAATCTTTAAGCTTCGCATACGCTTCATCGTACTTCGGCTCATCAAAATAGTATTCTACAAACTGCAATTCGAGATCCTTCCCTGTATAGTCAGTAATAGGAAAAACTTCTTCAAAAAGCTCTTTCAATCCCTTGGCCCGGAACCACTTATCCGATTCAATTTGGATCTTCGCAAGATGGTCTTGTTCTACGACATGACCTGGGTGCGAAGAAAAGATTTTAGTAGGAAGTTTTTGCATGGGATTGCTTATTGGAGAAAAAAACGCCACCGGATAGCCACAAAGTCCGCTTCCGGGGCAGATTAGTGATTAATAGTAAACCCTATAAATGCAAATACTGAGCTCGATGCTCATTATGCTCTTCTAATGTTTTTGAGAAAATTGTCTGCTGTGTCTGCGGCGCCGACAGATAATAGAGGAAGTCGCTGGTCTTCGGGTTCCGCGCAGCTATAATAGCGTCCGAACCCGGATTCGCTATTGGAAACGGCGGGATCCCCCTATGCAAATAGGTATTGACTTTTGATTGTATGCGAAAATTACTTTTTGTCAAGGGGTCACATCCTTTTGATCTCCCCTCGCAGGCAAGGTAGACGATTGTAGCATCAACCTGGAGCGGAATGCCAATTTTCAGTCTTTTTTGAAAAATACCGGAAACAATGCGCCGATCCTCTGAAAATGGAACTTCTCGCTCAATAAGCGAGGCGAGAATTAGATTATTGTACCAATCAGGAGAAAGCTCATCGCCGGTTCGACCAAAAAGCGGCAACGCTTTGATGGTAAAATTCTCAAGCATTTTATTTACGATATCCCCCGCAGTCGCATCCGGAGAAATTCTATAGGTATCCGGAAATAAAAATCCTTCAAGAGTTTTAGCTTTAGCAAGAAAAGGATATTTTTCAGTAAACGCATTCACGGGAAATTTAGCGATTTCTCCAGCGGCAATAAGTCCGAGCTCGGAAAACTGGTCGTCAATATCTTTCAGCGTTTTCCCTTCGGTCACTACAACAACAAGATCAGCCGGACCGGCGGCGATCATTTTTACGATTTTCGGCGTGCTCATCGCCGTAGTAATCGGATAGAGTCCTGGCTTCAATGTATGAGCTGATCCGCTCACAATTCCATACGCCTTAAAGGCATTCTTAGAACGGATCAGATTACCACCCGCTAAAAGTTCCGCGATTTCTTCTACTCCCATTCCCGATGTCACGGTTATCACGCGAGCGCTTCCACCCTCCACGCCGATCGGTGCCAAAAGATACGTTGAATATAAAAAAAAGAAAAGAAAGAGCAACGAGCCGCTTGTAGTAATGGTTCTGGAAAATCGCATAGTAAGAGTATGAAAAAACTAAAAACGCTCACGCGCTGCAATACTCTGGATAATACCGATGAGTATTGCCTTCGTCAACAAGCTGGATCCGCCATAACTCACGAACGGGAGCGTCACCCCAATAACGGGAACAAGCGCGAGATTAGATCCAACGTTAAGAGCAAACTCTGCCAAAAAGAGACTTGCCGTTCCCAAACATAAAAATTGGGAAAAGGCGTCCCTACTCCCCAGCCCAATAATAATGATACGCAAAACGAGCAGTATAAAAGCGCCGATTAAAATAATAGCTCCGACAAAGCCCCACTCTTCTACGAAAGCGGCGAAAATAAAATCAGTGCCCGGCTCCGTGAGAAACCCAAGCTGTGTTTGCGTCCCATGACCAAACCCTTTTCCAAACCAACCGGACGAACCGATGGCAATTTTTGCCTGGATCACACTATAGTTAACGCCTAAAGGATCATAGCTCGGCTGAAAAAAACCGACGATTCTTTCTTTTTGATAATCAGCAAGCGCAAAATGCCACGCAAAAAAACTTAGCACGAGAAGAATACTAAACCCAATAACGATATGGCGCCACCTGATTCCAGAGGCGAGCAGAAATCCTCCCCAAATACTAAAAACAACAAGTGCGGATCCCCAGTCAGGCTGAGCAATAATAAGTCCCGCCGGCAAAAGTACATATAAAAAACTGATTGCAAGATTGGAGACGTGAGCAATGCCAATATGCCGTCGGGCGAAAAAATAGGAAAGTAAAATAATAAGTGCGATCTTAGCGAGTTCCGCAGGTTGGAATCTCATCGGACCGATTATTATCCATGCGTGGATGTTTCTAATCGCCGGAGAAAAAAGCGCGGCGATAAGCAGACATAGGGTTACAAAATAAATAAGAAAGAGCATCCACCGATAATTAATAATCGGACGGAAATCGATATATAAGAAGAGACCTATAATAACGATTGATATCCCGAACCAGAGCGCTTGTGACCTAAAAAGATCCTGGGAAACACTTGCAAGTCCTACAAGGCTTACTAACATGAGCACACAAAAAGCGAGCGTAAGAAGCTTATCTTGGCGTTTAAAGAGTCCAAAAAAAGGCATGCTAGTAAAGGGCTTCCGTGTAAAGACGGAATTCCATGCCATTCCCTATTTCTTCAGGGAAAATGATGCGAAATTCCCGCTCTTCAGAAGGAAGTAATTCCGTAAGAGATGTCTGCGACGCGACAAAAGGTAATCCTCCGCCGTCTTCAAAAATTCCAAAAAGAGTGACTGCGCCAACGAGACGAGAATCAAGATTGGAAACAAAACCAGCAATTGATTTTTTAGTGCCTTCAGAAATTACTCGTATCCCACGAAGTTGGATGTTGGGCTTCGGAAATTCCGCGTTTGATTTCCATTCCGAGGCTCCTAATAGTATTTCTCCGCGCACTGCTCCCACGCCGTGAATAGAGGTGATGAGTAATGTTTTAATTTCGCCTGCGTATACCACAGTCTCTCCGGACTGTTCTCCCACAATTCCGCTCCCACCCACGAGCTTCGCAGTAAACGGCAACGTTGCAGCCGCATAATTAATGTTCGGATTTTTTAATGAAACGAGAATTGAAAACGTCCCGTCACTGTTTTTAATAAGATGATTCCCGGTAATTTGAATTGGAAGCAACGCCTTAATCTCGCAGGGTACGCAATCTCCCCCGCAATCAATTTGAACCTCATTTTGATTTTTAGATCCGTCAAAGCAGGTTCCATAACGGACATTTACCATACGATATCCGCCATAAATTATTCCTGCAAGAATCGCAAGATAGAACCCTCCATAAATAATTTGTTTTATAAGCGTTGATTGCATATTCGTGTGTTTTATCAGTATATCCCCGACTCGTGTCCTGTGTACAAAATAGCTTATCATGGCAGACTATGTTTTTCATTATATGCAAGGCGTGAGGAGCGATGCGTGCCTGTAAGGTACGTGAATAACGAACAACGCAGCAGATGATGAAAAACATCGCCTGCCCAAGGGGAAAGAGAATGTTTGGCAATATGCTTTGTCATTCCTCCTTGCATCTTGTCCGAATATTCTCTTTCCATGGCAAGCTATTTTGTACACAGGACACTGACGCAAAGCGCCAAAAAAAGCAACAAAAAAACTGCATACATACTTGCAACTTCCGGCGAACCCTAACTTTCCCCGAGTAAACGAGTATCATCGGGCCGAGACGATTTCACTTCTCTGTTCGGAATGGGAAGAGGTGGGTCACGTCTAGGTAAATCACCAGAAGATGCAAATATATATGCAGAATTTTTATGTGTGCCCTTGCTACTACGAAAAATAGTTTGTAGTTCGTCTAACGATTATTAGTACTCCTCGGCTAAAATCATTGCTGATCTTACACCTAGAGCCTATCAACGTGGTAATCTTCCACGAATCGCTGTATCACCGAAGTGATACGTATGTCTCATCTTGGAGTAGGCTTCGTGCTTAGATGCTTTCAGCGCTTATCCCTTCCGCGCAATAGCTACCCAGCGCTTCACTTGGTAGCAAAGCTGGTACACCAGCGGCGCGTTCATCCCGGTCCTCTCGTACTAGGGACGACTCTCCTCAAACATACAACGCCTGCAGCAGATAGAGACCAACCTGTCTCACGCATTATTCTAGATATAGTAAATAATTACTAATATAGATTCCATTATTACTAATGGCTTGGACTATACCACCATCCTCCGAAGCTCGTATGAGCGAAGGAGGAGATCGACGTGTTAACCAGTTTTTAAAACTGATTCTGATCTTCGTAAGATCAAGTCTCTACGGGGAACGTGATCGTGTTAATGATGTTACGTTCTTCCCTCGGAATTGCCCTTATAAATTCAGGTTTGAAATGTATAAGGGTTTCTCCGATATGAGTCGATTTTGCATTTCAACGTTACCGTTGAAAGCCGCCGTGTGTTCAACAAGCTCCTATCTAAAACTTGTTAAAGATTTCGATGTCGTTATTGCATGAGTTCATTATTCTGACGGTCTGAACCCAGCTCACGTATCCTTTTAAGTGGCGAACAGCCACACGCTTGGGACCTTCTCCAGCCCCGCGCTAGGATGAGCCGACATCGAGGTGCCGAACCTGGTCGTCGCTAGGGACGCTCGGACCAGACTAGCCTGTTATCCCCGGGGTAACTTTTATCCGTTGTCTCCCACCTTTCTATGAAGAGTGGTCGGGTCGCTAACTTCTGCTTTCGCATCAGCTCGGCTTGTCGGCCTCGCTGTTAAGCTGGCTTTTGCGTTTGTACTTTGGGCCCGATGTCCATCCGGACCAAGCCAACCTTATAAACTCCTCCGTTACTTTTTGGGAGGATAACGCCCCATTAAAACTGCCCACCAGACACTGTCTCGCATGGTTTTTGCCCATGAGGTTAGACACTAAAACTCTATAGACGGATGTTTCATTGGCGACTCCACGATACCCGAAAGCATCGCTTCAAAGTCTCTCCGCTACGCTACGCAATAAAGCCCTAGGGCCAATATCAAGCTACAGTAAAGCTCCCGGGGTCTTTTCGTCTTGCTGCAGGTACCCCGCGTCTTCACGGGAATCGCATTTTCACCGAGCTCTTCGTTGAGACAGTTCTCCAGTCGTTACACCATTCGTGCGCTTCGGAACTTACCCGAAAAGGAATTGCGCTACCTTAGAACGATTATAGTTATCGCTGACATTGACGAGGGCTTCGGGCAGTGAGCAGTAACCTTGCGGCCACCACCCCCACCGTTAACCTTCTCGCATCGGTCAGGCGTCACCCCCTATACATCCTCTTGCGAGTTCGCAGGGAGCTGTGTTTTTGGTAAACAGTCGCCAGAGATACTTTCGCTGCGGCCCCGCTTGCGCAGGGCAGGCCTTATACCGAAGGTACGGCCGCTTTTTTGCCGAGTTCCTTAAGGATGACTCACTCGTTCCCCTTGGGCTTCTCGCCCTATCCACCTGTGTCGGTTTACGGTACGAAGCCTGACACGCGAACCTTAGAAGTTTTTCTTGGAAGGCTCTTCAGCTGAATTGACACAGTAAAAACTGTATCTTACGAAAGCGTGCGAAATTGCCATTAAAGGCAGATTTCCGGATTTGCCTGGAAATCAATTCTTCTCGCCCTCGACGCCAAACCATTAAGGCGCTCATCCTTTTTTCCTTCGTCACTCCATCGAAACGCATCAGGCGGGCCGGAATATTAACCGGCTTCCCATCAGCTGCGGTTTTCACCATTGCCTTAGGATCGCCTAACCCGTGGTTGATTGCCATTGCCACGGAAACCTTGGATTTTCGGGGTGCCCGTTTCTCACGGGCAATGTGGTTACTCATTCCAACATTTTCTCTTCCCCACACTCCAGAATCCCTCGCGGGTCTTCCTTCAGCGCGTGAGGAATGCTCTCCTACCACTTACATATTCCGAAGAACATGCAAATTCGCATCTTCGGTACTTTGCTTAAGCCCCGGTACATTTTCGGCGCCACTTGCCATCCTCGCTTGCGCGAGGGATCGAGTAGTGAGTTGTTACACACTCTTTAAAGGATGGCTACCTCTAAGCCAACCTCCTACCTGTCTGTGGCGAATGACTACCTTTTACACTGAGCAAAGATTTAGGGACCTTAGATTGCGATCTGGGCTGTTTCCCTTTCGAGCATGGAGCTTAGCCCCCATGTTCTAACTACCTTCTTATCTCACGCGGTATTCGGAGTTTGACTCAAAAGTCGAGATTTCTCCCTGTACTTTTGAACCAGTAGCTCTACCCCCGCGTAAGTCAAAAAAAGCGCCAGTCCTAAAACTGTTTCGGAGAGAACCAGCTATTACCAGGTTCGATTAGCTTTTCACTCCTTACCTCAAGTCATCCGAAGGTTTTGCACAACCAACCGGTTCGGACCTCCCTCCGATGTTACTCGGAGTTCATCCTGCTCAAGGCAAGCTCACCTGGCTTCGGGTCTTACACATACGACTAGGCGCCCTATTCAGACTCGGTTTCCCTACGCCTCCTTTCGCTGAGCGAAATTAGACTTGCCATATACATAAACTCGTTGGATCATTCTTCAATAGGCACAGCGTCACCCTTGCGGGCTCCGCTTCTTTGTAAGCACACGATTTCAGATACTATTTCATCCCCCTTCCGGGGTGCTTTTCACCTTTCCCTCACGGTACTAGTTCACTATCGATCACCAAATGTATTTAGCCTTAGAAGATAGTACTCCTATGTTCCCTCGAAGTTATTTTGCCTCGAGGTACTCAAGAATGAAACCTATAGAGACGACTCGCTTTCGCATACGGGACTATCACCCTCTTTGGTTGAGTTTTCCAACTCACTCCGCTAGCAAATCATTTTTTAACTCTAAGCTTCAGCGCATTGCAATGTCGCTCAAGCACGGTATTCACCTATACCCCTAATCTTTCGAATAGGTTTGGGCTCTTCCCTTTTGGCTCGCCGCTACTCAGGGAATAACGTTTGTTCTCTTTTCCTCCGCTTACTGAGATGTTTCACTTCAGCGGGTATGCATCACGCTCCACTTATGTGAGCGGATCATCGCGGTTTACGCGATGGGGTTTCCCCATTCGGAAATCTCCGGATCTTAGGTCGCTAAGCACCTCCCCGAAGCTTATCGCAGCCACGCCACGTCCTTCATCGCCATTTAGTGTCAAGACATCCATCGTGCGCCCTTACTGACGAACCACATGTATTTTTCGTAGTGGAAAAAGCACACTGCTTTCCACTGTTATATTTTGCAATTTGTATACCTGCTATTCAATTATCAATTTACGTTCAGCTCGGGAAACTTATCATCCATGACTGCACATTGCTTGCGGAGTATTTTGAGAAGCCGCGAGAGATGTGAAGTCAGGGAGCAAAAAAACCGCTGGGCGAGCGGCTTTATGACTCAGGGCAATCAGAACCTATTGCCGGGAGGGGCCGCTTGGAATATGGGTTTGATTACTCATTTAGTAAATACCAGTATAGCTATCAGGAAAACCTTGTCAAGCGAGTCACGGGGGTCTATAATCCCAACCAGTTCTTCCCCCCTTGAAACAGGAGAGTCGTCCGATGAACGAGTACGAAGCGTACCGAAATCGTGAGCACGATATCGGGTGGTTGAGAAGGCTCTGCGAAGGCGCTGAATCGCACACCGAACTCGGGCCTCACGAATGGACAAGAATCGTGGAAATCGTGAGTACACGCAACCTCATGTGCGTGCACCAGGAAGCATCTAGCACACAAGGGAGCGTGTTCTGCATTTTCGATACCATTCCCAGGACGAATCCTATCGTCGTGATTCACACACGTCGACTCCCCCACCTTGGAATCCAAGACTTCAAGGAACTGAAAAATAGTGGACGCAACAGAGCGTTGATGCAACGCGCCGGAGTTCCTCACATCGAAGCAGCTCAAGTCTAAGGACAAGTGTCCAACCCTCCGACCTCCCCTGCGGGTAGGTCGGATTTTTTTCACCCTCAAACAAAAACCGCCCCTCACAGGCGGTTCTTGTTTTTCTGCATCACCGGAAAAATTATCCGCGATGATTAAATTCTTCTTTAACTCTGCTCAACCACTGATGTGCATGATCTTTTCCTCCGAGCCCGAATGCCAATCCGCCTGCAAGGGCGAGCATGGCAACCAAACCGGTGATCAGTGTATTGATAATCTGTACTGCAACTCCTAATTCAACGAGCGCGGTAAGAAAACCAAATACGACAACGCCCCACCATGCAATCGTGCCAAGTGCTTTTGCCGAGTGCATCTTTGCTCCCAACATGGAAGCGCGGATAAGTCCTCGTAAAAAGTTTGCCACGATAATTGTTGCGAGCAAGATAAGCGCCGCAACAAGCACTTTCGGAATATAATTCAACACGTCCGTCAAAAAGCTGGAGAGCGATCCGAATCCGAGGATGTCAGATGCTGCAAGCACAAAGACGAGAATGAAAAACCAATATACGAGCTGACCAAAAAAATGACCCGCATTGAGCCGCATGTTCGCGCGCGCCATAAATGCCTCAACGCCAAACTGACGGAGCAGAGAATCAATTTTCAGGTAATACACCAAACGCTCAACGAGCTTTTCCAAACCTGCGGCAACAATGAGCCCTATAATAAGGACGATCAAAGCGCCGATAAGTTCAGGAAGAAAACCTCCCACACGAATCCACAACTCTTGCAATGAACGAGCAAGAGTATCTACCCAGAATTGTACACTCATACCTGATAAATAAATTTTCGTTAATAGTGTTCGCGGCCTCACACGCCGCAAACGATCCTGCTCGACCTTTTTGTTTTGCTATTACCTCTTCATTATATACCTATAAGATGCCTCTTATGTGGATAACTCGCTCGTTTTTCCTTACAAACATTAGCTCCCGTTTCCCCATTCTACGTGACTCCAAACCCGCTCGTGAATGTAATATCCGATCGTACTTATAATCGCGATCGCGATCGTAATTTTCAGTGATTGGTCGAGTAGTCCGGTATGCGCATATGCAACAGCAAGAGTAATGCCGGTCGCGATGACTCGCCATAATATTGCTTTAGTAAGTGATCTCTTCCGTCCTTCATGCAGTGATGTCATGCATTTATTATAAACCAAAAATAACTGTGGATAAGAAAAGATACCTCCCCACCCGATAGCGCTACATCCCTTCCTTTTCAATAATTTCAAAAAGCGCTTCTCTACTATCGTTTTTCTGAATTTTATTCCTCCGCATTTCGCCACAGAGCACACAGGTGTGCGTAAGCGTTTCATGATCGCGCTCCATTTCCACGTGCGTTGGTTTCATGAGCCCCCTACACACTTCTGCCCGATCACCGGGATTAATATCAACATGCTTACTCCACAAACATTTCGGGCAATGGTTAGTATAGCCATCACCCGTGACAGGAGCGCCGCAGTGCTCGCAAATAAAATCCTCTGTAGTGCGCTGAAATCGTTTTGTGTCCATGCCAAAAAGAAATTAATTCTGTTCCTGATGGAGAGACAAAAAGAGCAATGCTCCCGCAAGACCAATATCCCGTACGCCGATGGGAGTGAGCCCTACTTCTATAACAATACCCGTCATGTGTAAGAAGAGTAAAAAAGCGATAACTCTCGTGGCTATACCAAGTGCTAAAAGTGAACCCAAAATTATTTCTGCCGCACCATTCAGATAAATAAAAGTTACAGGATCAAAACCCACGTCTGTAATCCACGCAGGCACAAATCCCGTCCACGATTCCGGATTTAAAACTTGATTCAAACCAAACCACAGCATTACAAAACTTATCGTAAGTCGTAACACGAGTGGCGCGAAAGGAGAAAGTTTTGAAAATAGATTTGTCATAATTATTAGTTAGAACTCTTTTCCTAGGTTCAAAATAGGCTACATTCCAGAAAAACTCAAGCTATCGGAAAAGTAGCTATTCATAAAGGATTCATTTACAACACCCTATCATTTCTATAACTATATGGGATTCCCTAGAAAAATTCCTCTCGCACAAAAAGTAAAATGGCAGGCAGACAATGGCGATGGCGTAGCCGGGATATCCTTCTCTAATGAAGGTAATGATACGGAGGACTTTATTCCCTGGGAATTACTTCAGCCAGAGCTAAACCGTGAGTTGCTTACCAAACTCTTTGCAAACCCGCAGGGCTATACATTTGAAGTACACGATCATCACGGAAAAAAGAATTGGGTTATGATTGTGGTTGATAGTTCAGAAAATGAAATATGCGACGTGTGGTTTGGCGGAGATCCGGACAACGGCTGGGGTTTCGACGGCTTAATCCGCGTAGGAAACGCACTCGCAAAAGAACCACCCCATGTCTGGCAAATCTATCAGCGATATTCCGACGGAACGTATCAGCGTTTGCCGAGCCGCTATGGATCTCTGGAAAAAGTTCCATCCACGGAAAAGAAAAAGGTATAGAAAGCTTTTCATAACCATGAAGGCCAATGCTATAATTCTCAAATACTCCCCCACATGGAATTCAACGAACTCCCCCTTTCCTTGGAATGGCTTAGCCCACTCAGTACTATTTTCACGAGCTATCCGTATGCCTTTCTATTTGTAGGATTGCTCATCGGAGGAGAGACCATCCTCCTGCCCGCTCTTTATTTAGGGATGACGGGAGTATTTAATACTCTATATGTAGTCCTCGTGATGATTGTCGCCACTATCATATCTGACATTTTTTGGTATGCACTTGGGCGCGGAGCGGTACCTACGACGCTTAAACATTTCTTCAAAAATAAATTAGCATCACAGGCGGATCGCCTTCATGAGGCAATACAAGGAAAAGAACTGTTGATTTTATTTTTTTCTAAATTTGTATACGGAACACGCATTGCAGCACAAGTATTATGCGGCATACGCAAAGTCTCTTTTTGGCGTTACCTCGGTGTAAATATCGCCGGCGTTCTCGCCCTCGCAGCTGCATATGTGCTTATTATCCGTACAGCTTTTATATTTTCTTATAATGCACAAAGCTTACAGAATAAATTTGCGATAATCGCATCCATTTTGATTCCATCATTGGTAGTCTTACATCTTATATTCAAGAGAATAATCAAGCGAGAAGAAGTATGATATCCGCAATTATTCCTGCGTTTAATGAGGAAAGTACAATTGCAGAAGTTGTTACTTCAGTTATTGGGCATCCTGATGTTAATGAGGTCATCGTCGTAAACGATGGTTCAACCGATACCACAGAAGCTCGAGCACGTGAAGCAGGAGCAAAAGTGATCACGCTCACAAAAAATAAAGGCAAGGGAGAGTCTATGGAGGTAGGAGTCCGTAGCGCCAAGAACGATATTATTTTATTTATGGACGCAGACGTAACAGGATTCACTCATGAAAAAATATCAAGAATAATAAATCCGGTAATAAACGGCAGGTATAAAATGTTTGTAGGAGTACGGGCACGAAGCATTATATTTTTTAACCGCTATTTTCGTCTTTTCCCAATCCTTTCCGGTGAGCGAGCGCTCGTAAAATCATTATGGTATGAGGTGCCACTGAATGACAAAAGAGGATTTAAAATAGAGATCGCTCTTAATTATGCTTCTAAACAAACTGATCTTGGTATGGGCTTTACTCTTATAGGTGGCATTAAACATCTAATCAAAGAGAAAAAATATAAGTTTTTTGATGGATTCTCAAGAAGAATATATATGATTTTCGATGTCCTGAGTATTTCTATAAAGCTTTACGTAATTAAGCCCTTCCTAAAAAAAGTAGATAGAGTATTAAGAACTCTAAATGCATAATAAGAAATTTCTAATGTGGACCCAGGGAGAATCGGACTCCCGTCTCGTCATTGCGAACGACGCGTCTTGCCACTGGACCATGGGCCCATTGTATGGGGATGCTATGGCGAAATATAGTATGGGATAAAAATGTGCGCCTGGACTTTATCCGGCTTTGCCGGAACTGAACCAGGGACCCTTTTAAACTTCACTTATAGTACAAAATCTGACGCCAAGAATCCAGTAATTACAAAAATTATTAAAAAAGAAAGCTCCGATCCGCGCGAACGCGAACTGGAGCTCTGACTACTCATCATTGAGTAGGTTAGGAATTCTTTTTTGCCTCCGCTTCTTCAGGTACGCCATGCCAGAAACGATAAGGATTGAACCCCAGAACACAGCCAAGACCATGTAATTGTTCCAATCCTCAAGATTCCGCTCCCCCTCAATCCCAAGTTTTGAGAACAAAGGATAAGAGAGATACTTCGTCAGAGGTCCAAGAAGAAGTGCTGGTAGGAAAAAGACAAATATCACGATGAGGAACAGCACTAGAGTCCCCAGTATGTTTTCCAGACAACCCCCCTTCTCATATGATTCAAATCTTTCTTCCAAGCCCTGCACCCTTGTTTCAAGGTCATCTTGCTCTGTCATTACATCCTCCTCCACATGTTAGGATCGTGATGAGAAGCACGCTTGTTTGAGAACTTTTTTAATAATAGCACATCTAATATATTTGTCAAGTTCTAGCTTAAAGCCGTTGGAAAAGAGGCTCTCCTTTTTTGATAGTGAGCGGATGCACTTTGGGAGTGCGAAGCTGTGCGATTGTAAGACCAAATCTACTTACTATATTTTCGGCAGTTTCCGGCAAAAAGATATGTAAGATATTGGCAATATTCAAAATAAGAGAAGCAAGGTCGGCAAGAATAATTTTCTGGTCGTCTCCCGATTTCTCCCATGGTTTTGTTTCGTTTACATACTTATCCCCCAGTGCAACGAGCTGCCATACTGCCTCAATCGCGAGATGGAATGCGTACTTTTCTAATGCCTCGC
This sequence comes from Patescibacteria group bacterium, assembly GCA_038064975.1. Lineage (GTDB taxonomy): Bacteria > Patescibacteriota > Minisyncoccia > UBA6257 > 1-14-0-10-40-38 > JBBTRX01. Next base: position 68,306 of record JBBTRX010000002.1, read on the forward strand.
GAACTGCTTCCTTTACACGCTTCACTTCAGGCTCAAAGACACCAGTCGCAATCGTAATGTCCGTGAGGTGTGCAGACTCTCCCAGTGTCGTCACGCGTTGTACAAGATTACCCACACCGTTTGCAAGATCAGCGTTATAGATTTCTTTGAATCGTGCCTCGCTCCAATCCCCGTCTTCATACGCATGGATTCCGCGCAAAAGAAAATATCGCACAGCATCCGTGCCATACTTTTCTGTAAGATCAATTGGGTTTACCGTATTGCCGAGCGACTTAGAAATTTTCTGTCCCTCGTGCGTAATGAATCCGTGAATAAAAATTTGTTGCGACGGTGGGAGTTTTGCCGAGAGTAACATTGCCTGCCACATTGCGGATTGCTGGCGCAGATTATCTTTTCCCGCAACCTGCACTCCGGGCCAGAACTGTTTAAACTTTGAAGTATCATCGGGCCAGCCGAGAGCTGACACGTAATTTACAAGCGCATCAAACCACACATACATCACATGATCTTCGTCCCCCGGCACGGGTACGCCCCATGGCATTTTTGATTTCAACCGTGAAACACTGAAATCATCCAATCCGCGCTCAACGAATTTTTTGATTTCATTCAAGCGAAAATCCGGCACCACAAAATCCGGATGTTTCGCATACAACTCTAACAACGGTTTTTCATATTTAGAAAACCGGAAAAAGTAATTCTCTTCTTCAATAAATTCAATATCCTGATTGGGATGGATAGCGCAGCGGTTATTCACGAGCTCAGATTCTGTCTTTTCCAATTCACACCCCACGCAATATTTAGTGGTATATATTTTTTTATAAATATCTCCGCTCTTCTCACATCGTTTCCAAAATTCTTGCGCGGCAGCAACATGGTGCGGATCAGTCGTGCGGATAAAATTGGTATAGCTTACGTTAAGCGCGTTCTTGAGCAAATCAAATTTCGCGGCATATTCATTAACATATACCTGCGGATCTTTTTTCTCTTCAAGCGCTTTCCGATAGATTTTGAGCCCATGTTCGTCCGTACCGGTATTAAAAAATATTTCCTCGCCCCGAGACTGGTGCAGGCGCGCGATAACGTCCGCTTGGACAAGCTCAAGAGCGAATCCGATGTGCGGATCCGCATTCACGTACGGAAGTGTAGTTGTAATATAGAACTTCTCCATAACAAACCAATCCTAGCGCGGAACTTCCTCTCGCGCTATTTCTTATTATTCCATTTCCGCAGTTTCGGATTTCTATTCACAAACCACTTATCTTTCTCGTCAAACCACCATGCATCCGGATGCGTCGTGAGCAGTAACTTTCCAAGCTGTTTTCCCGCGGGAGTTTTAAGCCGTTCATACGCAGTCTTACCCCAAACTTTCGCTTTCTTATTCCCTTTCACTTCTTCTTCCCGCATCGTCGCGAGCCATTCTAAAGTATCCGCTTCTTTCGCAATTTTTCCTTCCAGCGTTGTTTTCGCTTGCTCCTCAATGTACGCCTCACGGATTTCGTTTCCAAACGGCAAGCTCTTTGCGATATCTTCCACCGCCTGATTTTCTGCCAAACGTCCGTATTTCTGGTGTACGTAGTTTAGATCAGATGTTCTTCCCTCTCCTAAGTCATGCATAAGGCAGAGAAAGATAATGCGATGCATATCAGCTTTCGGAACAATTTTAGAAAGAAGATAACCGATAAAAACCGTGCGAAGAGTGTGTTCCGCAACCGATTGCTGTCCTGTCCCTAAAAACCATAATCCTGATCGCGGCGTTTTCGCGAGAATGCCGGTTTCATAAATAAAGTTAGTGATTGATTCTAAATCTTTTTTCTTCATTTTTTTATTCTGTCGGGGTGCCGGGAGATCTCACGTCGTCCGGCAATGCCGGACTCCTTGAAACCCAGCGGTTTCAACAACTTCCGCATCGGGAAAACTCCCGATTTTTCCGACCCCTTTCCCGTTCGATTTTCCGAAAAGGATTTTTATTATCATATCACGCCGCACACTGGATTAATGGCGATTATCTGTTCTGTCGGGGTGCCGGGAATCGAACCCGGCCTTTACGCACCCGAAGCGTACGTACTGCCGATATACTACACCCCGCCTTCACTAAAGTTACGGCGGGCAGGCCCGCTTTCGCCTTGGCATCCACTATAGATTACCCTTATAGCTATTGGCTAGTCCCTAGTGATTACTTAACAAAATATTTCTTCTTGATCTCCTCATCGATGCGATGCTGCGCAGCGGATGCACTTTCTTTTGCCTTTCGTGCAAAATCCTCAAGCTCCTTATCGGTCATCTTGCCCAATTCCTGAATTCTCTTTTCCAACACCTTTTTAGTATTGTATTTTGGATCTTCCAAAACTTCTTCCAAAAGCACCGCAAGAATTTTTCCAATCCGCGGTCCAGGAGACATCTTAAGGACGCGCATCACGTCTTCTCCATTCGCCTTCAACATCTTCGGGCTTACTGGATCTTTCTGTACTTTCTCAATCATCGCGCGCAGATAGCGTAATCGATACGGTTGAGCCTTGGGCACACCGGATCCGATGCGATCCGCTTCGCGAAGTTTTAAAAGCGCATCTACATTGTCTTTACCAACACGCGCAATAAGCCGGCGTACACCCGCAAGAGTTACCGCTTCTGGATCGTATACAAACATATGCTCGCGCACTAAGAGAGCTACAGTCTCCGTAAGCGTTTTTGAGAAACGGAGGCGATCCATAATAGTTGCCGTCATCCGTTCGCCAACAACTTGATGTCCGTAAAAGGTAGAGTCCGGTCCATCCCCTTTTTTTGAACGCGGCTTTCCAACGTCATGAAAAAGTGACGCAAGGCGGATATGGAGCGGAAACCGTTCTGCTACCGCGTATTCCAATGATCGAAGATTATGTTCAAAGACAGTATAGATATGATGCTTGTTTTGCGTTACGCTGATCCCCTCTTCAATTTCAGGAGCGATATGAATGAGAAGTTTGTGTGCGAGAAGCATACGCACACCCTCTGCAGCACGGTCGGTCAGCATGAGTTTTGTAAACTCATCGCGTATACGTTCCTTGGAAACATATGCCAAAAGCCCGCTCTGTTTTGTAATCGCTTGTGCGGTCTTTTCTTCGATCGCAAATCCAAGCTGCGCACTAAACCGAATCGCCCGCAAAAGACGAAGAGCGTCTTCTTCAAATCGCTGCTCAGCCTTTCCTACGGCGCGAATAATTTTTTTCTTTAAATCTTCCTGTCCGTGATAAGGATCAACAATCAACTCTCTACTTGCATCGGTTATTTTTAATGCCATCGCATTCACTGTAAAATCTCTGCGCGAGAGATCTTCTTCTATTGTAGAAGCGAAAGTTACCTCGTCTGGGTGACGCTTGTCACTATATTTCCCTTCAATACGAAATGTCGTAACTTCAATTACTTTTAGTTTTGGATCTTCCGAATCCGTTTTTACTCCCACGGTGCCAAATTCATTTTCATATACTGAATCTGAGAATAACTTTTGAATTTCTTCTGGCTTTGCATTCGTTGCGACGTCCCAGTCACTCGGACCTTCCGCAGGAGAATTCTCCATCATAATGTCCCGAACGCATCCGCCCACAAGATACGCATCAAAACCGCCCTCGTTTAAGCGTTCGGCGATCATTTTTACCTCTTTTGGGATGCGGCTTTTCATATCTACGATAATACGGGAAAATCAGAATTGACTCCAGAGCATAGAAAAAGCGCCCTCACAAAAGGGCGCTTTTTTTAGCCTTATTCCGCCGGCTTGCGAATTTACCTTTTACAAAACTACTGATTCTTAATCTCCAATTTTCTTGCTTTTGCCCGATTTCGTTTAGGAAGCTTTATTTTTAAAACTCCGTTTTTGATCGTTGCCTCTGCGCCTTCAGGATCAACTTCTTCCGGCAAAGAAACTGAACGAGCGAACTTTCCCCAATAGCATTCATGGTAAACATAATCTTCGTGACGTACGTCATGCTCCCGCTCTCGCTTTCCTCGGATCGTAATCCCATCCGCAGTAATCACGACATCAATATCTTCAGGATCAACTCCGGCAATCGGCGACTCAACGATAACGTCTCCCCCTTTGTTATATACATCAATCGTAAGCTGCCCCTCATCTTCACCGATATGCGGATCAGAAGTCACATCTATTTCCGTTTTTACTTTTGTTGCCGACGCGCGCGTAAGACCAATATCAAAAGGCGCCGGAGGTATTTCGGAGCTCGCACGTAATTCTTCTAAAAATTTTCTTGTTTCGTCGCTCATGTTGTATTACGCGTCTTCTTTTTTTAATTTTTCAAAATCATTGAGCAGGAAGAAAGCGAGGATGACCACAAAGAGAATCGCGATACTCGCAGGTCCAGACATAATTATAAGTTTATTAAAGATTGCATGCAATACAGTCGCAAGCCCCAGACCGGCAAAAAGAATATGAAATTCACTCTTATGAACGAGTAAAAATTCTCCCTTGCTCCGTATGAACGCGTGTGCCCAATAATAGCCAACAATGCCGGACGCAAGCGTATGCAAAAGAGTTGCACCGATTGCGCGGAGTGTGATTGCCTCAAATATCGCGATATTAAATACCGTACCGTTCGCGACATTGATGACGGATGCTACGTTTTCCACCGCGGCAAAGCCAAGTCCTGCAACAATCATATAAATCATCGCGTCTAACGGCTCATCAAATTCCCGCCGCTTATGAATAAAAAGCAGAACAGTAAAAAATTTTGTGAGTTCTTCCGTAAACGCGAGAAAAACGAACGCCGTAAAGCTATGCCCGTCTATACCCGCACTCATAATGGTCCTGCTCAAAAAAAGCTGGATGGGAATTAGCGCGAGCGTCATGAGCCCGCTTACAAGAAACGTAAAGAGAATCAGCCGCTTCGGTTCCGGATGCTTATAATCTTCCCGCAAATAAAAGAGGAGCCAAACAAAACTTGGGATGAGTCCGAGAAATATCAATGTCGTGTTAACGAGAACCGGCATGAAGAGCGTATGCTCTTTATCTTACCACGCCTCCACCATTAAAAATGATTTCTGTTTTTCCCCAGCGAAGAGTTTTTGATATACCGCCTCCGTAACAAAAGGCATAAAGGGATGGAGAAGTTTTATACATCCCAAGAAAATATCTTTTAGCATAGCAAGCGCCGCAGCTTTTTCCTGACTGTTTCCATTCTGGAGAGCAGGCTTTACTTGTTCAATAACAATGTCCGCAAACGTGTGCCATATATAGTGATAGCTTTCATTGGCCGCCTCGTGTAGTTCAAATGCCTCAATTTTCTCCGTAACGAGTTTCTTAATATCGTTAAATCCGTCGTAATACGCTTGATATTCCTTCGGCATCTTTACTGACCGAGAAAGAGTTGGATCGTCATACATAGAAATAAAACGTGCGATATTCCAAATCTTGGTCGCAAAGTTTCGATATCCGCGGATTTTGTCTTCAGAAAGTTTTATATCGTTTCCCGGCGCGGCACCCACAATAAGCGAAAGACGCGTCGCATCAGCTCCGTATTTATCCGCCATCTCTAATGGATCAATGCCATTTCCAAGTGATTTAGACATCTTTCTTCCCTTTTCATCACGCACAAGCCCATGGAGATATACCGTCTTAAAGGGAACATCACCAATAAGAAATCCGGTCATAAGAATCATGCGCGCAATCCAGAAAAATAAAATATCGTATCCTGTTTCCAAAACACTTGTCGGATGAAATCCTTTTAAGTCTGCCGTTTTTTCGGGCCATCCGAGAGTTGAGAGCGTCCACAGCCCGGAAGAGAACCACGTGTCCAACGTGTCGGAGTCTTGGAGAAAAAGATGGTTACCGCATTTTTTACATTCCTCTAAAATATCGAATTGAATCGTTTCAGTGTTTTTTAGTGCAGATCCTGACAACGCCTGTTCTGGTGTCCAATTGTTAATCCTCTTCATAAGCATGCGGATTGTTCCGCCATGTGTCATGATGACAACGTTTTTGTGAGCATGCTTCTTTTTGTGACGCTCAAATGCCTCCACTACCCGATCTTCGAGTTGTTTATAGCTTTCGTCGTTTTCAATATTTATGTCATATCCAAACCTATCCTGATATTTCGCGATCATTTCTTCTTTTAGCATTCCCTCATATCCCCCATGATTTCTTTCGCGAAAACCTTTTTCATATATAATTTCTGCTCCGGTTACTTCGTGTATTATTTCTGCAGTTTCTTTCGCGCGTTTAAGATCCGAACTTATAATGAGATCAATATTTTGATTTTTCAGCGCATGAGCCATTTCCCGCGCCTGTTCTCTTCCTTTTTCATTTAAGGAAGTATCCAGCCAGCCCTGTTGTCTTCCTTCTTTATTAAAATCAGTTTCTCCATGCCGAGCAAAAAACCATTTCCCCTTTCTTAGGGGGTTAATTTTTTCGTCTTTACAGCTAGTGCAGTACCACGCCGGAATCCGATGCCCATACCAAAGTTGGCGCGAGATGCACCAGTCGCGAAGATTTTCTATCCAATGGAAATAGGTCTTATCAAAATGTTCGGGAATGATTTTAATCTGCCCGCTCTTCACTACCTGAAGCATCATTTCTTTAAGCGTCACCATCTCCCCTTTCTTAATGCCTTGCAGCTTATCCGTTTTCGCTTCGAATTTTTTATTCACGTCCACAAACCACTGACGCATAATTTGCGGCTCAATAATTCCCCCACCCCGTGTTGAAACAGTAACGCGATGCGCGTATTCCTCATCAACTTTCACGAGCAATTTTTTTTCTTTTAATTTCTCAACAATAGCAGGACGGGCTTTCGTGATATGCATTCCCGCAAATTCCCCGGCAATGGGGAGCAGTTTCCCTTTAAGATCAATAATTTGTTCTTTATCCAGGTTATGTCGTTCCGCGATTTCAAAATCCATCGCATCGTGCCAGGGCGTAATCGTCATCACGCCAGTTCCGAATTCCGGATCAGCGGCCTCATCTTTAATAATCGTCGCCGTTATTCTTCCGTTGATCCATTCAACTTCAAGTGTTTCGCCGTGTTTATATTTCGCATACCGTTCATCGTTCGGATGCATAACAACGTATTTATCTCCGAATTTCGTCTCCGGCCGGGCAGTACCGATAACAAAGGGGCCGTACTGTATATAATAGAAGACGCTTTTTTCATCCTTCCATTCCACCTCGTCATCAGAAACCGTGGTTTGCAGTTTCGGATCCCAATTCACGATTCTATCACCGCGATAGATGAGTCCGGCCTCGTGCATTTCTTTAAACGCAGTTTTGACCGCAAGACTTCGCGATTCATCAAGAGTAAACGCTTCGCGCGACCAATCTAAAGACGCTCCTAATCGTTTCATCTGATGCACGATAGTGTCATGACTTGCGCTCGCAAATTCTTCCACCTGTTTTAAAAATGTCTCGCGCCCCAGATCATGACGGGTTTTCTTTTCTTTTTTATAGAGCTCCTTCTCCACTTTTTCCTGCGTTGCAATTGCGGCATGGTCCGTACCAGGAATCCACAAGGTCTTAGCCCCACTCATACGCCGGTAACGGATAATAATGTCTTCTACCGCAATCATAGCTGCGTGTCCCATATGGAGCGTCCCCGTTACGTTCGGCGGAGGAAGCACAATAGAGAAAGCTTCTTTATGCTTCCCCGGAAGTTTGTCCGGATTAAAAAAACCGGATTCTTCCCAGTTCCGATAAATAGCATCTTCATGCGCTTTCGGGTCGTATGTTTTCTCGAATTCGGAATTCATATATATACTGCTTACTTTGTGTTCCTTCATCATAGCTAAAGAACGGGTGTTTTGACAAAAAAGGCTCCCGATGGAATCGGGAGCGTTCTCGCGGTTACGACGGCGTTCCAGCAGTCGTGAGGTGGCGATCGTAGCCTATGGAGCGGTAGATCTCATCTGCCTTTTCTTGCATGCCAAGCTCTTGAAGCGCATCTGCTTCTTCGCGTTTCCATCCGCCCTGGCGCGCAACACGCAAGCTCTTCTGAAAGTATTCATTGGCAACGTTCGGGTCATATTCAGGATTTTCTGGAGTGTTGTACAAGCGTCCGAGCCGTACAAGTTGAGCGGGCAAAGCATATTGATAGTATTGCTCTGCGCGATCACATGCTTCTCTAAGAAGCTCCCTTGCTACACGCCAACTTTTTTCATCGAGAGCAATCCGCGCAAGATCACCCAGAATAGTTACCTCACGCTCTTTGAATTGCGCATCTTGCGCAATCTCCATCGCACGACGATATGCGCGCTTCGCCTCAGATAAATTACCTTCAGTGTGAAAGTAATTTCCCAAACTTGCATAGCAATTCGCAGCAACAATAAGAACTTCGCGAGAATTATCTTCTCTAAGTATTCTCGTTATGACGATAACAGACTCATCAATGAGAATACGTGCTCTTTCCAAACTTCCTTTCTCCGTATGAAGAAGTAAGTAGCCCCATTTGCGCAGAACATCAGCGAGAACGAGATGCTCTCCTAGTGCTCGCGCCCTTTTCTCTGCAAGACGAAACATTGTAAACGAGTCAGCTGTCCGACCCATATCTACATAAATATGGGCGAGTAGCAGACACAATTTTGGCGTACATAGCCTGGTCGGAACGAAATCAATGTAGAATCCCAAAACTTTGGCGACGATATATCGCACGCCCTTGTTATTACGAAGGTGTTGAATTCTTTCGAACACGTCATCCTCCTTGGTTGGAAAAGTACTGAAACCGTCGAAAATAATACAACGTTTTTTAAATAAATACAACCACTAAGAAGATTAGAGACTCAAGCTCGCGTCAGCTTCCAAAGGATACGTATTCTTCCGCAAGACCCCCATATATGCAGCAGCCGCAATCATTGCCGCATTATCAGTATTAAATTCAAACTCAGGAGCGAAAAAAGTTTTCTTTTCACGCAACGCTTCTTCAACTAACCGTTCCCGAAGGGGCTTATTTGCAGCAACGCCTCCGCAGAGAATAATAGATTTTGCATCATATTCTTTTGCAGCTCGCATAGTTTTACCCACGAGCACATCAATCACCGCCTTTTGAAATGAAGCGGCGACATCAGCAGCTAGGGTATGGGGTATAGATTTTTTATCATCGCCTTCTCCCAATTCTCCTGTATGCGTAAACCCTCGATCTCGCAGATAGTAGAGGACCGATGTTTTAAGACCGGAAAAACTGAATTCATAATTTTTATCTTGGAGCATGGGACGCGGAAATTGAATCGCTGTAGCATTTCCTTTCTCAGCAAGTTTTTGAATCTCCGGCCCGCCAGGGTATGGAAGTTTTAGCATCCGAGCTACTTTATCAAACACTTCTCCGGCAGCGTCATCCCGTGTCTCGCCAAGTTTTTCCCAACTCGTAAATGAATCCATCTTAAGAAGAATGGTATGCCCACCGCTTACTACGAGTACGACTGCGGGAAACACATTGTTGAGATTTGAGATTTGAGATTTTACAGCTTCTTTTTGAGATTGCAAAAGGAAGCTGTAAAGGTGCCCTTCCATATGATTTGCACCAACTACAGGAATGTTTTGTTCAACGCTAAGTTTTTTAGCAAATTCAATCCCCGTCCAAAGCGCGGGCTCAAGCCCTGGACCGACCGTCACGGCTATTAAATCGAAAGGTGATGGGTTGATGGGTTGATGGGTTGATGGGTTTGATTTTTTAACTGTAGACGGATGTCGTAACTCATTAACTGTAGCTTTTGCGTGACTGTTTAACTTTTGAAGAATCTCCTCGTAAATAATAGGGAGATTCTTCAGATGCTCTCGTTTCGCAAGATTTGGAACTACACCACCGAATGGACGGTGGATCTCAATCTGCGAAGAAACAATATTTTGCAGAATAGTAAATTGCGGATTTTCTAAGCTTCCACTCGCTTCAACGTACGCAAAAGCAGTCTCATCGCAACTAGTTTCAATAGCAAGAATACGCATACCGTTGATTTACCGCATCTTACTGGAAGCCATCACCTGATCTTTACCGCTCTTCTTTGCGTGATACATCGCTTGGTCCGCTCGCTTAACGAGATCAGTAATAGATTCCTTACCATTAAACGATGCGACGCCGACACTCACTGTCACTTTCCAATTTTTATCCTTAGGAATAACCACGCGACTTTTAATCGCTTTACGAATCTCTTCTGCTTTCTGGATGCTATCTCGTTCTCCCGCTCCTACGAGTGCCGCCACCATCTCTTCACCACCGAACCGTGCAACAAAATCAGCATTGCGGATTTTATCGCGAATAATACCTGATACGAATTTTAAAATCTTGTCGCCAATTTCATGGCCAAACGTATCATTAATTTTTTTAAAGTTATCAATGTCAAAAAACAAAACCGTAAGCGAATCAATAAAATAATGTTCGCGCTTCGTATTTTCCTTATTCAGAATCCACCTAATATCTACAGCGAGCTTTTCCGCGAGCTCCATAAATCCTCGGCGGTTGAGCAATCCTGTGAGCGGATCTTTCGTAACAGCGTTTTCCAATACGCGAATGCGTACATCACGGTCCCGAATTTCTTTTTTCAGTTTTTTAAGTTCTTCAGTCATGATAAATTGTTTTGTTTTAAGAGTGTGCTCCCAAGGGGAGTCTCACGTCGCTTCACTCTTTAAAAACCGTCGGTTTTTAATATTTTCCTCCACGGGAGGAACCCGGCAGCTTTCCTCCCGACCCCTCCTTCGTTCGATTCTCTCTTGGGATGATTTGCGTTCATATTATTATTCTAAACTGAAAACTCTTCAACTCATCAACGGTTCAACTGTGTTCGGTGCTCCCAAGGGGAATCGAACCCCTCTTTCAAGGATGAAAACCTTGTGTCCTGACCACTAGACGATGGGAGCGGTGTGGATAATCCGTGAAGTTCCCATACTATAATATGGTACACTCCAATTGACAAGAAATATGAGCCAAAAACGCATTTGGGGCATTCTAAGCCTCGTTATCCTTATTGCCGCTATTGCCCTAGCGGTGTATTGGAAGCAAAACCAGCTTATCCGGGAGAAACGATCAGAGATTAATGAAGAGCAGAAATTGATTGAAAGTTTGAGCAAATCATTAGATGAAAGCTCAATTTCCGGAATTGATATTCCGACCACAAATCCGTTAGGAGAAGTTACGTCTGAAACAAATCCATTGGAAAATACCAATCCTTTTGATGAGCAGTATGAAAACCCGTTTCAGTAAGCTAGTTCTTATTTTCGGTATTTTGATTTTAAACATAGGTTTCGCATCTGCGGCATCCGCGCAACAAACGCCATCCGTTTCATTCCCCATCGCTGAACTCGGTGATTGTTCTGATACTTCAGAATGCAAAATATATTGCAACGCGGCTGGACATCAATTAGCATGCACCGCTTTTGCCGAACGAAATCATCTAAAGGTAGTATCTCCCGAGCATGAAGCAAAACTTTATGCCGTCGCCGCTGACGGCGGCCCCAATGGAACGTGCGGGTTTGAAGAAAATCCGATCAAAGCATGTGGGTCATTTTGTGCTTCGGCAGATAATCTGCCCACATGTGTGGACTATGGCGAAAAGCACGGACTCCTCACAGGGGAACGTTTGAACGAAGCACGCAAAGTACGAGACGCAGTGCGAAGCGGTATTCCCCTTCCAAAGGGATGCACCGATGCCACGTCTTGCGAAAAATTGTGCAAGCGCCCAGAAAATCTTGAAGTGATGCGCTCATGTTTCTCATTCGCAGAATCAGCGGGCATATTACCTACAAACATCACGCGAGAAAAGGCGGAAAAAATGTTTGATTTAATCCAGAAAGGATTCGCATTTTTTAAATCCGTAAAAGATTTTGATCGCTGCGAAGATCCTAAAGACGCAGACACACTTGAACGCTGTATCGCATTTGGAATAGAAAGCGGCGTTATCACTGAAACCCAAGCAGAAGCAATTAAAAAATCTGGAGGTAAAAGGCCTGGCGCGTGTGCCAATAAACAAGAATGCGAACGCTACTGCAACAGTGCGGAGCATGAGGACGAATGCTATCGCTTCGCGATAGAACACAACTTACTCTCCCACGAAGACATGCAAAAACTTAATGAAGGAACAACGAGAATTCGCGAAGGATTACAACAAGCTTCTCCCGAAGCGTCCGCGTGTCTTCGCGCCGCAATCGGCTCTGAAAAATTTGATAATATTGTGGCGGGAATAGAAATTCCTCCACGCGAACTCGTGGAAAAGATGAAGCTTTGTCTCACAACAGGAACTATAGAAGAATATAAACGGCCGCCGCTTCCTGCGGCAATAGAGAAATGTTTAGAAGAGCGCGGGACGTTGGAACAATTCAAAACACATATGGGACCGTTTACCGAAACCATGCGCCGCATGATGGAATCATGCTCTACCGTACGGACGCAAACCAACGACACTCCATTCAATGACCAAGGAATCCGACAACAAACCATACCGCAAGAAAAAGAACTTATAATACCTAAAGAATTCAACGAAGATTCGACGCTCTATGATATTTATGAAGCTGATACTAACGAAGAATTATTACAACTTAAATTTAAATGCAGCTCAGTAGGAGGACTTTGGAAAAATGACACCTGTCTCGTGAAAAAAAATCCTCAATCATTACTTCTCCCCCCTTCCCTACAAGAATTTTTGGGGAATCTGTTCTCCATTCTGAAATAAAGAACTCCCTCAACATTCAAGCTTTTTCTGTATTCTAGGTTCTATTTTCTAGCTTCTAGATTCTAGTTCGTTGCCCACTCCTTCAGGTCGTCATATGAGGTTGATCCGCAAATAAACTTTTTTGTTTCCGTATTGAAAAAGAAGGGTACCCCTCCACAAAGGCCGATATCATACTCCTCCATTTTCTTCGCGTTCTCCGGATTGTGCCACGTCTCATATTGCCCAACTTCTATGTGAAGCTCGGACTTTAACCGATCAACAAGCGGCGCCATAGTCACACAGTGCGGGCATTCACGCCCATAAAATTCTAAAAGCATAGGACTATCATAACTAAAATAGGCGAAAAAACATAAGAAAATGTGCCCTCGGAGGGAATCGAACCCCCACCTTCTGGTTCGAAGCCAGATATGATATCCATTTCACCACAAGGGCAGCTAACCATTTTTTCGAAAAAACCACTTTTTCACTATACCCCTCATTCTAGCTTCCTGCAATGCCAAAAAGCCCTTATTTTAAGCCATTTTTAGCCCTTTTCCTTGACAAACGGGTTCCAATCTGCTAGACTGTCTGTACAACTTAATAGTGAAGAAGTCGAAAGTACTATGATCCCGAAGCGGGGTTTTTTATTGGCTAGGGGTAAATGCACCGCACACAAGCAGTGCCATACACCATCTAGTTATATCTATGAAATTATCCGCACTCTTTGCACTGATTTCTGCCTTTCAGATAGCCGTTGCCGCAGCTCCTGCAGTGGGTCCTGTCGCGCAAACATCAGAATCGCTCTTCAACATAACGTCATTCATCGCGCAGTCTCCGTTTGAAGATAATCGACAAACGATGACCGCAACGATTACCGCATATTCGTCTACTCCAGACCAAACCGACGATACGCCGTGCATCACGGCGAGCGGATACGATGTATGTGAAAATCCTTATAATAGAAATGTAGTAGCTGCAAACTTCGTTCCTATCGGAACTAAGATGCAGATTCCGGCATTGTTCGGAGATAAAGTCTTCACGGTAGAAGACAGAATGCATGAACGATTCAATGACCGCATTGACGTATGGTTTCCGGATCGGTCTTCCGCAAAGAAATTCGGAAAACAAAGTGAAGTTACCGTCATAGTATTTGAAGGATAAATCATTATCAAAAACACCTCGCACATGCGAGGTGTTTTTGTGCTGCAACGCAAAAACCATTTACGCGTTGTTATGCAGCGCCTTTAGCTTCTCGAGCCCCCGGTGCGTTTGCACGGCAAGAGCGTTTCGCGATTGCCCGACAATAAGAGCCATTTCTTTGAGTGATAAGTCTTGTATATACCGCATGCGCATTACTTTCTGATATTTTTCGGGAAGGCGCTGGATTAAAATAAGTGTTTCTTTTCTGTCTAAGCTACTAAGCAGGCGTTCGGGATTTGGGTTGCTCGGCTCAAATCCTTTTTCCAAGAGAACATCCAGCGAGAGTGTTTTGCGCTTCCGATATTCATCCACAATGAGATTATTCAAAATGTGATAGAGAAAGGCTTTCATAGTATTAATCTTCCCTCCTCGCACCAAATAAGCCCATGTTTTAACAAACGTCGTCTGCACTAAATCCTCCCCCATCGCGTGGTCATGGAGTTTGAAAAATGCATGTGCGTTAAGACCCTTCTCGTAGTCGTGGTGAGCTACGGTAAGTAGTGCTTGTTGTTTTGTCTTATTTTTACGATCCATATCTTTTAAAACCAAATTGAAAGCGCCTTCATTACATGAGCATTACAGCCACACCGTGACCCCCATAATAACTACAAATAACGGAGACGTGTCCGTTTCCATTCACCTGGGGAGGAGGGGCTTTCTTCACTACATCGCCATTACGTATAAGAGATACTGAACCCAAGGAGGAGTTGCTCGCGCCCTACTATAACACGCCGAGCGCTATAAACGAGTTGTAATAACTTACGCTCTTGTAAAGGCTTATAACTATGGACACACCAATCAAAAACGGAGGAACCAATTTTTTTGACCGCTTATGGGAAGAAAGCTGGACCTACATCAAAACAGTGGTAGATGTAGTGCGAGAACCGGTTTTAATCCTTAATAAGGATTTGTGTATTATGGCTGCAAATGAACCTTTCTATGAAATGTTCCAAGTGGGACAAAAAGACACCGAGAAAAAATTAATCTATGAACTCGGAAATGGCCAGTGGGATATTCCTGCCTTGAGAAAACTCCTTGAAGATATTCTTCCAAAAAGCACTTTCTTTAAAGGGTTTGAAGTGGATCACGAGTTTCCCTTTATTGGACGCAAAATAATAATTTTAAACGCCCGTCAAATCCATAAAGGCGGCTCGAGCGGATCAGTCTTTCCTCCTATTATATTACTCGCCATGGAAGACGTTACCGAGATGATGAATGTTGCCGAAACGCTCGCAACCCACACAAACCAATTTGAAGCAAAGCTCATGGACCGGACAGGGGCCTTAGAGATTCAGATCGGGAAATTAGAGAAAGAAATTATCGCACTTAAAAAGAAAGTTTAGGCTCCTTAGAGATATCATGAGTCTTCTTTTTATTTCCATACCCTAGCTTCGCTCCTCCACCTCCACCAGTTCAGTGAATACGACGATTCTCTTGTCGTAGAGTTTTTTGCTTTTAATCCAGTTTCCTCCGCAGGTAATTAAATTAAGTCGAGCTTTGGTAGAATCACCAGAAAAGATATCACCCGCAGGAGCATTGTAGTCATAGGTTTTTATCTCTACGACCATAAATTTAAATATTCTCCCCTCTTTATCTATCACCTCTACCAGATCGTCCGGCTTGAGGTTTTTAAGATTATAAAAAACAGCTTGCGGGACTTTTATACCATCCAAGTGCCCCGCGATAACCGCGCTTCCCGGTGTCCCTGGGCGGACGCCTCCGTTGTACCACGCAACATCCGTAAAGTTTGAAGGGATACCCATCGTACCGTTACCGGTTTTAGAAAGCCCTACACTTTGAATTGCGGCATCTACACCGATAATAGGAATGGAAAGCCGTATGGGTTCGGCAGGCTCCTGGAAGGAAAAGCCAAGGCCACCCGGGAGCGAACCGGTTATTGGCTTTAGTCCTCCTCCCAGAAAATCGTACACCGTCCCGCCGCGCGTTTGGAGAAAAACCGAAAGGCCTGCGGAAAGCAGGCCCACCCCAAGCGATATGAGAATCACTGTTTTCCAAGAAAATATTTTTTTAGAAGTAGTGTTCATATCGTTTGAGAATTTCGGTAGTTTCTAGATTTACTGATTGTAGCCACCTCCAGTGTTTGGAAGGCCTGGAGTTCCTGCAGCAGACAAGACGTTTACTGCGCAAGTTGAGCTAAGCTCTCCACTTCGTACCGTGATCGTTTTAGATCCGAGTGACGCAAAATTCGCGGTAAAGTTTGTGCCATTCGGATTCGTAATTACGAGATCCGGAGATGACCAAACATACGCACCATTACCCCCTGTTGCTGAGAACGTAGCAGTCCGTCCCAAGACGACATTCTGCGATGTTGGCAAACACATAAGGTTACCTGTTGAAGTCGCTGTCGTGACAGTCACACCACATGTTGCAGTTTGATTGCCGCTCGTTACGACTACTGAATAGGTTCCCGGATTCGGATAGCTCACGCTAAATTGGCTGCCCGTTGGGTTGGTAACATTTAAGTTCTGTCCGGACCAAACATAGGATCCTGTGCCGCCTGTCGCGGTCAAGGTTGCTGATTGATTGGTCATCACAGAAGATGCTGACATGTTACATGCGAGTGGAGTTGCCGTTTGCGCGAAAACGAAACTACCAAGACTCATAGCACCAATCGCAAGAATTGCTGCGATCGATAAAAACAAATATTTTTGATTCATATGAGTAAATTTGATTGTGTTAATAAACGTTAATGTAATATGGATTTTCCGACCTTTACCACGAAACAATGAAGTCGAAATAGGACTCTCATTGTTACGGAAGATCATGTGCGCGCCCCTAAGGACTGCCGGACACACAATTCACTTCATTAACTAATAGCACCAGGCATATGAACATGCCGTGAAAAGAATGCTTCTTTTCGTGGATAAAAAATATACCCATGGCTTTGGGTATATTTTAGTCTCGTGATAATGAGGCGGAGATGAATTAGAACAAATTCTCGCTCCACCTTCGTATTTTCCTATAATGGCTCTACCACATCTAAGTTCTGTTGCTCGTAATCCTTATACGGCTCAATGTCCTGAATTTTCAAGTTAAGCATTTCACGAGCTCTCATGCGCGAGATATTCAACGATTGCCATTTCGAGAAATAGAGAGAATGAAGGTCTTGCACGTGCCAATACAATTCTCGAGCAAAGCCCTTTCTTAAATCTTCATTTGAAATATCTAATACTATTAAAGTATTGGATTGTGAGTTTTGGGTATCCATAACTATTAGCAACACCCGAGAACCCAAAAAAGTTTAATAGTGGTGCCCGGGGTGGGACTCGAACCCACAAGCCTTGCGGCACATCATCTTAAGTGATGCGCGTCTGCCAATTTCGCCACCCGGGCATTGTATTTATTTTTTTCTTCCGCCTCTTCCCCTGTGACGGGGTGTCAAACTATGACAATTTGGACAAAGAACTCTAAGGTTCTCTAATCGATTATCCGTACGATCCCCATTGATATGATCAAGCTCCAAAGGGAGATATCCATCTTGAGTTTTCTCTGCCCAATTGCATTGTTCGCAATATTCTGGCTTCAATTTAACACTAAAAAGACGTTTCTTCAATTTAAAGCTTTGAAATAAACTATTCTTAACTAAAATCTTTTCTAGAGGAATAATTGGCTTCCCAATTCCACGCAATCCTTTATTCCACGCCTTTCCGGTAAAATGACTTATATTTAAATTATATTCTTTAATATATCGTTTGATTTGAGCGTAATTTCCTCCCGCATCACGCAAATTTAGCTTAACTAAAATTTGCCGAAAGCTCTTTGAGCTTTTTACTGCATTCTTTAATTGAATAGCGGTCCAACCTCTTGTTCGTCCCGGCATATTATAAATATATCAAAACGGTAAACGCATATCAATGCGCTATTTTATACGTCTACCATATAAAAGTTATCCACTGAGGCACGGGCGGGAATCGAACCCGCGTATAGAGATTTTGCAGATCTCAGCCTTACCACTTGGCTACCGTGCCATATTAAATTATTTATTTCTATTTAGCGAAATCCACCCTTGCCTGGACCCTGTCCGCCTTCGGCGGAACTTGGCTACCGTGCCGAAAACACTTACTACTAAGACTCGCCTAGGAGGCAGCCTGTTCATTATTATCCTCCTCAAGAAGCGCTTTTTCAACAGCAGCAGAATTTTCATTTCCGCGATCAAGTTCAAATGCTATCTGTGGCATAGGCCGTATGTTCATATCGCGATATAAAATAAACTGCAACTTTCCCTGCATAGCTTTCAATTTTTTGTATGCCTCGTGCTCCCGTTCGTTCGGGATTACGCTTACATATACTTTTGCGGTTTCAAATTTCTTACCAACTTCCACACGCGTAATTGTTACGAGAGCTCCATCAAATTCAACCTCGCGCATAATAATAAGAGACAATCTGCTCGCGATTAAACTTTCCGCGCGCTCTTTTCTGAAGAATTGCATAGCTCTATCGGGCAATAAGACGATCGCCTACCTTGATTGCAACAGTTGTCTTTACGAGCAAGCCACCCTCACTCCCTTCCGGAATCTCAAGGACATTCGCGCGATCTTTTTGAAGATTGATAATTTCCGCAGTTCCCAACTCCGATCCGCGGCGCGTAATCGTAAGCCGGGATGTTTTTTCAATTTTGCCTTTTGCAACCTTTCCTCCGATAATCTGTTCGCCAGGATTTTTCCCTCCAAACACGCCTAAGATTTCCATATCGCTTTTCACGATATCTTTGTTCAAGTTTTTAATTTCAGCCTCTAACATTTCAATGAGCGTATATACGACATCGGAATAAAACATGGTGATGTTGTGCGTTTTTGCGAGTCCCTCTGCTGCTTTGTTCGGTTTCACGTGAAATCCTAAGATAAACGCGCCCGAAGGAATAGCGAGCTTTACGTCGCCGTCTGTAATCGCGCCAACACCTTCATCAATAACATGGAGTGCAACGGTTTTCGGCACCGGAAGAGATTCTAAAATATGTCGAAGCGATTCGAGCGATCCAGAGACATCACTGCGGAGAATGAGTTTGATAAGTTGTTTACCTCCACCGACATCAGTTCCTGCCTGTTTCATACCGAGATTGTGCCGTTCAGAAACCGCACGAGAAACTTCTGTTGTCGTCGCGTCGCCTCCTGAATTAAACGTGTCTCCCACGCCCGGCAAGGATTCAAATCCAAAAATACGTACAGACATAGATGGCGTAGCCTCCTTCACACGCTCGCCTGCTACATTTTCAATACTCTTCACTTTTCCTGCGACACTTCCCGCACAAATGCGGTCGCCCACGCGGAGTGTTCCGTTTTTTATAATAACCGAAGCAATGATGCCGACTTTGCTGTCGCGTTTTGATTCAAGAATAATTCCGTTCCCTGGAAGATTTGTGTCCACCGAAAGATCAGTCATATCTGCTGCAAGGAGCACCAGATCCAAAAGTTCATTTACGCCTTGGCCAGTCTTCGCTGATATTTCTTGAAAACTTACGCTGCCACCGTAGCCTTCCAAAAGCACGCCTTCCGTTGTAAGTTCGTTTTTAATGCGCGTCACTTCTTCCGGGGCAGTATCAACTTTATTAATCGCGACAACAAACGGAATATTGGTTTCCGTAAGCATTTGAATTACTTCCTTGGTTTGAGGTTGTACGCCGTCATCCGCCGCAACAACAAGAATCGCGATATCTGCAACACCCGCACCTCGCTTGCGCATCTTGGCAAACGCTTCGTGCCCCGGCGTATCAACAAATGTCATCTTTCTACCCGATTTTTCGCCACCGGAAAGATGTTCAATTTCATACGCCCCGATAGACTGTGTGATTCCCCCCGCTTCGCCTCCGGCAACATTCGTTTTGCGGATATAGTCCAACAGAGTTGTTTTGCCATGATCAACATGCCCCAGAATAGTAACAATGGGAGGACGGCTTACAACCGGTGATTTTATTGGGGTTTGCTTGGGCGACATAATGTTTCAAAATACCAGGAAAACAAGGAAAAGGCAAGGAAATATTGATAAAACAAGCCAATTCTTCTATGCTGTCTTGGCATGGAGGCGTGGCTGCCTGTCCGACAAAGCTTAAGCGACGGCGGAAGCGGTGAAACCCAAAGCCACGCTTTCTAAAAAATAATAGTATGGAGGCGTGGCTGAGCGGTCTAAAGCAACACACTGCTAATGTGTTGGCCGGGAAACCGGCCCGAAGGTTCGAATCCTTCCGCCTCCGCAGTAGCAAAAAATAGCACTCCTTGTGAGTGCCATTTTTGATATAGTGAAGTGAATGATTCGAACCGCGGGCCGCAGACTCCGAAGAGGAGTCGAAGGTTTCGAGATCAGCAGACCGAGAGGCGAATCCAATTCCTTGATCAAAATTTAAAAATCCAATTCTATGAAAGAAGAAAAACGAACAGAATATATTAAAAAGATTACTTCATTCTTTTTAGACCATAGAAGCGAAGAGATAGGTGTTATCGCCGCTGGAGAGGTATTGGATTTTTTTGCAGAAGATATAATAGCAAAAGATTTCTACGAACAAGGTATTAGAGATGTAAAGAAATTACTCAAAGAAAAGATGGAAGACTTAGAGATGGAAATGGATTTAATATCTGAGCAATAATACAGGAGTAAGAAATAATACCCACAAAGGGTATTATTTCTTCACATCCCCTCCTAAGCCAACAGTGCCGGGAGCAATACTTTTCATAATACCTTTTTCAGTGCTTTGCAGAGGATTCGCTTTCAAGAGACGCGCATAGTATACAAGATTCCGCGCCATAACACGTGCCATAGCAGTAGTGGATTTTTGTTTGCGAAAAAATTTGAGCAGTTTTGTTTTGTTTTCCGAATACGGACCAAGGTAGGAAAGCGAACATGCGGGCGGAAGCGTGAGGCCATTCCACAGCATGAAATCGCACAGATTGCCGATCACGTGCTGCGCTCCGTCTTCAGCGCCAGTAATTACCATGCCTCCAATTTTGTTTGCCAGCTCTGATTTGCCGGTTTCTAAGAGTTCGTCATTTAACGCATCCATGCGCTCAATACATCGCTGTAACAGCGACGAATGAGTCCCCCACCAAATAGGCGTGGCAAAAATAATTATATCTGCGGCAAATATTTTAGCGAGAATTTTTGGCCAGTCATCCCCTTTTCCTTCATTACTTTCTACACCTGGCTTGATGCGATAATTAACAAGGCGCACTACTTCGCCCTTCACGTTGTAGGGACTCAAATGTTCCAGAAGAATCTCGGAAAGTGCTTGAGTGTGTGAGAACGCTGGAGCAGACTTCAATGTGCCGAGCAAAACAAGCGCACGCAGAGTTTTGTTCTGTGGATCTAAAAATTCTTCTGTACTATGAGCCCGAGATTTTTTATTTATTTGCATTCGTTAATCTCCTATTAACTACGGATCTCGGTGAAAAGCATATGAAGAATGATGCGTTTTATTCGTATTGTATGATACTCTTTTTCTAGAACCCCTCACTACAAAGGAAGTGAACCATGAAATTATCCACACTCTGCTTCTGTGTGCGCGACGACCAGGTTCTCCTGGCCATGAAAAAGCGCGGTTTCGGACAAGAAAAATGGAATGGATATGGCGGTAAAGTTACCGAGAAAGAAACTCCGCGAACTGCCGCTGTTCGGGAAATCAAAGAAGAGTCTGACTTATCCGTCTCCGAAGAAGCGTTGAAACAAGTTGGTTTGATAAATTTCTACTTTGATGGCGATCACGCTTTTGAGTGCCATGTTTTTCTCGTACGAGAGTGGCAGGGAGAACCTCAAGAATCAGATGAAATGAGGCCGTGCTGGTTTTCAGCCTCACAACTCCCCTTTGAAAAAATGTGGGTGGCTGACGTGTTGTGGCTCCCTCTTGTTCTTGC
Source organism: Patescibacteria group bacterium (assembly GCA_038064975.1). Classification (GTDB taxonomy): domain Bacteria; phylum Patescibacteriota; class Minisyncoccia; order UBA6257; family 1-14-0-10-40-38; genus JBBTRX01. The sequence continues at coordinate 89,968 of JBBTRX010000002.1, forward strand.
CGGGAAGAAACTGAAAGCGGAAGTGAATTTCAACAAAGATGGGAGTGAAGTAAAATCTTTCTCCTACGAAGAAACAGAATTTAATTGAATCGGGTCTCGTGATTACCGTCACCGAGGCCCGTTTTTTTATGGCAAGAAATTGGAGTGGATCGCTTACGGAGCGAGTTAGTGAACGACGTTAGAACCTATTATGGCAGTGTTGAAGAAAGATTTTTGTGCCCAGCTTTATATATAAAAACCGCCGCAAGGCTGATACCTTGGGCGGTCTTGAGCGCTGATCGTTGCTATCTCGTTTTAACTTCCCGAAATAATTCTCTCTCAAAGCAATGCTTCAGGAGAGCGAGGAGTTTCTCTCGGTAGGGATAACTACCGAGATAGATCTCGGTATTGCATTTGGGGCATTGAATGTCACAAACGTCACGTTCTGAAAACAACCAATCACCCCCACCATGTGGTCTTGGACGCATATAGGTTCTTTGGATAAAAATCCACGAAGACACTTTGCTCTTTTTGCCACACTTCGTGCAGAGGATAAGCGTGTTTCGGATGATATTCCGATGCTCTTCTCTAAGGTTCTTTTGATCCTGTTTGAGTTCATGAAGCTTACGCTCCACAGCGACGATCCTTCTCATATAAACCTCCTTTCAAGGTTCTAAAGAAAACAATACACCATTGCTTTAATAATCACAAAATTGACAATTACTTGTTAAATCGCCTTAGGGCTTTTTTAGAATAAAAACGATAATTTTTATAAAATTTGAAATATAATTAACAGGCGAGCCTCGCCCAAAGCTGAACTATTTAAAATTAATAAGGAAGCTTTGAGCGGGGTAGAGAGTCTCACATCGTCCGGCTCTGCCGGACTCTTTGAAACCCAGCGGTTTCAACAGCTTCCGCATCGGGGAAACTACCGATTTCCCCGACCCCCTTCCCGTTCGATTCTCTTCTTACTCATTCCAAATAAAATGACTCACTATCACGGTGAGTCATTTTACGTTGAGCGGGGTACGAGAGTCTCACGTCGTCCGGCTCTGCCGAACTCCTTAAAACCCATCGGTTTTAACTCGCTCACTTCGTTCGCTTTTCCGCCTCGGAGAAACTTCCGTTTCCCCGACCCTGCCTACCGGTAGGCAGGCCCCTTCCTGTTCGATTCTCTCTTTACTCATTCATAACAAAAACAACCCATCGCAAGAATGGACTGTTTTTGTTATGAGCGGGGTACGAGAATCGAACTCGCGGCTCGACCTTGGCAAGGTCGCGTATTACCACTATACTAACCCCGCAAAATTACTTTATTTATTGTGGAGGAAGTCCTTGTGGACCTTTGACGTAAGGATCTCCCGTAGGACCAATGAAGCCGTTTGTATCGGTTGGTGCCGCAGACTCTTGAGGTCGGAATAACACTACCACTAGTAGCGCCCCCACGATGACAAGCGCAAGCACAATAACAATTGTCTTCATGTAAGTTATTTAACTATATTTGAGCTTCGAATGCAAATAAAAAACGGACGCCGGTTAGGGAGTCCGTTGTTGGGAAGGTGGGCTACTCAAAACTGATTCGCCCATTTGTATTAGCGTTGGTATGAGTGGTAGGTGTTGAGCAGTTTCTTTTCGGTCTGATTCAGTTCCAAGCCATTATCTTTGTAGAATTGGGCGATATAGAGGAAGAGACTCATCATCCCCTGGATTTTTGCCGACGAGACTTCGCCTTTTCTCATTGCCAGATTGAGAGCTCCCCGCACTCTCCGAAAATATGCGCGAGGGACGAAGATTCTACCATCTTCTGCAATCCCGATACCTGTTACGACAACAGGTCTTTTTGTAAGATCCACGCAATCAGATTTCCAGTGATTAATTATGAATCCGGCTTGGTCCGCAAGTATTCGTATCTTGCGACGCGTACTCGCCACAATGGGATTTGGTGAAGAGAAGGTCAGGTCATCAATATAGCGCGTATACGTAATCCCAAATTCTTCACATAGATCACCAATATCTCCATCCAAGAGCGATCCCACCGAGAGATTGAAAAGATCTTGTGAGGCAGGACCGCCCGTGACCAATCCATGCTCCTTGTGAAAAAAATATTGAATGAGAAAAGCGACCAGCTCTTCTCTTTGCGACGCAAGCTTTTCATCAAGCGCAATCAACGTGTCGGCGACATGCGAGGGGAGAACGCTCCGATATGCATGGCGGAAATCAACAAGATAGAAAAACCTATTCTCTCGATGTATGAGTGCATTATTGAGAGGAGATGATTTCGGCAATGCAGCAGTTGCATAGCGCAGAAATTGAGACCGTATCTGCTCATTGACGTGCATAGGACTGCGCAAATGACCCAAAAATTCTCTTTGCAAATGAAGCATGCTGTTATTGGGCGCAAAAACGATACGACGCTTCGTGTGTCCGCTTAAAGGATTTTCATCGCGGATAGGAAACATCGTAAAACGAGGAGATTCCCCGTACTCGCGCTCCAATTGAGCCACGAGACTTTTCAGATTTTCAACGAGCATGGAAACCTCCTTGTTTTGTAGTTCTGGGGTTGGGTTTTGACTATAGTTCCTGAACTGAAGAAATGCAAATAAAAAAGGACCCCACAGAGATGTGGGGCGATCAGCGGTATCCGAAGGTGAGTTTTGCGACAGAAAAGTGAAATGTGCTGATCTAGTGGCCGGTCGTCCGCACTCCGCCCGCGCGCGCGGCCCGGAAAGGCTGGTTGTAAGGAAAACCCGTTGCCGGATTCTCATTCCGCTACGTGAGTAGCGAAGGGAACAGGAAAAGAAGTAGAGAGATTAACGAACTCTCCATCCGAGAGCTTTTGGTCAAGTGCTCCAGACTCGCTTTTCCATCTCCTCACCTTCGGATCGTTCCTGACCTGTGTCAGGAACACTAGGCCGCTAACCCAGTGTGGATACTATATCATTTCAATATTTTATGAGTCAATTAGATATATAAAAAAGACCCGACGTTCAAAAACGTCGGGATAGTGGCGTACCCGTCATGGTGGGAGAAATCACGGAGCTCTACGACGGGAGCGAGCGATGAATTGGCGTCATCGCTGGTTGCAACACCTGCGACCTTGTCGCCTTGCGCTCTCCTCCTCCATACCATGACGAGTACGTGTGGAGTGTAATCAAATCATCGTCATTCCGCAAGTTATGCGAACTGGTCGATTCCTCTCTCGTAAAACACAAAAAAGAAAAACCGCCCATAGAGGACGGCCTTTTCTTTTTGTGCGCTCGAGAGGAATCGAACCTCTATTACGGGATCCGCAATCCCGTGTCCTATCCGTTGAACGACGAGCGCATACAATGCTTTTTTAAAATCTAAGAATTCTCGCGATGTGGCGGATAAACGAATCTTCGTATTCTATTTCCGGCAAGACGTCTGTAAGGAATGTATGTACAGCTTCTTTGCGTTGTTCGGCAAGAATGACGATAAGCCACGGCTCAATATGACTCTTGGTTTTGAAGATAAGTTCCGCAAGTTCCGGATCTTCCGGTGCGGGAATAATAGCAAATCCTTCCAAATTATCATAGGGGTGGAAGTGATGTTCGCCGATAGCGATTCCTTTCTCCGAAAGAGTGAAGTCAATGTCCTTCGGCCTCCGCATACCCCAAGCAAGCACGAGTAAGGCGGCAATGGCTATAAAAACCGCGAAAAGAAAATTACGTTGAAATACGGCAACACTCGCAAGAACGATACTAGAACCAATGACGATCCAGTACCATCCAAAATTCTTATGATAGTAATGAAATTCCGGAGCAGTCCACTGAATTTCTTTTTTCGTTTCCATATTTGTTAATCTCTAAATAATAAACTCACAAAGAAAAATACTGCCGCGACTGCGATAATAGAAGGCCCGATCTCAAACGCAAAGCGGTTCGCAATGAGCCAACCGACTAATACTGAAAGAGAAGAGATAAGTGCAGAGGCAAATAAATCTCCTTTAAAACTTTTTGCCACATTTTTTGCCGTTGCGGCCGGAACGATAATAAGAGAGCCCATGAGGAGAACACCTAAGAAGTTAAGCCCGAGGAGTACAGTGATCACAAAAAACATGAGGAATAAAAATTCCAAAAACTCTCGCCTGATTCCCGTAACAGCCGCGAGATCAGCGGAGAGAAAAGAAATCGCAAACCGTTCTTTAAGCGAAAGAATGAGCCCGATAATGACGAGCCCCGTAACCATTCCCACGATCGCCTCTCCCCAAGTGAAGAGCGTCTCTCCACCAAAGAGAAGTTCAAGGAGTTCATGGTCAGGAGAAAGGAGCGCTCCCACAGCAAGCGAGGTAGAAAACACAACACCCACGATTGTTTCCGTCGCTATCTTCGTTTTAAGTTCAAGCCGCCACACTAAAACCGCGCCAAGGAAAAGTGCGATCGCTCCCCCAATGAGCGGATTAATACCGATCAGCATCGCCGCTCCCAACCCCGGGAGCGCAACGTGAGACATCGCGTCTGCCGCGAGTGTCATCCTGCGCATAAGTGCGAAAGCACCGACAAGTCCCGAAGCTGCTGCTACCACGAGCATCGCAACGAGCGAAAAAAATTCCAAAGTATTCATATCCTTATTTTTTAGCGTGAATATGTTCAAAAGGAAGCGAGCCGTACAACTTATCAACCACTTCGGGCGTAAGCGTTTCTTTTGGTGGCCCAGCGCAGAAGAGCGAACTACTTACGCAAATAACCGTGTCCGCATAGCGTGTCACTAAATTTAAATCGTGTGAAATAAAGAGTATCGTCATGTCACGCTCATTTTGCAATTTATGAAGCGTCTGATAAATATGCTCTTCGCCGGGAGCATCCAAATTTGCCGTCGGCTCGTCAAAGAGAAGTACATTTGGGTTACCGATCAAGGCAAACGCAATAAGTCCGCGCTGAAGTTCTCCTGCCGAGAGTGAAGAGAGTGGGAGCTTAAGCTTACCCTCATCAATGTGGAGCATTTGTGCTACATCATTAACAGCAGTATCGGGGAGATTTAACACACGGGATTTTAATTGGAGAAAATCCTGAAGCGTAAGCGCAAGATGCCGATCCAAATCAACATGCTGGGGAACGTATCCTATTCGAGCATCTTTCGCCCACACGACAGTGCCGCCATGGGGAATGCTCCCGATGAGCGCACGAAACAGAGTGGTCTTACCCGCTCCGTTTGGACCAATAATCGCGGCGAAGTCCCCCCGTTTCACGGAAAAACTAATATCATGAAGAATTACGCGATCCCGAATCGTCACTTCCATCTTAGAAACCGTAAAAAAATTGTCTGGAGAGCTTGTAGTAGATAATTTTGACATTATGAAGGAAAAATAGTCACACTATGGGCTAACTAACCGCTTTACCCTATACTAACATATATAGGGAGTTTACTCGGTAACTAATACCCATTTTATTCGTTTCCTATGATAGACGGAGAAGAAAAACTCATAGCCGCGGCAAAACAAGGCGATTCTGCCTCTTTTTCGAGGCTTTATCACCACTACCTTCCTTCAATTTATCGGTTTATATATATGAAGGTGAGTAGTAAGCACGAAGCCGAAGACCTAAGTCACGAGGTTTTCCTCTCGGCATGGCAAAATCTTCCACGCTACGAATCGCGGGGATTCCCCTTTTCCAGCTGGCTCTATAAGCTCGCGCGGAACAGAGTTATTGATTACTACCGCCTCGCCAAACCGAATGTTGACTTGGAACGTGCCGAGTCATTAGTCGCTGAAGGCATATCTGTAGAGGCAGTGATTGATAATGCTCTGGAGTTTGAAACGGTGCGCAGTGCGCTCCGCACGCTCTCCGAAGACCAACAGGACGTTCTTATTTTAAAATTTTTGGAAGATTGTTCCCACAGCGAAATCGCCGTGGCACTGGGAAAAACAGAAGGGTCAGTGCGTGTTATCCAGCATCGCGCCCTCCAGCAATTAAAGAAACTATTATCTACCCATGACGGAAGAGAAACTCATCCATATATTGCGTAGCGCGAGCGGCATAGAGCCGAGCGAGGAAACCCGCCACCGATTGCATCGGCTTATTCTTTCTACCCCGCAAAGGCCGGCGACATTCGCGCTCGCCACAAAAGCAAAATTAGTGGAGTACATGACTCTCGGCTTCGCTCTCGGACTCGCTTCCCTCTTATTAGTCACCTTTGTTTCCGGGCCGCCGTTGTGGCAGAAGTTTCTCCCTGCATCCAACAGTTCCCAGGCACTCCGCGCAGAAGTTGAAAATATTGATTTCACGATCCAACTCAAAGAAGCAAAATATTATAACGAATCAGCCCAAGAAGTGGCATCTCTCCTCGGTGAGATTGACCATGAGTCCCCTACGAGCCGTGATTCCGGGGTTGACGAGATGCTTGAAAAGATCATCTTTTAATGCTATAGTTTGACCCTATGAAACTAAGGTATCTAATAGCCATTTGTATCGCATTTTCTGGTCTTTACACAGCGACGGCGTTTGCCCAATCGGACGCCATTAAGTCCGCACGGGAGGAGGTTATTACGAGCATTGAGAAGTTAAACGCTCTGGATTCCGTAACCTTAAAGCCTGAAGAACGGGCCGAACTTGAGCTTTCTTTAAAACGGGTAGCTTTAGGCAAGATACTTACCCTTTCTACATTAGAAACAAGCGAATTGCGTGATAAATTTATCGCAATAGAAGTACCGGAAGGTGATTTTTCCGACCTTCAAATACTTATTGCAGACGAGCTCAAAGCATCCATTGCCGTATTTGCCGCACAAGAGAAAAAAACGGTTGCCGCAAAGAGCATTACCGAAATCCAAACCATTGCCACAGAAATCAAGACATGGCGGGAAACGAAATACAATCCTGAAATCAGAAAAACAATTGATTTCATGCTTGTGTTCCAAAATGGAGCGGTACTCAAAACAGCAGAAGATCGCTTGCTCAAAATAGAAGTAAACCTTGAAAAGACGAACGCAACGAAATCAAAATTTGCCGAGTCGTTATTAGAAGAAGCACGAGAGAAAATCCTTGAAGCAAAAGATCTCCACGATAATGCGTTACAACTATTACTCGCGCATCTCCCCAAGAAAGCTGTAACAGCGACCACGATTGAGATTGAAATACCAGTAATCGAAGAGGATGTGTCCACTACGACAGAAGACGGAACAGTGGTTGAACTCCCTGAACCAGAGATAGAAAAACCGATTCTTACTATCCGAGAACTCGTTGAGTCCTCAATTCGTAACATCAAAGACGCATACAAAAACTTTATCGCCCTTAGTGAATTCCTAAAGTAAGTAAGTAAACAAAAAGCCCGGTGTTGCCGGGCTTTTTGTTTTGCATGCAATATCAGAATGCAATATCAGAGAAGTTCGTTACTTTACTGCCTCTTTCAAGAGCTTTCCAGCGCGGAACTTCGGTTTGACGGAAGCTCCGATTTGGATCTTTTCACCAGTCATAGGATTCCGACCTTCTCGTGCAGCGCGACGCATTACACGGAACGTGCCAAACCCTGTCATTGCGACTTCTTCGCCGCGTGCCAAAGTCTTCATGATAGTGTCAAAAACCGCTTCAACTGCCTGTTGTGCCTGCTTTTTTGTCTCAATTCCTGCAGCCTGCATGACTGCTTCTACTAATCCATCTTTTTTCATAGCTGTAAAATTTCGTTATCTCCTCGACCTTTCTCCAAAATGCCTTGTATTTATTATATCAAATCACTCTCCAAGAGCAAGCCGAGGGGCTTACAGCTCCCTCATGGGTGCCCGCCCTACTTCCCTATTTTGCGTATTCTACCGAGCGAAGTTCCCGAATAACGTTTACTTTGATTTCTCCGGGATATTTCATTTCTGACTGGATTTTCGCCGCTATATTCTTAGCCATTTGAAGGGCCGCGAAGTCATCTACCTTCTCTGGTACAACAAATACGCGGATTTCCCGACCTGCGGAAAGCGCGTACGAATTTTTAACACCGTCAAAGGTGTTTACAATGCGTTCCAGGTCTTCTAAGCGCTTTAGATAGTTCTCTACCGTATCGCGTCGTGCGCCTGGGCGTGCCGCAGACAAGGCATCCGCCGCAGTAACAATGAAGGACTCGGGTGTCGCGAACGGATACTCCTCGTGGTGCGATTCCATCGCGTGAATGACCGCTTGGTCAACGCCGTATTTTTTGAGTATCTTCCTTCCTAAATCAACATGCGTTCCTTCAACCTCGTGACTGATCGCTTTGCCGATATCGTGAAGAAGCGCGCCTTTCTTAGCCACTTCAACGTTAGCGCCAAGCTCGCCTGCAATAATTGCGGAAATATATGCCATTTCTACAGAGTGGATCAGTACGTTTTGCCCGTAACTTGTCCGGAAATGGAGCCGTCCTAAAAGTTGTGTAATCTCTTTCGGAAGATCGTAAATACCAAGCTCATGAGCAGACTCTTCTCCAATTTGGCTCATCCGTTTAGTAAGCTCGGACTCCGCTTCTTTTACTTTCTCTTCTATTTTTGCGGGATGGATTCTACCGTCTTTAATGAGTTTTTCCAAAGCCGCTTTAGCGATCTCTCTCCGCAGAGGATCAAACGATGAAAGGATGATCGCCTCCGGAGTCTCATCTACGATTACTTCTACGCCAGTTAAACGCTCTAAGGTGCGGATGTTCCTCCCCTCACGGCCAATAATCTTGCCTTTCAAATCTTCGTTAGGAAGCGTAAGTACTGAAGTCGTAATATCCGCAACATGAGAGCGAGCATACCGATGAAGCGCAGTCGTGATGACATCAACAGCGCGCTTTTCAAGCTCAACCTCACGATCCTTTGCGAGCCGCTGAATCGTGCGAATAAGATCATCCCGATGCGTTTCTTCAGTTTTTTGGAAGAGTTCCTTCTTTGCCTCTTCTGCGCTAAGTCCTGCTACGCGTGCCAGTTCGTGCACTGTTTTTTCCCGCGTTGCCACAGCTTCATCACGAATCCCAGCAATCTTATCTAATTCCGCCTTTAGCGCCTCGTCCCTCTGCCGCGCTTCTTTCCCTTGGCGTTCAATATCCTCTTCTTTCCTAATAAGCCGCTCTTCAGCGCGCTGGATCTGCTGTAATCTGTTCTTTTCCTGCTCTTTTGCTTCTTCTAAGATAGCGACTGCCTTGTCTTTCGCATCAACAAGGATTGATTTCGCTTCTGTCTTCGCCTCTTCAGTTTGAAGTTTGACCCGCTCCTCAAGAGAGCTTGCCTTCTGACCTGCGATAAATCTGCGTCCGACATAGCCCACGCCAATTCCCAGCGCGAGCGTGATGCCCGCGATCAATAATTCTGTCATAGTAGTCAATTCCCAAATTCTTCCAAAAAGAGAGTTCTTCAGGAATTGCGTTGGTTAGTAATTGCATTACGATCATATTAATACACTTGTATTGTAGCTCCTCCCTGAAAACCATGTCAAAAGAGACATGCTTCCTCTATAATAAACACCATGAGGCGCAAATTAGTTCTTGTTATTCTTGACGGATGGGGAATCGGAAACAATGACGGGTCCAATCCCCTCTATGTCTCCCAACCGCCCAATATTATGGCGATAAAAAGGAGCTATCTTGCGGGAGCACTCCAATCTTCGGGCATTGCCGTAGGGCTTCCCTGGGAAGAAGAAGGTAACAGCGAAGTCGGACACCTTACGATCGGTGCAGGCAAAGTCATTTACCAACACTTTCCCCGCATCACAATGAATATCCAGAGCGGAGACTTTTTCAAAAACAAGGCATTTGTGGGAGCATGTGGCCATGTAAAACAGTATGGAAGCGCGCTCCATATTGCAGGATCACTTACCCAAGGGAATGTGCACGCTTCTTTAGAGCACGTACGTGCGCTTATCCGCCTTGCGAAAGAGCAAGGTGTAAGTAAGGTATATTTTCATTTCTTTACCGACGGCAAAGACAGCCCGCCGAAATCCGCACCCGCACTCTTAGGCGAAGTACGAACATATGCCAAAGAACAAGGAGTGGGAGAGGTTGCGAGTATTGCCGGAAGATTTTATGCCTTAGACCGAGACGAACACTGGGATAGGACAGAGAAGGCATATCGCGTAATGACGGGCGAAGGACTAAAGAGCGTAAGTGCCGAGGCACGCATTCAAGAAGCGTACGCCAAAGGATTAGGAGACGAATTTATAGATCCAGCATCGGTTCAAGACCCACCGCACACAATTGCAGAAAATGATGCACTTATTTTCTTTGATTTCCGCGAAGATAGTATTCGGCAAATTGCGAGCGCGTTCGGCGTTCAGAATTTTTCAAAATTTCCCGTGCGCCCGATACCGAATCTGTATCTCGCGACCATGACGCAGTACACCGAAAAGATACAGGCGCATATTGCCTTTCCCGTGGAGTCGGTAGAAAATCCGTTAGGCAAAGTACTCTCGGACAATGGACTTATCCAACTCCGCATCGCAGAGACGGAAAAATACGCTCACGTTACTTTTTTCTTCAACGCATACCGTGAACAGCCGTTTCCGAATGAATATCGCGTCCTCATCCCCTCTCGGAATGTTTCCCGCGCGGATCTCCACCCAGACATGATGGCGAACGAAATCGGAACGAGAATTCTTGAGTCCATCGAAGAGGGTGGGTTTGATGTTATCATCGCGAATTTCGCGAACCCTGATGCAACGGCACATACGGGAAATTTTGAAGCAGCGCTCTCCGCGATCAAAACCGTTGACGAAGAGATTGGACGCATCGCGAAAGCATGTAAAGAACAGAATGCAATTCTCATGGTTACCTCCGATCATGGAAACGTTGAACGCATGACAAACCCGCTTACTGGTGCAATAGAAACGAAACATGACGCAAATATTGTGCCTATATATATTGTAGGCAACGGATTTGAGCGGCATAAGAGCGACATGGAAGCCGCGATGATAGAGAGCGAGGCGGTTGGCATTCTTTCCGATGTTGCACCGACCATATTGGAACTCCTGGAAATCCCTAAGCCCGCCGAGATGACTGGCGAAAGTCTGCTAAAAGTGCTTCGATAGAGATATGAGACGCATCATCTTTTCATTCTTGGGAAATATTCTTGGACTCACTATCGCAACCATGATTGTTACAGGTTTTATGGTGGAGCAAGGAATAGCTAATTTCTTGATCGTAGGAGGGCTTTTAACGCTTCTTAATGCCTTTATACGGCCCATTATCAAGCTTTTTGTGCTCCCGCTCATCATTCTTACGTTGGGGCTTTTCTCCCTTATTGTGAACGCAGGAATGCTCGCATTTCTTGACTTTCTATCAAAAGAGCTTACAATAAGTGGACTCATTCCACTCGCCTTTGCAACGCTCATTCTAACGCTCGCGAACCTTATCGCGCACGCCCTAGGAAAACAAAACTCATAACCTATGAATTCTATTATCACCATTGCTCAAGTTGTTGTTTCTATTGCACTTATTGTACTTATTCTTCTCCAAGAACGATCTTCTGGTTCCGGAGGGCTTTTTGCCGGATCAGGTGATGGTGGTTTTTATCACGCACGGCGTGGTTTGGAAAAAATAATGTTCAACACGACAGTTGTACTCGTCGGCCTTTTCGCTTTGCTTTCCATTGCAAATCTTTTAATTGTCTAAGACGGGGGCGCGGAGGTACTAGGGTTTAGGGCATGTTTACAGAACTCCATAAAACATTTGATACGTTTACTGAACGGGAACGCGCTATCTTCAAAGGAGCCGCTCTCGTCTTTTCCGTTTCGCTTATTTTAAATAGCGCAAATATTTTTTATAAATCAACCGAACTCGCTCCTGTAGAAGGAGGAATTTACACCGAAGGCGTCGTTGGTCAGCCCATTGCATTAAATCCCTTGATCGCGGGGGCAAACGAAGCGGACAAAGATATTACGAAGCTCTTGTTTAGCGATTTAACCGATCTTATGGAAACGCACACTATAAGCGCGGACAATCGGACATGGACAATAACGCTCAAAGAAAATCTTACATGGAGCGACGGGAATAAATTAACGAGCGACGATATTATCTTTACACTGGAAACCGTGCAGGATCCTGAAGCTCACTCTCCCCAATTCGCGACATGGCAAGGAGTAAATGCCGAGCGGCTGAGCGAACGAGAAGTTCGTTTCATATTAAAAACGCCGTACGCATTTTTCCTTGATAATCTTTCTAATTTCCAAATCGCTCCCCAGCATATTTTTGGATCAATTCCGAGCGCGAATCTCCGCCTCTCCGATTACAATCTTGAACCCGTGGGAAGCGGCCCGTATAAATTTGAGGAATACATTAAGGGCAAAGACGGCTTTATTACCGAATACAAGTTCGCAGTAAATCCAAACTACGCTGACCGATCCCCACTCATTAAGGAAATACGAATAAAATTCTTTCCGAGTTATGACGCGGCGATTCAAGGATTCAATCGCAGAGAGATTGACGGCTTGGGAGGGCTACGGGCACAAGACGTATCTGAAATCAAAGTGGGCTATCAACTGAAAGAACTTATCGTTCCCCGCTACTACGCCGTGTTCCTGAACCAGAATACGTCGCTCCAACTGCGAGATGATGCAGTGCGTGAAGCTCTTGCGCTTGCGACGAATCGCGACACAATTGTAAAAGACGTTTTTGAAAAGCGAGCGATTCCGGTATACGGTCCGATTTATCCGGGCATAGAAGGATACGAATCCGATGTTGCGGACGCCTATCCATTCTCTTTGGAAAAAGCAGCGGAGTTGCTTGAAAAAGGCGGATGGGTAAAAGGAGCTGAAGGAATTCGGACAAAAATAGTGCAGGGTTCGGAACTTTCTCTTTCGTTTGAGTTAGTTGTTCCTGATATTGATTTTCTCGTAGAGACAGCAGAGATTCTCAAAAAAGATTGGGCAGAAATCGGCGTCGTCATAACTCCGATCGTCCTCTCCACACAAGAGATAGCGCAAAACGCAATCCGCACCAGAAATTACCAAATGCTGATTTTCGGTAACATCCTTAAAAATAATCCTGACGTGTTTTCGTTCTGGCACTCCACGGAACGATTCCGCCCAGGACTCAATTTGTCTCTCTATGAAAATTCAAAGGTTGATAGTATCCTAGAAGCAATCCGAAAGAACTTTAATCCGGAATCCCGTATTACGGAAGTAAAGAGTCTTCAAACCATGATAACGAATGATATTCCCGCGGTTTTCCTGTTCGCGCCGAACTATCTCTATGCGGCACCACGGCAGTTAGGAGGATTTTCAGCATCAGCAATACCTACGCCTTCGGATAGATTTGAACATGTAAGCGAGTGGTATTTGAAAACAGCTAGAGTGTTTAATTTACAGTCTCAAGAATAAAAGAAAGGGCGAGTGGCGGAACGGCAGACGCGCTGGCTTCAGGAGCCAGTGGGAGCAATCCCGTGGAGGTTCGAATCCTCTCTCGCTCACCAAGCTAATACTTTCGCGTATTTAATAATCACCGTCGAACGCAGGTATTAACTAACGCACAATACACATCATACAGACAATCATTATTCATTAACCATTAATTAAACAGTCAAAACATGACACAACACAAACGTACGCGTCCCGTACAGAAAAAGGACGAAATTAAAAAGGATGAAAACGCAGTTCGCTTTATTCCTTTAGGCGGATTGGAAGAAGTTGGCAGAAATTGCTCACTCTTAGAATACAAGGACGAGATTATCGTTATCGACGTCGGTATTCAATTTCCCGAAGAAGAAACTCCGGGTATTGATTACATCATTCCAAACATAACTTATTTGGAACCTCGAAAGCAGAATATCAGAGGGATTATCTTCACCCATGGCCATTACGACCACATCCATGCACTCCCATATTTGCTTGAGAAATTAGGGAATCCAGTCATCTATACAGCTCCATTCACAAAGGCATTAATTGAAAAGCGCCTCGTAGAATTTCCAAATCTTCCTAAGGCAAAGTTCATCATCATAAAAAACGGTGATCGCTTTAAGATTTCCGAAAATTTTGAAGCAGAATTCTTTGATATCAGTCACACCATCTACGATGCAATGGGAATGATAATTCATAGTCCTGCAGGAAAGCTTGTCCATTTTGGAGACTTTCGTCTTGATATAGATCGCAATGGAAAGCCAGTTAACTTAGAAACATTTGAGCGCTTGGGAAAAATGGGAGATATTCACACCATTTTCCTTGATAGCACAAACGCAACCAAGCTTGGTCACGCTATTTCCGAAGAATTGATTACTGAGAATCTTGAGGAATTACTCAAAAAAGCAAAGGGCCGGCTGATTATAGCAACATTCGCTTCCCTCTTAACACGCCTTAAGGCAATGGTTGCAATCGCAGAAAGAATAGGACGTAAGGTTGCTCTCAATGGACGCTCCATGAAAGACAATTTTGCCATTGCTCAATCTTTGGGATACATAAAACCAAATCAGGGAACGATCATCACCGTAGAAGAGGTAAATAAATATCCGGACGAAAAGATTATGATTCTTACGACCGGCGGGCAGGGAGAACCGAACGCAGGGCTTATGCGCATGGTAAACGGCGAGCACAGGCACGTAAGCCTTAAGACGAAGGATACCGTCGTCTTCTCTTCCTCCGTCGTTCCGGGTAATGAACGGAGCGTACAAGCATTGCAAGACAATATTTCCCGCAAAGTTGATGAACTCTACAACTATTCATTTCTAGACATTCATGCTGGAGGACATTGTCACTCAGAAGACTTGAAACTCGTTATGAAGTTGGTAAAGCCAAAATACATCATTCCAATTCACGGCTATTACTTCATGCGCAAAAGCGTAATGAAGCTTGCCGAAGAAATTGGACTTAAACGGGAGCAAGTAGTTGTAATGGACAACGGAGAAGTAGCTCAGATTACGAAAGATAACTTCACAATTACTTCTGAAACTGTGCCGGCATCTTACGTTATGGTGGACGGCCTTGGCGTCGGAGACGTTGAAGAAGTAGTGCTCCGCGATCGCAGAATGCTTTCCGCGGAAGGCATGATCGTTATTATCATGACGCTGGAGCGCAAAACCGGGCGCATCGTAAAAAATCCGGATATCATTTCACGGGGATTTATTCTCATTAAAGACAATAAGCACCTCTTAGATGAAATCCGAAAACGCCTGCGCAATCTTGTAGAGAGAATCCCCCGCCAAGAAGCGGAACCAGATTACGTAAAATCTCTTATTCGCGATCAGATTGGGCAATTTGTATACTCAAAGACAAAACGCCGCCCAATGATTCTGCCGGTACTGATTGAAATCTAGAAAAAAAACTCCCGAAATTCGGGAGTTTTTTGTTTGCTATTTTGCTCGGCGGATACCGACAACGATCGTTTCCTGATCAAGTTTTGTTTCTTGTTTTGCATCAAATGGCCGAGTCTCCATCCATGAGGCAGCGGCAAAATCCATTTCCTTCGCGCCAACCATACGAAGAAGCGTATCTTTATTCTTTTCAATCTGCTCCTGTAGTAATACAGACGCGGCAATCGTGATCATTACCGTATCTTTAATGTCATATCCGGCATCTTGGCGAAGTTTTTGAATCATACGAGAAAGTTCGCGCATGAGCCCCTCGGCGCGCAATTCCGGAGTAATCGTGGCGTCCAATACAGTGTCCGCCCCTTGATCCTTTGAAAATACAATGTGCTTAACATTCACTTCGTCAGCTAAAATCGCGAGCAAAGCAGAATCTTTCACGGAAAGGATTTTTGTAACAATAGAGAGAGTGGAGAGCGGCTGGCGGATTTTTATTCCCAACTTTTCCCGTTCTGCGAGTGCAAGGTTCGCAAGGCGGCGCACTTCTTCCATGGCTTGGATCATTTTTTTATCGCTCACGCTCATAGTAATTTTTGGCCACAGAGCGATATGTACAGAATGCGATCCGGTCTTCTCCTTCTTCGTCGCGACAGCTTGGTATAGTCCTTCGCTGAAAAACGGAGCGAAAGGCGCCATATATTTTGAGAGCGTTACTAGAACAGTCTGAAGTGTTTTTGGCGAAACATTTTTTCGGCTCCTGCGAATATACCAGCGAGAAAGATCGTCGAGAAAAGTCTCCAGCGCCTTTGCTGCCGAATATACGTCGTATACATCCAGCTTCTTTGAAACCGTAAGTCCTACTTCGTTCAGACGGGCAAGAATCCACTGATCAAGTGCGGGAAGCGGATTGTGCTTTTCATGCTCGTACATTTTAGAAAACGCGAATGAGTTGTACGTAATCAAGAAAACTTTACGGAACACCGTCTTCAAATCATCTTCGTTAAACCGCTTTGGCTCTCCTGGATCATTTAACGTAAAGAAATACCAGCGCACTGCATCAACGCCATGCGTCCCAATAAGCTGCCATGGATCAATAACATTGCCTTTGGATTTAGACATCTTCGCCCCATGCTTATCCAAAATATGCCCCAGAGAGATTACATTCTTGTATGGTTCTTTTTTGCCGAGAAGCGTTGAAACGGCAAGGAGGGTATAGAACCAACCGCGCGTCTGATCAACCGCTTCAGTAATATAATCCGCCGGGAACTGTTTTTTACCATCCACCATCCCTTTGTGTTCAAACGGATAATGCCATGACGCAAAAGGCATTGCTCCGGAATCAAACCATACGTCCGCGACGTCAGGAATGCGTCTCATAGTTTTCCCGCAATCAGGACACTGTAATACTATTTCATCAATAAATGGCCGATGAGGGTCAATGGTCCCCGTCTCGTTATAGGGAAGGTTCATAACTGTACGACTGATCCATTTTCCAGGCAGGATATACTCCGCTTCTTTAATCTCTGCCGTAAGGTTCATGCCATCCAAAATTGCACTCAAAACCCATAAAGGATCGCCGTGGCTCACAACCGCGATACGCTTGCCAGCGTACTGTGCACGGACATCTTTCATAAAACTCGTAACACGCCGGGCAAGATCAATGAGCGTTTCCCCTCCTTCGGGCGTTTTCGTGAACCGTTCCTCAAAGCTATTAAAGAATGCATGGTAATCATCTACGGGAGCCCGATTAAAAACTCCGACATTAATTTCCCGTATGCGCTCGTCGTACACAATTTCCGCTCCCGTTGCTTCACTTACAATTTCCGCCGTTTCTTTAGCACGAGCGAAAGGCGATGAGATAATAAGATCAATCTTTTTCTTTTTTAAATCTGCACCAGCTTTCTTTGCTTGTGTTTTCCCTTTAGCCGTAAGGAGCGAAGGACGCTCGTCATCCCCTGCCATTTGATTCTTCGTATTATGTTCCGCCTCGCCGTGGCGGATCAAGAAAAATTCCGCTTGAGGAAGCGCATGTTTTTCTAAGTCTTCAAACGATCCCGCAACAAACGTATGTACACATATCTCGCCCTTCCAAATTGGAAGCGGCGTTCCCCAATACCGGTTGCGGGATATTGCCCAATCTTTCAGTTCCTTTAACCACTCACCAAACCTTCCCTCGCGCACATGGCTTGGGATCCAATTCACGCGAGCATTCTCTGCAATAAGCTGACTCTTCAATTCACTCATGCGGATGAACCATGAATTCCGTGCGTAATAGATAAGAGCAGTCCCGCATCTCCAGCAATGCGGATACTCGTGGGTATACTGTTCGGTTTTTAAGAGCAGATTTTTTGACTGCAGATATTCAATAATTGTCGTTTCCGTCAATTTTGCTTTTACAAAACGTCCCGCAAGATCTTTTACTTCGTCAGTGAACTTTCCTTCCTCCGTTACGGTATGTTTCTGTGGCAAGCCAATTTTGACGCCAAGTTCATAATCGTCTTCTCCGTACATGACTGCGGTATGCACAACACCCGTGCCATCTTCAGTTGTTACAAAATCAGCCGCATATACGCGGTGCGATTTCTCACTCCGGAGCGATGGAATATCAAAAAGCGGCTCGTATTCCAATTCTATTAAGTCTTTTCCCTTCACGGTTACAACAACCTCTCCCAATACCTCTTTAAGTGAGGAGTCGTGAGCAACTACAGCATATTCTCCGTTTTGGGAGCGCACGACATAGGAGATATTTTTCCCTACCGCGAGAGCGACGTTGCCCGGCAAAGTCCACGGCGTTGTAGTCCACGAGAGAATATAGGTATTGTCTGTTGTTTTCCAATTCCCTATTTTTTGGCCCGGCTTTAATTTGAACTTTACATAGACTGACGTATCAGTCACTTCCTTGTATCCTTGGGCAAGCTCGTGAGAAGAGAGCGCGGTTCCGCATCGCGTGCACCACGGAATAATCTTATGCCCTTCGTAGAGTAGTTTTTTCTTCCAGACTTCTTTAAATATCCAAAATAAAGATTCAATATATGATGAATCCGAGGTTACATACGCGTTCTCCCTATCCAACCAAAATCCAATGCGTTCGGTAAAGTTTTCCCACTCCGTGCGATATCTCCAAACGGAAGCGCGCGCTTTTTCATTAAACTGCGCGATGCCATACCGTTCTATATCCTGTTTGTTCCGAAGTCCCAGTTCTTTTTCCACTTCAATTTCAACCGGAAGCCCATGAGTGTCCCATCCTGCTCTCCGTAAAATAGAATGCCCGCGCATCGTTTTGTAGCGCAAAATAATATCCTTAAACGCACGGACAAGAATATGATGCGTGCCGGGACGGCCATTTGCAGTCGGAGGGCCTTCAAAAAAACGGAATGGCTTCCCCCGCTTTCGTGCAGCGGTCGTTTTTGGAAAGATTTGATTTTCTTTCCAGAATTTCAGAACTTGCTCCTCAAGTTCCGGTAAATTGAATTTATCTTTTTCAAGCATACGAGTTTTGGTTTTACATTGTTTCTACGGTTTGAATTCCTAAAAGAGTAAGACCAGTATTAAGGGTTTCTGCAGCGGAAGCAACGAGTGAGATGCGTGAACGTCGCATTTCCTTTTCTGCTTTTAAGACCGGGATATTTTCATAAAATGAATTTACGGTTTTCGCGAGCTCGTAGAGATATTCCGCAAGGTAATGAGGAAAGAATGTCTCCCGCACCTTATCTAAAACTCCCGGGAACCGCATAACCATAATGGCGAGATTACGCTCCGCATCGTTTGTGAATACTACTTTACCGCGAGAAAACCTCCCCGCCTTGCGGAGGATGCTTTTGATACGAGCATAGGAATAGAGCAAGTATGGAGCGCTATTCCCTTCAAACGACAGCATAGCATCCCAGCGGAACGTAATATCACTCTGCCGATTCTGGGAAAGATCGTTATATTTCAATGCTGCAATGCCGACAGCTTTCGCTATTTTTTCCCGCTTCCGTTTCGTGATATCAGCTCGCTTTTCATCAACAATCTTTTGCGCTCGATCTACCGCCTCGTGAATTACTTCAAGAAGCGCGACGTGTCTGCCCGCGCGCGTGGAAAGCTTTTTCATATCTTCTGCGAGCACGAGACCAAACTTTACGTGCATGAGTTGCATAGACCCTACAAACCCTAACTTCTCTGCAGATCGAAATAATTGTTCAAAGTGCAAGCTTTGCCCGTTATCTACAACATAGAGAACGGTATCCGCTTTGAATTTTTCTCTGCGATATTTAATCGCGGCAAGATCAGTCGTGGAATATAAAAACGCCTCATCGCTTTTCTGAATAACAAACGAAGGAATCCCCTCGTGCGGGATAATAACCGCTCCTTCGCTCCGCTCTGCGATTCCCCGATAGAGAGCTTCCTGCACTATTTCAGGAAGCATAGATTTATAAAAACTTTCTCCTAAGTAATAATCAAACGAAACGCCAAGCAGAGAGTATGCTTTTTTGAATTCAGCAAGACTGATTTTATAAAACAGTTTCCAAATCGCCGTGTTTTCGCGGTCTCCTTCTTGTAGTTTTTTTGTCTCTCTGCGCGCACTCTCTTCCAATTCAGGATTCTCTTTCATCCTCGCCGTATAATCTACATACAGCACCAGCAAATCTTCTATCTTTATATTTGATTTTTTATTTTTGAGATTTGAGATTTCTTTGTATGCCGCGATCAAAACACCGAATTGCTTTCCCCAATCTCCTAAATGGTTATCGCCCACAGTTTTCCATCCTGAAAAGGCGAACACATTATAAAGCGCAGCTCCGATAATCGTGGAACGCAAATGCGCCACGCTCATCGGCTTTGCGATATTAGGATGCGAATAATCAATAACAATCGTCTTTTTCTCATTCTTTGTGGGCTTGCCCGACCCAGCTCGAGAGGCGGGTCTGCCCCATTTCTTTCCTGCGCTAAGCACGCCCTTCATTCCTTCTTCTAGTGCAGAATCTGAAAGCCAAAAATTAATAAATCCGGGACGAGCAACCTCAACCCGCGAGAGAAGATGCATCCCTTTTTCCCTCGCGTCCTTTGCAATCTGTTCCGCAATCGTAAGCGGTGCTTCACCGCGCACGCTAGCAAGTTTCATCGCAACGTTTGTAGCATAATGACCAAAATCAGGACGCGCGGATGGCTCCACCGAAAAATCAATTGATTCAGGGATTAGTGATTTCAAAAAAAGATTCAACTGTTCTTCCATATATATGAATGTTTATGCCGTCTGCAAAGCTCGATTTTGCCATGCGCAAAACTGGCATGCGCTTCCGATATCAGGAATATCACGTTCAATTGTTTTCACTGCATCGCGAAATGCTTTCCGTGCGTCATCAGCAGATGTTTTTACTTCCTTTACTTCAACGGTGAAATTAACTTGCCCGCCCGGCTGAAGCTCTTTGGGAATAAAATAAATAAGATAGGCGTACCCTGGTTGTGGCAGATTATTTTCTTCAAGGAGTAAAGAGTAGCAATTCAGCTGATTTTTATAGAATCCTTCCCCTCCCTCCTTAAGCTCAAAGCCTCGCGTTTTATAATCCACCGGAATATAGCCGTCTTCGTTTACGATACAGTCATCGAGCGCCCCCACCATAACAGCGTCCAAAGATTTTTCATAAAAGCTAAGTCCGCCCTTCCATCCACGCCACCGGTTCAAAATTTCAGAGTCCGCAAAAAGCTTACCTTTAACCTGCCCGTCAATTTCCGGAGGAAGCTTACCGACGGCCCGATAGCGATCAAAATATTTCTTTATTACGATATCCATGCCGCTCGGGAGCGAAGGAAAAGGCCCGCGAGGGCGTGGACGCTCTGCTCGATATTCCAGCCAAAAGCACCGGGGACAATCCAGAAATACATTAAGAGAGGATGGAGAAAGTCGCAATTTGCCGCTTGATGTAGTCATTTCAGGTAGTGGGAATCCAACTGCTATAACGTGTAGTATATCATTTTTACCTTGATTTTCGGTATACTTCCAGAGATGAATACCCTATCAGAAAACAAACGAGCCCGCTTTGATTATGAGGTGTTAGATACCTACGAAGCAGGGATCGAGCTTAAGGGCTTTGAAGTAAAGTCCGTAAAGAACGGCAGGATGAATCTTGCCGGTACGTTTGTAGTACCTAAAGGGAATGAGCTCTATCTCTTAAACGCCGACATTTCACCCTATCAGGCAAACAATACGCCGAAAGACTATGATTCCAAACGTTCCCGTAGAATACTTTTGAAACACGCGGAGATCAAAGAACTCATCGGGAAAATCACTTCCACAAGCTTGACATTAGTCCCATTAAGAGTGTATAATAAAGGTCGCCTCGTGAAAGTTGAGATTGCGCTCGTAAAACCGAAAAAGAAGTATGACAAGCGCGAAACTACAAAAAAACGCGAAGCGAAACGGATGATCGGGAGAACATTGAAAAGGGAACAATAAACGATAGATAATGGACGATGTATAATTTGTCTCATTATTTATTGTTCATCGTTAATCATTAGTATGGGGATGCCGGGCTTCGATAAGGCATATTCTCTACAGATGGCATGCCGAGCCGCAATATCTCGTTAACCTGTTGCAAACTATAACTGCAAACCACAAAGTTGCAGCACCAGCATTTGCCTTTGCGTAAGTGCGTGGTGTCCCCTTCCATTAATGGAAGGGCATCGGTCCTGACGCTTCATAGGGATTAACCGGTGTTATATCTGATGCTCAAGATGCGCGAAGATTAGGATTCGTCGGCACGCATTCGAAAACCAAATGAATTCTTTGTTTCTTTTGAAACTAAGCATGTAGAAGTTTGTTCTGAACATCCTTAGATGTGGGTTCAACTCCCACCATCTCCACAAATAAAAATAGCTCGCCGTTATGGCGAGTTGTTTTTATTTCATGGTGGGAGTTGAACTGAAAGGAGGGGTCGGGAGGAGAGGTATTCCTCCCGTGGAGGAAAAAATCCAGCAACGCTGGATGAGTTAAAAACCGACGGTTTTTAAAAGGAGTGAAACGACGCGTGAAATTCCCACCATCTCCACCATTTTGACACCCGCGCAGAAACTAGGGTATTTTGTGTTTAGTTCCCTCCCTAGTTCATCGACAAGGAGATAGCCATGACAGAAGTAGTTAAGCTTGAAGGTCGTGTTCGACTGTTGGGATATGGACCAGACGAAGTTCGTATCGGTGATCTCTTGGAACAAGAAGTGGATCTCGTTCAAGGTATGGTAAATGGTCATCAGTGG
Source organism: Patescibacteria group bacterium (assembly GCA_038064975.1). GTDB lineage: Bacteria > Patescibacteriota > Minisyncoccia > UBA6257 > 1-14-0-10-40-38 > JBBTRX01. The sequence continues at coordinate 112,358 of JBBTRX010000002.1, forward strand.
ATCACGGTCCAAGATGGACGGATACAATCCACGCCAACGAGAGAAGAACTCCCCTGTCCTACGGAAGACGAAAACATGCTTCCGTTTTGGAGGAGACATCAAGAAAGCGACGAGTCTCATCGCATGGAGCAATTGACGTTCGTAGATGACTTACAAGGAATTTATTCACCATCGTTTTCCATTCAACATTTGTGCGGATATTACTACACGAGAGAGAAATACGAACAAGAAGCAGTAAAGCTCGAGAGCTATGGATTCCAATGTCTGCGCTCAAGACGCGACGTAAGCGGGAGATACTGGGAAATCTGGTATCTGCCTAGCCTCTTCTCTTCAGCTCAAGGCGAGCTGAAAGAAACAATCAAAGGTTTGAAGGAAGAAAAAGCGCAAACGGCGCGTGCAATTCAATTCCTTTGTAGAAACATTTCTTTTGGAACGCTTGATGTATCCATCCAGCGAGCAGCAATGACTATGGACGATTACTGGTAAGCCAAGCAGAGACCCCTATTCGTCTTCGGACGAGCAGGGGTCTTTTTTTCATCTTTTGACACCTCCGTAAAAACCCGATACGTTATGCTTAGTTCTTCGACAGCCCAAACCAAAAGGAAGTCCTATGTCTGCCCTTACCGTGATCGAGGTCATACTTTTCCTCTTTGCGATCCCTGGTCCATTTTTGATTGGTTTTAGAATTGGTCATCGTGATCACCTACACGGAACAGCTACGAGAATTTTTTACGTATCTGCTCTCTTTTTCGTAGCAGCAGCGACACTTCATATCCTGCGGATGTAGTCCCTCAAACCCAACAAAAGGAGAAGACTCATGAACAGTTCTACTGTTCTCGCTCTACTTGAACGCTTTGGCGCGATTATTACAAATGACCATATTGTCTATACATCGGGTCGACACGGTGATATGTACATCAATAAAGATGCGATCTATCCCCATACCGAAATAGTATTCTCCCTTTGTCGTGAACTTGCCAATCGGTTTCTTGAAGAACCTGCGGATGTCGTCGTTGCTCCTGCGCAGGGAGGCATCATCCTTTCCCAATGGGTAGCACGTCACTTAAGTGTCATGCTTAAGAGAGATGTGCTCGCCGTTTACGCCGAAAAGTCCGCGGACGGTACGACGTTCGTTTTGAGACGCGGGTATGATAACCTCGTTGCTGATAAACGAGTTCTGGTTGTGGAAGATATTCTTACAACCGGCGGTTCGGTACGCAAAGTAGTGGAGCTCGTACGCAAGCATGGTGGCGACGTTTTTGGCGTGGGTGCACTCGTGAATCGTGGAGGAGTTACTACTCGCGATGTAGGCAATGTGCTGGATCTCGTTTCACTCCTGAAACTTGATCTTGATACATGGAGCGAAGAGCAATGCCCGCTCTGCCAAAAAGGGACTCCTATTAATACAAATGTAGGCAAGGGACTGGAGTTTATGGAACGCAAATACGCTCGTAGTCGCTGGACATGTGACGGATGCGAAACGGAAATGACGCCATCCACATCAGAGAAACGACCCAACAAACTTCTTTGTTCGCGTTGTATCGGAGAAGCAGGAGACTCTTTCGGTTAAGCCGTAGCTCCACAAGAACCCTTATCATCCCAAGAGATACGGGTTCTTTTTATTTGACAGTCCCCTAAATCTTCAAGCATAATCCCCACGTATTCAGTCCCCGTTCATTTACAAGCAAAAGGAGACCATCATGAGCCCGTTTCTGGAAGAAGAGCATAAAGAACATATCAACTACGCCCCTCACCAATTCACATCTCAAGAGATGCAGGAATTAGAACAAATCATCATTGCGTCGGAAGACGCGACTGATTATGCGAAAAGACTTTTTGTCTGGCTTCTCCGTGAGACGAATCATTTCACCCGTCGCGTCGCCGTATCGCTCCGAAACGCAGCCGTGGGCGAACAACTCGTGAACGAAGTGCGCCAAAGCGCCCGAGCAATCATGGGATGCTACGGCACAACCGATCTTTTTAGAAAAATTGGGATTTATGGAACGCAAATGAATTTCACACACCATCAAGGATGTTTCAATGCAGAAGGGTTTGACATGATGGAAGATGGGCACACTTTCTGGTACACGTTCATCTATCACGATAGCCGTGCAACGGTTCTCCCCCTTCCGTCACAAGAAGTATTGGAAGCGATCTCACTAGAATCTAAATCCTCCAAAGAGGACGAGGATGAGTCATAGATCTAAAGCGCACGACCCCCCGGTACGGCGCCTTTTCTTTTTCCATAATTTTCGCTAGTGTTGTTTTAGTACTCGTCCTCATCACCCAATACCAATCCGGATTTGCCGGACAAGGAGAAAGGACACGAAAGATGACACCTGAAGAACAGAAAGGGCATCTGTTACGTATTGCAAATTCTTACTGCAAAACAAGACACCCCGACTACTACAAATCTTTGATATATAGTGGACCAGGCGAAGGACCGCCATGCTCAGATTGCCGCGCAGAAGTGCGGCGCGATTATGAACTGAAGCAGGCAAAATTTCGGGGAAGAATCCTTTCCCCCGAGGAGGCAAGGGCGGTACGAAATAGCCATCGACTTCCCTAGGCCATGAATCTCTTGAGATTTTGCGACCCAGTCCCCGTATTGCTTTCACGAGCAGAACGGGGCTTTTTTTCGCGACACTTGATACGATTTCTAAAACATGGTAATATAATCCCTTCGTTCCTTTACATAACCGTTCTTTAGGGAGGAGATGCCTGTGACGCTTACGGAAGAGTGGACCGTAGATCGTGTCTTGGAAGAAACGGGAAGAGACCCTCGCAACAAGGGATATACCGCGGAGATTTGCGGTAATTCTCGTTGTAACGGAAAGGCAAACGTTTTGAGACGCCTTCCTTCGTGGCAATGTGAGTGTGGAAGATGGAATCTCATTCCCACCGAGCGCGCGAATGTGAATCTGCATGAAGAACCCACGATCGGCCCCCCCGCTCAACTCATTTATGCCGCCAACATGAGAAGAGCGCGCCATGGCTAGTGCAGAGAAAGAGCCGAACACTCGACCTTTGGTACGTGACCTCTTGATGCTCTGCAAGATTAAGGAGCATGAAGGTTGTCCGCGAATCATGAGCACCCCTTCGGCAATGATCCGATGTAACTGCACCTGCCACGAAAAACCCAAGAGAAGAAAGATTTGGGGATAGTGCTAAGACCCGAGCCCCTTTGCTTTCGCAAAGGGGCTCTTTTTTTACAAGCGATTTACATAATCTCAAAAATTCAATATGTGGGAATTTTATTTTTCATACCCCCTGCCTTATACTAACTCCAGCAGTTTGATTCACTCATACGCCGAACATCTCAAGGAGACTACAGTGGCGAAGAAAACCCGAACCAAGACTCCCCCGTCCCCCTTCATAAGAGTAGAGCCGCTCAACAAACGAGAGCTTACAGTAATAAAAAAGAGCCTTATGAAGAAGGATGAGAAAGAAAGCGCTAGAATAAAAAAGGTTGGTGAATGCACGGCCTGCTATGGAGAAGTTGTAAAAGAAACCATCCAAATCTTCCCACGCACAGACTTCATAGGGCACCAAGCTAGTTATCCCGAAACAACCTACCACTGCAACATGTGTGGTCTCATGTACAAGTACCCACCGAAGAAAGGCACGATTAGACGGCAAGCCGTACAAAACCCTATTTATAGACACGACATAGAAGATTAAGTAGGTCCGCCCCCCCCGCAAAACGGGGGTCTTTTTTATCTCTTTACAAGTTTCATGAAACCGCATATACTAACCCTACCCTTGAAAAACCAGCCAAAACTTAATCATCAAATCAAAGCATCTGAAGTCCGGGTACTCACCGATTCGGGAGAAAACTTGGGCGTGATGGAACTTCCGAAAGCTCTCACTATGGCCCGCGAACAGGGCCTTGATCTTATTGAAGTAAGCGACAAAGCGAAGCCGCCTGTCGTCCGCATCATGAGCTTTGATAAGTACCGCTACCAAGAAGAGAAGAAGCTCAAAAAACAGCGGTCCGGAGAAAAGGTGAAGGAAGTAAAACAGGTGCAAGTCTCTGTTCGTTCCGCGAAACATGACCTTGGGGTCAAGGCAAAACGGGTAAATGAATTCCTTGAAGCGGGACATCCGGTAGCGCTTGTTATGACGCTCCGCGGAAGAGAGAAGGCAAACAAAGATTGGGCGAAGAAAAAACTTGAAGAATTCCTCGAACTTATCACTACCCCTTTCCAACGAATCTCAAATATTCATCCCGGCGGAAGAGGTCTTGTAATGCAAATTGTTCCGACCAAAAAATAAGTATATATGAAACGAAGTATTCAGAGCCGATTTACACTCACCGGTACTGGTAAACTCAAACGCCAACCGATGGGCAAAGGCCACAACAAAGCAAAAAAGACGGGAAAACAAAAACACGGAAAGCGCGTTGCCCTTCACGTACACGGAGCTGACCGCAAAAACATTTTGAAATACTTCTAAATCTATGACACGAGTAAAACGAGGCGTTACTGCCAATAAACGGAGAAAGAATGTTTTAAAAGCGGCAAAAGGATTCCGCTGGAGCAGAAAATCCAAAGAGCGCGCAGCTAAAGAAGCTTTGCTTCATTCGCTTACGAATAAATTCCGTGGCAGAAAAGAAAAGAAGCGCGTGAATCGCGCCCTCTGGCAAGTCAAAATCAATGCAGCTGTCCGACCCGAAGGAATGAAATATTCAACCTTCATCGGAGCACTCAAGAAAAAGAACATTATCATTGACCGCAAAGTACTCGCTGATCTCGCGGAACATGAACCGAAAGTATTTAAGAAAATAGTGGAAAGCGTGAAATAATAAAAAAGTATAAGGTAGTAGGTATAAGGTATAAAGCAAAAACCGCCTTTCGGCGGTTTTTTAGTGCAATTTTTTACTTAAAAACTGTTCAACTGATTAACTCTTTAACTCATTAACTGGAAAAAGAAACGCCTTCCTTTTTGAGGATGCGTTTCTTTTTTGCTGTTCCCCACGCGAAACCACCCGGATTTCCATCCGCGCGAATAACGCGATGACAAGGAACTTTAGGATCCCGATTTTTGTTCAGAATGTTCCCCACCGCTCGGTAGGCTCGGGGATTCCCCGCGATGCGCGCTATTTCTTGGTACGTGCGCGTTTCGCCTCGGGGGATTCTTTGGACCGCCTGATATACCTTTCTCCTGAAGGAAGTCATAAGCCCGATCTAATATTTGCAAACTATCTTTGTATCTTGCCAGTATTCGTTTCGCTTCCACATAGGTGAACCATCCATATCCCTCGTGCTCATCTGAAACCGCGATTTGCACGATACTAGTTTCCGCAAGGTAGAGAATGACTACTTTAAAGATTTTTTCCTTGCCTCGACGATAGGAAAACCGCTCACGCGCTTTGAATCCCCGAACGAAGTGGAGTTCAGAAGCTTTGAGTCCTGTTTCTTCCTGGACTTCGCGAAGTGCCGTTTGCCAGCTCCGCTCTTCTGATTCCATCTTTCCCTTCGCGAAATTCCAATAGTTTCCGCCGTGATAGAGAATGAGAAATTTTGGGCCCTCCTTTGTTCTCCGAAAGACGATGATACCGGCGGATATAATCCGCTGCATGGAAAGTAGTTTACCACGCCTAAGGTTTTGGTTCAATTAAGCCCGATTTTTCAGTAATTTCAACATTTGATCAACTGGATACGTATTAATAATACCCCCCTTTGTCACCCAACCTCTCCTTGCCTGTGAGATACCAAATTCAAGTACAGAAAAATGGCTTACGCTATGTGCGTCGGAATCAATAGACATTTTTACACCCGCTTTCACACATTTTCTGATATGATCGTCTTTCAAATCTAACCGATCAGGAAATGCATCTATCTCTAAAATAGTCCCCGTCTTTTTCGCTACCGCAATAATCTCTTCCATATCTATAGGATACGCCGGTCGCTTCCCTATCCTACGCCCCGTCGGATGAAATAAAATATCGGCATGCGGATTATGCATTGCTTTTACTACACGCGCTGTCTGCTCTTCAATCGGAAGATTGAAATAGGAATGCACGGAGATACCAACGACATCCAACTTCGCGAGCACGTCGTCCGAAATATCCAGCGATCCGTCTTTTAAAATATCACATTCGGAACCCGCAAGAATTCTGAATTTCTTTTTTTCTTTCTGCAAATCCCCGTTAATTTTTCTAATCTCTTCAATTTGCTCTAAAATCTTTTTCTCATCCAATCCCCCCGTCATCGCAAGGCGTTTGGTATGGTCAGTAATCACGATGTATTCAAGTCCTGCTTTCATTGCGGCATCCGCCATCGCGCGGATAGAATCCGCCCCGTCCGTCCAATTAGTCTGGGTTTGCAAATCCCCTTTCAAATCGCCGTAATCAATAAGCTTCGGAAGCTTCTTTTCTTCGGCAAGTTCAACTTCACCCGCGTCTTCACGCATTTCCGGAGGAATGTATTCCAATCCAAGTGCTGAATAAATTTCTTCTTCAGTTTTCCCCGCTACCAACTTCCATTCATTGTCGTTAGTTGTTAGTTTTTTGTTGTTAGTTTTCTTATAGAGCCCATATTCATTAAGCTTCATACCCTTACTGATGGCGATTTTTCTCAAATGCACATTATGATCTTTTGATCCTGTAAAGTAATTTAAAGCCGCACCGTAGGACTCCGGTGGCACTACGCGGAGATCAGCATCAATGCCGGCTTTGAGCCGAACCATCGATTTCGTGGGTCCTTTGGCATAGACGCGCGCCACTTCCGGCATTGCAGTAAACGCATCCATCACGGTCTCTGCGTTCTTCGCGACAACAAGAATATCAATATCTCCTACAGTTTCTTTGCGCCTACGAATTGAACCTGCAACCGCGAAATGTTCAACCGCTTTCACTTTACGTAATCGCTCTTCAATGCTTCGCACTTCGGGCACGATATTCCCCAAGAGCATTCTTCCGCCTGATGCACGCACGAATTCAATCCCTTTCAAAATATTCTCTTCACTCTTTTTTCCAAATCCTTCCAAAACTCCAATCGTTCCGGCTTTTGCAGCTTTTTCTAAATCATCCAGATTTTTAATCTTGAGCTTCTCGTACAACCGTTTTATTTTTTTCGGGCCCAACCCTTCAACTTTTGTAAGTGTCGCAAGATCAACAGGCGTTTCGAGTTTTAACTGTTCGTAATACGCGAGCTTTCCAGTTTTTATAAGTTCTTCAACATGATCAGCAATAGATGCCCCAACACCAGGAATGGTTAAAATCGCGGCTCGTCCGCCTCTTTTGTAGAGACCAGAAATTTCTTCATCAAGCGCAAGCACGCTTTCGGCTACCTTCTCATATGCGCGTGGCTTAAACGGAATATCCTCCATCGCTAAATATTCGGCAATGTTGGTCAATATTTCTGCGATTTCCTTATTGGTAAGCATAGTGCCTAGCTATGATGCGCTGTTCTCCGATGCGGACGCTCGGGCAAAACCCGAACAGGAGATCCCTTTTTTCTAATAAGACTGGGTTGGATAAAAAGAAGAAGAAAAGATCCTAAAACAGCTAGGACTCCTGCGCAGAAAAATAATGTTTGGAATCCAAATGTTTCGGCAATATATCCTCCCAAGGCAGAAGCGCCCGCTGTCGCAAACCCTACTGAGAACACGCTCTCTAAGCTCCATTCAAAACTAATGCGCCATTTATCTACGTGCCGCGTAAAAATGCTGTACCACGCGGGAACCGCGATCGCCATAGAGACGCCAAGAAAGGCTTGAGCCATATAGAGATGCCAAGGCTCCGTAATAAACATATACATAAAAGGAACGAGACCGCTCATGAAGAAACCCAAAAACATGGCCCAAAAATCATCGGTTTCGCCGTCCGTTTTGTCTAAAAAGCGTGCAATGGGAAGCTGGATGAGAGATTTTATAATCCAATAGACCGAGGTCGCAAAACCGGCAATCTGCACCGATCCACCCGCAATCTGGTTAGTAATAAAAATAGCAAAGATCGGAGCAAAGGATCCAAACGCGGAATTCACAAAGAAATCCGTGACTACCATAATTTTGACAACCCGATTAATAGATAAAAACATAGTTTTCCTTATTATACCCCAGAGCTCGTTAAAAACCCCGTGGTACCCGTGCAAAAATCGATCTCGCCCGTGACGAGAATACGAGTCGGAGGATGAAATGTGCTGGGAGCACATTGAATCCGAGACGAAGTTTTGAGTAGGACGAGGTTGATTTTGGCATGGGGGAGAGTTATTTATCGAGCTCCAAGAACAATTTCCCCGTTTTTCATTTCCGCGAGAATAGTTCCTCCCCGTTCTAACGTTCCGCGAAGCATGATGTCTGCAAGCGGACTCCTTAACCGTTCTGAAATTGCTCTCTTGAGCGGACGCGCCCCAAGAGAAGGGCTGTAACCTAACCGCGCCATTTCTTGAAGCACCTCATCGGTGTAGTGAAAAGTAATTTCGTGCTCATCGCGAAGCATGCGGGTGAGTTCTTCTAGTTGAAGCTTCGCGATCGCGAGAACATCCTCACGAGAAAGCGGACGGAACATAATGATGTCGGAGAACCGATTTAAAAGTTCAACACGGAATAGTGTGGAGAGACGAGTTTTAAGTTCCACAGCAATCTCTGTATATGACGCTTGGTTTTGAATTTTTTCCTGGATAAAATCTGAATGCGCGTTGGAAGTTGCGATCACAACCGTATCTTCAAAACTCGCCACTCTTCCTGCAGTATCAGTAAGACGCCCGTCATCCAGAACTTGGAGAAAGATATTTAAAATATTCGGATGAGCTTTTTCAAATTCGTCTAACAAAATTAAGCTATACGGCTTTTCGCGCACAGCATCTACGAGAGTACCGGTCGTGACACCCTCTCCGGAACCTATAAATTTCGCCACGCTTTGGAGGGTTTGATATTCCGACATGTCAAAGCGGATCATCTGACGCTCGCTTCCGAACTGCATTTCCGCGAGTACTTTCGCGAGCTCGGTCTTCCCTACCCCCGTGGGACCGACAAAAAGAAAACTCGCAATTGGACCTCCCCGGCGCGTGAGCCCTGCCCGATACTCGCGCATAACGCGAGCAAGCGCGTGGACTGCCTCTGTCTGGCCAATAATTTTTAGTTTCATCTCTTCCTCCAAGTGAAGAAGTTTATCGGATTCATGGCGCTCCGCCTCATGAATAGGAATATTTGATTTCCGTTCTGCAACAGCAACGACTGATTCTCCGCTTACTATTTTTTCTCCCCGCCCCACGGCATACGCAGCAGCTTCGCTTAAAAGCTCTTCCGCACTGCCAGGAAGCAAACGATTCCGGAAATAGCGCTTTGCAAGCTTCACCGCTTCCTGAATAGCGCGGTATCCAACTTTCACGTGCTCGTTGGATTCAATAAGCGGAGCCCGCCATGCAAGGATAATCGCCGCTTCTTCCGGAGTGATTTCCTGGATTCTAATTGTTTCAAACGACTCGGCAAATTCTGAAACACGCTCAATGTTCACGCGAAACTCCTGCGGAGTCGTAGCCCCAATGACAGAAATAGATTCATCCGCAATAAGAGGGAGTATAAATTCCGCAACAGAAAGTGAATTTCCCGAGCGCGAGAGTAAATGAATGTCGGGAATATAAAAAACGATATTTCCTGAAGAACGGATCTCCCGCATGATGACACGAAGACGTTCTTCCAGTTCGCCAGGACCCGCTCCGGCAAGAAGTCGTGCAAGCGAAAGGCGTACGAGCCGCTTATCCAAAAGCTCACTCGGCACACGATCTTCTGTCATGAGGAGCGCTAAATGGTGAGCGATAGCGCTTTTGCCGGAACCAACTTCGCCCACAAGAAGAGCATTCCGCCTTCCCTCTTTCGTAAGTACATCAATTAATTCTCCCGCTTCCTTATGATGCCCCACGAGAAGCCCGACCGCTCCTGCTCGCGCCCGATCTGTCATATCATCGCTTACGCTATCCAATATTGGCGTAGGACGCGCCGTCCACGCGCGATTCATTACTTTATGAGAAACTCTCCTCGGCTCGCCTAAGAGCCGGCGGATATGGAAACGATGAGCCTCGCGTGAGCGCCGTGCCAAAAGCAAACTGTTTTCCAAATCATCACCGTGAATAGTGAAACTGCTTAAAAGTTTTTGTACTCGATTATCCTCGGAAACGGAAAGGGACGCAAAAATATCTTCGGGCTCCACATAGAGCCGCCGATACGCTATGGCATGCCGCGTCGCCGCAATCATAATGAGTGCAATTTCACGTTCAGCAGGGACCCACCCCCGCTCAGGAGCTTGCTCAATAAACGTATTTGTTTTTGCAATGAAAGCGGCGAGGTCAATTCCCATACGAAGCAACCCCTGCATAACACGTTTGTTTTCAGCAAGTCGTGCCGCGAGAAGGAGTATAAATGATCCAGGGGGAGCCATAGTAGATTGCTCAAGTGCAATTTCCAAAGAACGTAGAGCATACGGTGTGGAATAATCATGAGCATTCATTGACCCCCTCGCGTGAGATCCATGATGCCAAAACTGCCGAAGCGATACATCCCCTTTGCCGATATGGAATACGCTATCTAGAATAAATAACACGATGAGCATGCCGAGCGATCGAAGCCACGGTATGTCGGAGAAAGAAAAAATGAGAGCTGCAGATCCGGCAATGCCATACGCCGCGTGCCCTAATACGCGAATAAAAAAACGCTCCCCATGCGACATGCGGATTCTCCGCGACTGAAATGATATAGAAAGTGGTTGTTCCATTAGATTCCAGAAAGGATAATAACAATCGGAATGCCTGCCCACGCGACATATATCATGGCAACGGTAAGTGCTATTCCCGCATAGAGAAGTCCTGCCAAAGCAACGCGGAAACTTCTAAATACAATGCCCAGTGTGTGGCCGATGGGCGTATGGTCCTGATACAAAGGCTGGAAAAAATTTCGCAACGTTACGCGAAGCGCCAACTTTTTATCAAGCAAAGTAAGCACCTCAGTTGTATATGTAAGAAGCGCAAAAAAAGAATCGTAATACCAATGCCGCACAAAAGCTTTGATGCGACTTATAACTTGTTCCCCGATATAGAGAGCGGACTCGTATCCCATATCTCCATTATAGAGTCGTTTTTTAAAGAATGCGAAAAAAATCCCGCACACGACCTGTGATGTGCGGGTTTTCAGTGCACGTGATGGGTATGCCCGTGACTGTCGGAAGACGAATATTTGAGAAGATGTATCGCTCCCCATACCATCCAAAACGCAATAGCAATGGAAACGACGGGGTCAAAGAGCGTGATACCCGTAATCCAAATCACGGGAGCAGTCACAATAACCACAATGCTCTGCAGAAAATCAAAACGAATATGTTGTCGCATGCCTTCGCGAGTTGCATGGGCACTGCTTTGCATAAGAATGCGATGTTGAATCATATTTCCACACGCTCCCACCACGGCAACAGACAACATTATGAAGGGAGCAACGTGAGGCGTGCCGTGCATTCTATGCACTGCCTCCAGAAAAACAACCACTGCAATAACGAAGAGAAGTGCGCTATGTGCATACACGCCCAGTTTTCTCATGAATCCTTCCCAATGGGAATGTAGATACACGAGATACGCGATAACAATCGCAACGATGATCGCGATGAAGTCACCAAAAACGTGACCCGCATCCGATAAAAGAGCCAAGCTTCCCGAAGCAATGCCACCCGCGATTTGAAAGACGAGAATAGCAAGCGTTACCGAGAAGATAATCCAATATCGTTTGAAATCGCAGAGACAATTCCCTATCTCTATCCTACAAGTTCTGAAATGCCCGCTTCGCACGGAGCACCCCCTTTCTTTTTGTTTAGAAGACTGTGAAAGAGCATATCTGAAACCAGAGTCACCCTATGCCAAAATGACTACGACGTCAATCATCGAGGCGATAGAAATTTTTGATATGAAAAATCCACGGCAGAAAAATGAGGATATTTTTTTATTTTACGGAGTGCTCCCGGCAGGAGATCTCACGCGTCGCTTTGCTCATGCTTAAAAACCGTCGGTTTTTAACATTCCGCCTTTCGGCGGATTTTCCTACACGGGAGGAGTACCTCTCCTCCCGACCCCTCCTCTCAGTTCGATTTCTAACGGGAGAAAGTATAAAAATAAATAACCCCGATGGGGTCATTTATTTTTGTGCTCCCGGCAGGAGGTCTCACGTCGTCCGGCTCTGCCGGACTCTTTGAAACCCAGCGGTTTCAACAGCTTCCGCCTCGGGGAAACTTCCGTTTCCCCGACCCCTTTCCCGTTCGACTCCTGCTACAGGAAAACAAAAAGACAAAAACTGCCTCGCATTCGCGAGGCGCTTTTTGTCTTGGTGCTCCCGGCAGGAATCGAACCTGCACCACCTCCTTCGGAGGGAGGCGTTGTATCCATTCAACTACGAGAGCGAAGATGAGCAAAAGCGATTCCTATAACTAGCCACAGCATAAGCTGTCCCTGCCATAAGTCCCATAAGAAATGATCAAAAAAACCAAACACGATAAAGCTGATCAATAACACGCTCACCCAGATATTTTGGAGCGTAACTGCACGATACATGACTGCAAAAGTAAGCGCAACAAGAAAGAGTAATAATGATATTCCCCCTAAGACGCCGATCTCAACTGCCGCAAGAAGATAAATATTGTGTACCGGCTGCCACTTCCACGATTCACGAACACCGTAATCACCATACAGGCCGCTTCGTACACCAGAAAATATCTGATTTCCTAATCCCACTCCCATAGGATTTACCTTAATCATCTCACGCGCAATCTGCATATAGCTCACTCGTTCAGAAACCGAGCGCTCCACGGGAGAAACTCCCACGCGTGGAATAATCCAAAAAGAAAAAATAGAAAAGAGTATCCATGCTGTAACACCAAGCACCACAAAAAATTTCATCGCCTGCTTTCGTAAGACACTATAAAAAAGAGCCGCGAACGGAACGATAAGTAAGATCGCGCTAGTTACCCATGCCGAGCGCGAAAAGGTAAGAACAAGCCCCAGCGATAAAACAAAAAACGCGATGGAAAGAATAATAGTCGTGAGAAACACGGGTCGGTAGCGGCGGAACGCATCTTTCCAATTCCTACGCGTAACATTCAACTTTGGAATACTCACAGAAAACCATAAGTAAATGAGCGCCGCAAAACTTAAGACCAGAAAAGCGCCGAGAATATTGGGATGCGGGAACGTGCCATACCCACGGAGAACATGTAAACCATCTACAATAATTCTACTTGAGGCAGGGTCCGTAACTGATATTGGCGATTCGCCAAAGAATGAAAGCCCAAGGGCATGTTGTATTTTGAATTGGAGAAACGCAATCACAGACTCAACGACTCCAAGTACAACTAAAACCGTAGCTGCAATAGTAAGATGTTGTTTACCGCGAAGAACGGTCCCAACCGCGTATGCAAAGAGAATAAGGAAAATAAGCCGGAGAAAGCGATACATAGCGAGTGCCGAAATTGGAGCGCTCATAAGTGAGAGCAAAGAACTCCCTACGACAATCGCGAGGAGAACAATAAGTATTCGAGAAATAGAAACACCATCTTTTCTATTTATAAATAGAACACTCGCTACAAGCGCAATAACTATAAAATCACTCGCGTATAAAAAAGCGGCTTCGTATTCATGAAAGCCGGTTGTGAAAAGCCCGAGCAAGATTCGCGTACCGAGAGGGATGCCAAAAATCGCCGCAATAATAATTGGAAATCGCACATGCTCCGCAAACCGCGCCATCATAAGAATTGAATAAGCTGGCCTACGAGCGCTGCGGAGAAAATAAACGCCGCGAATCCAATAGCAAGATTGCTAATATGTTTAGCAAAAATCGGTTCATTACCCAAGACAGCGTTCGCTCTTTTCCACATAAGGATCACGAGGAGTCCTTCAATGCTTAAAAATATTCCTCCGGAAACCGCAACAAGTCGGACAAATGAAGTGAGTCCAAAAAGGTAAAAGAGAAGTGGGGCTAAAATAACGAGAAGAAATCTCCCCTCTCGCCGGATATGAAGGTCATAGTGCAAACTGGAAATGATATCTATACCCACCGTAATATAGGAACTCCATATACTAAGAAGTCCCAAGATACCTAGAGCAATAAGCACTGCGGGATGGACACTGCCCACAAGACTGCTTACCGCGTCCTCCGCAACCGTACCCGAAAGAGCGATGATTGCCAAAATGAAAATGGAGTACAAAGTAATCGGCACGATAACGCCATAGGCTAGTATCTTTTTCATCCATACGCGCCCATTCCCCTGCTTCAATGCTTTAAAATAACCGAGAATTTCAGGAATAGCGGCACGTCCCGAGAGGGAAAATAATATCGCTCCTAAGGGAACTAAAATGCCCACCGAAAGCGGATGCGAGAGCGTGAGCTTATCTACCGAAAGTTCTGGCAAACCAATCGCTCCCAGGAAAAGAATAATAGCCGCGATTGCTACCATGACAAGAAATTCCGAGAGTGCGATACTTTTCACTCGGAAGAAGACGGCCATGGAACCGATCGCCCAAAAGATCATAGCTTTCGCGAGCGGCGGGCCTGCCGGAAAAATAAGATCAATAAAACTCACAGAGAGCACGAGATAGATCGTAAGCGAAAAAACCATTCCCAAGATACTCGTTGCAACCGCAATATAAGAGGCGTTCTGCCCGAGATACATCCGCGCGTATCCGATAAACCGATGCTCGCCCTTAGTGCGAACTACGATATCGGCGTAGAGAAAATAAAAAATCGTATACGCGAGCCCGGCGAGCGCAAGAAGAAGAAAACCAAGCCCTATGCCAATACTGCTAAAAAAATACGGTAGAGAGAAAAACCCAGCGCCAATAATGGTCGCGGCCAAGATACCGAGAGGAAGAAGAAAATGAGTATAAAAGATCTTATGCCGATGCATACTGATTACGCTCCACGCTTTTTAGTGTAATGATCAACTCTCTCTTTTTCCACGACGGCATGGAAGTTTTGCGCGAGCGCTCCGAGATCGGCATGGTTTCTCCCGTAATTTTCTTTTTTCACTCTCTCCATAACTACATGAAGTTTTTTAACTAACGTTTCCGGATCGCTGTCGTAGACGATATGCCCGGGTCCCCGATGGGAATCTTTCACGATACCCTCAAGCTTATCTGCTATCCCCCCGGTTCCGGTTAAGACGCCAATAGGGGTTTTATTTTCAAACGCAATCGTAAATTCATTTAATGTCCCTATTCTTCCGCAAAGAATAATAACAGCATCAGCGGCGCGCGTGAGCAATAAGTTTCTTCCCGTATAATCAAAGCCCGTATAAATAATGATGTCGTGATAATCAACGGGGAGGCGATACGATTTAATATGAGCCATCTCAGATGCCGCAGGAGAAATGCCGATAACAAGCCCCCCTTCCTTTTTCGCGCCCTTCGCTACCCAATACGGCATGCCGGTTGTCGCTCCCGTTACCGTTACGATTCCCATGCGCGCCATAATCTGTCCCAACTGTTCCGCTTTTTGTACCGCATCTATCGCGCAATGTCCGGTTTCTGCTGCACCTGAAATTGCGATCTTACATTTCAAGTGATTCAAGTTTGTGAGAACGTCTTCGTGATGATTTGTGCGTGCCATAGATTTATAATACCACTTCATCGCCGCGGGATGGAACACTTGCATGGACAGCAAACTTGTCCACGATACGAACGCGGAGTGCTTCCGCCGCTTCTTCCTCTCCTTGGACGATAAAAACTTTTTTAAGCGAACCGCGAACAGGATATATCCAGTGCAAAAGTTGGTTTTGGTCCGCGTGAGCAGAATATCCTCCGATCGCTTTAATGTGTGCGCGAACGGGAACCGTCTCTCCATGAATAGTAATCGTTGGCACTCCATCTAAAATTTGCCGCCCCAACGAATTACGCGCCTGATAACCAACGATAAGGAGCGTGCTGTTCGGATCCGGAAGATAACGTTTTGCGTGATGCAAAATCCGCCCGCCATGCATCATACCTGATCCTGCAACGATAACTTTCGCTCCCCGCACTTCATTAATAGATCGTGATTCCGCCGTCGTAATCGTCTGCCGCAAACTAGAAAAAGAAAAGTCGTGTTCTCCGCGATGCTGTTTTCCCTTAGGATGGTCAAAATAATTGTCGTACTTTTTATATACCGCTGTAAGTTTGATCGCGAGCGGACTATCCAGGAAAACGGGAATGTGTGGAATTCTGCCGCGCGTTACTAAATCGTCAATTTCAAAAAGAATTTCCTGCGTCCGTTCCATCGCGAATGCGGGTATCATGAGTGTGCCTCCCCGCTTGATCGTCTCTTCTATTACATCTTCTAAAATTTCTTTGCGCCTTGGCAAATCTTCGTGGATCCGATCACCATATGCCGATTCAATCACGCAGTAATCTGCTTTTGGCATCAGCTCAGGGCTTCCCAAGAGCGGCATAGGAGCGTTCCCCATATCTCCGGAGAATATTATTTTTTTACCTTCCGCCTCCACGAGAAGAAAGCTGGATCCAAGAACGTGCGCGGAATTCATTGCCGTAACCGTAAAAGGTCCGACGTGAACGGACTGATGGTATTCCATCGTCTTCCAGAGCGCCATAAGCGTATGAATATCTTTTGCCTCAAAAATAACCTTCTGCTTGCACCGCTCCGCTTCGTCCGCAAGAATATGATCCGAGTCTTCTAATAATAGTTGAGCAGCCTCACGCGTAGGAGCCGTGGAATACACCGTTCCACGGAAACCTTCTTTTACAATTTTTGGAAGCCGCCCTGTATGGTCAATGTGCGCGTGCGTGGGGAAAATAGCCGCAACTCTGGTGACGTCGTATAAAAACGGACTCCAGTTTTCGTTTTCACAAAAACCGCCGCCTTGTTCCAATCCGCAATCAATGAGAATCTCTGTTCCGCCAGACTCCAAAAGATAATTAGCTCCTGTAACTGATTTTGCTCCGCCGTGGAATGTTAGTTTCATTGCTGTAATAATTCCACTATACCAGGAAAAGAAGGAGAATTTACAATGTACAATTCTCAATTTTCAATAAATTCAGGTGAGTAAAGTATTTGAAGCAGATCATTCTTATAGCTTTTCAAACATTTTACGTCTAAGCGAGTCATATTGTTTCAAAAGGTCATTCTGATAGCCCTTCAAGTATTTCAAGTCCAAGCGAGTCATATTGTTTGAAAGGGTCATTCTGATAGCCTTTCAAACAATATGGCGAGCGAAACCTTATCCATTGTCCATTGTTTATTGTTCATTCTTCCCGCGTCTCATTAAGAGCAGAAAGTACGGTCTCTTTATCACTCCACGCAGTCTTTTCTCCCTTCGGTCCGTGAATCCACCGCTCGCTCCCCTTTCCGGTAATAATTACAGTACTTCCTCGTTTCGCGATCGTGATTGCATGACGTATCGCCTCACCACGATCTACGATTTTTAATGTTTCTACTTTTTTCCCTCCTTCGGGAACGTATCCTTGGGCAATACTTTCAATAATCGCCATAGGCGGTTCGTCATACGGATCTTCGTTCGTCGCGATAATAGTTGAACAATACGCTCCAGCAATCTTGCCGAATGCAGGGCGTTTCCATACGTCTCTTCCCCCGCCTGCGGAACCTAAGACACAAATCATTTTCTTCTTTCCATCGGGATTCAGATTTTCGTACACAGCGTGGAGGGCATCCGGGGTGTGCGCATAATCAACAATAACGCGAAACGGTTTTTCTTGAATCACTTCCATTCTGCCCGGAACTCCTTTGAACGCGAGAATTGCGGGATAGATAATGCCTTGCGGAATTCCAAATACTTCCGCAACTCTTGCCGCAGCGGATGCATCGTCCGCATTAAACGGGCGAGCAAGCCATTCGTTTTCTTTTAAGGCGCGCTGAGGAAGCTGACGAAGCAATTGCTCTCCACTGAAATAATGAACTTCACCTAAACCGTGCACGGCGCGGAGAAAAGTGTCGCGTTCCCCGTCATGCTGGTTCAAAATAAAATGTTTTGCGATTTTTTTTGAACGCGTCGCGATATCACGGAAAAATCTAACCTTCGCGTCCCGATATTTTTCATATGAACCGTGCGCCTCAATATGTTCCGGATGGAGATTTAAAAATACTCCGCAATCAAAATGGATAAATCGATGCCGGTATTGCAAAGCGCCTTGAGAAGTAACTTCTAAAATCGCGACAGTGCACCGATCACGGACTGCATCACGTAAAAACTTTTGAATCATAAAGCGCCCGGGCATCGTGTTCTCGGTCGGGTTATCGCGTACACTCTCCCCGATTTGCATATGAAGAGATGAAAGTGCTGCCGTCTTTTTTCCTGCCGCTTCAAAAATAGCTCGTAAAATTTCTACCGCCGTTGATTTGCCCTTCGTTCCCGTGACTCCGATAACAATGAGTCTCTTTGACGGGAAACCGTAAATAATATTGCCCAAGAACGCTAAAAGAAAATGGTACGTACGCCTTATGAAATGCAACATGACAGTTATATTTTTTCTACTAATTTCTAAATACTAGTTTCTAGATTCTGTATCTTGTTATTGTATCACGTCAAAAAAAAGACCCCGCCTCCTGTCATATACAGGGGGCGAGGTATGAACGCTCCTTCCGAAGCTATGCGACTACGCCACGCAGGCGACGTCCCATGTTGTCACGATCCGCTGAAGGACCAGGTCTGCTCGACGCTTCTCGCGCGCCTTCCGTTGCTTGAGCCGAGCCTTGAGCTCTCTCTGAGTAAGGCACTTGAGACGCGTCTTGAGAGTAGATCGCAGTTCTTCTGGAACGCGACCCCAGAAGTTCGTCTCTTCCATGTTGTTTGACGAACTTTCGGCATCGGGTGCCTGGTTGTGGAAGCTCGCGAATTCTTCGCGAGATACCAAGCCATCACACACGCCATCTTCACAGCATGAGCCGTGATTTTGAAGCTCCAAGTCGAACTCGTGATCCTCCTCTGCGTCCTTTGCGCAGTAGTAAGACTCACTTTCGTTACCTTCCAAAGAACTCCTCCGTTCTCCCGTGCGAGGGCACGGGACTCTCGTAGTGGTGAATGCTCACGACATCACTCGAGGCGATTCACTTCCACTATTATACCCCAATCTACTATTTTTGCAAGCCCTCCTAACTTTTAGAAAGTTGGGGAGGCAAGCCCTCCCCAAAATAAAGTATTTACAATACTCAATTTACAATTTTCAATATTCTCATCTCTTGCTTCTTATTCATCGTTTATTGTCCATTGTTTATTATTTTACCGCTTAGTATTTTTTAAGGCCTCACGAAGGCGAGCTTTGAATCCTTGCACCTCTTTAGGAACTCCTTGCAGAGCTTGTTTCGCGTCCGTGCGAGAATACCCTAAACTCACGAGTGTTTCTTCCAATTCCACGTCGGATTCCATAAGCGTCACCAAGTCCTGACTCTTTCCCCAATTCATTTTGCCCTTGAGTTCAAGCACGATGCGTTCGGCTGTTTTCTTTCCGATTCCGGATGCGCGTGTAATAAGCTCCGTATGCCCGTCGTTAATCGCCGCTATTAGTTGCTCAGTATTTGCGATACTCATCACACCGAGTGCGGATTTTGGTCCCACACCGCTTACAGAATTTAATTGTTCAAAAAATTTAAGTTCCAACTCGGTTTGGAAACCAAAAAGCTGAAGAGCGTCTTCGCGAACATGAAGATGCGTAAAGAGTTTAACTTCCGATCCGGTTTCGGGAAGATTCGCGAGTGTGTGTGCGGAAATCGCGACGCGAAAACTTATGCCGCCCGTTTCAACGACAATAAAATTCTCTCGCTTCGCCCGCAATGTGCCTTGAATACCGTAGAGCATAAAAATAATAACTGATGAAAGTATAATGTATAACGTATAAGGTATAAAGCGGAGAGAAAACTAATGTGCTTCAGCGCAAAGAAAAACCGCTCCGTGCGTTTGCCATTATTGGCATCGTGCACGGAGCGGGCTTGGGAAGAACGTTCAGGTGGTCAGGCGGTCAGGCGCTCGGGAGGTACGGAATGAGATCGAGCGCCTCGTCCGCGAGAGCGCCCACCTCTTCGTCGGTGAGACTCTCCAGGAAGACCGGGAGGCCTGCACGCCGGACGATCGCCTCGTTCACGGGACGCATGATCGCGACCGGCGTGAGAGACTGGATCGTATCCGCGAGAAGAACGCTGAGATTCGAGGTGATCGCGAGTGCTAGTAGCATGAGAAGCTCCTCCGAAAATAGGGTATTTGGCTTGTGAGCATAGTTGGGCCACTCACCCAACCGCTTGCTACCCTGATTATAGCATAGTATATACCGATTTGTCAATACCCTAAACGAGCAGTGTATTAAGGGCTTTTCTTGACAAAACTATCAATAAATAGCTATAGTGATTATCTAATCGTTCCGGATTAGCTACGTGCACCTTCAAAACCCCTATCGGAAGTAGTGATGCAAGACACAACCAGAGAAATCCGCAGATTAGCTCCGGATGACGACGAAATACCTGAAGATTCACTAATGATAATGGAAAGAGTGGTTGCCGAGCTCTACGATGAAGTTGAAAGCGACGAAAGGGCATTCTCGGACCGCCTTCATATATACTTACTTGAACGTTTCGTACGATCGCGCGGCTCACGGAAAATATCCGCAAAAGAAGAGCTTTTCGGATATGATGATACCGCTCCAGAAAAAGAGCGGTGTATCGTATGCGCAAAGGAATTCCTGCCAAGGTTCTACACACTCATCGTAGAAGAGTCTAAGGGCATATGGATTAAGAAACCCAGCTCGGACGATCCCAGCAAATCAGTCCGCATCGGCAACTACCTTCTTTTTGAAAGAACGGTTGGACTTGATGTGGAAACCATAATTGTGGCGGCATGCGATTCTTGCATCGGAAGACTTCGGTGCAAAGATTTCAGAAACGGCATGCTCGTAGATCGACGGAAGAGGAACAAACGGCACACTATGACATATGCTGTAGCAAAGGCAAGAAAAGAAGAACGCGATGCGTTTATCCGCGCCACAAGAGAGCGCTTTGCCAGGATGGAACAAGCCGCGACGGCACGCATCCAGAGGTCGTTTACGAGAAGCTAGATAGAAAATCACAACATTGCCGTAGATTTGGACCGCACACCCCGCACCTTACGCCCATAAGGTGCGGATTTTTATAAAGAACCATATTCATATATTGATCTGTCTCCAGTAACAATCTACGACTTTCAAGCCGAAGATTGACATATATGAAAAGAGGATGTATAATAGAACTTGTTAATCGTTCTGGACTTTCTGGATCGATTATTCGCCCCTTTTCAACTCTTTTTGGAGACAAAAATGTCTGCTCATCAGAACGGCAACGCCCGAACTAATAGTGAGTCCAAACCCCACTCCAAGTCCCCTCTCAAATCCTTGGACGTCATGGAAGAAGACGTCGCTGACCTCTATGCCGAGATTGGTATGGACGGCGGTTCGTTTGCAGGACAACAGGACCTTTTCTTGCTCGGGCATTTCGTGAAATCGCGCGGCGGAAGAAAGGTGGCAATGATAGACAATCTCTTTGGCTACGACGACACCGCTCCCGCCAAAGAGCAATGCCTCATGTGTGAACGCGAATTCCAACCCCGGCGCTTTGCAATCATCATGCACGATGGAAGCGGCAACTGGGATGTCATGACCGACCGAGACGATTCCAGCAAGCTGATCTCCAAAGGCAACTACACCCTCTTCGTCAAATGGAGTCGGGTGCATCCGTTCCCCCCCGAAGAAGTCGTGATCGTGCCCGCATGCAATCCCTGCGCCGAGAAATTGCGCACGAAGAAGCTCGAGAACGGAAAACTCGTGGAGAGGACGGACGGCAAGAAGCGGCATCTCCTGACGTATGGCGCAGCCCTGGCCGAAAAGGCAAGATTGGAGGAGAATGCTCGTTCTGAGCAGTTGCGCCTCGAACACGAGAGGGCAGAAGCAGAAGCAGAAGCAGAATCGATGCGACGCGCCCAAGGAGCTCGCATCATAAACCTCTTCAACAAGAAGAAGTAGGCTCGCCCACTCAACTACACCCCGCATTTGCCACCAGGCAGGTGCGGGGCTTTTCTTTTGTTTAAAAACATAACTAATAAAAACCGACTCATGCGTTTGTATGAGCCGATTACCTTATGACGCCATAAGTGAATGTTCTTTTCTCAAAACTACTCGCAGTTGCGATAGCAACGAGGACCTAGTTTTGAAAAAGAATATGAGCGAACGTTATTTTGCAAATGGATTCTTCGCGCCGTGCACTTCAAAGTGTAAGTGACAACTCGTCGGCCCGTTAGTATTTCCAGTATTTCCAACTTCAGCGATGAGCTGGCCTTTTTCAATATAATCGCCGATAGAAGCAATATTACTTTCCGTGTGCGCGTACCGTGTGCGCGTACCGTTTGGATGTTCTATATCAACATATCCTCCATATCCCCCATTCCAATTATTAGGACTTCCCGTTTTAACAACCAATCCTTCAGCCGCGGCATAGATAGCAGTTCCACACGCGTTCGCGATATCAACCGCATTATTGGCATGGAGCTGTCCCCAATTCCATCCCGACGCTGGGAGCGTAAAGTATCCTTTCAAATCAGGAAGGTGCGCAGTCAAACTTGAACGTTCCTGCAAGCGACCTCCTGGAATAATGAGCTTCTCCCCTTCCATGATTGTTTCTGTCGCGAGCCGCGGATTTGCTTTTACAATCTCCTGCGGAGCAATGGAATAGAAGATCGCGATAGATTCAACACTTTCTCCAGCGGCAATTTCATGCAAAATGCCGGATACCGGAAGAATTGTGATCTCATCGCCCGGACGAATGACGTTTTTGCGCAACGTCGGATTTGCCCAGAGTAGCGTATTTAATGAAACACCATAACTTGCTCCAATATTGGAAAGCGTCTCTCCCTTCTGGACTTTATGGAGAATAATACCGTCGCGACGCGCGAAACGAGAATCCAAGGGATTTGCATGATGTACGAGTGCGGCACCGTCAAAAGCTCCGTATTCTTCGTCTTCCATAGTAAATACGTCAGCATGAACAGTATCAATCTCCGAAACCGCCTCCAGAAAGCCAAGATCATTACTATTTTCCGAAGTTTCTTGAAGTGGTCCCCCGAAAACTGATGCTTGTGCGGAAAAAACTGCTTGCGACTCGCTTTGGAAAGCAAAGCCCAAGGTGATAAGGATAGTCCCAAAAAGGAAAACAACCGCTACTAGGGTTGTGGGATTAGCACGTTTTAGATTTTTGAGTATAGTACTAATACCCCAAAAGCATACCATGAACCCCAAATGAACCTCAACCCCAACCAAGAGAAGGCAGTAAATCACGGAGAAGGCCCACTTCTTATCGTAGCTGGCGCCGGATCCGGAAAAACAAAGACATTAACCGCCCGTGTACTCCGACTCATTGAACGCGGCGTCCCACCGGAGGCAATTATAGCGATAACCTTTACTAACAAGGCAGCGAAAGAAATGCGCGCCCGACTTTTCGCCCATCCAGACTTCCCTAAGAAGGTTTTTACCGCCCTTGGTCCTGCTCCATTTGTAGGAACATTTCATTCGCTAGGCGCTCGCATCCTCCGCGAGGAAGGAAAAGCGCTCGGGAGATCTGGATCATTTTCTATCTTTGATTCCGATGACGCCTTGCGCGCGCTTCGCCACACACTCAAAGATATGAATCTGGATGATGAGCAGTATCCACCCGCACGCATCATTCGCAGTATTGAAGCCGTCAAAAATAAACTTTTAGACCCGCAGGAATATTTCGATCCAAGAAAATATCGAGTATTCGCCGCATATGAAAACTATATTGCAAAAAATAATGCATTTGATTTTGGCGACCTTATCCAAAAAGTCGTAACACTTTTTGATACAAATCCGGAAATCAAAAAGTGCTATAACGAACGTTACACGCATATTTTAGTTGACGAGTATCAGGACGTGAATCTTGCGCAGTACCGATTAGTAAAATTACTCGCAGGAGCGCGAGGCAACGTGAGCGTCGTGGGCGACGATGCGCAAGCAATCTACGGATGGCGCCACGCCGACTTTACGAACTTCCTTAATTTTGAAAAAGATTGGCCGACCGCTTCCGTGGTGACGCTGGAAGAAAACTATCGATCAACGGAAACCATTCTCACCGCAGCAAACGCGGTTATTAAAAATAATGCATTCCAAAAGCCTAAAAATTTGTGGACGAGCAAAGCCGGCGGGCCAATGATTGTTGTTGCATCCGCCCCAAATGCCGAAGAAGAATCGTACTGGATTACCGAACAGATTATTGAAACACTCCGTGCTATCCCGCGGGCAGAGCGAACACAGGACGGGATAGCTATCCTCTACCGCACGAACGCACAGTCCAGATCAATAGAATCTGCGCTCGTTTCCGCAGGTATTCCCTACCGCATCTTCGGCGGAGTAAAATTCTATGAACGTAAGGAAATTAAAGATATTATCGCGGGGCTCCGCATAGCAGCGAACCCGAACGATCTCGTAAGCCGCGAGCGCATTGAAAAAACATTTACCAAAAAAATAGGTGCAAGCGTCATTGAAGCACTCTCCGGACAATCCCCTCGTTTGAATATTTTGGAACTTATCACGCTTTTCCTTTCGCGCGGAAAATATTTTGAACTGCTGGAAAAAAAATTTCCCAACCTTGAAGAGCGTAAAGAAAACGTCAATGAGCTTCTCGCTGGAGCGGCAGATTTTACTGAACTTCCAGCGTTTCTTGAGCACGCATCCCTCATGCAATCGGGAGACGCGGAAAATGAAAAAGCCGCCGGAGGTGCGAGCGTAAACCTGATGACCATTCATCTTGCGAAGGGATTGGAATTTGATACGGTCTTTATCGCCGGCGCAAACGAAGGGCTCATCCCCCATCAAATGTCCTTCAAGACACGCGAAGAAATGGAAGAAGAGCGGCGGCTTATGTATGTCGCAATGACGCGTGCAAGAAAAAATCTCCGCATCTCGTTTTTCCATATTCCGTCCAGATTCCTCTACGAAATACCGGCAGAACTTACGGAGTATAGAGATTTAGGAGGGAGATCTGGAGGACTCCCCGAAGAAGATATTGTTTATCTAGATTAAAAAAGAAAATAAAAAACGAAGAATTTTTCTTCGTTTTTTATTACCTTACGACACTATAAGTGAGTATTCTTTTCCCAAAACTAATCGTAATCTAAGCGAGTACACTCTTTAAAAAGGTCATTCTTATAGCTTTTTTAAGAGTGTACGAGCAGCTCTTATAGCTTTTTGAAAAGAATGCAAGCGACTATTCATCCGCATCCGCAAATAAAAGTTGTTTGATCAAAAATCGCAGGACGCCCTAAGCATATCAAGTTTAAGCATCCAATAGGAACACCGACAACAGAGCAAGCGCAACACGGCGCAACAAGATTAATACCAAACGGAATCGTTGGATCTCCAGACATAAAACAGGTCTGAGCATTCGCCTCGCTCACAAACGCTCCCGCGAGCGCTGAGCCAAACTCAGTGAAAATCCCAAGAGGATTTTTCAGCTCAAAATTGGATGGCACGCTTGCCTGCCCTCGTAGAATCACGGCTTCTTGAAGATGAAGCGCTCGCACGATTCCTATTCCCTGCAAGAATCCTGGGCGATCGTTTTCCGTGACAATCCCCTTTTCCCGCAAAAATTCAAACGTTTTTCCACCCCAAAACCCGAGAACTTTATCTTCATTATCAAAAACTTTCTTCTCCGCGACGGTAAGTACCCCCTCTTCTACCATAATATTCTGCAATGTATTCAAGGCAGAAAGATATTCCAGCGGATGCTGGATAGAAAAAATCTCAGCGTCAGTGGCATTCGTTGCGATAAGAGGACCAAGAAGCGCGTTGGGGTCGATCTTTGGGATTTTCGTCGTGTATTTATTTTCAGGAACAGTTTTTTGCGGATCGTTTACTTCTGTATTGCGATTACCGAAAAAAAGAGAGAATTCTTTTCCTTGTGGAATGTATGAATATATTTCTTTTTTTGTTTCTTCCACGCGAACAACGGGTGTCTCGCTTTGCTTTTCATTATTCCAAAGCAACACCACGAAAACCAATCCCAAAGTAAGAACTGTAGTAAAAATGGTTGCGAGAGTTATCTTCATAGCACAATAGACAATAAACAATAGACAATGAATAATGAGGGATAAATAACCCCTTTCGCATCATTCGCATTATACATTTCGCATCGGCATCATACAAACATGGAACGACTTGGACAACATTTTTTAAACGATCAAAAAGCCGTAAACGCAACGCTAAAAGCCACGCGCCCCGAGAAAGGAGATGCTGTTATTGAGATTGGTCCCGGCAAAGGCGCCCTCACGCTCCCACTCGCAGAACTATGCAAAAAAACGCAATGTGATTTTTTTGCTATTGAAAAAGACACCAAGCTTGCGGTGCTCGTTGCGCGCGATCTCACCAAGAAATCAATACCTGGAGTTATTATCCAAGGGGACGCATTGCGCGTTCTACCCGAACTTTACGAACGTTATCCCGCCCTTCGTGGAAAGAAACTCATCATCGTCGGGAATATTCCCTACTACATCACAGGACACCTCTTGAGAATCTTGAGCGAACTTGAACAAAGGCCAAAACGCACTGTTCTTATGGTTCAAGATGAAGTAGCAGAACGCATCGCCGCAGAGCCGGGGCATATGAATCTCCTAGCTGCAGCGACTCAGCTGTGGGCAACTCCAACAGTAATTCTCCGCGTACCAAAAACCTCATTCAAGCCAAAACCCAAGGTAGATTCAGCAATTATTGTACTCACCACTAAGGATATTCCCGACAGTTTTCCAAAAAACCAGTACTATGCAGCGATAAAAATCTTATTCCGACAGCCCCGTAAGACATTATTTAACAATCTGCGTGCTCACAAAGCCTTATCTCCTGACAAGGCACGAGAAATGATGGATCGTTTCAAGATTAGAGAGACAACGCGTCCCCAAGATCTCTCATTAGAGCTGTTAATAAAGATAGTGCGCGCGTTAGACGACTTTCGTGTGATATAATTGCTATAGCAAACGTGCGTTTTTGTTATGGCAAAAAAAATCTTTTCACTATTTCTTATTGTGGGCGCAGGTATGGGCGCCGTTGTTCTTGTCGGTAGTGCTTCTCTTTCAGCGAAAGTCGCCTCTCCCAAGACTGCAATTCTTACTGAAGCCATTCCAAATACGCCCGGGGCTACCGCCTCCACCCGCGCACGCAATGAAACCTTAAAGCTACTAGAGGGTACTCTTACAAAAATCAGAGAAGAGGCAAACAAATCTCCCGATCAGCAAATCAGCGGCGCTATTCCTAATATTAATCCTGAAGAAATCGCTGAAAGCATTTTAAGCGAAGGGCAAGCAGCGTTTGATCCTGAAACGTTTAGAGTTTCCGTGTCTCTAGAGTCGCTCATTATCACACCGAGCAAAGACAAGACGGCAATAGAATCCTATTTCAAAGGAGTACAAGCAATTCTCCAGAGCGCGAGCGCCATTACGCAGGAATTTACAAAAACAGATCCTTCC
Organism: Patescibacteria group bacterium; assembly: GCA_038064975.1. Classification (GTDB taxonomy): domain Bacteria; phylum Patescibacteriota; class Minisyncoccia; order UBA6257; family 1-14-0-10-40-38; genus JBBTRX01. Next base: position 139,821 of record JBBTRX010000002.1, read on the forward strand.
CCGAAAGCCTTCGGTGAAGTTGCAAAAACGGTCCACGACACTGCCACGAATCTTTACACGCTTCCCGTCCCCGCTCCCGCGGCACATCTTCACGCGCGCCAAATCGGACTCATGCAAACACAGGCGAATATTTTTAGTGCCCTTGCGAAAGCCGACCAGGATCCTGTACTCGCGCTTTTTGCGCTTCAAACCCTGGAAGCATTACAGCCTGAATTTGATGCCGTAGGGAAAGATTTTTCCAATCTCTTAAGCCAATACGGCATTACCTATTAAATGAACCGAAGCATAGCCATAACGCTTGCGCTTGTAACCATACTCACGGTTTTTGGTCAGCCGCTTCTTTTCCCTCGCACTGTTCAAAAAGCTGAGGCAGCCGTTCCTGTTTGGGATATTACCGGTGCTCCAGTCCAAAGCTTCACGCAATCACTTCTTGAGTGGGCCTGGCGCTTTGCTCGAGAGACGCTCCGCAGAAGAATTTTGGACATGATGGTTGATCAAATCATTCAGTGGATTAACGGGGGTGGAAAACCCCAATTTGTAAGTGATTGGGGAGGGTTTTTGGACGATGCCGCGAATATTGCGATTGGAGATTTTGCAGAAGAGATCGGTGCCGGATGGCTGTGCGATCCATTTAATTTTCAAATCCAAATAGCCCTATTGCCTGTTCCGCGATTCTCCCAGCAAGTTACCTGTACCCTAGATCAAATCGTTGGCAATATTGATAATTTTTATAACGACTTCAGAAATGGAAACTGGATTGCGTATACGGGATCACTAGAGCCGCAAAACAATTACTTTGGAGCAACGATCCTTGCAATATCAGAACGTGACAGAAGGATTTCACAAGCTCAGCAATCTGCACAAAACGAGGCGCTTGCCGGAGGAGGATTCTTAAGCTCAAAATCATGCAATGAAAGTGGCGGGAGCGGACCGGATTTGGACGGCGACGGAACCCCGGGAGACATTTCATCAACATGTGTCGTTACGACACCAGGAAGCACTGTGGGAGGGATTGTGAGTAAAGCCATCGGATCCGATATTGATTATCTCGTAAACGCCGAGGAGATTGAGGCATATGTAGGCGCAATCGCAAACGCTATTGTGAACCGACTCATCGTATCCGGAGTAAACGGCTTGAAGGGAGTTTCCACTCCGAACGCTCCCGCCGGAGGAACCATAGGAGGAGGATCCGGCCCATGCGCAGGACTTGTGGGAGTTCAGCTCACCGCATGCCAAGATTACGTTACTACTTCAAATAATAATCTTGATTTTGCAAAATCAAGCACAATCAGCAATATCAATCAGGTCCTCTCCCCACTGCAGGGAGTAACAACTGCGCATGCATCCTCGCTTCAAGCACTCAATCAATACGTCGCTGATCTGAATACCTTCCTCTCACAATTCAATGCACTTCCCAGCAATCCATTTATGGGAAAAGCATGCACGAATTTTGATACGTATATCGCGAATATCAACGCCGAACTTGGATATGCGACAAGCACGATTGCGATCGTAACAAGTAAACAGAGCGCAAACCAAGCATGGATGGGGCAACTCAATACTTCGGTACAAGGATTAAACGCACTCGCTCCGGACGATTGGGCAGGATTTAGCGCTATCGTTGCTCCGCTTCAAAACTCCGGTCTTCTAGATCAAAATGCCGCAATTACCGCAGAGAATAATGCCGCTACCGAACTGCAAACCATTCAGACACATATTCAACAGGCAAAGACCGCAATTCAAAACAATTACACAAGTTGTCAGAATGGTAACTAGACTATGTTCGTAAAAATTGGAATAAGAAAAAAACACTGGATAACAATCTTTCTCTTCATGATCCTTGCCGGATCATTGCTAAGCGCATCTCCTTTTGCCCTCGCACAACAGCAAGGTCCTCCACCTGCAACTCAAGATCCGATAGGTCCGCCAGCTCCATCGCCTACGGACAATGAATCTAAGAACAATCCTACATGCAGTCTTTGGAGCGGCTTTTCTCTGGCTGATTGTATTTCCTTGGGCTTGAGTACTCTTTTCTATGTTATCTATTCCGCAATTGGCTCGCTTATAAACTTCCTCGCAGTTGTTATTGAATTCATTATTGATCTTAGTAAAGATATCGTTGGAAGTTCTCTCGTTCGCATTGGATTCTCTATCACGCTTGGAATCGCTAATCTCGGATTTGTTCTTGCGATTATTGTTATCGCATTTGCTACAATCCTCCGCATAGAAAAATACGCACTAAAACAAACGCTTTGGAAGCTTATCGTCGCTGCAGTGCTTATCAATTTCAGTCTCGGACTTGCCGGACTCATTATTGATTTTACAAACGTCTTCTCATATTTCTTTATAGAAGAAATCCAAAAGGCAGGAGATCTCGGCGGACAACTTGCGAATGCAATGCAGATACAGAATCTTGTAAAAGTTGACGGTGCTAAAGGACTCGCGGAAGCGGGAGGGCAGAGTCTTATCAACTTTGGTGGGGCACTTTTGGGATTCATCATATCTCTTCTTATCGCAGTTCTTTTTTCCGCAATCATTGTGATTGTATTTGGAGCACTCGCTTTTATGCTTGTTGTCCGTTACGTTTACATCGTTTTCCTTCTCATACTTATGCCTATCGCATGGCTCTGTTGGGTTGTCCCCGACCTTTCAAAGCATTGGCGTAATTGGTGGGACACCTTTATCCAATGGACGTTTTTCTTGCCTGCTATGACGTTCTTTATGTATCTCGGCATCGTAGCCATTGCGGGAACCGCAACACAGCCTGGCCTTAATAAAACGGTTTCCGATAGCGTAGCTTTGGATAGTGTTTCCGCTAAAGCACTAGATGGATTTGTAATACAAACTGGCGGCGCTGAACAATTTCTCCAAATCTTAATAGCAATCGGTATCTTTGTCGGAGGTTTAATAGCCGCCCAAAAAATGAGTATCGCCGGAGCTGCGAGCGCAGTAGGTTTCGTGAAGAGTGCAAAAGATAAAGCCATAGGAGCTCTGGGATACACCGCTCGCTTACCATACCGTGCCGCAGGAGCAGCTAAAAGAGCGGCGATTGGCGAAGATGTTACGAGGAGAGCCGCAACTCACCTCACCAGATCAGAACCATTTAAAAAATGGACGGAAAATCGCCAAAAAAGTAACAGTTTCCTTGTTCGAAGCGTTGGGAATGTCGCCGCAAAATTAGGAACTCTCCAAGGGGAACAACTAGCGTCTCAAGCGAGCGAGCGAGTCAAGAATATTCCAAAAAGCCAGCTCGCATTTCAAATACGAGATTTAAAAGGAGCTGATTATGCCCAAGGATTGGCGCGCGCCGTTAAAGAAGGGGTTGCGGATAAAATCCCTAACCTTGGCGAAATCATCGGGAATGAAAAAACAAAGGAAATTTTTAAAAGCTTTGGGATGGAGAAGGATTATGGCAATCTTGAAAATGCATTTGGCGCAGATACTGCCATGGTTCAGGCCGCACGGAAAGATGATGGAGCAGCGTTAACAAAAGCCTCTCTAGAATTCCATAATAAAAAGAGTCTAGAAGACTATAAAAAATTCCCATCGGAATGGTTAAAGGAATTTGATCCGAAGAAGCGCTTTGCCGGCATGGACCAATCGCTGTTTGAAAAATTAAGTAGCGCAAATTTAAGAACTATCGGAAATACAAATCCAGGCGCTTTAGGAAAAATGATGCCAAAATTTTCAGGTAAAGATTTTGCTGAATTTCAAAAGAAGCTTTTCCAAGAATTTAGAAATGACTTTGATATGATTATCGAACACGAGGGGAAAAAATTTGCTCGCGATTCGGTTTTTGATGATTTACAATCCTTAGATCAAAAAATTGCCTTTGAAGCGCGCAGTATTCTCACAAGTGGTTTGGAAAAGATAAATAAAAATCTCCATCGATCGCTTACAAAAAATATGGGGGATCGCATAACTGGTGCCACAGCTGAAACTCCGCCGCCAGGCACACCTCCACAAACCCCATAAACCATTTATGATAACTATCTCTCAAAAACAAGCATTAGATAGATGGGATACTCTTACCGAAAAGCTTCGGGAGGCTTTGTTTTCTTCTGAATATGCGGATATTGTTTGGTCCATCGCTGAAAAAAGAAAAATGGAAGAAAACCAAATACACATCCTTGCGACAGCCGCAGGAGATGTTGTAATGGGCTTTATCCCCTCCAGCCCGTCGGAATTTGCGAAAGAACTTATGACTCGTCTCTCCATTAAAGAGAGCGATGCGTTGGAGATGGCACGTGAGCTTGATGTAAAAATATTCGCCAATCTAAAACAAGATATAGATAAAGTCTTCTCTGTACCCAAAGACCACAAAGAACCTCCTCCATTTAATCCTCAAATGAGACCAGCGGAGCCTGTCCCCGTTATGAACGATATCGTTGCAGGGAATGGAAATGGTGAAACAAAACAAAATCACGTCGCACCAAGCCAAGAAGAAACGCATATAGATGAGCCGTTTATTCTCCATCGCGAAGATGCTGGAGTAGCACGTGAAATTCCCGCAGAAGAACCCTTTGTACGCTTTGAGGCACAAAGATTTTCCGGCACCCAACCAACCGCAAAACCAGCAACCGCTCGCATCGAAGGATTAAACAACGAACCCAAGAAAGAGCGCGTAGTACATTATAGTAGTGAGAGAACACCGCTAGAAGACTAGCTTAAAGTTAATGAGTTACTCCCCTTTCGGGGATACAGTTGATCGGTTGATGAGTTAAGAGGTAATCCATAAGAATGTATGGCAACAGGAATAGAAAACCTAAAGATTTATACTCTCGCCAAAGACCTGGAAATTGAGGTGCATATAGCCGTAAAAAATTTCCCTAGAGAAGAGCGATTTAGGAGCATTGATCAGCTCAAGCGATCATCCGCATCAGTTGCGAATAATATTGCCGAAGCTTATTACAAGAAGTCTCCAAAAGAGAAGATTAGAATATTAAGAGGTATCGCAATTTCTGAAGCGGAAGAGACAAGAACGAATCTTACGCGATGTGCTGAAAAGGAATTTATCACACCAGAGGCAATTTCGGGTATTATAGGAAGGTATATTGAACTTCGGATGGCGATTTTTGGATATATCAAGTTCTTAGAGCAATACAAGAAAGACCAAGTTAAAAACTCTTCAACTCATTAACTCATCACCTGATTAACTATTGTGCAATTCCAAGTTCCTCAATTTATTGATTTCTCTCCGAAGATCGTGGGGCCCCTCTCCATTAAGCAATTTCTGTATCTTGCTGGAGCCGCAGTACCGACGTTTATCTTTTACTTTATGTTTAATTTCTGGCTTTGGATTATCGTGAGCGCGATTCTTTGGGTCATAGCCCTGCCGCTCGCATTCGCTAAGTACAATGGCCAGCCAATCCCCCGTATTATGGGCGCAGCACTCCTCTACTTTTGGAAACCGCGTTTTTATCTGTGGAAACGAGAGGAAGCCCATCTCAATCTGCCCAGTATGCCAAGATTGCCGCGTGAATCATTTATTGAAACACAGAAGAAAACACTAAAAGACCTTATCTTAAAGATAACGACTACGACACATCCTATTGAAAAACGCGAGAAACCTCTGCAATTTCTACAAGCATTCGGCACAACAAAAGACAATTTTGAGCGCGTCCGCAAGAATACGGGAGAACGCCGTGTCGCAAAGCGCGTTGACTACCGGTAGTGCTGAAACTTACGACTTACAACTAACTACAAAGAAAAACAGATGGTCGGATAGAGTGTTATAAGTTATTTGTTGTCAGTTATTAGTTGTCTGTTGTCGGTCAAGGTTATTTACTGTTTTCTCCGCTTTATACTTTATACTTTGTGCCTTATACTTGAATGGTATGCCGGATAAAACAGCAGCATTCCCCACGCAGGAATTTATTGAAGCCGAATCCGTTCAGGACGGAACGGTCATTTTAAAAAACGGTGGTATCCGCCAGATTCTTGTTGTATCTGGAGTCAATTTTGATTTGAAGTCTGAAGAAGAGCAGGGAATGATCATTAACGGGTTTCAAAACTTTTTTAATTCCCTGGACTTTACCGTCCAGATTTTTATCCATTCTCGCAAACTGAATATTGATGCTTATTTGGAGTCCGTCTCTATGAGAGAGACTCAAGAGCCGAACGAACTATTACGTAATCTCATTGGAGAATATCGTGAATTCATTAAGGCATTCATTACGGAGAACGCGATTATGAGTAAATCGTTTTTTGTCATCGTCCCCTACAATCCGGTTTCTTTATCCGAAGGGGGCGAAGCTATTACTGGCAAGATTTTTGGATTTCTCAAGAGCAAGGGAATTCAAAAGCCAATTGACCGCCTTCCCGAAGGGCAAAATAAAGACGAGCAATTGCGGCACAATATTGATCAGCTTTCAGAGCGCGTGAATGAAATTGTGAATGGACTAAATCAAATGGATCTTCGCGCTATTCCTTTAAACACCGATGAAGTTATTGAGCTGCTCTATAACCTTTATAATCCAGATGCCATAGAAAAAAAGGGTATCGGAGCCGAACCAAAATCATGAACAAAGAAATTAAGGATCTTATCGCACCTTCCGCTCTTGAAATCGGAGCGAACTATATCCGACTCGGCAATAAGATTGCAAAAACAATTTTCATATTCACCTATCCTCGATATCTTTCCACCGGCTGGTTTTCTCCCATCATTAATATGCCGGATCTCTTGGATATCTCTATTTTTGTAAATCCCGTAGAGACTTCGCTCGCGCTTAAAAATCTCCGTAAAAAAGCTGCACAAGTTCAGGCACAAATTAATGAATCCGAAGAAAAGGGCCTTGTTCGCAATCCCCAGCTTGAAACCGCGATCCAAGACATTGAAAATCTCCGGGACTCGCTCCAACAAGCGCAGGAAAATCTTTTTAGCGTCGCAGTCTATATCACAATGTACGCTCCGGATGAAAAATCCCTTTCAAAATTGGAGAGTCAAGTGACGTCCCTCCTAGAAAGTCGCCTTGTCTATGCAAAACCAACAACATTCCAGCAACTGGAGGGATTTACCTCATGTCTTCCATTAGGGCTTGATAAACTTGGCATTACAACAACGCTCAATTCCAGCCCACTCTCTTCGCTCTTTCCATTTGTATCAGTAAATCTTACCTCAGACGAAGGGATTCTCTACGGCGTAAATCGCCACGATAATACGCTCATTATCTTTGACCGATTCTCTTTAGAGAATTCCAATATGGTTATCTTCGCAAAATCCGGAGCCGGAAAATCATACACTACTAAACTGGAAGCGATTCGCCTCCTTATGATGGGTACAGACGTTATTATTGTGGATCCGGAAAATGAATATGAGCGCCTTGCGGAAGCGGTAGGTGGCAGTTTTTTCCGCATTTCCCTTACCTCGGGACACCACATCAATCCGTTTGATCTCCCCAAAATACCGAAAGATGAAAATCCGGATGACGCACTCCGCTCCCATATTATTACGCTCACGGGACTTCTCAAGATTATGTTGGGCAAAATGAGGCCGAGCGAAGAAGCTCTTTTAGATCGCGCTATCACCGAAACCTATGCATCGCGCGAAATCGTGCCCGGTAAAGATTTCTCCAACGCTACGTCTCCTCTTTTGGAAGACTTAGAGTCCGTGCTTAAAAACATGGAGGGTGGACAGAGCATCGCAGAGCGACTCTATAAATTTACGAAAGGTAGTTATTCCGGCTTTATGAATAGCGCAACGAATATTGATATTGATAACCGCCTCATTGTGTTTTCTATTCGAGACCTTGAAGATGAACTCCGTCCGGTAGCGATGTACATTATATTGAACTTTATCTGGAGCTTGGTACGCGCGGAACTTAAAAAACGGATTATGATCGTGGACGAAGCATGGTGGATGATGAAACACGAAGATGGTGCATCATTCCTCTTCGGACTCGTAAAGCGCGCGCGCAAGTATTTCCTAGGCGTTACGACCATAACGCAAGACGTAGAAGATTTTCTCCGCTCCCCTTATGGCAAACCGATTATCACCAACTCCTCCCTTCAAATCCTCTTAAAACAAGCTCCTGCCGCAATAGACGTCGTTGCAAAGACATTCAGCCTTACTGAAGGCGAAAAAAATCTTCTTCTTGAAGCGGAGGTTGGCCAAGGACTTTTCTTTGCAGGGTTAAATCGCGCTGCAATTCAGATTGTCGCTTCATACCTGGAAGATAAAATTATTACCACGAAGCCAGAGGATATTCTTAAGGCATAGTGCGATATACTAATAGGTATGGAGCATGAACCTAAAATATCTTTCCTAGAGGCATTCTTTTTGATCGCCTATATCGCAATTACAGATATTATTGGAATTCTCTTAGTATTGGTTGGTTTAGACGATTTCTTTATTATTGACGCCCTCACCTTTCCTGTTACGCAACTCTACTTTAGAATGAAAGGAGTGCGAGGGACGTGGAGTTTATGGATGAATATCGCAGAGCTCATTCCGTACATTGGAGCACTCCCCCTAAGAACTATTGGGGTCATCGCTGTCGTATATCTTGATCATCATCCAGAAAAGATGAAAGTGCTTGAAAAAATTACACATTTAAAGAAATGAGATCAGTAAAGAAATATAGTATTATCGCCATTGCTCTTACTGTCCTTTTTATTTTTCATAACGTTGAAGCACAGACTGCTCCTGAAGCACTATTAAGTTGGAGCGCAAATACATCCGCTCCATCCTTCTATCATGCAAAGCGTCTTCCAACACGGGGATCGTCCATACAAGCTCATATTGAACTCATTCATCAAAATAAAATAGTTTCTTTGAGCGGCAAAAAAATCACATGGCTTGTTGAGAATCAGCTTTATGCTTCAAAAATAGGGCAGAAGGATTTTAGTTTTGAGATTCCGACGGGAGCAGGAGATGCGATCCGAGTAACCGCAGTCATTTTAAATTACAACGGAAAAGATGTGAGAAAGACTATTGAGATTCCCGTCACAAACCCTCGTGTTTCAATTAACGCACCATTCCCCTTCGGTACTGTATCGGTGTCTCAAATTACACTCAAAGCATTTACCTTCTTTTTCTCTTCCAATAACCTTTCGTATACGTGGGAAGTAAATGGAGTCACTCCCACTGAAGGAGCGGGTAATCCTTCCGAACTCAATCTTTCACTTTCTCCTGAAGGGAGCGGAGATATTAGCGTTTCACTTTCTGTAAACAATCCACAAAACCCCCTTGAGTTTGGAGATGCTTCCCAACTACTCCGCTATATCCATGAATAAAATTCTATATCGTATATTGATCGGAGTCGCAGTGTATGCCCCATCATTTGCTGTGGCATACGAACTTGTAACGCCAATTGGCGACAAAACATCGGTTTCAAGCCCGGGACAATATATTGAAATCTTTTATACCTACGGATTGGGCTTTGGAGCGCTCATTGCAGTCGCCATGATTACTTGGGGCGGAGTGGAATATACGGTTTCAGAATCGGTTGGCAGCAAAGAAGATGCAAAAGACAGAATAACCAACGCTATTCTCGGCCTTGCACTTTTACTTGTTGCAGCCCTTATTTTACAAACCATCAATCCTAATCTTTTAGAATTAAAGCTTCCAACATTTGAACGACCCTTGATTCAGCCTCGCCCCGAAGAAACATCGCTTTGCGGAACAGAAAATGAACAGTGCTCTCCTCCAAACTCGAATTTTTTCCTTCCACCAAGCGGACCCAACCTATGGTGTAACGCTAATTGCGAACGAGAGCCTCTAAATAACGATGAATAATAATCATATATGCGCAGATTTCTCCTCATTGTTTCAATAATAATAATTATCGTCGTAGGCGGTTTTTTTGGATGGCAATTTTGGAAAAATAGAGCATCTCTCCAAGAGAATACCGTAACTAATCTTCCGCCCATAGAGAGTATTTTCACTAAAGAATCGGCAAGTGCTCTTCTAAGCTACGCCACACTTGAGTCAGGCGCTCTATTTGGCGTAAAAGAAAATGGATCCGTGGTGAGTATGACGGAAAATGGAGAAGAAGAACTTTTCTCCCAAAACCTTAATAATGTAGTGAGTGCCACGTTTTCTCCAACAGGGGCTTACATTCTCTTTGAGACGGCGGTAAATGGCCTCACTTCCCTTTCGGTGCTTGATGTTACAAATAAGACATGGAATCCCCTCCCAGGAGCCATATCTCTCGGAGCATGGCATCCTAGTCAAGATCGTGTAGCGTACCTTAAAGGATCGCCCTCTCCAGCACTCGTTACTTTTGATATAAAAACGAAAAAAACGGCCGAAGTTATGCCGTTTTCCCTTCATGACGCAGTTCTCGCATGGAAAACTGCACAAGAAATATATATCACCGGACGACCAGCATCTTCCGTAACACAGGCTGCGTGGAGCGCCCGTATCGCGGATAAAACCATTCGCAAAATTATTCCCGAAACCCCTGCGCTGGATACGCTATGGAGCAAGGATGGAGTGCGTGCGCTCTTTATGGGAAAATCTGGACGGAATCACACGCTCTTCCTAACGAATCTCGCAGAAGAAACCGCCCTAGAAAATTTTGCAAACACGCTTCCTTCAAAGTGTGTGATTGAAGGCACTACTGTTTTTTGTGGAATACCCAACAGCATTCCTTCCGGTTCGCTTCTCCCCGATGACTATGAAGCGAGAATGTTTTATACCGAAGACGCGATATTTTCTTGGGATATTATTTCGGGCACGGTTACTCGCATAGACACGCCGGACATAATCTCCGTAGACGTTTACAAACCTACACTACGAGGTGATCGATTATTTTTCTTGAATCGTTACGACCGTCTCCTCTACTCTCTTCCGATAAAAGAACTAGAATCTAGTAATTAGCATCTAGAAATTAGTAGTGCTGAATTTATTTTAAAAAATTATCGCAACTCAAGCGAGTATTCTTTTTTGAAACTACTCGCATACCTTATGACGCCGTAAAGTGAGTATTCTTTTTCAAAACTACTCGCAGTCGCGATAGCGGCGAGGACCTAGTTTTGAAAAAGAATGCGAGCTACGCTATAGGCCGAATAACAACGCATCGTTCTTTTCCTTCGCCTTCGCTTTCAGTTTTTACGTCGGGCCGCACTGCAAGCTCTACATGGATGAGACGGCGTTCGTATGCATTCATTGCTGGAAGCCGTATCTCTTTGCTTTCAGTCACCACCTTCCGTGCCGCGGCTTTCGCGAGCTCCACGATAATCTGTTCGCGATCTTTCCGATAATTATTAATATCTACGTAAAAATAATCCGCACTTTCCTTTTTAGCAAACAACCGAACGATGTGCTCAAGATTGCCGACAAGTGTGGGGATCCATTTTTTAATCCACTCCCCTTCGTTTAAAAAAACATCTATCTTTCTATTATCTAAATCAAAATGAACCGCCGGATCGCGAAATCCTCCAAATTCAAACAATTTTTTTATCTGGTCCTGAAAGTGATCCATAGTTAAGAGTCCGATTGATAAGCATCTGCTGGAATATAGAAAATGCCGATGTCGCTATCCAGTAGAGGCCGATTGCCGCAGGAAGTGATTGAAGGATTATAACAGTAATTACGGGGCCAATAAAGACCATATTCCTCGCAATCTTCTCCGCCGGAGAAAGCTCTTTTTTAGGATCGCGCTGCGAAAGTGAGAGCTTACCCTGGATATATTGAGCGACTGCCGCCAAGCCGACGATGAGTATATTAGATTCGCTTATATTTATCAAGCCAATAAACATGTCATGAATTGCTTCCGGACGGTGAATAAAACTATATAAACCTTGGAACGCTACTTCTGAAAATCCTGTTAGAAAAACTTTATAAAGTGCGATGAGAATTGGAAGTTGGAGAAAAAGAAGGAAGAAGCCGGAAAAAGGATTTACGTTGTGAAGCTTATAGAGCGCAAGAAGCGCCTGCGCTTGGGACTCACGATTATGCTTGTGATCGTCCTGTATTTTTTTTATTTCCGGCTGAATGCGCTGTAAAATAATTTGATTCTTAAAGCTTTTATAGAAAATGGGATAGAGTATTATCCGGATAATTACCGTAAGGAGAATAATCGCAATACCGATGTCTTCTATCGCTACAGTGTTATATAAAAAAACGAGCCCGTTAAAAAGCGGCCGCGTTAAAAATTCATGGAAAAGAGTTGAGATCATACGTTAGAGTGTTTTTAATATCTGCCCCAATTCTCCGTCAACTTCCTCTTGAGTGAGTTTCTCGGACCCAGCAAGCGCAAGAACGATAATATCTAATGGCTCGCTCAAATACAAAAAGGATCGAAGCGATTCATATATTTTTCTTTTCAAAATATTTCTCTCTACTGCCTTCTTAGAAATTTTTTTACTCACAATAACACCGAATTTTGTATCCCCCTCTTTCCGCTCGTACGCTTTCACTAAAAAATGAGGAAGTTTTTTGGATTTCCCCGGTTTTTTTGGAATTGATTGGATACTCGCCTTCCTTTTCTTGGGTATCACAAGCGTGCGCGGTTACACCGTTACCCGAGCTCTTCCCTTTTTCCGCCTCCGTGCAAGCACTTTCTTTCCGCTCGCAGAGCGGGAACGCTTCAAATACCCGTGAGTTCTTGCCCGTTTGCGCTTTTTTGGCTGATAGGTTCTTGACATAGATCCTGTTAAGATTTTTTATTTCGTTTTTACTAGACCAATCATACGCCTTTGATGTATTTTTATCAATATGAGAGAAAAAAGCTCTTATGATTCCAGGTGTAGATGAGTTGTCCACAGGAAATCCACATGTTCACCACATTTGCGTTTTTGCTTGCTGTCACGAACAGGAATACAATGAGTCATAACCTGAAAGGGTTGCAGGAATTCCATCCTGTACAATGCGAGTTACAACAACCCCATCTATGAATCTCGAACAAGTCTGGCAAAATGCGCTCGCTGAAATAGAATTGCAAATTTCCCGTCCAAATTTCGTTACTTGGTTTACACATAGCCAGCTCATAGAGAAAGAAGCGGGGGTTGCGCTCGTTGCCTTACCAAATCATTTTTCAAAAGAATGGATAGAGAATAGATATTACAATGTAATCTTGGGAGCGCTCCGGAATCACGACGATTCTACAAAGAAAATTGAGTTTATTGTTGCTTCTCACAATGATTCTGCAATAAAAAAGTCTCTTGCAGCGAAAAAAGAGAAAAAAGAAGACTCTGCGGGCCAATTAAGCTTCACGGAATTCAAAATTGACCCTGATACCAATCTTAATCCTCGATATACCTTCGAAACATTCGTTGTGGGGAAATCGAACGAGCTTGCCCACGCTGCGGCGCAGGCAGTTATCACGGAGGTTGGGTCAAAATACAATCCCCTCTTCGTCTATGGGGGCGTGGGGCTCGGTAAGACGCATCTCATGCAAGCCGTCGGCAATGAAATTAAACGCGTATATAGTAATAAGTATAAAGTAAAATATGTTTCGTCTGAAAAATTCACGAACGACGTTATTTGGGCAATCCGTAATAAGCGGATGGAAACTATTAAAGAGAAATATCGACTTGTTGATGTTTTAATTATTGATGATATTCAGTTCATTGCAGGAAAGCCCGCAACCGAAGAGGAATTCTTCTATACGTTTAACGCGCTCTATGAGCAAAATAAGCAAATTGTTATTTCTTCCGATCGACCGCCGAAATTCATTCCAACCCTAGAAGATCGTTTAAGTTCAAGATTCCAGGGGGGTATGCAGGTGGATATCAGCTTCCCCGACTATGAGCTTAGATCGGCTATTGTTCGTACAAAACTGCAGGAAAAAGCGGTGTTATTAGGGGATGAGGTGATTAACACTATTGCCGAGAAAATACAGAAGAATATAAGGGAATTAGAGGGTATTTTGAATAAAATCATCTTTTATCAGAGTAGAGGTGAAGAAATAACTCCGAAATTCGCCGAGAAGATAATCAACGAAAGCATCCAAGAACCTACTAAAAACATCAATCCAAATCAGATCCTTAAGGCAGTCGCAGACTTTTATGAGATTTCTCCAAACGACCTTATTAATCGCTCCAGAAAGAAAGAAATAGCTGAATCGCGACAGATTGCTATGTATCTCCTCCGCGAAGTATTAAGCCTCTCGTATCCGTTTATTGGGAATAAATTAGGAAAGCGCGATCATACAACAGCAATCTATGCGTACGAAAAGATTGCCCAAGAAATGCAAAAGAATCAGAATTTAAACCAAAAAATTCTCACAATTAAGGAAATGATTAATAGAGAATAGGCTGTGGAAACAATAAGGATTAAAAGATGAATAATATGTGAATAATCTAGTCATTTAGAAAACACCTAAAAGTTATACGCTTTCTCTTCCAACATCTCTCACTAACTATCCACAAGCATCCAACCCGAAATTCTCTATACTCTACTTCACTTAAATTCACATCATCCACATATTCACTCCCTCTACTGCTACTGCTATGAAATTAATTATATTAAGAAATAACATAAGAGAAGGGCTCTCTATAATAGAACGGGCTGTGGGGGACGATGCGAATCTTCCAATACTTAAGAATGTTTTAATTAAAGCCGAGTCGGGAAATAAACTTTCTCTTTCCGCGACAAATCTTGAAATAGGGATTGATGCGTGGATAACGGGAAAAATTATTGAGGAGGGAAACATAACCGTTCCATTCGCAACACTTCATACTGTTATTGGGAATAGCGATAGCGATAGAATTAATATGGAAACGAAAGGCGATAATTTAATGATTAAGACGGATAATTATGACGCGACAATACAAGGCCTTCCTCCTGAAGATTTTCCAATTATTCCAAAAATAGAAAATAAAGAACTTTCTATAGAAATCAAAGCTTTTACGTTTAAAGATGCATTACAAGAAATTATTAGTGCGGCACAGATTTCTGAAATACGCCCGGAAATAAGTGGTATTTTATTTGATTTCCAACTTACGGCTATTAAACTCGTTGCAACTGATAGCTTCCGCCTTGCTGAGAAAACGTTGTTTAATAATCAATTTCAAACCAATATTAAGCATGGGTATAAAATTATTATCCCTCTTAAAACAGTTCATGAAGTTATTCGATCATTTAAAGATGATGATATTTTAACGATTCAAATTGATCCTCATCAGATTCTTTTTAAGACGCAAGCGCACCAAATTATTTCACGATTAATTAACGGAACATATCCGGATTACGAACAAATTATTCCCAAAGTTATCGAAAATGAGATTGTAGTAAATCGTGAAAAACTTTTAAATGCTGTAAAGCTTGTTGGGAATTTTTCCGGAAAATCAAACGATATCCAGATGCGAGTAAAAAATGGAATAAGCACATTAGAAGTTTTTTCTATCCATCAGCATCTCGGTGAAAATTCCTATCTTATTCCTATTAAAGCAAAAAAAGAAATTAATGAATTAAGTTTTAATTGGAAATATTTATTTGACGGACTTAAAGCTTTAAAAGGAGAAATTATTATCTTAGGTATTAATGGGGATGCAAAGCCGGCGATATTAAAACCACAAGAAGATGCTTCGTATTTCTATCTCGCAATGCCGATTAAATCTACTTAAAGAGAATAACTTGATCACTAAGTACGGTATTCCCTTCTAGAGTTATAGTAATCTTAAGTAGGTTTTGGAGTTCAATGTTTTGAGGAGTAAAGGTATAGGTGAATATGTTTTGTTGAGGTAAAGATCCTGAAACAGAATACACAAGTTGATTGTTGAAATATAATTCACTTTTTAGAATATTTTTCTGAGTTGTAACTGCGGCCTGTACTGATACTTGGTTTGAAATAAATGATCCAGATTGTGGGCTCGTTATACTAATACTAGAATCACTGTTTTCTATAAAATTAGTTTCCCCGGTTCCCACAAGTACACTATTAGAAGGTAATGGCTCATTGATATTATTTTTATCTCCAGGGTATGAATTGTATATCCATTGCATAACCGGAGCCTCCCAATTCTTAAATTGGGAATCAGTACTCTTCTCTCTTGGTTCTCTCCCTTCCGGATTTTCTTTATCTACATAAAAGAGAATGTCGTGTATTTGAGGAAATAGTTTATTTTCTGATTGATATGTAACGACATACTCCCCTTTTAACATAGGTTTAAGGGTATTTGTACTTAGTGGTTTAGGAAATGATTCTGACGGAACTTTCGTGAATGCGTCGACTGCAAAGGAGTGCCACATCGGCAAGGCAGCGAGAATGCTTCCTCCCTGTTGTTGCATAGGGGTATTATCGTTATTACCTGCCCAGACGCCAACCACGAGGCCGGGCGTATATCCAATCGTCCATGCGTCGCGATAATCGTTCGTAGTTCCGGTTTTTAACGCTACATCATGATTAGGAAGTGTTGTAAGAGAAAAACTACTTACAAAAAGTCCGCGCCGTGCGTCAGGATCGGATAATATGTCATTTACCATCCGGATGTATTGTTCATCCATTACTCGCGTTTCTTCAGGAGTGAATTTTTCCAATATCTTATTTTTAGTTGAGATTTCAAGAATCATACTTTGCCTTGTTTTTATTCCATTGTGCGCAAAAACAGAATATGCGCCTACGAGATCAATGAGGCGTACTTCCCCGCCTCCCAGGACGAGGGAGAGGCCATAGCGGTTATTCTCTGTAAGTGTAGTTAGTCCAAAATCCCGCGCATTATTAAGCGCGTTATTCATTCCTGAAAGATATAATGTTTTTACTGCCGGTACGTTAATGGATTGGGCAAGCGCTGTACGGAGAGTAACAGGTCCTCGAAAGGTGCCGTCGTAGTTATTCGGCGAATAGCTTTTCTCGGGAACACCCGTCGTGTCAAATTCTGTAGGCAGATCAAAGACTACTGTACTCGGTGTATATCCTCGCTCAAATGCTGTTGCATAGACTAACGGTTTAATCGCTGATCCTGGTTGGCGGAGACCTTGTATAGCAACATTAAAATTTCCATCATTATCTACATCAAAATAATTTCTAGATCCTACAAGCGCTAAAATTTCTCCTGTTTTAGGATCTTGAGCAACTAGAGCCCCGTTTTTTCCTTGATACAAATCCTCATTCCGTTTTACCCCCTCCTCAATGACGCGCTCAGCGGTTTGTTGAAGGTCCCAATCAAGAGTGGTAATGACTTTGAGCCCGTTTACGCGCACGAAATCCTCGCCGTAAGTTTTATTAAGATACTCCTGAACGGTGATAACGAAGTGTGGCGCTTTAATACCGAGCGATGGTTTTTTAAACGCAAGTACTTCTACCTGGGCGTCGCGAGCTTCTTCTTGAGTTATAAAACCAAGCTGTGCCATGCGATCTAAAACGGTATTTTTCCGTTCAGTGAGATCGTCAATATGAGAGCCCCATGGAGAATAATACGAGGGAGCTTGAGGAAGACTTACGAGGAGTGCTATTTCCGCAAGCGTAAGATTTTCCACGTCTTTTTCAAAGAAAGTCTGACTCGCTGCCTGGATTCCATATGCATTAGATCCATAGGGGATTTGGTTGAGATAGGATGCAAGAATCTGGTCTTTGGTAAAACGCTTTTCTAAACGGATGGCAAGAAATAACTCTTTTATTTTTCTTGTAATAATTTTGTCGTCAGAGAGAAAGGCCTTTTTTGCGAGCTGTTGAGTTATGGTTGAACCGCCCTGTGCGAATCTTCCTTCTTTAATATTAACGAAAAAAGCTCGGATGATTGATGATACATCAATTGCGCCGTGTTCATAAAAGCCAGCATCTTCAATGGCTATAGTGGCTTGTTTGATGTGTTCCGGAATCCTAGCAGAAGGGATGATTGTTCTCCGTTCTTCCCCGTGAATTTCATAGAGGAGAACTTCTCCTGTTCGATCATATATTTTTGTTGATTCCGCGATAATCCTGTTTTCTAAAAGATCTGGTGAGGGTAAGGAGATATAAAGGATGCCTATCCAGAGAACAACGCCGAGAGCAAAAACCCCGGCGATGCCAGTTGTTGAGAGGAGAAACTTTTTTACTTCTTTACGTGAAGGGCGTCTCATTGAAATACTCAACATATTAAACCAGAAATTGTAACAAAGCAAAACCCCCAGAGAGCTGGGGGCGCTGCATATATACTGGAGAAACTTAGCTTCTAATACTCCGGATCGTTTAATCCTAATCCTAATCCATCCTCTTTTTCCTCTTCTTCATCAAGATCTTCTCCGAGTTCTCCTTCTTCGTCCTCCTCTTCCTCGTCTGCATCTTCATCTAAATCGTCATCATCTGCCATCTTGAGCGTTTCGTCTAAGACGAGTTCTTCTCCCAAGAGGCGGCGTTGTAATACTTTTTCCATGGTGTCTGCAAGGTGTAAACGACCTTTTGTTTTTATTATTCAACTCATTATAGAAATGTATTTTCCTTTGTCAATTGTGAACAGGTATTCACAGTTGGCCAAGGCGTTCCCGTTTGAGGAGCGATGAAGTCGCAATCGCGATTGCAAGCGCATCGCTTGCATCATCATGGCCTTTAACCTCGTCCATAGTTAATATCTTTTTTACCATCTTTGCAACCATGAGCTTATCCGCAGCTCCGTAGCCTGCAACGGAAAGCTTTACATCCCCCGGTCGTATTTCATAAATAGGGAGGCCAGCCTCTTGGGCGATAAAGAGCATTGCTCCTCTCGCCTCAGAAACAGAAAGGGCGGTTTTTTGATTTTTTGCGAAATAAATAGTTTCAATACCGATGACTTCAGGATTATGCCTTTTAATAAGTTCGCGGAGTGCAACGCCCAGTTCGTAAATTCTTGCGATTCCTTTAGATGTTGTTTCAATTACGCCATACGTTATCGGCGAAAGAACTCCTTTTGTATCATCTACAAGGCCATAGCCGATGCGGACTGTTCCCGGATCAATGCCGAGAATTCTCATAATGATGCGTTCGTGGTTACGCGCTGAATGTCATCGTGGTCTTCTAGCGCCTCTATTGCCTCGGTAATCTGTGTATGGGCTTCGGGAGATATGGATTGCGAGAATTGCGGTTTCCAACCCGAGTCTGTTTTTTCAAAAGACCACAGCACGCTCCCCTGCCCAGCCATTTTCATATCGTGATCGCCGAGTATTTGTTTAATCTCCGCAATCGTGCGATTCGTGTTGTCGGTAATTCCTTCTATAATGAATGCTGATTTTTCCGGACCGTACGCCTCAATAACTACTTCACTTAACTTTTCAGTGTCAGAGCTTTTATGGATCGCCCGTTCAATATTTTCATTCGGCACATTATTCTCTCGTGCTTTTTCAATTGCGCTCCGAAGTCGAGGATTAGCGTCCGGTTTTGGATTATCGCGTGCGGCAACTGATATAGCTTTAATAAGCTTTGAAAACAAAGCCCCGCGTTTTTGGTCAGTAACGCCCTTTTTATGTTTTATTTGACTCCACTTTGAGTGTCCTGACATGAGTCTAGTGCCCTGTTTACAAAATAGCTTATCATGGCAGGCGTTATTTTTCATTATATTCAAGGCGTGAGGAGCGACGCGTACCTGAAGGTACGCTAGTGAACGAATAACGCGGAAGATGATGAAAAAGAGCGTCTGCCCAAAGGGAAAGAGAATTTTCGGCAACATTCTTCGTCATTTCTCCTCGCGGCACTTTTCAAGCGCGGCTTCGTCGTCATTTCTTGAATCTTATCCGAAAATTCTCTTTCCATGGCAAGTTATTTTGTAAACAGGGCACTGGTGTAGGAAAAGGCAGATATAAAAACAAGAAACCCCCGAGCGCCTGAAATGGCGCCGGGGGGCTTTCGCTCATGATCATGATGAACAGTTGTAAGAACAGTTATGGGAATGATGAGTTCCGCCTTTCCACCCGCTCACAATCCAATTGCCATTGTTTCCATCTTGCAGCCCTTTTTCTGTGAAGATAAAGAACTGCTGGCGGGTTTGGTTGTAGGGAACATAAATCGGATGCGAGAGTGCTCCCAGATACTGCCTCCCTCGCCATGCATGTGCGGAGAGAGAGATATGCATTGTTTGAGTGGAATGGTTGGGTTGATGGAGAAACTCCTGCTCTCGGGAGTAAAGAATCCCATCACTCTTCCTCGGGATGTATCCTCCGATCCGAAAGTGTACGACTAGATCTTCGGGTCCGGCATTTGTGAGCCCAAACTCATTGTCGTAGAAGAAGGGCAGATTGGTCATGAGAGCAATGTGCGGCATGACGCATCCGACAGAAAATAAGGCCAAAACGGACGCTAGAAAAACGCGCTTCATGAGTTGTGTCTCCAGGGTTGTGAACGGTAAGGATCTTCATTCATTATACACCATTATTATCTCTATGTCAAATAAGGATCAACATGCCCTACAATAGTCATTTCTTTTCTTGTTTTGCGGTATCTCTTGGGATACGATTAAAGGCACGATGGCTCTTCAGAACAACAATCTCAACGAACAGCTTTTGAAAATTAGAGCGAAATCAGAGGAACGCGAAACTCATCGCGTTGCCGAGAGCACTGGTGTCCCCTATTTTGATGCAACAAAGACGCCCGTCAAAGTTGATGCACTGCGTATGATTCCCGAGGCTGATGCGCGCAAAGCACGCATTGCAGTTTTTGAATCAGGGGCGGGAATAGTCGCTGTCGCAGCATTGAATCCGAAATCACCGGAGACATTGCGTGCAGTACAAGAATTACAAAAGCAAAACGATGTGCGCGTAAAGCTGTTCGCCGCATCGCAGAAAAGCCTTGAGCATTTATGGAGTTTTTATAAATTTGTCGCAGCAGAAAAAGCTCCGGTTACAAGTCGGGTCAATATTGAAGAGAAGCGGATTATTGAGCTCACAAAAAATCTCCAAACCGTTCCGCAGGTTGAAGCGGAAGTGAAAGATTTTGATTTTGTAAATCTCTCGGTTACCGATTTTTTGGAAATTATAATCGCGGGAGCGTTGGCGAATCGGGCATCCGACATTCATTTTGAGCCGGAAGAGGGATTCATAAAACTTCGTTATCGCATAGACGGGGTTCTCCATGACGCGAGTAATGCGGTGCAAAAAAGTTTTTATCCCACAATAGTTTCCCGCATAAAATTACTTTCTAATTTAAAAATTAACGTTTCCGATAAGCCCCAAGACGGCAGGTTTACTATTCGACTCCCCGCAAAAGACATTGAAATCCGGGTCGCAATCGCTCCTTCTGAATTTGGGGAAATTATTGTGCTCCGCGTTTTGGATCCCGCAGCGATTAATCTTTCACTTTCTGATCTTGGATTTAGGGATGACGATTTGGAAATTGTCGCCACGGAATTAAAGCGCCCGCACGGCATGATTTTAAATACTGGACCCACGGGATCCGGTAAAACGACAACGCTCTATGCGTTTTTAAAAGCGAAGCACAGCTCTGAAATTAAAATCATTACCATTGAAGATCCGATTGAATATCATTTAGAAGGCATTGAACAAACACAAATTAACGCCCAAGCGGGATATACGTTTGGAAATGGATTGCGCTCAATTATGCGGCAGGATCCGGACGCAATTCTTGTAGGCGAAGTACGAGACAAAGAAACGGCGGAGATAGCGATTCAAGCGGCGCTTACCGGCCATCTTGTTTTCTCAACCGTCCACGCGAACGATGCAGCCGGCGCAGTTCCCCGATTCCTTGACCTTGGAGTAAAACCGACAAGCCTTGCTCCCGCATTAAACCTCTTGATTGCCCAGCGTTTAGTTCGCCGCTTATGCGAAGCGTGCAAAAAAGAAAAGCCAATTACTGCGGACTTGAAAACGCGCATTGATATTTTTATCAAAAAACTTCCCGCACGAGTAAACCGCGAAAATCTGAAAAAGATTGCGCTATTTGATCCTCAGGGATGTGAAAAATGCGCCGGTACCGGGTTCCGAGGGCGCGTCGCTATCTTTGAACTTCTCTTAAATGATCCAGGGTATACACGACTCAAAGAAAAAGGAGAGGTGGAAGAACTGGCTACGGAACGAGAATTCGAAGAACTTATTTTGAAAAGCGCGGGTGAAAATGAAATCCAAGAATATGCAGTGAAGCAAGGTATGGTAACTATGCAGGAGGATGGTATAGTAAAAGTGTTAGGCGGAGTAACAACTTTTGAAGAAGTGGCGGAAGTCACGGGAGTAATCCACTGGCTTTAAGCGCATTGATCTGGGGGCGAAATGTTTCGTGGGAGAAACAGAACTAGAGTTACTCCGAGGATAGAGTCAGTCGGAACCGAATCGTCCTGGGCTAAGAGTAAATCCTAGCCCCCAGGTCAATATGCTTGAAGAGAGCTATTGTAGCATATTAAATATTAGAAGTCAATACCCAGCGAATTAACCGCCGGGAGTCCCCTATGGAGCCAAAATTAGAGCATAATAATGAAGAGCAGGTCATTGACGTAATGCTCCGTCCGCAGAAGTGGGATGAGTACGTAGGACAGGAGCGCGTTAAAGACCAATTGCATGTTATTTTGACCGCGGCAAAGCAACGCGGTGAACCGTGTGACCATCTTTTATTTTACGGCCAGGCAGGTTTGGGAAAAACTACACTTGCTCATCTTGTTGCTCAGGAACTCGGTGCAAATTGTAAAGTGACTTCCGGTCCTACTCTGGAGCGTGTCGCGGATCTCGCGGCAGTGCTTACGAATTTGGATTCCGGCGATGTCTTGTTTATTGATGAGGCTCACCGTTTGAATCGCATGATTGAAGAAGTGCTCTACCCAGCAATGGAGGCGCGGAAGCTTAATATTATGGTTGGCAAAGGCCCGGGTGCACGAAGCGTCGCGCTTGATCTCCCGCCGTTTACCCTAGTTGCCGCGACGACGCGAGCGAATTTACTCTCCGGTCCGCTTCGTTCCCGTTTTGGAGCATCGTTTAAATTAGATTATTATGAACTCCCAGATATTGAAAAGATCCTTTTCCGATCCGCGGATATTTTAGGAATGAGTATTGATGCGGAAGCGACTAAGATACTTGCTGCGGCATCGCGGTTCACTCCCCGATCGGCAAATCGTTTGCTTCGCAGATCGCGTGACTACGCACAAGTCAGTAATGAAACACGTATTACGGCCTCACTCGCGCAGAAAACATTAGATCTTCTTGAAATTGATTCGCTGGGACTTGATACCTACGATCGTCGACTTCTCCGAACCATTATTGAAAAATTCCACGGAGGGCCCGTGGGGCTGGGAACGCTTGCTGCGGCCTTAAATGACGACAAGGGTAATATTGAAGAGGTGTATGAGCCATATTTAATGAGTATCGGCCTTTTAGTACGGACCTCTTCGGGACGGATGGTTGCTGACGAAGCATACACTCATCTTAAAAAAGAACTTCCAGATTCTCGTTTGTTGTAACTCGTGAAACCAATAGGAACACAACATATTAACGGTGTGCGCGCGATGGAATCTTTCGCGCGCGATTTTGTGCGCGATGCTATAGGGTTGCACAAAAAATCTCACGCACTTATATTCGCGCTCTCGGGAAATTTAGGTTCGGGGAAGACCGCATTCGTGCGCGGAGCTGCCGAATCGCTAAAAGCCAAGGGGGCAGTAACAAGTCCAACATTTATCATCGTGCGTCGACTCTCGCTTAAAGAAGCAGACGAATATAACAATCTTTTTCATGTTGATTTGTATAGGATTAAAACCGTGGAGGAGTTAAAGCAGTTAGAGCTTGAAGATGCAATGCGGAACCATCGCAATATCATTTTCATTGAATGGCCGGAGAAGGCAGAGTATATAATTCCTCCCGGGTCATTTCTTCTTTCGTTTGAATATGGAGAGGGCGAAGACGATCGCACCGTTGCTTGGTCTCGTAAAGCATGATATATAACTTCAATAGAATCTAGAAATATGAACGTAAAAACAAAAAAACTTCCTGCATCGCAATACACGCTTATCGTTGAGCTTTCTCAGGAAGAATTCCATGCATATTGGGAGACATCATATACTCGCGCTATGGGGAGCGTTGAGTTAAAAGGCTTCAGAAAAGGAACAGCTCCGCGTGAACTCGTAGATTCCGCACTCAATAAAGAAGCGATTTTTCAGGATGCAGTAGATCACGCAGTGCGTGACACTCTACACAATATTTCGGAAGATAATCATTGGGGTTTTGTTGATTCTCCTAAGATAGAAGTAAAAAGCTCGGCACCGCTGTTTTCTAAAGAAAAATTAAAGGACAAGAGTCCGGGTCTCGTATATACGGCGGATATTACGATATTTCCCGAAGTGAAGCTCGGTGATTATAAAAAAATTGCGGCACAGGCATTGAAAGAAAAGAACGAGGCGCCCGTCTCCAATGAGGAGATCGATCAAGCGATAAAATGGCTACAAAGCTCTCGTGCGACGGAAGTGCGGATGCTTCGTGAGACCAAGAAAGGCGACGCAATTGAAGTAAGTATTGAGAGTACGGTGGACGGCAACCCTATTCCTGGCGGATCGCTTGAATACGATAAGTTTGTTGTCGGCGAAAGCAAATTTCTTCCTGGGTTTGATGATGCGCTTCTCGGCGTAAAAGAAGGAGAGATAAAAAAATTCACACTTACTGCGCCAACTGATTATTGGCAAAAAGATCTGCAAGGTAAGGATATTTCTTTCTCCGTTGTTGTGAAGGGCGTATTTGAGCGGACGCTCCCCGAAATAAACGATGCGTTTGCGGAATCCCTCGGCGGAACATTTAAAACAGTTGAGGATATTAAAAAGAATATTCGCGAAGGCATTGCTACCGAAAAGGAAGCAAAAGAATCAGAACGAATTCACGCGAAAATGCTTGAAGAGTTGGTGAAACAGTCTGAGAGCGATCCTCCTACGATTATGATTGAGAAATCTGTCGATAATCTGGTACAGGAAGTGAAACAGTTAAATCCGGATGCGAAAGAAGACGAAACAGCGCGAGAGACGTTACGGGGCAAAGCAAAAGAACGCTTGATGGCGCACCTTGTTCTCCACGCGCTCGCTGAGCGGGAAAGTCTGAATCCTAGCGAGGAAGAAGTGAGCGAAGAATTACGCCGGCGCAGTCTTGACCGAGATACCTACTACGACTATATTTATGGCATATTACGGCACAGAAATATCTTCGCCTTTTTGGAGAGATCGTCACAATAACTACTATGAACGAATACAACCAATACCTCATCCCGACTGTTATTGAAAAATCACAATATGGAGAACGGGCGTACGACATTTTTTCCCGTCTTCTTAAAGAGCGCATTATTTTTTTAAGCGGCCCCGTGAGTGATCAGATGGCAAGTTTGGTAATTGCCCAGCTACTGCTCTTAGAGCACGAAGATCCTAAAAAAGATATCAAGCTCTACATTAATAGTCCCGGAGGTTCGGTGACTGCAGGTCTCGCGATTTATGATGCAATGCAATACGTAAAACCAGATGTTTCTACGATCTGCGTAGGAATGGCAGCTTCCATGGGTGCGGTGCTTCTCGCGGCTGGTGCAAAAGGAAAACGTCTCGTGCTTCCTAATTCGGAAATATTACTTCACCAGGTTATGGGCGGTGCTCAAGGTCAAGCGGTAGAAATTGAAATTACGGCAAAGCACATCATTAATATTAAAAATAAGTTGAATCAGATTCTCGCGAAGCATACGAAGCAATCCCTTTCCCGTATTGAGAAAGATACTGATCGCGATTTCTACTTGAATGCGGAAGACGCGAAAGAGTATGGTCTTATTGATCAAGTAATTAATCCGAAGCGATAATTGGTATTGCGCTTAAGTGAGGCAAACAAAGAGGCGAGGTAAACTCGCTTCTTTTGTTGTCTTTAGGTAGAATAAAAACCATATGCAGACGCAAAATAATGATTTTCGGAGTGTTCTCACGCGTGGCGTGGAAGACGTTATTGTAAAAGAAGATTTAGAGCGCGCGCTTGCTTCCGGTAAAAAACTGCGCATTAAGTTAGGAATTGATCCTACGGGTCCCAATATCCACTTAGGGCGTGCAATCCCCCTTCGCAAGCTTCGTGCATTTCAGGATTTAGGGCATACCGCAGTTTTAATTGTCGGAGACTTCACAGCGTTAATTGGAGACCCGTCCGATAAGCTCGCTAAGCGCCCTATGCTTACGCCTGGAGACGTGAAAACGAACATGAAGCGGTATAAGGAGCAGCTCGGGAGTATTGTTGACCTTAGGCGGGCAGAATTGCACTACAACAGTAAATGGCTAAAAAAGATGAATCTTGGCGATATGGCGCGGCTTGCGGAGAGTTTCTCCGTTCAACAGATGGTTGCGCGCAGAAACTTTAAAGATCGTTGGGATCGAAATGAAGAGATAAGTTTGCGGGAATTTCTCTATCCCCTAATGCAGGGGTACGACAGTGTTGCTGTTCATGCCGATGTTGAAATCGGAGGGTTTGACCAACTTTTTAATTTAAAAGCAGGACGTATCGTGCAAAAGCATTACGGAGAGCCGGAGCAAAACATTTTGACCACAAAAATGCTATTAGGCCTTGATGGAAGAAAGATGACTACGACATGGGGAAATACTGTGGCTATTAACGATGAGCCGAATGATATGTTTGGAAAAATCATGTCGTTGGATGATTCGCTCATGAGTGATTACTTCTTGCTCTGTACGGACATGGAGGAAGCGGAAATCGCGGCTGAACTCGCTCGCAGTCCTCGCGACACTAAAATGCGCCTTGCAAGAGAGATTGTTTCTATTTACCACAGCAAACAGATCGGCGAGAAAGCTGAAGCGGAGTTTAAGCGTATTTTTTCCGAAAAGAAAATCAATGAAGCTGAACTGCCAATCTTACGCATGGGGAGTGAAAAGAGTATAAATGCGGATGATATCGTATTAAAAAGCGGAGTTGTGCTTAGCCGAAATGCCGCCCGTCGGATTATTGAACAAGGAGGGTTTGAAATTAACGGTAAGAAGATCATGAATCCGCAGGACGCAGTCTCCTTACATGCGGGAGATGTCGTAAAGATTGGAAAGAAAGATTTCTTCCGAATTGGGTAATCTTGATAAAAATTTAACATTCTATAATATATAGATATGCTTCTCAACAAAAAGATTTCTACGTGGTCTAGCTTTACTTCCAATTCCTCTCATCTTTATCAAGGGGAAGTTTAAATACTAAACAATAATTTCTGGTATACATTCGTTAACAAACTTCCCTTTGAGGAAGTTTGTTTTTATTTATTACATTAATGTATTAAACGAACATGGAAATTCTTATAGAAAATTTAATCTTTAAAGGCATTCATGGTTATACACAAAAAGAAAAGATTAACCCGCAGCGTTTTATTCTCAATATTAATGTCGAGGGAGATTTCGATGGGGCGGCTGCAAAAGATGATCTTCAAAAAACTGCCGATTATCGGCAGTTAAAAGAAGTTGCAAGGAAAGTCATAGAAACTGAACGCTATGATCTTTTAGAAACAATTGCCGACAAAATTGCTAATACGATTATAAAGGATCCAATTATTCGGAGGGTCACGGTTTCAGTGAGCAAGCCGGATATTTGGGGAAATGGAGTTCCAACTGTTACGGTGAGCAAGAATCAGCTGCTGCCTAATCTGAATCTAATTGATTTTGATTGCCATCGCCTTATCCAAGAACTTTGGTCGCACGGCGGGGTTTCTTTACCGATCCTGCCGATTGAGAGGCGACTATCCTTATTAACAGAAGCAGAAAAATATCAATTTATTAAGCAGCCCGAAATGGCAGAATCGCCTCTGGTGCGGGAACAGCTTTCTTCGTGCAGTGAATTTCCGGCTCATAGCCCCTTTTATACATTAGTCGATGATTTTTTTGAAATGCTTTCCAAAAAAATTCCAGCGGATGAATGGAATTCAATTTTTCCCACTCCACTAAGATTCAATGAAATGTCGCTTCAGTTTTATGAGAAGGGATCAATCGGTATTACTCCACATAAGGATGGAAAATCTAGAATTAATTTAATATGCGTTTTTATTTTAAAAGGAATTGGAAAATATGCACTGGTTGATAATCGGTCTGGCGCTAATCCTCACTATTTAGACGCTCGTCCGGGCAACGTACTTATTCTGCGAGGTCCGGGGTTTCTGGGGTCTGGATATCAGCCGTTTCATGTAGTAACTGATATTACTGAAGATCGGATGGTTTTTGGACTTCGCCAACGGATAAATAAATAAAAACCGCCATGAATAGAAAAATATCTTACCTATCTCTTGGCTCTAATCTTGGAGATCGTGAAAATTATTTATTAAGAGCTATAAAGAAAATTATTACTTACCCCAATAATCTGCTTTTAAAAGTATCCTCTATTTATGAAACAGAGCCATGGGGTATGAAAAATACGAAATACGCGCCGAGGTTTTTGAATCAATGCATTAAGATGGAAACTACTCTAACGCCATTTGAGTTGCTGGAATTTTTGGAGTCAATCGAAAAAGATTTGGGCCGAGTTAAAAAAAATAATTGTGAGTCGCGAACAATTGATCTCGATATCTTATTATACGGAGATGAAATCGTGTGTGCACCAAAGTTGCAAATACCTCATCGCCATATGCATAAGCGAAAATTTGTTCTGTTGCCGCTTTTAGAGATTGAGCCTTCTTTGCAAGATCCGGTTTCTGGTAAGCGATATGCTTCTATCTTGGAAGTACTTAAAGATTGAGCGGGTAAGGGGAATCGGACCCCTGTCATCAGCTTGGAAAGCTGAGGTAATGCCATTATACGATACCCGCAAATTCTATTTGCCTTTTAGTGTAGCGTTTTCTATAATACTTCCAATGAAAGAAAGCATCAAGGTCGCGCTAGTTATTGTAATAGTATCTGTAGGTATAGTATTTGCGGCAACGTATCTCGTTGCTAGCGAGACTTTTATGCCCCCAGAGTTCACGAGTGCGAGAATAGAAGGAGCGCGCCTTGCCGGGGAGATTGTGGCGCTTGCAGACAGTTCCCTTGCAAACCTTGAAGCGGTCTATCGTTACAATGCGAATAAAGATACGCAGGCAGCACTTGTTGTCGTTTCTCAAGAGATTTTAAAAATGAAAGAGATGCAAACTAAGGCCATTGGTCTTTCTACCGAGCTTGAAAAAATGGCCCGCTCGCTTGAACAAATCAAGCCGAATAAGGCAAAGATTCTTGCCACTGAGGCAGTAAGTTCGGAAATTGCGCTGGTAAGTCACTTAATTTCATACAACGATTATCTCTCACAGCTTTTTCACTCACTGAAAAATAGCATAGAGGCGCCGCATCTTGGTCCCGGACAGAACATTGAAGTTCTCGTTGCTAAAATCAATGAAGAAACTGCGACTATCAACGAGCTTGATCGCCGCTTCAATGCTACACTTGTTGAGTTTGATCAGGTCTTCAGTAATTAACTTGTTTTCCGGAGTGTAGTATAGCGGTAGTACGCGTGCTTTGGGAGCACGTAGCCCGGGTTCGATTCCCGGCACTCCGACCAATTAAAATCTTTTCGGGAATAGAACGGGAAAGGGGTCGGGAAAATCGGGAGTTTTCCCGAAGCGGAAGTTATTGAACCGCTGGGTTTCAAAGAGTCCGGCTCTGCCGGACGATGTGAGACCTCCCGGCACTCCGACATCGTAAGTAATCTCAGGGCTCTTTTCTTTTCTTGAACAAGAGCTGAAATAACGCTACTCTTGAAACTGTTATCTGTCCTCGTAGCTTAATGGATAAAGCAGGACTCTTCTAAGGTCTTGATGGGGGTTCGATTCCCTCCGAGGACACAATCAAGGAATCGAACGGGAAAGGGGTCGGGAAAATCGGGAGTTTTCCCGAAGCGGAAGTTATTGAAACCGCTGGGTTTCAAAAGGAGCAAAGCGCCGCGTGAGCTTCTCTCCGAGGAAACAACGATTAAAATCTCACCTCTATTATGCATAAGAAACAAAACATAACGAAAAAATATTACGAAAAGAACGCCTTGCGTTGGGCGGAAGTCAAAACAAATTCTTTTGTTCATGAAAAGCAATTTAAGGAATTTATTAAATATCTTCCCAATGAGGGCAATGTTTTAGATATCGGCTGTGCTTATGGCATTCATATCCCTCTTTTTCTCGGCATTGGCAGAAAACTCAAATATGAAGGTATGGATATAACTCAGGCAATGCTTAAACTCGCTCGTTCTCGGTATCCACAGCTATCATTTCAATACGGCGACATAGCCGATAGTAAAACCCTTCCTCATAAGAAATATGATGGATTCTGGGCTGCGTCGGTATTAATGCATGTCCCGCTTGAATTATGGAGTGATATGTTTGGGAATCTTGAATCAATTACTAAAAAAGGCGGCATTGGATATTTCAATGTTCCGCTTATTCATCCTAATCTTTCTCCGGAAGAAGACGTACGGCATTTTACTATTCTTAGTAAAAAGAAAATTCAAGAATTACTAGCAGAACGAGGATGGAATATCTTAAAATCAGGAATGATGGATGGATTCTCAAAGAAAAATACATGGATTTGGTTCATCGTTCGGCTGCCTAAGTAGCTCGGTATTTTCGTTTTCTTCATAACTAAAATCCGCTCTTTCGAGCGGATTTTGATTCTTGGTTGTTAGTTATCAGTTTTGTACATTATTTATTGCACATTGTTAATTACCGTTACGTACACCTCGAGAACCCGCAGGAGCGGCAGGAAAGGCACCCCTCGCCGAGCGTAAGCTGGTTTCCACAGTCGGGACATCCTGGCATAAGCCCATAGTCTGCAATCGCCATTTTTGCTGCTGGTGCAGGTGCTATCGTTTCTTTCTTTTCTACCTGTTTTTGAGCAACAGGGACAAAGTCCTTGATCCCCTCTTCATAAGAGAACGTTCCCTGAATGTGTTCTTCGATAAGCTTGCCGATTGCGTCAGGTAGTGAGAGTACTGTACCTTTACTCGTCATAACAGGCATTGGCCCGCGAATACCCTTCAATTGCTCAATAATGCTCTCCACTTTAATACTTGATCGAAGCGCGAGAGAAATCATTCTGCAGATTGCTTCACTCTGTTCTTGGAAGAATCCTCCGCTTTTGCCAATCGTTGCGAAGACTTCAAATGGTGCGCCGTGCTCATCGTCATTGATCGTGATATAGAGATTTCCATATCCGGTCTTGATTTGATACGTTCGTCCCACAAGAGATGCTGGCCGTTTCTTTGGTTCTAAACGATTTTCATCAATGCGAAGTTCCTGTAACGGTGCGTCTATTTTTTTTGTGCTTTCTACGCGCCCCTTACCGGATCCCAATTCGCTTGGCGCTTGTAGTCCCTCTCCGGTTCCCAAATTCAAAATCTGAATGTTGCGTGATCCATCACGGTACACCGTTGCGCTCTTGCACTTTAATTTCCACGCCATAATATAACCGTTCAATACGTCTTCTTTCGTTGCGCTGTTCGGGAAGTTGATGGTCTTGGAAATTGAATTGTCTACATGCTTTTGGAATGCCGCTTGCATGCGCATGTGATCTTCCGCGGAGAGATCCATGGATACGATAAAGATTTTTTTCAAATCTTCTGGGATATCTTGAATGCTCTGAATGCTTCCACTGCGGATAATTTCATCTTTGATAGATTGAATTTTTTCTTTGGAATATTTCTGGCGAGAAAGTTCAGCTTCGAAATAAGGATTGAAGTAGTGATACTGGAGTCCGTCCTTATCTTGTTTAACGTATGAAAGCGCAAAGTTCGGTTCAATGCCGGATGAGCAGTCGTACATCATAGAGATGGATCCGGTTGGCGCTACGGTTGTAAGCGCAGCGTTGCGGTGGGCATCTTTTTTCTTGCCATATTTCTTTCCATAGATACTCTCTTCAATGTTCGGAAAGGATCCTTTTTGAACTGCAAGTTCTCGAGAAGCTTTATGTGCGGCTTCATTGATAGTTTTCATAACACGCTCCCCCATCTTTCTTCCTTCTTCGGAATTATACGCAATGCCAAGTTGAAAGAGCATATCGGCAAAGCCCATGATTCCAAGCCCAATGCGGCGATTTTTTTGAGCAAGGTCCGTAACGGCCTGGACAGGGAAATCAAAGAGATCAATAACGTTGTCCATAAGGCGCGTTGCGGTGCGCGTTACGTGGCGGAGGCGGTTCCAATCCATAACTCCGTCATTCACGAACACGGCAAGGTTAATGGAGCCCAAGTTGCAATTGTCGTAGTGATGAAGGAATTGCTCTCCGCATGGATTGGAGCAATCAATAGCGCCAAGTCCCGGAAGCGGATTTGTTCGATTAACTTCGTCAATAAAGACGATGCCCGGTTCACCGTTCAACCACGCGTAATTTACAATCTCGTCAAAAAGTTCTTTTACCGTGAGCGTGACTTCTTCAACGCCGATGACACTTCCGTTATTCGCGCGAAGTACTTTGTGCGGCTTTGTCTTTTTTCCGTTCCATTCGCAATACCACTGCGTGTCTGGTTTCTCCACGAGCTGGCGCATAAATGAATCAGTGACTTTCACTGAAATATTGAAATTGCGAATTTCTCCTTCAACTTCTTTTGATCGGATGAAATCCAAAACATCGGGATGATCAATTTGCATCATTGCCATGTTTGCTCCGTGGCGTCCTTGTTGTTTAATGACGCTAAATGCTTCGTTGTAAACCTTTAAAAAAGAAACTGGTCCCGACGCAACGCCATTAGATTTTTTTGTTGGCGTAAATGCTGGGCGAAGATGCGAAAAATCAAAACCCAATCCTGATCCTGCTTGTTGAAGCAATGATGCATCCTTCAGTGTAGTGAAAATACTCTCCATAGAGTCCATGACGGGGAGCACGATGCAGTTTGCGATGAGCGGTGTAGCGCCGCCGGCGTTCGTAAGCGTGCGTCCTGCAGGCGTATATTCTTTGCGTCCCATGATTTCAAAGAATTCACGTTCGTATTTTGTGATTTCGGCTTTGTTCGCGCCGTAATTTTTTTCTACATGAGCAAGCGTGCTTGCTACACGGCGAAACATGTCCGCAGGAGTCTCTTGTGATCCGTCTGCGCGCTTTGCTAAGTAGCGCTTACGCATCATTTTGATCGCGTTCTCGGAAAAATTTGAATTTACTTTTGCATCTGCTGACCGAGTTGCTGCTTTTGTTGAACGCGCCTGTTTCGCCATGGGGTTAATAATGATTGAGGTTGATATTCGCCGAGACCTTTTTGTTGTTCTCCCATTG
Source organism: Patescibacteria group bacterium (assembly GCA_038064975.1). Classification (GTDB taxonomy): domain Bacteria; phylum Patescibacteriota; class Minisyncoccia; order UBA6257; family 1-14-0-10-40-38; genus JBBTRX01. Next base: position 172,794 of record JBBTRX010000002.1, read on the forward strand.
TACTCCTCCCAATCACTATCTGCATTGTGCATAACCTGTAGAAAAGTGAAAAAATTGACCTTTAAAATTTCTGTGTTGTATGGAGGTTCTTTTTTAAAGAAAAAACACGGACTTATGTGCATATTTTGATACTTTCTCTTGAATTTAATACATAAATTCGCTATGCTTTCCCTTACGATAAGCCGCGGTAGCTCAATGGTACCTGCCCGACTGAACGAGGTCAGTCGTTCGGGCGGGGAGCGTCCCTTTTGCTGAATATGTATACTGTCTACGTACTTCAGGATAAAAATGATAAAATCTACAAGGGATTTACTAATAATCTTGCGCGTCGCTTGAAAGAGCATCGATCTGGAATGTCTCGAACGACCTCAAGAATGGAAGAGTTGGTGGTGGTTTATACGGAAACGTATAAGACGCTTGCTGAAGCGAGAAAAAGAGAACTCTATTTGAAATCAGCAGCTGGAAGAAGATTTCTAAAAAATAAGATAGCAATAATGCCGCGGTAGCTCAATGGTAGAGCGTCCGCCTGAAGAGCGGTAGGTTGTCAGTTCGATTCTGACCCGCGGCACAAGAGAAATGGACGAAAAAAATGACCTGTATTTCTCTTATGCGTGAGTTACTATATAGTAAGCAGATTTATGGTGCCTGTAGCTTAATGGTAAAGCTCCGCTCTGTGGCAGCGGCGACGTGGGTCCGATTCCCATCAGGCACCCCATTTGTGAGTTTCGTGCGCTTTTATGATCCCAGCGAACACAGGTTTCATTGTAAATACTGGCGTTCTCGCATTTAGTACCGAGTTCTGAAGTACGAAATTCAAAAATACTCGTTTTTCCTGCGGTTCAGAACTTTCGAAGATTTCAAAAGCGCGCTTACAAATATCAAGCAATCTGCTCGCTGTAAGGTGATATTCCTTATCTGCTGAGCTATGTTCTTGCATCTGCTGTAATAAATCTGCCTGTTTCGCTTTATACTCTTTCAATTTCTTGTCGTACATTTCGGGAGTAATACTGCCATCGTACTTGTCATCAGTCATTTTGCTGATCCGGCTCTCTATGCGGTCATACTCCGTTTTAAGACCGTCCATCGCGTTACTGTGAAATTCTTGCTCGGCTTCAGTGCTTACGCGTAAGCCACTTACTACGTAGTCAATTCCCTCTTTCGGCAGTCTAAGCTTCTTTATATGGGCGTAAATGGGCTTTAATAGTTCTTCTTCGGGTACATAGAGTTTTTGGCACTTACCTCGGTAGTTGGTGCAGTGATAGTAGATATACTTACCCTTGCTGATTTCTGGTGTAATAGTGCAACCGCATACGCCGCATGTCATAAGCCCTCGGAAAATGAAGGGCTTAGCGGCATGCTGAAACGGCTTCTTATTCCAGCTCTCACAAACTTTTTGACATTTCAAGAAGAGACTCATCGAAATAAGTGACTCATAATGGTGCGGGTACTGTTTACCTTTCACATCCATCACGCCGTAGTAGAATCGAGTTTTGAGGATCATGGCGAGTCTACTCATGGCAATCGGGTTGCCATTCCTACTCCCTTTAAATCCTTCTTCTCTCATTCGCTTTGATAGCGTGATTAGCGAAAAGTTGCCGGTTGAATAGAGTTCGAAAGCTTTAATAACAAATGGTGCTGTTTTTGGATCAACTTCAATCGCTGATTTGTTCTCACTGGTTCTCGTGTTCAAGTATCCAATCGGGGCTTTAGCAATCCATTCGCCGTTTTTTAATTTCTGTTCATTGCTACGTTTCACGTTGTCGCTCAATTGCAAAACATAGCTGCGAGCAAACATAACGGCCATATCCCATTGCAAAAGCTGTGAGCTGTTGGCACTTGCCGTTAAAACCAAATTTTCTCGCACAAAGTGAATTTCGATTTTGCCTTGTTTTCGTAAATCATCTAAAACCACGCTTTCTTTAAAACTTCTTTGAAGGCGATCTACAGTTTCAACCACAAGGGCAATCGGTTCGCCGAATTTTGATTGCTTAATAACATCTAGGACTGCTTCAAATTTCTTTCGGCTATCCGTTGTCGAACTTTCTGCTATCTCAAAGACTTTCCAAAAATCGAGTTCTCTTTTCTCGACATATTCGGTAAGTCGCCTTGTTTGCGCTGATATGGATTGGCCCTCTTCGGCTTGTTCCTTTGTTGAAACTCTGGAAAGAATTATCGCCTTCATATTTTCAATTTTTCTCTAAAGACCTTATCAAATTCCTGCTTAGTGGTTGCTTCGTTATAAAACGGAAGCCCAATAAGTTTTAGCCTACCTCTCTCAAATAAGGTTCTAATCTCAAATTCCGATTCTATTTCCTTTAGAAAATCTTCTTTCCATTTATCCTCAATCAACCCTCTATTGCCTTTTGGTTCGACAAAGAGCTGGTATGACAAGGCCTTCTTGCCACCCTTTTCTTTTAGAAACAGGACAAAATCCGGCTCGATTGCTTGCCCATCGCTAAAACGATAGATTTTAAACAGACGTTCGTTCCTCAATAAATAAACATCTCGGTATTTTTTGCGTAATTCATCCATAGCCTGTCGTACGAACTGGATCAAATACTTTTCTTCAGAAGTCCCATAATTTTCGTCATACATGTACCAGTCTTGCGTGCTCAAATCGAGCCTCAACTCATCATTCAAGGTTTCGCTCATTGCCTTACCAAATTCAGCATCCTCACCTCTTATTAAGAATTCTAAAGTTTTTGTTTTGGCTAATATCTTAACTTTTTCGCCATGAAATTCTTTAGTTCCAATATATTCTTTATTACCTGCCTGAATTTTTTCTGCTAGCTCCTTCAAGACGTTTAGGGCAATATCAAATTTGTCGTAATTAGTTAGAGCATCCAGTCTACCGTTTTTTGCATACACTTCAATTTCAACTAATCCAGTAAAGTCTTTTGACGTAATAAATTCATCAATGGATTTCAAGTTTGGGAAAAAGAAACGCAAACTTACAAAACGATAAAAATCAATCTTATCTGCGGCTTTTCTTAAAATATGTTTTTCAATGTTATTTAGTTTGATCGTTTTCTTCTTAAGTTCCTCGGTTATGAGTGAGTCGGATTGATCGTCAAAAACACCGGATTCGGAAGATTGCCCACTTTTTATTTTATGCTTAAAAAGCGTATCTTGAATTATATCTTTTAAATTCTTTACGCTGGAATAATCTTTTTTTATCTGTTTATTAAGAAAAATTAGGCCGTCATTCCAAAAAGGTGTTTTAGTAATGTCATTCTTTATGGAAACAGTCTTATTTATTCGATTGTCCGGCGTAATACCAATGTTAACTAATTCATTCCGCAATTCGGCAATGTATCGAGAATCGGTCAGGCTGTGATAATGTAACTCTTCTAAGACTCGCAATTCACTATTTAAATCCTTGTCATATTTACGTTTGTCTTTCTCTTCTTGAGCCTCCGTTGAAAACGGGAAATATCTTGCGCCTCGGCCTATGAGTTGTGCTTCAGATATGGTTATACTTCCGGCCTTACCGTATTTAGCGTCCCTTGTTTCGTAAAGTCGTACGATGTCAAACAAATTCAAAACATCCCAACCCTCGTTGAGCATATTCGTTGTAAAAATAGCTCTGGTTTCGTTGTTGTAGTCTTCTAAGGTATTTACCGTGATCTGTTTTGCTTCGCTGTCGGCTTTGCTGTTTATGATTAAGCATTTTTCCTTAGCAAAATCTTCCTGAATTTCTTTTATTAAATGTGTTGGACTAATTTTGTTGGCTTTAAAAAAATCAACGGCTTGTTTCATTATTCCTCCTACATTACTTCTCTGTATTCTAACCATATCTTCGGAATTTAAACCCTTGATCATCTTGTAAAATTCCTGTTCAAATTCTTCAGAATCCTTTATTTGTCTAGACTTGAACAAGATCACCGGCTTGAGCTGAATTTTGTATTTCTCGGCCACTTTGCGGCGATACTGGCTCAATATCACGGCCTGCAAAGCCCTGCTTCGTACTTCTAAATCAGATTGTAGCAACTGCACATCTTTAGAGTAACCATCCTCCCTAAAGCTTTTTAAAGCATATTGATAGATGATTTTATCGGCATATTTTTTAGCTACGGCCGGATGGCTAAGCTCGATGGTCGCCGTATATTCGAGTAGTATATTTTGGCTATTAGCTTTGAAAATTCTATCTACTGTTCTTTCCCAGCTAGTCGCTTCTTCTTGTTCTTCTTTATCTAATTTTGACTTTGTTAGAGTATTTATATGGTGCGCCTCATCCGATAAAAAAACTACTTTCAGATTTTTGAAATCTTCATATGTGATTGAATTTTCCTGCGGTGTATTTAATTTACTGTGCAAGCCTTGAATAGTCGTAAAAAGTATATTTATGTTGTCTGTGTTTGTGGCTTCAAAATTCTCAACGTCCTTAATCTCAATTTCTCTATCGTAAAAAGTAATTTTTTCAGCAAAAAGATATTTACTAGAGGCCTTATCCAAAAAATTACTTTTGGTTTTTTGTATTATATTCGTACTGTTCACAAAAAAGATAAAATTTCGATAACCTATGGAATATGAATATAAAATGTCAGCTGCCATTAAAAGGGTTTTGCCGCTACCAGTTGCCATATGAAAAAGCAGATGAGCTGGAGCTTTCCGGCCTTCATAGGTAGCTAAATAATACCGAAAACGGGCTATAGCTTCTTTTTGATATTCCCGTATGGAGAATTTCGGATTCAGATTCTTTGAAACAAAATCAGGCACGTCTTTCGCAATGACCTTTTGTTTGGAAAGAATATTTAACTCATCTACTAGCTTGATACTAGTTTCCATAGAACGCTTTGTTTATTTTCTTTTTTTCTGCGGGAACTTTATATGTAGCGTCTTCCATTTCGCTATAGTTCACATATAGATGGTTTTTATCCAAACTTTCAATCAATATCTGCTTCTGATCTTTTAACTCAAGCTCGCCGAATTTCTTTTCATCGAATTTATTTAGGTCTATTTCGTATCTGAAAAATGCCTCCATTTGCATTTTTTTATAGATATTCAATAACTCTTTGCTCGTCTTACCTCCTCTAATTGCCTGCTCATATTCTTCATTCCATTTCTTAAGTTCCATATAAACGAACGATCCGCCGCCTTTCCAATGAACTGCTTTAGAAATTCCGGCCTGATCGCCCTTAACCACTTCTTTTAGGCGTGCAACACTGCCATTATCACCATAATCCAGTTGCTCGATGCCAATATATTGCCTACCCATTTTATGGGCTACGGCGGCTGTCGTACCACTACCTAAGTGGTAATCTAAAACAATATCTCCCTCATCGGTCGCCGATTTTATAATTCTCTCCAATAAATTTTCTGGTTTTTGCCCACTAAAATCCTTGATTCTTTCTTTCGCAGTAGCGGCTTGTTGAAATGAAATTATATCACCCCAAACATCACCTATGGCCTTCCCTCTCTCAATAACTTCGTCCAAATAAATCTTTTCGCCCCTTCCGTCAAAATACATTCTTCCAGTTTTCTCATCTTTTTTATTAAATCTCGCGAGATATTTTTCGCTATGTTCAGTTTTTACTTTATTAAACTTAAGTGATTTATTATTTTTTGAATAAAACAATATTGAATCATGTCCTCTAATCCAATTATTGGCAATTGTTTTATATCCTGACAAAACTGAAATATCCCAAATTATTTCTCTTTGGAAATTCTCTTTGCCGAAAATATCGTCCATTAAAACCTTACAATAGTGAACCTCATTGTAATCTAATTGAATATAAATACTTCCATCATCTCTTAATAATTGTCGTGCGACCTCTAACCTATTTTTCATGAAAGTCAGCCAAGTGGAATGATTGAAGCTATCATTGTAATTAAATCCATCCCCGTTGCCGGTATTGTATGGCGGATCAATGTATATGAGTTTAACTTCACCTCTATACTTCTTTTTTAGCGAGTGTAAGGCCAAAAGATTATTACCTTTTATTATTAGATTATCCTGCTCGGTTATCCGTTCAATTTCATGTTCTCCTGTTTTGTCTATTTTCTTTATATTTGTTAACACTTTTGGTTCAAATAGCCGATCAATTTCGTCTGGCGCAAGAATTTCATTATAAAAAATTTCATTTCGTTTTGAATCTTCTTTGTCTTGCCCGCCCTCCAAAACACAATCTTTATATGGCCAAGCTAAAACCACTTTGCCGCTGTCCTTCAGATAATCATCATTCTCAACCAATCCAATATGATTTTTAAAAGCAGTAAAAGAATTCGGTAAAAATTCTTTGTTGTTTATGAATCTTACAAATTTATCCTGATTAAAAACAAAAACTGCCTTAGTATTTATTTTGCTCTCTGTAAAAAAATGCTCTTTGGTTAGACCATTATTCAGTAATAATTCTAAGAGTTCTTTATCCTGCTTTATCGCCAATTCAGTGATCTTGTTCTTTAAGATTTTTCCTTCAGCAAACAATCGTTCGTCTTTTTTTAAAATTTTAGCTAAATCGTTGAATAAATTTTGCATATTATTTGGTTTGAGTTTTATTTAAAAACTGCTCAAATTCTGCCTGATCAATTCTAAACTCCTTACCAATCTTATGCGCCTTCAGCTTGCCCGATCTTATATTTCGATAAATGGTTACTACGTCTAACTTGAGAATTGTGGCTAACTCCTTAGCTGTGTAAAACCTTTCTTGCTTCATACTCTTATGATACTGGACTATTGTATACATTGCCAGCGCATAGCCTCTAATCTATTTCTGGCTTATAGGGCTTAAATCTTTGGAGCGCCTGCTTAATTTCTTTAATATAGCCATGACAGGATTTAAGAGAGATTCGCCTATTTAACGTCTTTAGCTTCGAACTAATCCTATCCCACTCTCTTGTGCTTGCTCTCTCCTCGATAATCCTTCTTAATCCTTTCGCGCCGCCTTCGTCCTTACAGAATATCTTTAGAGTGGCGAGCTTCATAGCCTCGCCAATTTTCATTTTTCGGTTTTTTCTCAATATGCTCCTCAATATGCCCTGTGGGCTCTCGTCTAAAGTGAAGATAAAAAAGTTGGGTTCAATATATGTTTCGAAATAGTTAAGCAATATTTTCCGACATACTTCTTCCTTAAAAATGTCTGCGAAGGTTGGATTTATACCGAAACCAAGCTGTTTTAAAACGCTGTTCATTTTTGTTTTTTCACATAAGCGAACTTCCACGCGCATTACCTCTGGCTTTTTCTTTTGTTGTATAAAATCGAGCAAGCTCGCTTGCTGTATTTTTTGATCGCTACTATAGGCCTTCTTCTCGCTCTTTTCTAAATCTTTAATTTTGTCATAGAAGGTTAAGGCGTGTGATGTAGCATAGAATTGTACTCCGTGGCCGCCATTCTTAAAATCCTTATAATCCATCTCCATTTTCTCGGTAAGATTTATCTTTGTAAAATCCCTTATAATCCCCATCGTAGGATAACCGCCAGTTATGCGTATGTTTTTTGCTGGATGAAAAGACATAGCACTCGCATATTTTAAAAACTCTTTTTCTGTGCGAACCCCCATTTCGGAAAGCGATTTCTTTAAAACATCAAGCTCATCCCCGAAATTCGCTTCACTTACTTCTTGTAAGTTGTTGCCGAGAAGGATTGTCTGCGCCGAAAATTGAATTTTAAGATGCTCTCCTCTGCCAAGTCGATCTATGAGCGTTAATTGTGGCCGATAGATGAGAGCTTTCTTTTCCGCCGCCGTGGCATTGTTGGCGTATAACCGATAGATGCTACCTCCGTATAGGTTCGGCTTTGAGCCAATCAAATGAAACCGATCTTTTTTTAAGATAGTGAATTGGCTTTTCGGGATGTTTAAAATCACGGTGTCTAGCATTTCATTACTTCTTTAGCTTTTAATTCCTAGATGAATATCTCTCGTGCTTTGTCGGTAATAGCCTCTTCAATGGCCTTACCCAGATCACGGTTTATGGGGTGGTAAATGTTTATGTCTTTATCGCTCACCTTCTTCGTGGGATAGGTTATGCGGTATCCTGTGCCGTCCAATCGGCTATAAATGCCCATAGAGCCTAGATAAAGGCAGTTATCGAGCACTACGCTCGCAAAGCCAATAAGGCCTTCTTTGGGCTTAATAGGGATGATATTAATCTCGGTTATTTTCATAGAGGTGAGGGTTTTGTTTTTTATCCATCTCTAAAAGCCAGCCAAAAGCGCCGAGCAAATCCTGCTTGGCTTCAAAGGCTTCTTGCTCGGAAAGTTCTCTGCCGGATAGCTTTTCAAGCAATGCCTTTTCGTCTTTTTTGGATGCAAAAAAATCTGGCATTAGAGCCAGTCTATTCTTTACTTAATTTAAGTTGCCTTAAAAAAGACTTAAGTCTTCCCTTTATATTTTTGATTAAAAATAACAGAGCGTTTTTTTACCTCCATCACGTCTCTTAGTCCTGTCTCACGAATTATTTTGCTATTTAATTGATAAGCGGCATTTTCGAATCTTTTTTCATTTGGTTCTTGATTGGGCTCATATTCTTCTGCAATTTCAGAGTAGAACCACTCTCTAAAGGCATCATCCGGATTTTTAAAAGCTATTTTTAATAGTTCATATTGATTACTATGATTTCTTAACATAACTTTTACTGACCCAACAAACAGCAGAGATTTGATAGGATCAAACTTTAATTGAGGGATTATCTCTTGCTTTGGAAGAAATAGTTTGCTCACGAGAGAAGAGTAGTCATTCTTTTCGGCCTCGCTAAGAAAGGTTTCTTTGATTGTTATATTAGCTTTAGCATTTTTTAAATCTTTCGATGACAAACTATTCGGATTCTTATCCGAATCAACAACCCAAAAATAGTCCAATTTTATAAATCCTTCATACTCCAATGCTAATACAGTATGGATGAATTGATATTCATTGTTGAAATGAAAATCCATAATCTTACCTTTATCAATAATAAAATCATCTCCATACTTTTTATATAGGTCCAATAAGCCACTAAGCATGGATTTCTTCATCTCTTTATAAAGAACATAATTTTTAGTTTCTGATTTCAACTTATCTTCCATAAAAAGCTTTATATAGCCGTTTAGGTATTTTTCTATTTTCTTTTCAGTTTTCTTGTCTAGGGCAGTCTCAAACTCAATAAATTCGAAGATTCTTTCGAAATGCCTTGTTAAAACACGATCGGCAAAATCAATTATAGTAAACCTATCTTCCAGAATATTCTTAAAGAATTTTACACTCCCGGCTTCAGGATTTTTCTCAATATACTCTTGCAGCTCCTTAAAATTCGCAGGATTATATTTCTCATAAATATCCCTATGAAATTTGCCGTTGAAAGTGAAATCAAGTTGCTTAGCGATCCTGCCTAGCCAAACGTAAGTCGTAGCGTAGTCAAAATTTGGTGGAAGGAGATAGTAGGCGTTTGAAACGGCTTTCTTTGCTGCTTGTTGGCCAAGCAACAAGTTTTTTAGAATATATAGGTATTCTTCACGCCAATAGGGAAGTTTTTTAACATCGCTTACTTCTTTCATTACATCTTTAGGAAGCATAAAATATTCGATTTACATCGTTAAGAAATATGGAATAGGTACCTTAACAATATTCAATCTTTCGTGAAGTTCTAACTCATCAGAGCTAATAACCACACCAAAATCACAACTCACCATTTCCATTGTTTTCACGACTTGGCTAACATTTTTTGAACCCGAACCTATCTCAACTGCTATTCTTAGTTTGTCTGGAATTTGAAAGATAAAATCGGCCGTTTCTGCCGCGCTGTGATGAGTAAGAATGCCTACGCCAGTGGTGAGAAACTCGCGATAGAAATGGAGGCCAACAACATCTTCTAGAAGTATGCCCCTCTTTGCAGAGAAAGCTCCTTTTATTCCGGCAACGCTAACTAAAGCCATTCGTATTGCCGGACTCATAAAGAGATATTTAGCTGGTTTTCTAGCTGTAGCTGCGCCTGAGCCATGAGCTGGCACACGAATGATTAACTCGGCCTTCTCTAATGCCTCTAGTACATTTACAAGGGTTACATTAGTAAATCCTAGAATAGAGCTAACCTTGTTAATGCTGAGTGAATCAGCATCTGCCATTACAAAGAGTAGTCTCTTGATAGAGCTTAGGGTTTTTATATCAAATTTCCCTAATCCTGTAAGATCCTTTGTTATCATTCGATCAAGTAATTGAGAAATGGCTTCGTAGGCTTGAGGTTGAGTCATTGTTTTTATGGCGAATGGGAGAGTTCCAACCGTAAGAAATTTATCTACATCATTACTATCTATTTTTTTCCAGTATTCATTTATTTTTGGTTCAATCTTCTTAAGTTCTTCAAAAACATCCTTAGCAGTCTTTTTGCTATATAATGCATTTTTAATCTCTTGCTTCAATTGAGGTGTCGGAAATACATTACTTTCGATCATCTTAAATTCTCCAAAGCTTAATGGATACAATTTTTCTATGACCGCTCGTCTGGCAATATCAGGATTTGTTTGTAGAAGTACGGCGGATGAGCCGGTACAGACAATGAAAATATTTCTAGCTCTATCATGCAAAGCTTTCAGGTAAAGAGCCCAATTTACATCAAGCTGAATTTCGTCTATTAGAAGACAAACAGGATGTTTAACTTGTTCTAGGGGACTACCCAGTATTTTTTCATAAGCTTCCAATACTTCCCGCAATGAAATCCCAATCGTAGACATAACGTCATCAATGGAGATATAAATGATATGATTGGCAATCAGTTGCTCTCTAAATTTATAGTAGATTTGTGCGAGTATGGTTGTTTTGCCAACGCCACGAAGTCCAGGCATAACGACCCAGCGTTGGTCTCTACCGCCAGATAAAAATCCCTTTATTAGTTTTTCTATTCTAAAAAACGCATAACGTTTCGGATAGGAAAAATTAGGCGTTGGCCTTGTGTAAGGGAGTAATCGGTCTGAGTTTTGTTGGATTTGATTCTTGACGTATGCTATAGCTTTTTCGTCCATATTATTCACAAGGGTGTTTATTTCACTTTAATATCTCTTGTATATCATACTATATAAGTAATTACAAGCACCTGTTTTGCATAGCCTTTATATAACACTTTGATCAGTTTTTCTTATTCGAAACACTTAAAGTTAGACACTTTTTAGCCCTATTAAGGTGTGAATAAGATTTATTCTTGGCTTCAATAGTAAGGGAAATAGCACCTCGGGTGACGTAACTTCACTATTGAACGAACGTTCACTATACATAAGAGTATGCCCAACGATTACTTAAAAGTGATTGTCGGATTTTATCGGAAATTTAAGCGTATGCCTAGCTATGCGGAATTAAAGAAAATATGTTCCGAGACGAAACTAAAAGGAAAAGACTAGGCTTTCCAATGTTTAGTGGAGAGTAGACGTATGTGAGACTTCAAGAAAACTCAAATCCTCGCTTATTTTCTTCCAATCTACGGTTCTAAACACATCCAGTAAGGCCGCCAATCTATTACTGCGCCACTAGGAGTGGTATAAAGTTTGGTAGTGTAATCACCATTCATTACTATATTTTAATATCACTATTTCTTTCTAAAATTCCTAAATGCAATTTTTAAAACAAATAAGATGAGTATAACTAAGGCAATCATTGAAACAATACTTTCAGTCATGAGTATTTTTGCTGATGATTCAAAAATAGTTTCTATTATTAAATCTATTGTTTTAAGAATAAAACTTATTCCAGCAACGATACCAAGCCACAAATAATCTTTATCTTGATATTTTTTCCAAGCCCAATAACTAGCAACAATGAGGATTAATGGGACTATATATCTTAATATTTCTATGCTCATAAAATTTAATAATTAGTTTGTAGATCCTGAGATAATATTACCCCACCAATCTATAACTGCCCCGGTTAGTGATGATTCGGTTTATTTTTTTAAATATTCCAAAAATATTCTTATTATAAAGAAAAAAGTTATTAGCAAAAGAATTGAAGATATTAAATATATAGGCAATTCATATCCTGCAGAAAAATTAGAAAAGGTACGTAATATATATTTAGTCACATTTAGGATGATAAAACCTATACCTACCCAACCAAGCCAAAAAAAATCTTTTCCTTGTTTTTTTGACCATGCGTAAAAACAAATACTCGTTCCTACTAAATAAAAAATTATATAGAAAATTATTGAATTCATAAATATTAAAGATTAATTTTTTGGTCCTGAAATGATGTTGCCCCACCAATCTATCACTGCCCCACTAGGAGTGGTATAAAGTTTAGTAGTGTAATCGCCGTTCATCATTATATTTTGTTGATTTGTATTATTTTGAGCGTTCCCTTGAGGAGTTTGAGTTCCTTCCTTAAAATTTTGTATTCCCTCATTAAATTTCTTATAATCTTCAATCTGTTGAGCTATTGCTGGGCAAGCAACGCTACACACAGCGCCTATAATCTTCCATAAAGGCCACTTTGGATCAAATTTTGGAGGTTCATTGTTAAAAATTTTTGCCTGTTCAGGACCCCTCACAAGTCGACTCTGTTCAAATGGTCTCTGACTCAATCCATCATTGTTTCGAAGTAGTGCCGCAGTACCGACCACAAGCGCACCGACACCCACAACGGCTACGCCTATCAAGAATGCTTGAGGTGCTACAAAGAAGACTGGCAATGCGAAAGGAATGGCAATTTCACCATCTGGGTCAATTAGATTTATCGGATTATTTTTTACGTAAGAGTATGAATTTAAGCTCTGGGGATCGCTAAGCACGCTCTCTAAAGATTGGCCATATCTATCTTCAAAGTTTATATCACCGATCGCAAGATACGATGGATCTTCACTTAAAAACCTTCCCCAATTAGTATTCAAATACCTCGCTTTCGCATACGTATAGTCTAGAGCATCTGCATCGTATTCGTGTCCAGTATACTTCCTTTTTTCAATCGTTGTACCAACATCATTCTTGAGTGATCCAAACGCAGTGTACCCCACTTCTTCCGTAATGTTAGCAGAGTCATCGGTTACTAACGATGTTGAACGGAGATGATCGGAGCTATTCCATAGGATAGTAGGATCTCCTGTCCCTATGACCACCGTAGCTACCGGTATGCCGTTTACAAAGATATGTTCTGTGGTTGTGGCACTTCCTTCTTCGTTAAAGTAGATAGATGGGTATGTGGTCGTGGCAAGGTTTGTTACGTGGGAATAAACCCTTTGGCCGCTTGTATCATATCCATACGTTGCATATTTTGTTTGTTGCCCAGGTCCTCCGAAGGATTGAGAGGAGAATCCTCCAGTTTGTTGAGATGGGAGTTTGATTTTTACTAATCTATTATTCCAATCCCAGGTGTGGGTAAGATTGCCGGTACGATTTACGAGATTACCGTTTTTGTCGTAGGTCAAGGTTTCTGCGCCTACCCTCGTAGCCGCATGTGGGTTTGCAAAATTAGCTGTAGTTGTCCCTTGATACCAATACACGCCTTCGGGAGAAGTGAGGATATTACCAACGGGAGTGTAGGTGAAAATTTCAGAAAAGATGTTTGTAGACGAAGCGTTTACGGTTGAGCTTGCGAGACGATAGAGACTGTCGTATTCATAATCGGTCACACGATTCGGCAATGTTGCCGTGTCAGAAAAGACAGCGATTTTTGTAATATTCCCAACAGCATCATAGGTATAGAGAAATTGCTGGAGCGTATTACTTCCATCATCTATGATTTTCCTTTTCAGACGATAGAGTTCATTCTCATCATAGGCATTCTCTATCGTTGTGCCATTCGCGTTTGTTTGGAACGTCACGTCCCCAGTCGGCGCATAGTCAAAATCAGAAACAATCGTAGTAGTCGCTACCCCACTTTCTTTCCAGTACACCGCTTCAGGATGCCCTGCATTGTTGTATTCGTACGTAATCAAGGCATCATTCGGATTCTTGATCGTGAGCGGGTTACCAAGATAGTCGTAGGTATAATCCGTAAGATATACATTACCGTCTATTATTTTGGTTTCCTTACCGATATTCCCCGCATAGTCATAGCGGTTGTTCAAAACCATCTTTCCCGCCGTAATAGTTGTTGTCGTTGCGATACAGAGGCGACCCACACCTTGGGAGCAGGCGTCGTAAGTGTATTCTGCTTCCAAACCCGACGTAAGCGATGCGTTTTCGCTTGTTATTCTGTTTAATGTGTCATATGCGTACGTTACGGTAGAAAAATCTGGTTTCTTTTTTTCCGTAAGATTACCGGCAAAGTCATACGCGTACGTTGTTGTTCCAAAATAAATATCGGATAGTTCATGCATATCTTCGGCAAAGGTTCTCCTCCCAAGCATGTCATATTCAAAATTGCGGACATTACCTTCAGCATCGATGATTTTTATGAGGTTACCGAGAGTATCGTATTCATAGCGAGTGACATACGGAGAGGTTGTGGCATATTCATCCACACGATTCAGACGCCCAAAAGCATCGCGACTAAAAACTTTTTTATTATTGTTTGAATCGGTAGTAGTGGCGTACCAGTTGTCGTATGTTGTTGCCGTATCACCAAACACCTGATCAACGTTCACTACTCTATCCAATGCATCGTATGTATATGAAGCATACAGCGAAGCAGTTGTTGTCGCAGATGTTTTATTTACGCCAGAACTGAAATACGGCAATGACTCTTTTTCTACACGACCTTGTTCGTCATATACCGTGTCTTGTACCGCATAGATTGTGCCACCATTATCCTCTGCGCGAGAGCGGGTCTGGATAGCACGCCCGAAGCCGTCAAAGTATGTTTTTATATCAGTTGAAAGAGCGGGTAAAAGATTGTTCGTTTCTTGAACAGCATATTGATTTGCTGTGTCGGTATAGGTAATAGTCTTTATCGTTACGAGTGCACCTGTAAGAGGGTCGGGAGATTTTTGGGTCTTTATGCGATCCAGTGAATCATAGACGGTTTCATATATTTCTCCATTGGGAGTAATAGTCTGCGTAGGTTGCCCAGAAGAATAGTCATACAAGCGTTCCGTCTCGTGGCCTAAAGCATTTGTTGTCGTTTCTGGATAAAGATTTAATGAGTCATATACGTACGTTGTTTCGTTGTAGTTTGGATCACGATCGGAGAGCATAAGTCCAAAACTGTTATACACATGCGTAGTAGAGGCATAGGTTGTGCCTTCTATCAAAAATTCTTTTTTAGTTGGATTGCCCACTGATACTTCGCCAAACGATAAATCGTCGTATGTTATCTTTTGATCTGCAACAGTAGTATTGGCATAATCTTTAACGGTTTGTTGTGATAATAACTTTATATAATCCGTACTACTTTCTGCATAATCATAGTCGGTGGTACGAACATCATCCCCTATGTCGCTAAAGGTTAATGGATCAGATGCGGTTACTTCACCCCATTCTTTTTCTTGAGTAAGATTTCCTGTTGTAGTTGCAAATGAAAAAGTTTTTGCCACGTCTCTATGCGTTCCATTCCCGTCATAAGTCTCTGTGATAATTTGCGATGGATATACTAAAAAAGCAGTGTCAATGGAAGTTGTTGCTGCATTCCATTTCGTAGTTGTTCGTGTCATCAAATTTCCATTTGAATCCAAGCGATCTATGCGATAAGCTTTTCCGATTTTTGCATGATGATCTAAATCTTCATACAACGTTGTACTCGCGGTGTCACCTTGATGGAAATAGGTTATCTCCTCAGTTCCATCTGGTTTGATCTTGGTAACGGTTTCAAAACCTGCAAACCTGCGATCGAAAGAGTCTTTGAAGAAATAATGTCCACCTGCATAACTATATGTTGTTGTACTGACCGTACCCGTCACTGAGTCTGTCTCTCCCACCGCTTGAATTGTCTGAGTAGTAAAGGGAAGTTCTGGATTTAAGAGATTACCCCCTGCGTCTTTGTATTGAGATGAAGCCTCATATGAGGTTGTTATGACGCCACCCGTAGGAAGAGTAATTTTTGAAAGTAAGTCTGGGGTGTTGCCAGTATTGAAGAAAATATCAGCAACACAATCAGGATTGCAAACGCTGTGAATAATATCTAGAAGTCCATCGCCATTAATATCACCAACCTGGCGAACAATAGTATCGCTTGATATTCCAACTTGTAAATCTCCTGCATTAAGATAGTGATCCCATCGATGAAGAAATATTTTACCAATACTTGAAAACATATCGGGAAGATCATCGCCGTTCATATCAGCAATAAACGTTCCCGTGGGTCCGGTTGTAAAATCTTCAAACATATTCGAATCCCCTGATCGTAAATTTGTAAACCCTGAATCATATGTGAAGCCAGTAGAAGAAGTCACTACTGAAGACGTTGCTCCTTGGTTGATATATATTTTTGCATCATATGAACCACCAAATGTTTTAAGCGCCCTAAAAATATCAGTCAATCCATCGTGGTTCATATCAACTGCACGAATACCAAGTTGATCCGGTACTTCAGATGGCATCGTAAAGAAAGAAAAATCGATTCCATTATTTCGATCTATTTCAAATGGGAGAGGACCAATAGTACGAAGTCGATCGAAAAGTCCATCGCCATTTATATCTCCTACCATGGGACGATCAAGACTATCAGGATCAAGCTTCGGCACAGCACCAGTCCAGGAAGAGTCATACTGCCAATTTGTACCACTATTTATATGAACTTCTGACGTAAATGGGGGTGATACAGGGCCATAGACGTAATCACTTTCTGCATCACCATTAATATCCGCAACAATCGTACCATCTGCGTTACAAAAACTTCCTGCATCCAATCGCGTGCAAATTCGAATAAGCACAACACCACCTTGTTTGTGTGGTATTTGCCAACTTGTGGATGTAGCAAATGTATTATCGTGTTGATTAATCCAAACATATTCTTTGTCAATGGTTGATGGATTCTCAATACGAGTTGATTGCAAGACATCAGCATAACCATCACCATCTACATCGGTAACAATGACGCCATTAGTATAATCAAGACTTCTAATCGTTATATCTGCTGTGCTTGAAGCAAACGAGAAATTACTCGAGGTATATTGAAAATTTGTAGTAAGTTCAATAAGAGTTCCAAAAGGATCGCCCTGATCTCGGATAGAACTGACACGTGAACGCCCTGTAAGAGAATTGTCATCGTAAGTAACGACATAGCGTCGCACTAAAACACCATTTTCTCTAATATCGATATTATTTAAGCGGTTCCTTGTTTCAACTTTAAATCCAGCAAAATAAGACTTTTGATCATCCTGTCTTCCAACCCAACCAAAACTGATTGAAAAGATTGGAGTAGTGGTTGCTGGAGCGTCTGTGTACGCATATTCAATTTTAGATGGATATATTTGACCTTGATTAGCGGTATAGGTATATAAAATCTCATTACCGTTTGCGTCTTTTATTCGATCAAGCATCCATTTGTATCCGGTTGAAGTTGCGTAGGGAGAAGCAATGCGCGTAGTTGAAGCACTCCCAAAAAAATACATTACACCATCCTTAGTCTCGACCTTCCAATGATCATCTTCCGTTGAAGAAGTGGTGTATGTATATTTATTAAAAGCACCAGTATCTGTTTTTGCTATGAATTGATCATTTGAAATATACGCGAGAGATCCATCAAGAGATGATAAGAAACTCTCGTATGGAGTATCATACATTCGTTCGTTTCCATATTTATTCTCACGAATAATATAAGGAACATCGAGATTCCATCCATATCCAATATAGGTACCATCTGAACGATCCTGTGAGTTATATACTATCGCAAGATCAGGAGTAAAATCATTGCGACCAGGAGGTAGTTGAATTGGATAGCGGTATACATATGCGCCCGAAGAAAGATTAGCCTGTGGTTTTATTTGCCGTATTGTGTTTATGGGCTGAACCGTTGAGTATGGAATGTCTGAGGCAGATTTTGTAGTCCCGCGACTATCTCCCGAATTACTACTTCCGCCAGAAGACCTTTCTTCAACGCTTGGCATTGCCGCAGTTCGAGAAGAAACGTTTGCCACATTGCCGGATATATCTGAATCAGTACTAATCGTATCTGTAGTATTACTATTATCTAAAGACGGCACATCAATAGAAAACGCCGATTTTTGAATCGGCGCCTGTATTACTTCGGGAGATGCATCAATAATTTGACCAAATATCTGAGAAGGAAAAACCAAAGAAAAAGCGGTTATTCCTACGAGGAAGGAGGTACTTATTCTACTCATCCGTTTATTTAACCTCTTCATATTTTTCTTCATTATCGCAAACCCAATTCCCCTCTGTCAATTAAGATTGTCAATCCTCAAAACAATAAAGAGTGTTAAGGGTATGGTGAAATAATCCTTTATTCTAAATTAAGTCATAGGTTTAGCGGAGAATAGATACATGTGGAACTTCAAGAAAATTCAAATCCTCGCTTATTTTCTTCCAATCTACGGTTCTAAACACATCCAGTAAGGCACCCACAGAAATAAAAACGACCTGGTTTATCCCGGTCATTTTTATTTCTATAGAGATGCTTAATGGCGTGTCGGATCGCGGGCCGCAGACCCCGAAGAGGGGTCGAAGGTTTCGAGGTCAGTAGGCCGAGAGGCGATTCCCATCAGGCACCCAATAAACAACCCCCTACCTATATGGTTAGGGGGTTTTAATTTTGTCGTGGCAATACTCACGGAGACTTCCATAGGTTCTGATTTCTTTCGGAATCATGATACGGAGCTCACAGAGGGCGCAGACAATAATGTCGTAAGGAGCAATGGTGACGGTGTGGCGAAAAATGAGGGCGCTATAAGGCTTCTTTTCGTTTGGACAGTTTTCATGAACCCCTAGCGGATTCTTGAGATCGGCGTAGTCATTGAGTAACGGTCCCTGCATTTCGTCGTTGCGACTAAATATTCTTCGTTCTTGGGGCGGCACAAGCATATCGCCCCATGCAGTTAGCATGATGGGTGTGAACATGGCTCGGCCCTTTCTCTAGTTATCTTGGGAATGAACACGGCTCTTACTGTATGCCTAGGAGGGGTGTTTTGCAAATACTCATATAAAAAAAGAACCGACGCTGCGGGTGGCAGCGTCGTTGATTGGTTGAAGGTCTCTCGCGTAAGCTTGAGCCTTAGTGATGGGGTTGGAACATATCGTTCCTACGTAGTTCCCTCGCGTGGCGAAGGGAGTTGGGTAAAGGTATTTAGTTGGGAAACAACTAACCTTAGTATCGGGAATATTCGCCGAACCGTCAACTCAAGTTATCCACACTCTAGAAGAACGGGATAATTTCCTTAATATCAAAATCTTTTTCCCCATTTACTTGTACCTCACACACACCGTTTACTTCTTCTCCCGTAGAGTCAGTAACCATAACATCGGCGGTTTTTGTTCCTATAGAGTTATATTCCGTATTTATTGACGGTCCAGAACCACTATTAGGAGAACCACCGCCAAGAGAATTCCATATATATGTATATGGCTGAACGCCGTTGCTCGCAAACGCAGTCCATGCGACGGATGCTAATCCGTTTGAGAGTGTTACAGGGTTTGGAGATCCTGAACAGGTAAGGGTAAGTCCTGGGGGAGGAATGTTGCCAAGAGAAACAATGCCAAGAGGGGGATTTGTGGAAGCGTCATTGCCAAAAGATATCCATCCTAATTCGTTTGACCACGCATGTCCTTGAAATCGGTTATCAAAAGGAGAGATTTGATTCGCATCAGTCACAAGCGTTACCCCATAAGGAGTTAAATCTCCTGCATTACCCTTTAGTTTTATCCATCCGTCCCATCCTCCAGAATTACCAACGGTTTTTGCATCAGCAATGCTCATAATACGAGCCCATCCTCTGAGATTATCTCCATTGCGTATCGCTCCCGTATTGGGCGGTGCAGGATAGGGACCTGTCGGATTAAAATCAATCCAGCCAAGATTAGATGACCATGCGTATCCTGTCACAGGTCCATCGCTTGTTGGAATAGTAACGCCATATTCAATGGATGAGCCGGTAGGATTGTTGCTCGTAAGACTTATCCATCCAACACCTGTTGCTGTTTCAAGGCTGGGGCCTCCTTGTAGATCGTTTGTGCTTCCTCCCCAGAGCCAATGAAGGGTATTAGAGTGAGTACCATAAGCAACGGATATGGCGCTAAAAAATAGTAGTAGCATCACGAGTTGAACGATTCTTCTCCCGCTATGTCTTAAGAGAAATTTCATTATAATGCGCGATAACAATTTGTAATCCAAACCGGTGTTCCGCTCACATCAGAGCAAATACTATTTTTTTCTGTCCAAAGAGATGGGCATGACAGGGGTGTTCCGGTGCAGTGATTTGAGGCTTCAGCGTCTGGAATCGGGTTGAAATAATTTACGTCCAATAGCTCTGAAAGAACGACAGATTTATCAACCAACGTTTCATAGAGTTGAACCGATGATGTGTCAGGTGGCTCAAAAATTTCGCAAAAACAACCACCGCCCGTCCCCGGAGAGCAAACATTAGCTTTGCCCGTACAAACGCCAGCACACATTGGAGCGCTTGCTCCGCCACATGATGTAAGTGTGCCAGGGTCTCCAAACGATGGCCCACCACCCCCGCCTCCAGATGTGCCTACGCCATCATCATCCACGATGATCGTTTCTGAATCTTCACAGGTATTCCCTAGAGTATCGGAACACATAATGGTATATATTGTTGATTTACTGATCGTTTGGCTCATAGATCCGCTCGTTCCGCTCTGACCGGCGAGTCCGTCCGATCCGGTACAATCCACGGCATTCATAGAATCCCAAGAAATCTGGACTCCATCTCCTTTAGAAGCAGAAGCATTAGAAACTGAAACATCGCAGGTGAGTTCTCCGCTTCCGGTAGACGGAACGCTTCCTAGTAATGTAAGCCATACATATCGTGGTTGCCAAGACATACCGTTTGTAGTTTTGGCGAGAACGGTGTTGATAGCGCCAAATGACCCATTTGCAGAAATTCTTCCTCCACCTCCAATAGAGATGCTACCAATCACATCAAGCTTATGTGCAGGGTTTACTGTTCCAATACCAACCCGTCCAACGCTCGGTCCATTTCCTGCAACAACGAGGGTAGTAGGTGCGTTTTGTGAAGTATTTAAAGCGATACCCCCTTGTTTTTGTTGTAATAATGAACTTTCATTGATCGCTGATTCTGGCACTGATCCTTGTGGAGCTCCTTGGGACGGTTCACTCCAGGGGGTGGCGTAGGTGATAAAAACAAAAGCGAGTCCAAATCCAGACAAAAGAAAGAAAAAATATCGTTTCATAGTTCCATTTAAAATACGGCGTAGCATGAACGAATACGATAGTAATGATTCGGGTAGGATGAGTCTGACAAACAGAGCTCGCTGTATTCCGTGTATCCCAGGTCGCTGCATTCTTGTGGTGGAGCTCCTGTGCATCCTCCGACACCAATGCCTCCCACGAGCGTCATCCAGGAAAATCGATCGCGCCATTCTACGGTATTTCCGGTTCGTGAAAGTATTTGCCCATTCACGCCCGCAGCTCCATTTGGTACGAACGCTCCATTATCAATACGAAGATTGCCAGAGAATATTTGTAGCTTCGCGATTTCTGGGAATGTACCGATGATGGGGGGCGCGATAGTAACTAAGCCGGTTCCTGCCGGAGCGCTTGCGGATGGCGGATTGCCGTCAACGGTAAGAGCTATCGTCTGTATACCGTCTCCCAACTGCACCCCCCCCGATTTTGCCTGCCCCGTTGCGGTGGTATTGAGTGGAGCAGACACTCCTCCTCCCGGATAAGGATTTGAAGGATTCTTCCATGGAGCGGCATATACAACAACTCCACTCGCAACAAAGAGTGCAAATAAAGAGATAATAAACGGGGATGTAGTAAAAATTTTCATACGTGTTTAAAAACCCTTTTTACATATTCTTGTCTGTTTGCCGATAGAAGATGTGCCGAGAGTTTCGGTGCAGGGAGGTGGGCTTACTGGAAAGAGTTCATGCATGATCCATCCTGAAGGACAAATGGGGAATATCTCCATACACCCGCCATATGCGGCGTCGTAAGTGTCTATGCGTTGTATGGTCAGCCATGCAATGTCCGATACCCATAATTGCTGGAGGGCATTAACGTTCGCAAGAATATCGTCTTTAGATCCAAAACCACCGCTCATAACAAGACTCCCTGTAAGACCAACGTTCCCATTTACATCAAGAAGTTCCTGCGGATTATTAGTGCCAATACCTACTCGTCCTGAAATAAGTTCAAGGCCGGAAAGTGCGGTTTTGTTTGTATTAAGATCAAGGCGTCCGAGTTTTGTTTGTCCGACTGGGCCGACATTGAGAGGTTCGGCAACATTAAGTTGCGGTGGATTATTGTTTGAAAAATTGATCCATCCGCCATAGCTCGTACGTGCAAGAAAGAAAAGAGAAATACCTAAAACAAAGAAGATAGAGTTAAAAATAATTTGCTTGGTTATATTTCGCATATCCATTTATTGGGCGGTAAGACGATCAATAATTTTGGGATCAGGATATGAAGCAGAATCATCGTACGGTGCGGTAAGATTTTCCAGTACTTGTTCTTGGTCTAGTTCCGCTGGTCTTTTCGGAACGTCTTTCGTAACATTATCGCGTCGCATGATAGCAATGAAAAATATCAAAACAATAAGAATGACGACAAAAACTATTGCGACAAGAGTGTTGTGTGTTGGATGATCGAAATCTTGAGGAGATTTTTTTTCAGGCATTACTTTAATAGCTTCAGTATAACGTAGAGAGTTGAAGTCTGCGAACGCGCCCTGTGGATTACTCCAAGTGAATTTGCTTATGGAGCGTGTTCATTTTTTCTACGAGGAGTGGAAAAGCAGAAAGATCGGGACTTAAGGCGAGTGTTGCCTTCGCCGCAGTATGAGCGCTTTGGAGAAGATGTGGATCACGCAGGGCTTGCATGGCGATATCAGGAATTCCCGTTTGGCTACTTCCAAAAAATTGTCCGGGCCCGCGTAGGCGAAGGTCGTGTTCTGCAAGTTCAAAGCCGTTTTTCGCAGCAATCAGAGCTTTTAAGCGACTCTGCACCCCCTCGCTCTCTGATTCAGTAAATAAAAAACAATAGGACTGGTGCTCTCCACGGCCCACGCGCCCACGGAATTGATAAAGCTGAGCAAGACCAAAGTGTTCGGCGCCTTCAATCAGCATCACGGTTGCGTTCGGCACGTCTACGCCAACTTCAATTACGGAAGTTGAAACAAGAATATTACTCTCCCCTGCTTTAAACGCGCGCATGACGGCGTCTTTCTCTTTTCCTTTCATCCGTCCGTGGATCATCTGAACGGAAAGTTCGGGAAATATTGTTTCCGAAAGTCGCTTATATTCTTCGGTTACTGTTTTTGCGTCTAGCCATGCGGTATTTATTTTTTTCTTTTCATCATCCCCTGTTTCATTTTTTTCTATGCGTGGGCAAATAATAAACGCTTGGCGTCCTTCCGCAATTTGTTTTCGTAGAAACTCATACGCTCCAGTTCTTTTTTCCGGAGGAACAATATGGGTTTTAATGCTACGCCGTCCTTTTGGAAGTTCGTTTACAACAGAAAGATCTAAATCGCCAAAGAGGGCGAGTGAAAGCGTGCGTGGAATAGGAGTCGCACTCATGGAAAGAAAATGTGGCAAAACAGAATTTTCTTTTTTTACGCCCACGAGACGAGATCGTTGCTCTACGCCAAATCGGTGCTGTTCATCAATAATGACGAGCGCGAGATTTTTAAATGAAACATTTTTCTCAATGAGTGCATGTGTTCCGAAAACGAGTTTGACAGAGCCATCAGCGATACCAGTAAGTATTCTTTTTTTATTTTTCGGTTCCAAGTCGCTTACTAAAAGATGGAGTGGAATGTTCCATTCGCGGAGAAGTTTGCCTAGTGTGTCGGAGAGCGTTCTATAATGTTGCCGAGCAAGAACTTCTGTCGGTGCCATAAAGGCGACTTGATATCCCTGTCGTACGGCGAGCAGTGCCGCAATCGCGGCAACAACTGTTTTTCCCGATCCGACATCCCCTTGCAATAGTCGATTCATCGGATGGGGTTCTGCCATATCAGCAAGGATTTGTTCAGTGCATGCCGATTGCGCCGCAGTGAGCGTAAAAGGCAGATGACTCATGGCAATACTCGCTGTAAGTTCATCTCGAAGAATGGGAATTGCCTTCGCTCGCCCTAATGCTTCTCGCATTTTTGCATGCAGTAATTGAAGTAAAAAAAGATCTTCAAACGCGAATCTTCGGCGGGCAAGCTCCGCCTCTTCAATGGTTTCCGGAAAATGAATTGAACGGAGCGCATCTCTAAGCTCTGGCATGCCGGCGCTTCTTCGGACGGTTTCCGGGAGAAAATCAGGCAATGCCCCAAGAACATGGAGAATTGGTTTTACAAGATAACGGATGCCGCGCGAAGTAAGACCTCTTGTTTCGGGATAGACCGGAACAAGACGTGCGGTGTGCCTATTCCCTCCGGTGCTTTGTGCCGGTTCATATGAAGGGCTTGCAAGATAGAGTGAACCTTCGCGAGAAGAAACTTTTCCGGCAAAGTTTGCTTCCATACCGATCTGAAGCGTTTTTGCGATGAATGGCTGATTGAACCAGACTGCTTTTATTCCTCCGCTTGAGTCGGCAATAACAGCTTCCACGAGCGTCATTCTTCTCCGCCATGTTCTCCGCGATTCTATTTTCTTTACAATGCCTTGTATTGTTGCGGTTTCTCCGAGAGCGAGATCTGCGATGGAAGCGACACGGGTAAAATCTTCGTAGCGTGAGGGAAAATGCCACAGAAGATTTTGAACGGTAAGAATACCCAACTTCTCTAATTTTGAGAGGAATGGTTTGCTGAGTCCCCGTATCTGTCCGAGGTTTGTTTTCAGCGTGATCGTATTCATTTGTGCGCCCACCTGGATTCGAACCAGGGACCGTCTCCTTAAGAGGGAGCTGCTCTACCGACTGAGCTATGGGCGCGTTACAGTGTTGTACGTCGCGTTTTGGTAAACTGCGACATCTTCGTCACTCTTCGCTTCATCGATAATCTTGCCTTAGGGTAGCATGTTGTTTTAGAAAAAAAAAGAGAGCGTATATGTAATATAAAGTTCGTCGCGTTTTGCTAAACCGCGACATCTTCGTCGCTCTTCGCTCCTTGAGATGCGAAATTTATAATGCGAATGATGCAAAAAAGTTATTTGTCGTCAGTCGTTAGTTCTTTATCTTTCATTATTTATTATTCATCGCCCATTATTTTTCGGGATTAATTTATGATATACTCCCTGTTATGGCGCTATTTAAGCGGCGGCATAAGCTCAATATACTTTTTGTCGCTCCAGAGGCAGTTCCTTTCGTAAAAGCAGGAGGGCTCGGCGAGGTTATGCTCGCGCTTCCTCGGGAATTAGTAAGATTAGGACACGACGCTCGAGTAATGATTCCGCGTTATGGCGGGATTGATGTAGAGAAATTTCCCACTGAAATGGAGGTGGAGGGTCTTGCCGTACCTACCGGCAGTGACGGATCAAACGCCCAAGAACCGCAGGAGCTCATCTGCAATGTCCGCAAATTTGTTGCCGAGAGCGGTTTGGGATCGCCTGTTACGACATATTTTTTAGAAAATCTTGAGTACTACGAAAAGCGGTCCAATATTTATGGATATAGTGACGACGCGATACGTTGGGCGCTTTTATCGCGCGGCACTTTGGAATTTATTAAGAAGAGTGATTGGGTTCCCGATGTTATCGTTGCTTCTGATTGGCAGACAGGATTTTTAGCGAACTACCTCCGCACAACCTATAAAGATGATGAGGTTTTAAGTCGCATCGCAACTGTTTTTATCATCCACAATCTTTCGTATCAAGGAATGTTTGATCACCGTTTCGTGACAGAAATGGATTATGACGATGGCCAATCAACTCTCCCTTCGTTCTTTGATCCGCGACTTCTTAAAGTAAATGGCATGAGGCGTGGCATTATTCATGCCGATGCTGTGAGTACCGTATCGCCGACCTATGCTCGGGAAATTATGACTCCGGAATATGGAGAGCTCTTGGATGATTTGCTGCGTGAGCGGAGAAGTAGAGTGTACGGAATCATGAATGGTATTGATTACGACAATTATAATCCTGAATTAGATGAGTATTTGAGCGAAACATATGACGTCACATCGCTTAACCTGCGGAAAGCGAATAAAGCGGAATTGCAGGCGCGGTTTGGACTTAATGACGACGCGAATGCTTTTTTGATTGCTATCGCATCACGCTTAAGCGGACAGAAAGGATTCGATCTTCTTTTTTCTATTACTGATCGGCTATTTAAAGAACTTAATATCCAGCTTGCGGTGTTAGGTGCAGGGGAAGGTCACTATATGGGTTTCTTTCAGGAGCTGGAGAAAAAATATCCGGGCCGCGTGGGAACGCACCTTTCGTTTGATGTGGTACTTCCCCATCTTATCCACGGCGGAGCGGATGCGATCCTCATTCCATCCCGTTTTGAACCGGCAGGACTTCTTCAGCTTGAAGCCATGCGGTACGGAGCAATTCCTATCGCAAGGAAAACCGGCGGACTCGCGGACACGGTTCAGGACTGTGATGTCCAGAAAAAAATCGGAACAGGATTTGTTTTTACGGATTTTGATCCTCAGTCAATGATGATTGCTATTACGCGAGCGTATGAAAATTTCAAAAATACTGGAGTATGGCGCATGATCCAGAAAAATGCGATGGCTCAAGATTTTTCTTGGAGCAAAGCAGCAGATGAGTATGCGCGCTTATTTGTGCAAGCCGTCGGTTTCCGTCGGCGAGATATAGACTCTGAATAACAACGGAGTCAATTAATCCCATTTATGTATTGGGCAAATTTCTTACACGTCTACCAGCCGGCAGAACAGCAGTCGGATATTTTGGAAGCAATCGTCGCACAAAGCTACCGTTCAATCTTTGAACATATTCGGGACGCGAAGCGTGTGCGGGCTACATTAAATATTAATGGAGCGCTTTTGGAACTTTTTGATAAGAACGGATACCAGGATTTGATTGATATGTTACGGGTAGCAGGATCAGAGGGTAGGCTGGAATTTACCGGATGCGCGAAATACCACGCTTTTCTGCCCTTTCTTGAAGAGAAAGAGATTATTCGCCAGATCAAAACGAACGACGAAACGAATAAATTTTTCTTAGGTGATATGTACGCGCCGCAAGGGTTTTTCCCTCCAGAAATGGCGTACAATCCAAAGCTTGCTCCTATTGTGGAGTCTCTGGGATTTAAGTGGATTATGCTTGATGAGATCGCGAAAGATGGCAATCCCGGCTCCGTGGATTATTCAAAAATTTATACGATCCAGGGGACAAAGCTCGGTGTATTTTTCCGTGAGCGGAGAACGAGTAATATGATTATGAGCGCTATCGTACGGTCTCCAGAAACGTTAGAGCAGGCAATGAAAGATGAATTGAATAAGAAGCGTTACCTGCTTACCGCGATGGACGGTGAAACGTTCGGGCATCACCGCCCCGGGCTTGAGAAAATGCTTTTCTCCGTATGGGAATCTAAAAAATTCGATCTCGTTACCGTTTCCGAACTCGCTACTCATTTTAAAGAGCGGGCAGTGGTAAGCCCGGTTGCTTCTACGTGGGCATCAAGTAAAGAAGATATTGATAAGGGAATTCAGTTTTTATCGTGGTCGGATCCGGAAAATCGCATTCATACTTGGCAGTGGGAGCTCGTTAAAATGACCCTTGAAGAAGTGTATACGATGGACTCAAAGCACCCGCGCTATGAGCGCGTACGGCATAAGATGGATTTAGGGCTTGCGAGCGATCACTTTTGGTGGGCATCCGCAAAACCGTGGTGGAGTTTAGAGATGATTGAAGACGGTGCGTATCGCCTCTTGGAAACAATCCGAACAATCCCAGGAGTTTCCGAAGCAAAATTGTTCCGTGCTCGAGATTTGTATGAAAAAATAATTTCAACTGCTTTCAATTGGCAAAGAACGGGAAAAATTCGCCAAATGATGCGGGATCAGAAAGCAATTCTCCGCATTCCTTTTTATGATCGTACGATAACGAAAGGTGGCGCTGAAGAAGGTGTTTTTCATGCCTTTCTGGATATGATAGGAGGGCTAGAAAAAGAAGCGGCTGCTCGGGGTGAATATGAAAAAGCAATTTTATGGAGAGATGCGGCATATAAATTGAAAAACAAATTAGATATTTACGATACGATTAATGCTATTGATCTCCTGCGCGTTGAGATTTCACATGATGACGTTGAAAAAACGATAGAGAAGTATAAAGCTGAATATCAGCGCATTCGCGGAGGCCAGCCGGAACAGCGAGGCAATTAAAAACGCTCGCATTCTTTTTCAAAAAGCTATAAGAATGACCTTTTTAGAAAGAATACTCGCTTGTATGACGTAAGGTAGCTCGCATTCTTTTTCAAAACTAGGTCCTCGTCGCTATCGCGCCTGCGAGTAGTTTTTAAAAAGAATACTCGCTTGGAGCGTTATGAGTCGGTATAGGAGAAAAAAACATCCCCGTACGGTGGGGGTGTTTTTTGTGATACAATAAAATGCATGAAAATACTTTTTGTCGCTTCGGAACTCACTCCGATTGCAAAGGTTGGCGGCCTGGGAGACGTGATGGGCGCTCTTCCAAAGGCACTCACTCATATCGGTGTAGAAGCAGGTATGGTACTCCCCTTTTATGGTTTTATCCCTAGAAAAGGAGCGCGGCGCATTGCTCATAATATAATAGTACGGCTTGGAAACAGCGAAGAAGTTATTTCTCTCTATGAAACGGTTATTCCTAATACGACAACACCGCTTTTTCTTGTAGAGAATAAAAGATATTGGACACACGGCCCGGAACCATATTTTGAACAAACGGGTTTTACGGGCGCTAAAGACGAAATTCAACGATTCACGTTTTTCTCGCGTGCTGTTTTTGAGCTTATTAAATTGGGTTATCTGAAGGCCGATATTTTACATTGCCAAGATTGGCATACCGGTGCTTTAGCTTCATATATTGCGCGTTTTCGGGGAGAGTTAGAGAACCCGAAGATCAAAACAATCTTCACTATTCATAACCTAAGCAATCAAGGCAAATGGAATAAAGCGGATATAGACTTTTGGCTTTTCGGCAGTAATGAGGAGCCTTTCTTTAATGCCTTCGGAAAAGATTATAACTTTATTGCGGAAGGAATATTGACCGCGGATTATGTAACAACGGTCAGTCCAACATATGCTCTGGAAATTCAAACGAAAGAGTATGGTGCAGGGTTAGAAAAAGTTATCCAGAAACGCAGTGACCGGCTTGTCGGTATTTTAAACGGTATAGACTATGCCTTCTTTAATCCGGCTACCGATCCGCTGATTGAGCAACGGTATTCATATGACAGTCTTAATTTGAAGCGTGTTAATACCACTGCGTTCCGAGAAAGCTCTCATTTTGATGATACAGGAGGTCCCCTCTTTGGTTTCGTCGCGCGTCTCACTGCTCAAAAAAGCATTGATCTTATCATTGATGCTTTAGAGAGTCTTCTTCCGAAATTGAATGCCCAATTTACATTCTTAGGAAGCGGAGCTAAGGAATACGAAGATCACCTCATTCAATTAGCGAAGAATTTTCCAAATCATATTCGGGTGAAAATCGGTTTTGATGAAGCTCTCGCTCATCGCATATACGCCGCAAGCGATTTCTTTTTTATGCCCTCTCGTTTTGAACCATGTGGGCTCGGTCAGATGATTAGCATGCGGTATGGCTCTGTACCAATCGTGCGCGCAACCGGAGGATTAAAAGATTCCGTAGAGCATCGCAAGACGGGATTTGTTTTCACTGATTCCAGTGTTTCTGCTCTCAAAAAAGAAATACTCGCGGCGCACGAGCTCTATATGAAAAAGCCGAAAGATCTCCAGAAAATGCAGGAGAACGGTATGAGAAAGAATTTTGATTTTGAAAATGTTGCTCGAGCATACAAGGACCTCTACCAAAAAGTTTCTGCACTCTAGAAAAATAAAAAAAATCGTCCCCTATTGCGGGGGCGATTTTTTAATTGACGTTTTCAAAATGCTGGAGGTTTTTATCTATAAAATCTTTTTTATATATTGTCAATGCGTCTCCTTCTAGTTCGGTATCTGGGAGTTGTATGGTGATAACATCAATTCTCCAGCCCTTCGAACTATTGACAAGTTTAGAATTTTGGTTTGCATAAAATAAAGCCGATCTCTTCATCTTTTTTATTTTTTGCGGAGTCATATTATCTTCAGGGCTAAGCTCGCTTCCCTGTTTCATTGTTTTTACTTCAACGAAGACGATTGTTCCATCCTTGGTTTTAGCGATGAGATCTATTTCTCCCAAAGGTACAAATTCATTGTGCATCAAAATTTTCCATCCCATGTTTTGGAGATACTTACCTGCAATATCCTCTCCAATCTTACCCACTGTCTGATTTTCACTCATGTAATTGTTTCACGTGAAACATCTGTATAACAAATTAATTCAAACACATTTTCTATTAAAATTGAAAGTAAGTAATTCAATTGTTTCACGTGAAACAATTTGGTTAATTAGTGGATTGTTAGAATTGTTAAGATGTTTCACGTGAAACATTGTTCACACGGGAAAATCTTAAATATTGAAGTGATTATTAATATATTCCATGTCCAGGATCTAATAATCCCTATATTTAGTATTTTTTGTTGTTTTCTATTTTTTGCATTGTTTCACGTGAAACAATGCAAAACAATTCTGTATCGCAAATTTCCTTTTTATAGAAATTGAATACAATGTTTCACGTGAAACATTGATCAAAGAACGAACTCCAGTTTTTCAATTGTTTCACGTGAAACAATTGAGATTCTTTTTATTCTCGCAATATCATCAAATTGCTATGGAAAATGGATATTTCTATGAAATTAATGTTTCTCAATTATTTATGCATTGTTTCACGTGAAACAATGCATAAATAGAATATGCTCGCTTGATGTGCTGAATCTGTTACAAAATGTTTCACGTGAAACATTTTGTAACAGATTTATTGAACTAAAATGTTTTACAGGTGTTTTACACTTAGTAATATATACGGCAATGCGGCAATCATATGAAGAATGCGGCAATGAATACGGCAATGTATATACGGCAATAGGATACGGCAATTGCCGTATCCTATAAAAATAAAATTGCCAGGGTTTTGTCTGGCAATTTTATTACAAACTGAAATATAAGATTAAGCAAGTCTAATCGAAAATTTTAACTAAGTATTCGTCAATCTGCCTCTGCTCAAGATTATAGAAATCCTTATTCTGATCGTGTAAATATGTCGCGAGAGCAACTCCGACGAATCTCCAATGCCAGGGTTCAAAAATATAGTATCCATTGTTTTGTGGATAGGAGAGAATAAAACCATACTTAAATGCATTATTTTGCATCCACGTATAAGCCGGAGTTTTATCAAAGCCATAAAGCTGTCCATTCAAACCCGTAGTTATGAAATCAGCGGTTGTTCCAAGTTGATGCTCTGAATAGCCTTGATCAGCAGAAAATTGATTCGCCGTTCCGGCACCATAAGTCACCGTATAGGACGATTTCAAAGCTTCTTGTTCGTCAAAGCCGCGATAGGCCGATTTGACATAGATAGTTACTCCATTTGATTTTGCCGCGACAAGGAGGTTATTAAGATAAGGGAAGACACGCTCATGTATTTGTTCTGGTCGGTTTTCGCTATAGAGAAATTCTTTGCCAATTTCAACCACCCGTTCGGGAGCGTAGTGTTCATTCAAAAAGAATACTTTTGAATACTTCTGCAAAAGCTCCGGGTCGGTTTTGCTAAGTTTTTCCAGCGTTCCAACCGTGTTGGATATTACTCCAACCGTCTGTTCAAAGCCGCCGACTCGCGTTTGGACTCCTTCAATATTCTGATTTGCAATGGAGAGTGTTTTAGAAATACCAAGAGATTCTTGTTCTAGGGCACCCGTCTTCTCATTTAATGTATTAATCGCGGTTGCGAATAGGGCAGTAGTAGAAGCGACTTCAGAAGAAAGCTGATCTATTTGTTTTGCAAGGGAATATGTCTGTATGTAGCCATACGTAAATAAACCGATGAGCACGGCAATACCGATTATTAAAGAACGATTGACTGATGAAAATTTTCTTACTTTTTGCCAATTCATGTGCGTGCTGAGGGGAGATCTCACGTCGTCCGATTTTGCCGGACTCCTTGAAACCCCTCGGTTTCAATAACTTCCGTCTCGGGAAAACTCCCGATTTTCCCGACCCCTTTCCCTGTTCGGATTCTGCGGTGCGCGCTGAGGGGATCGAACCCACGACCTACTCGGTGTAAACGAGTCGCTCTGCCACTGAGCTAAGCGCGCAAATATACTATCTGAATAAATGAGCTATACTTCTTATTTGTCTCTTTCAAGCTTAAGCGAAGTGGGCCACTGCCTGTCCGTCCGCCCGCCTGAATGAAATTCATTTCGGGCAGGTAGTCAGGGCATTGCCGGACGAAGGAGGAAGCTAAGCGCGCATATATTCAGGAACTCATTGTATCCCGATTGTACAATAAAGAAAAGATCACGCCTACGGCGTGTAAATCCGCCGGAGGCCAGCCTCGCCGTAACTAGTCTAGGCGGGCGGGCAGGTCCTCCAAGGACGGATAAACCCGCCGAAGGTGGGCAGGCTTGCAAGAGAGTGCGTTAGTGAAGTACTGTTTTTATTAGCTCCATATTATACTAAGCGAGTCGGACAAAATCGGCCCATAGCTCAAGGGCAGAGCATCCGTCTTATACACGGGGGGTTGCAGGTTCGAATCCTGCTGGGCCGACAACAAACAAAAAATCCTCGCCATGCGAGGATTTTTTGAAATACGTTTACGCAACTATCGTCATTGGTTTCAGATTGAACGGCTCAAGAATCTGATTAAACTCTTCTTGTTCCAGTGTTTCTTTTTCCAGAAGTGCTCCTGCGATCGCGTCTAATACTTTTGTGCGAGTAGTAATTATTTTTTTCGCCATTGCGTGTGCAATTTCAATAAATCGATGCACTTCGTGATCAATTTTTCCAGCAACTTCTTCGGAGTAATTTTTCTCATGCGCGATGTCGCGACCTAAGAAAATCATGTCTTCAGTTCTGCCGAAGGTGATAGGTCCCAAATTACTCATGCCATATTTAGTTACTAATCGGCGAGAAAGTTCTGACGCTTCCTTTAGGTCATTAGAAGCTCCGGTTGAGATATCGCTAAATATTTCGTGCTCGGCAACATATCCACCCATCATGACTGCAAGGTCATTCAAGAATTGTGATTTTGTTTTAAGGCGCATTTCCTCAAGAGGAAGCTTGAGAGTATATCCGCCCGCGCGTCCGCGGCTCACAATAGAAACCTTGTGTACTGGATCAGAATCTTTGAGGGAGGCGGTAACAAGCGCATGGCCGGCTTCATGATACGCGGTAACTTTCCTTTCTCTGTCTGAAATAACTCTGCTCTTGCGTGCCGGACCAAGCATGACTTTTTCAATGGAATCGTAAATATCCTGTTGTGCGATTGTTTGTCGATTGTTACGAGCAGTAGCAATAGCTGCTTCGTTTAAGAGGTTTGCGAGATCAGCTCCGGAAAATCCTGGTGTGCGTGTGGCGATCTTTGCGAAATCAACACCTTCACTCATAGGTTTGTTGCGCGCGTGGATTTTTAAGATCTCTTCGCGGTCTTTCATGTCGGGTAAATCAATAACGATTCTCCGATCAAAGCGGCCCGGACGAAGCAGTGCTTGATCCAAAACATCGGGACGGTTAGTTGCAGCGATGACGATAACTTTCGTGTCGCGGTCAAAGCCGTCCATCTCCACGAGAATTTGATTTAATGTCTGTTCGCGCTCGTCGTGTCCGCCGCCCAAACCTGCTCCGCGCTCTCTGCCGATTGCATCAATCTCATCTATAAAGAGAATTGAAGGCGCAGCTTTCTTTGCGGTAGTAAATGCATCACGTGTACGCGCGGCACCTACGCCAACAAACATTTCTACGAACTCAGACGCGGAGATATGAAAGAAGGGGACTTCACTTTCTCCTGCGATGGCGCGAGCGAGTAATGTTTTTCCTGATCCCGGAGGGCCCATCATAAGTACTCCGCGAGGAATACGGGCACCGACTTCAAGAAATTTTTTCGGATTTTTTAGGAAATCTACTACCTCCTCAACTTCTTCTTTTGCTTCTTTTAGTCCCGCGATGTCTTTGAACGTGATTTTATCCTTCTGGGGAGAAAATAGTTTTAAGTTTGAGCGGCCGAAATTAAATACCTGATTTGCCCCTCCCTGTGCTCTTCGAAAAATAATCCAAAAGACTGCAATGATAAGAATAAGGGGAAGTAATGTTGGGATAAGAATACCGAGCCAGAATCGCGCGCCGGATTCATCTTGAATTTCTATCTTTACGCCACGCAGATCATCTGCGGTAACTCCCAGGTTCATAAGCGTTTCGCTAAGTCCGGATTCGGATTCTTTTTGGACTTTAGCTTCCGTCCCATCCGTAAGGAGGACGGTAAGATTGTTACCGCTTACCACAATACTAGAAACTGAACCTGCAGAAATGCGCTCCGCAAGGGTGTTAATGGAAAGGGTCTCCGGAGCTGTTGTGTCGCCGACGAGAAACGAGAAAATAAGGGAAACTGCGATTAACGTCGCAATCGCCCAAAGGATATTTTTATATAAGATGTTCATGATGTAGTGCGATATGTTAGTTATAACTCTTCATGAGTAAAATAATATCACACTGTGCGGGCAGAAGTAATATTCCTCATTTACTCATGAAGCTTCCATGACGTCGTTGCTGGCGTAAAACAACTGTAAAACAATTTTTTGTTTTACGTGAAACATTTTGTCCGGCAAAGCCGGATCCGGCTTTGCCGGACAACTAGCGACTAATAATGAATTTAATTGGTCAACTTATCTTCCGTATACTAGTGTCGCAAAATAATCTACTATTATAACCATGACGCAGGCAGAAAAGCTTCTCAAGGAATATTTGGATTATTTGGAAATTGAGAAAAATCGTTCCGTGAAAACACGCGAAAACTACGAACGCTATCTTAAGTATTTTTTTAATTTCGCAAAAATAAATTCTGTGGAGGATATTACGGAAACTGCAGTACGGGAGTTTCGTCTTTCGCTTGCGAGGTCTAAGGGAAGCGAGGGGACCGTGCTCAAAAAAAATACTCAAAGTTATTACGCTATCGCGGTCAGAAATTTTTTGAAATATCTTGCACGCCATGACTACAAGACGCTTGCGCCGGAAAAAATAGAACTTCCGAAATTAGGGATGCGCCAAATTGATATTGTGGAATACAAAGATCTTGAGCGAATGCTTGAGGCACCCAAAGGGGATAGTCTGCGAGCAGTGCGGGATCGCGCAATTTTAGAACTACTGTTTTCAACGGGATTACGTTTAGCGGAACTTTGCTCGCTGAGTCGATATCTTGATTTTAATCGGGGAGAAATAACAGTGCGGGGAAAAGGGGATAAGCTGCGCGTTGTTTTCGTTTCCGGGCGCGCACGAGGCGCGATTAAAGAGTATTTGGAAAAGCGTGCGGATGCCGGTGAGACATTATTTATAAGTCTTACAAAAAAAGGGAAACCACTCGGACGTATTAATCCGCGAACTGTTCAACGCATTGTAGATAAGTACGCGAGGGAAGCGGGGATTATGGACCCTGTAACTCCACACACATTCCGGCATATGTTTGCCACGGATCTTTTAATGAACGGAGCAGATCTCCGTTCCGTGCAGGCACTCCTCGGTCACTCTAATGTTGCAACTACACAAATCTACACGCATCTCACGAATAAAGAATTACGCGAAATCCACAAGGCATTTCATGGCACGCGAAGAGGGGAGAAGTAATTTTATACTCCGCTCCAATAAAATAAAAATAGTACTGGGGGAGGGAATCTCACTACTCGGTCCGATAGTTATCGGACCTGCGTTTTAAAAACCCTCCTCCTTCGTTAAAACTACGGACGGACAAGTCGGTTTTTAACATTTCTATACTAGTGGATAGTGGTGCTGGGGGAGGGACTTGAACCCACACGCCTTGCGGCGGCAGCTCCTAAAGCTGCTGCGTCTGCCAATTTCGCCACCCCAGCGAGCCCTTGACTTTTACAAGGATTCCTGATATTATATCACAGTTCTTTGATAACTCAAAGTAATAGTATTGCCTGCTTAGGCGATGCTCGTCCAGCCCTAGTTTCAGCAACCAGAAAGAGAGGTCTCTTATGGAGATCGCAGGTGGACTGCTCGTTTTGGCGTTGATTATTGCAGTTCTGTATTTTTGCTTCATGGCGATAGCTTGGCTCTTCGGTCTTGCGATCACGTACAGTTACGTCATTCTTGGTATCGGCGTCACTATCCTAGTTGTCGCCATCCTTCTCGATTCGTACGCAATCGTCCCTTCTGCGCATTACGGGGTCAAGAAATTCCTCGAAAGGCGCATAACGAAAAAAAATAAAGAGGGAGATGAAGAGGGTGTCGTTGTGGATGAAGGGTTTCAATGGAAGCTTGCATTTTTTCACTCCTTCGACATTTTTTCTTATAAACGTGAGCCGATTGTTGTAGATGAAACATTCATGACTGGGAAAGATCAGGATGGATCTCGATTAGAAATCTTCATTAATGGATTTATTCTTTATCGCGTGAATAGACAAGAAGTGGCAACAACTGCATTTGAATTTTCAGAAGAAGCAACTAAAAAAGGCATCATAGCGGATGCGACTTCAGAATTCGGCGGTGTTACTGGTACGAAATCCGCTGAGGTATTTATTGATAATCGTGATACTGTCGAGGTTCTACTCGCATCTGCGTTGCAACTTGCGGATCCTCCTCATAAAAAGTTGCCCGCCGAGGAACGGTTTGAGTATTGCAGAGCTCACTCTGTTGAGTTGCGAGAAGCGCTGAGGCGTGAATCAGAAACGTCGGAGAAAAGATCCGCTGTCGAACTCAGGTATGGAATCGATATCCTTAGCGTTTCTATTAAGGACGTTGATTTCACTGAAAAAACAAAAGCAGCTCTTGAGAAGCAAAGACAGGATGCAGCCTTGGCTGCAGCCGCACGATCAAAACTAGGGCTTGTGAGAGAATTCAAAGCGGAAGGCCTAACACCAGAACGTGCCGTTGATGCCGCAGAAATTTCCCTTGGGCAAGGTACGAGACAACAAATCGGCCTTCAAGGGATTCCTGCAGGATTCATCAATGTCTCGCTCGGATCCAAGGACGGTAACTAGAAAGGAGAAGGGTTATGACTAACAAGAGCGGATCGATCGAATCAATCTTCCGGTCCAAACCGAAGCGAATCATTTGGCTCGTTATCGGTATTGGATGCATCGTTGTTTGGGGCTTGATAGCTTGGCTTCACGACGGAGACGAAGCAGAGTCTCAATCCCAAATGCTTGAGAAACCTCCTGTTGCTTGCGAGCACGAGACTCCTCAAGTCCAATTCTCCGGACCAATCCCGAGCGCACTCAAAGGTGCGAAGGAAACGCTCCAGAATGTTCCCAACTTCGCCGAGAGTGTGACTGATGGGATCGCTAACGGGTTTGAATACGCCACGAGTAGTTACGCTACTCCTGGATTCGTGTACCAAGGAGACGTTGTCTACTTTGGTCCCAACGATACTCAAAAAGAAATCATGCTCCAGCGAGGAGCGTGGTCTCCAATGGTTCGGCTTCCTCCCGAGGTGGATTATCGCATTGATGTCTCGCCTCCGGACGGATACCGCATCAAGTTCATTGATGGAACAGAGCAAGACGTGCCTGCAAACGGCATTGCTTTCTTTGGAATCCGTCGCGCCGTGTTTCAGCTCCAGGGCAAGGTCCCTGGTCAGACTGCAACCATAACCACCACTCTCAACGATGGGCGTAGTCCCAAAAATGAGTGTAGGAGGTAAGGCGCAAACAACAAATCCCGCATGTGAACCATGCGGGATTTATCTTTTTCTTAAAAATTTTTCTTTAGAAAACTGTTTCTACAACTAACTGAATCACTGCTCGAGAAAGGAATGCTACGATGACAGCAATAATTGCGTAAATAATATACGTTTTTGCCTTCCCAATATTATCTTCATTGCCTCCAGCCATGAGATACAAGTACGCTGCCCAGAGGACAAAAACACCAGCGAGAAAAATGAGAAACCCAAAAGCCCAACCGACAAGATTATCAAGTGTTCTCTTGATGAGACTTGAATCAGCACTTGGTTGTATCGGATTGATTCCACCTTGTGCTCCTACTACCATAGGGAATGCTACGAGGAAAATAACTAATGCAATTAAGAGCCCTTTTTTCATATGTAATATATTAATGCGTTCTGAATTATGACAATCGACCAAATGCTTATGCCCCAATTATCTCTTTAATTAAAGCAATAAGCGCACGGGATATCAAGAGAACAGCAACACCAATAACAGCATACGTAATTGTTCTTTTTCCATTTTCAAATTCAGTGGGATCTCCTTTTGCAAACAATATTTGATATCCGCCCCAGATAATCATAAGTGTTGCTATGGTGAGACCGAGTCCAACAGCAAATCCGATAAGGTCATTTAAAATTTGTTCAAGTGATTTTGATGGAATAATCTGACCACCTATTCCAGTTTGAGAAGGTGGTTGTTGCCCGACTCCTGATTGAGAAGGTGGTTGTTGTCCAAATCCCGATTGCGCTAACGCTGACTGAACAAGAATTAAATTTTTTAAAAATAGGTTCATAGAGATATAAATTATGGATTGGGTACAGAGTTGTTGGAAAGTAAACTCCAAACGAGTGAAACGATAATACCTGCTCCGAATACGATTGCGACGCCAATGAGTGCAGTTGTAATAATTTGCCTTCCCTTGGCGAACTCACTTGAATTCCCGCGTGCCATGATTATCTTAAACCCGCCCCAGATAATCATCAAGACAGCAAGGGGAAGGACGATGACTTTTCCGAGATAATCTATTACTACCTTAATAAGGTAAGCAAAGCTATTTAATCCACAACCGCCATTGTCCGGTGGAAGATTAGGATCGCATTGAAGATCAACTCCTAAAATATTTAAAGTATCTGCACTCGCAATTCCTGGCATCAATATTATTGAGCAGCTAAGTAGAAAGAAAAAGAAAAATAGTATCTTCATAAATATCAGAACGACGAATTTTGTTTTGCTGCCATAAGAGAAGTGATTGAGCTTTGTGCTTCTTGAATAGCGGCAGCAGGAAGCTTGCGTCCGTTTATTACGTCTTCAATTACTTTTGAGAGTATTTGTTCAACGGTTACATTATCAATCTGTGGCCATGAGCGTGCAGATAAGGCCTGTGTTGCAAAGACACCGAGTGAGGCATCGGTCTGTGCTATTTGAATAAGGGAACGGAGTGCCGGCGGTTTCCCCGTGCGGTCAGTATATCTTTTTCCTGCTGCGGGATCTGCTGTCATAGCGAGGATATAGCTCCACGCGCCGCTATAGTTCTGTGTTCTATTAGAAACACCGATACCCCAGTAGTTTCCGTAGTTTACAGACTTTGTGGATCCCGAAGGTTGTGGCAGAGGAGCCACGCGATATTTCAGAAACGGATTTTTATTTTCAATCGTCGGCATGTGGTAGGCGTAGCCCAGCATCATCGCAATGCTCTCGTCCGCAAATCCATCCAAAGAATTTTTGAACGTATCGGTCCACGTAAAGTTTTTGTCTGCGGGATTCGCAAAGTCAGTATAGAACTTAAGTGCCTGTGCTCCTTGTGATCCAAAATCGGCTCGAGAAAAATCGGAGGAAACCATAGGGGATCCCGATTGGAGCATGAGGAGAGAAAGGATGTCCGTCGCGCGGCTTATACTTTTATTTGATCCACCGATTGCTGCTCCTGCACGTACTACGCGACCTCCCGAATCAAGTTCACGGAGTCGAGGAATAAGATTTTGAAAATCCGTCCAAGTTGTTGGAGGAAGTGCGATGCCCTCGGAATCAAAAAGATCCTGATTGTAATAGAGCGCAAGCGTATCAATAGAGAGTGGAAGGGCGTAGATGAGCCCGTCCGGAGCAAAATCTTGTTCTGCTACAGTCGGATATAATTGCCGGAACGTAGCAACGGTGAGCTGGCTCTCAGGAACTGGCGCAAGCTTGTCGTAGTGCTTCGGAATCCAGGTGTTATGCACCATGAACATGTCCGGCCCCTTCCCGGCAGCGAGAGCATTTACAAGCTCTGTTTCATAATTTTGCGGATCAAACTGGCGATAGGTTATCGCATACTGTCCCCCAAGTGCAGCCGTAAGCTCGTTAATAACAGCTGATGTTTCGAAAACTCCCCAAAACGTAAGGGCGGTTTTGTTTCTATCTTCCGGATTTTGGCGCCCGGGAATCACGCCGAGAAAAACAAGAACAAAAAAGATAATAACGAATCCTGTGATGCCAACGATAATCGCACGGGATTTTGGAATTGCCATTAGTTACTATTATACAATGCACTGCTTCACAAAGTAAAAACTCCCTCTGGTTTAGAGGGAGTTTTTAGATTCTATTTTCTAGTTACTAATTTCTATTTAAAAACACGCAATCGCAACCAATCGATCTCCAGGACGGAGAGACATAATACGCACACCTTGCGTTGCGCGCCCTGCTACACGAACGGTTTTAATCGGAGTTCTGATGATTTGTCCTTTCGCCGAAATGGCGAGAATCTCTTCTTCTTCACCGATAAGTTTCGCGGAAACCATGGGGCCAGTTTTTGCCGTGATGCTTGCTGCTTTAGTACCGGATCCTCCGCGTGTTTGAATTCTGAATTGCGTAATTGGTGTTTGTTTGCCGTAACCGTTTGCCATAACCACGAGCAGGCGCTTACCTTCTTTTTCTTCGTCGCGCAAAATGTCCATTGAGCTTACGCCGTCGTTTTTCTTGAGGCGAATAGCGCGCACGCCGGAAGCAGTGCGTCCCATCACGCGGACGTTGGATTCTTTGAAACGAATAGATTGTCCATTTGCGGTTGTGATAATGATCTCGTCTTTTCCATCTGTCATATCAACCCAGCGGAGCGAATCGTCTTTGTGAAGTTTAATCGCGATGATTCCAGTTTTTCGAACATTCGCAAAATCCGCAAGAGAAGTTTTTTTAATCATTCCCATGGAGGTGAGCATGACAAGAGACTTTCCTTTCGCTGCTTCGCCCTTCGTATCCGGATAGGCAATAATTGCCTGGATTTTTTCTTCAAGCGGAATTTCTAAAAAGTTATGTATCGGTTTTCCTTTTGCAGTGCGGGAGCTCTGCGGGATTTCCCAAACCTTTGTTTGGAATACGCGGCCGCGATCCGTGAAGAAAAGAATATTGTCGTGCGTTTTCGCGGTCACGAGGTGCGTCAAGAAATCGTCTTCCGAAACTTCGGATCCGATAAGTCCCTTGCCACCGCGGCGTTGGGTCTTGAATGTTTCCGGTGGAAGGCGCTTTACATAACCGGTTTGAGAGAACGTGATAACTGTATCTTCTTGCGGAATCAAATCTTCCTCGCGGAAATCTTTAAGACCGGTTGCAACAACTCTCGTTCTTCGCGGGTCGGCGTATTTAGTCTTAATTTCTCCCAATTCCGTTTTGATAACCTCAAGAATTTTTTTGGAAGACGAAAGTAAAAGCTCTAAAGCTTTAATGAGTGTGTGCTTTTCTTTAAGTTCCTCGTCAATTTTTAGTCGCTCAAGTGCCGCTAATGTTTGCAGGCGCATTTCCAAAATTGCGTTCGTCTGGAGTTCGGAAAGCTTGAATTTCTGCATCAAGTTATCGCGAGCATCGTCGCGGTCTTTTGATTTTTTGATCGTGGAGATAACGGCATCAATGTTGTCCAATGCTTTCGCGAGCCCTTCTAATATATGGGCGCGTTCTTTCGCACGCTTCAAGTCAAACTCCGCACGGCGGCGTATTACGACTTCGCGATGCGAAATATGTGCCTGAAGAATATCTTTTAATGAAAGTACTTGCGGCTGTATGCCGTCGACAAGCGCAATCATATTCATATGAAAATCTTTTTGCAGGTCAGTGTGTTGGTAGAGCTGGTTTAAAATCTTTTGAGGCGAAGCATCATTTTTAAGCTCAATAACAACGCGCAGGCCGTCTTTATCTGATTCGTCACGAAGATCTTTAATACCTTCAACTTTCTTGTCCTGTACAAGTTCCGCGATTTTAATAACGAGTTCGGATTTATTCACTTGGTAAGGAATTTCGGAAATAACAATATCAAAACCGTTCCGCGATTCTTTGCGTTCAACGACTTCTGCTACCGCGCGCATGGTGACCGGCCCTCTTCCTGAAGCGTAATTTTCCGCGATATTTTTTGCGTCGTAGATAATACCTCCTGTTGGAAAGTCTGGTCCTTTTACAAAACGGACTAAATCCTGCACCGTCGCTTTCGGTTCATCAATCAAGTGAAGCGTTGCATCAATAATTTCTCCTAAGTTATGAGGAGGAATATTTGTCGCCATACCGACGGCAATACCGACTGCGCCGTTTAAGAGGAGCGTCGGAAGTTTTGCGGGGAGTACTTTTGGTTCTTCTCGGCTGTCGTCATAGTTCGGCTGCCAGTCAACCGTTTCTTTTTCGATGTCAGTCAAGAGTTCAGCTGCGATGCGCGAAAGCTTTGTTTCGGTATAACGCATGGCTGCTGCGTTATCACCATCAACTGATCCCCAGTTTCCTTGCCCGATGACGAGCGGATAGCGCAAAGAAAAATCCTGCGCCATACGGACGAGCGTATCGTAAATAGAAGAATCTCCATGGGGATGGTATTTTCCCATAACTTCTCCAACGACGTTTGCGGATTTGCGAAGCTTTGCGTCTGCGGTAAGGCCAGAGTCCCACATCGCCCAAAGAATTCTCCGTTGCACCGGCTTTAAACCGTCCCGCACATCGGGAAGCGCGCGCGAAACAATAACAGACATCGCATAATCAAGATACGATTCCTGCAGTTCGCTGGTTATTTCTCGTTTTTCTACGTTATCCATGGAATTTGCATTACGGAAGTTGAGTTGGCGGAATAACTTCTAGTGTTTCAAGTATAAAATTTTTCTGTGGAGTTTCTATAATAATCGTACGATCTTCGCTGATTTGATTCTTTGCGGATTCGGCAATCTTGCCTCCTTGTTTTAATACGCCGCGCGTTCCTTCTCCTACAATCACCAGTCCTGCTTTAAATGATTCCGTAAACCCCATCTTTTCACTCTCTGCTTCCACGGTTGGAACTTCTGTGGAGGGGATGATTGCTTTAAGATACCCGACCCATACAAGAAGTACAACGAGCATCGTGCCG
The DNA here is from genome assembly GCA_038064975.1 of Patescibacteria group bacterium. Taxonomy (GTDB): domain Bacteria; phylum Patescibacteriota; class Minisyncoccia; order UBA6257; family 1-14-0-10-40-38; genus JBBTRX01. The sequence goes on from JBBTRX010000002.1 coordinate 215,957, forward strand.
CCCGAGAGTATGACAAGCCATCTTCGGCGGACCGATTCGCTTTGCTCCTGCAGATTCTGAATGAAACGGATAATGCTTCGCATGGGGGAATTAGATCGTAAGAACGACAATGCGCGGATGCTCCGGCAAGTCTTTCTTTTTAATAACTAATTTTTCTTCTTTGCTGGATTCTCGCCCGATTTCTTTTACAAATTCTTCTATCGTGCCTGCTTTCCGCTTCAAATCTTTAATTTTGAAAAATGCAGGAATGATAATGCGGGGATTAATTTGCTTGATGATTTTAGCCACGGCTTCAATAGATATATGTGGCTCGTCTCCTGCGGGAACGATAAGGATCTCTGATCCGGCAAGGCCTTCCTGCGCATCCGGACGAAGAGGTTCGGTGAGTCCACCCAATATTCCTATCTTTATGTCTTCTAAAACGACAGTATAGATAGTTTTCGCGGTTGCTGCGTTTTCTCCATCAGCAAATCCGGAGATCGCTACACCCTGTATTTCATATTCACCGGGACCTAAAACGCTATCAAACTCCCGTCCTGTCTCATAGGGGATGGGGTAAGGCGTTTCGGTCTGTATTGCGATATTTGGCTTAAATCGCGGAGCGGTGAGTCCGCTATCATCATGTAATGAATCAAGGGCGATCGTAAGCTGTCCCGATTGGATTTTAAAGCATCCTTCTCCGTACCAGGTGATAATCATGAGTGTTTGGGTCCCAATAACCGCGTAAGAAGCGATATAATAGGAAGTTCTATTATAGTAGCAAAAAATAAGTCTGTTTTCAAGCCCAAAATACATGAAAACGCCCCTATATATTGACTTTTACGCTACTCAACCTTATAATTGCCCTACGTTTAATTTCCTCTATGAATACGAATACAATACGGAAGCCGAACATCTCGCCGCTTGGGGCACTTATTAAGAAGTCATCCGAGTTTAAATTGTTCGTTGTGGGCGAAATCGTTGATGCTATTTTGATAGAAAAGGCGCAAAAAGCTGCCTATTTTAATTTAGGTCCCTTTGGAACAGGTATGGTATACGGCGCAGAATTTAGCAATGCGTCTCATATCTTAAAGAGTTTGAATCCCGGAGATCCTATTTCCGCAAAAGTAGTTTCTATGGAAGGCGAGAATGGCTACATTGAACTCTCTCTAGCAGAGGCGGGTATTCAGAAATCATGGGAAATTATTAAAGAACTGGAAGAGCGGGGCGAAATTATCTCGGTAAAAATTTCTGGAGCAAATGCCGGCGGCCTGCTTACGGAGCTTCATGGCATCCGTGCTTTCGTTCCTGTTTCTCAGCTTTCTCACGATCACTATCCTCGCATTGATGACGGCGATAGAACAAAGATAATGGAAGAGCTCAAAAAGTTTGTCGGTACGGACCTTAAGGTAAAAATTATTGATATGAAGCCGCGCGCGAAGAAACTTATTCTTTCCGAGCGCGAAGGATCTGATGCTGGCAATGCAAAAGAATTGCTGGAGAAATATAAAGTTGGCGAAACAATTGAAGGCGTAGTTTCCGGAGTCGCTGATTTCGGCGCGTTTATAAAATTCGTAGATAATCCGCAGATTGAAGGATTGGTACACATCTCCGAGCTTGATCATAAACTTATTGAAAGCCCGAAAGAGATTGTAAAAATCGGAGACGCAGTACAAGCAAAAATTATTGAAATTAAAGAAGGCAAGGTTTCCCTTTCGCTCAAAGCGTTGAAGCTGGATCCTTGGCTCAAGGTCGGCGAACGTTACAAGGCAGGTACCGAAGCTAAAGGAACAGTAACCCGATTTAATCCATTCGGCGCGTTTGTCGCGCTTGATTCGGAAATCCAAGGTTTGATCCACGTTTCTGAATTCGGCAGTGTGGACGAAATGAAAGCGAAAATTGAAATCGGAAAAATATATTCGTTTTCTATTGAACTCGTAAAGCCTGAGGAGAAACGCATTATCCTTAAAATGAAAAAATAATATGTTGACTTCCCGCAAAAAAAAGACAGTTATTAAAGAATACGGAATCCATGAAACGGATACCGGATCGGCGCCGGTGCAGATCGCGGTTTTGACGAAGCAGATTAAAGAGCTTACGTCTCATTTGAAAAAGCATCCAAAGGATCATCATTCCCGACGGGGTCTTTTGAAAATGGTTGGCAAGCGCCGTCGTTTGCTTACGTATCTTTCTAAACAAAACGCGAAGTCTCACGGCACGCTCTTGAAGCGGCTTGAGCTCAAGAAATAGAATGGCTCATAAAGACCAGCGAGTAGGTATTTTCATAGACATTCAGAACCTGTACCACTCGGCTAAAAATTTGTACGGTGCTCGGGTAAATTACAAAGAACTTATCAAGCATCTCGTTGATGGGAGGAATCTTATCCGCTCCATTGCGTATGTTGTAAAAACGGAGTCAACACTCGGCGAGAGTTCTTTTTTTGAAGCGTTGAAGCAGTCCGGTCTTGAGCTTCGCACAAAAGATTTGCAAATTTATCCCGGCGGCATGAAAAAAGCTGACTGGGACGTTGGTATGGCAATTGATGCAGTGCGCCTTGCCGGCAGTATGGACGTGATCATACTCGTCACAGGCGACGGGGATTTCCTTCCGCTCGTTGATTATCTCCGCTGGGGTTTTGGAAAAGAAATTGAAGTTGCTGCATTCTCTCGTACGACGTCAGGAAAATTGAAAGAAGTTGCGGATAAATACACTGCCATTGAAGACGTTCCGCGAGGGCTTTTAAAGAGTAAGCGTGCACGAGCAGGACGAATATCAAAAAAGGAAGGAGGTGAACAACAGGGGGAGGGAGAATAGAGAGTTAAACAGGTGATCAGTTAATCAGTTGAAGAGTTAAGCTCGTTATTAGTTATAAGTCATTAGTTGTTAGTTATCCTAATATATATTTTATGAAAATTGATCGGCAGGAATTTAAAACGACATTTGCAGGACAAGAGGTAGTACTTACAACGTCCGGGCTTGCTGGACAGGCGAACGCTGCAGTATTCGGGCGCCATGGCGATACGGAAGTTTTAGCGACGGTAGTTATGGGTCGCGAAGATCGCGCGGTTGATTTCTTTCCGCTCACCGTTGATTACGAAGAACGTTTTTATGCTGCGGGGAAAATTTTAGGCAGTCGCTATATGCGACGTGAAGGTAGGCCATCGGAAGAAGCTATTCTTGCTGGGCGCATTATTGACCGCACTATCCGTCCTCTTTTTGACCATCGCATCCGCCGCGACGTCCATGTCGTGGTAACCGTGCTTTCCGTTGATGAAAAAAATGACGTTAATTTTATTGCACTTCTTGCAACATCAGCTGCGCTCGCGATTTCAGATATTCCGTGGAGCGGACCGGTTGCTGGTGTAAAGGTAACGATTGGGAAAGACGGCAAATTTGTTTTCAATCCGGTAAACGGCGAAGCAACGAACACTCATCCGAAACTAACGAGCTTTGTCGCAGGAACAGCGGACAGAATCAACATGATAGAAATGGAAGGAGTTGAATCTTCTGAAAGTGAAACTGCAGAAGCGTTCATCGCCGCGCATAACGAAATTAAAAAACTCGTTGTATGGCAGAACGAGATGATAGGAAAAATTGGAAAGAAGAAAACAAAAGTCCATTTAGACGAACTCCCCACAGAACTCCGTGATAAAGCACGCGTATTCCTTGAACCAAAAATTGAAAAGGCAATGTATGTTTCGGATAAAACGGAACGCGAACTGGCACTTGCCGAAGCGCACAAGGAACTTGATGCCTTTTTAGAAAAAGAATTAGGAGAAGCGTCTCCGCATCATGCGCTTTTAATTTTTGAAGAAGAAACCGATGGTTTAGTGCATCGCAATGTTATTGAACGCAATCGCCGTCCGGACGGACGGGGCTTAGATGAAATTCGCGAACTCCACGGGGAAGCGGGAGTGCTCGCACGCGCGCACGGATCGGCAATTTTTATGCGTGGCAATACGCAAGCGCTCGCTGTTATTACGCTAGGACCCCCGTCTGCGGAGCAGATTGTAGAAAGTATCGGGTTTACGGGAAAGCGCAAATTTTTATTGCACTACAACTTTCCTAAATTTTCTGTGGGAGAAGCGGGGACATCTCGTGGTCCAGGACGGCGAGAAATCGGGCACGGCGCGCTTGCAAGTAAAGCGATTGAGAGCGTACTTCCAACGTCAGCGGAGTTTCCGTATACGATTCGCATCGTTTCAGAAATTCTTTCGTCAAACGGATCTTCATCTATGGCGACAGTCTGCGCGGGAATATTAGCGCTTATGGATGCTGGTGTTCCCATTAAGAAACCGGTTGCCGGAATCGCGATGGGACTTATGACTGACAGTAAGGGAAATCATAAGGTTTTGACTGACATTCAAGGACCAGAAGATCATTATGGTGATATGGATTTTAAAGTTGCAGGAACAAAAGACGGCATAACTGCTGTCCAACTTGATGTGAAGATTAGCGGCATTACGCCTGAGATGATTAAAGAAGTTTTGGATAAAGCAAAAATCGCACGCGAAAAGATTTTAGACGTCATGAACGGCGTGCTCGCAAAGCCACGCGCAGAACTTTCTCCATACGCTCCGATTATTATTACAACGAAGATTGCTCCGGAAAAGATCGGAGAATTAATCGGTCCTGGCGGAAAGATGATTAACGGCATCATTGAGCGCACAGGCGCCCTCTCAATTGATATTGAAGAAGATGGTTCGGTATTTATCACCGCGGACAAGAAAGAACTCGCCGAAGCTGCACTGGACGAAGTCCGTGCGATCGGTAAAGTATTTGCGATTGGAGAAGTGATTGATAACGCTGAAGTGGTTCGTATCCTTGATTTTGGAGCTATTGTCCAAATTGACGCGCATCACGACGGCATGGTTCACGTCTCGGAACTCAAAGACGGATTTGTAAAAAGTGTTACTGACGTTGTAAAAGTGGGGGACAAGATTCGCGTAAAAATAGTTCGCATTGAAGACGGCAAGATTGGGCTCTCCATGAAGCAAGCGAGATAGTAGGAGAGTTAATGAGTAAACAGTTAATCAGTTGAGCAGTTGATTTGGAGATCAATAATCCCGACCAAAGCGTCGGGATTATTAGTTTTCCACAGCGTAGTTTGTTTCTTCGTGTGGTATAATTTCGCTATGAATGGAGACAATATGAATACGGGCTCGTTTGGTAATTCGCCGGGAGCAGGTGCCCCTGGCCAGCCGCCACAACCGCCCCAGCAACCACAGCAGAATCAACAAAATCAGCAGTTTGCTCCGCCTCCTCCTAAGGAAGTGGATGTTCGCACAATGGGATCGGATACAAAATCTATGGAACGGGGAGATATTTCTCCTATGCCAGACAAAATGGCGCCTCCGCAGTTTGGCGCAGAGCCGAGCTTTGCTCCTGAAACGCAGATTGGAGGAGATTTTGGTGGTAAAGAAACAGTAGCGGACCCTGCAAAAAGCCAAAAGGTTTGGATTTGGACCGCTATTATCGCGGCCGTTGTTGTTCTGGGTGTTGGAGGATACTTCGCGCTCCCGTTCATTACTGGTACGCCTGATCCAATAGTTGAAGAGGTTCCAGGAACTCCGATTGTTCCCGTCATTCAACATCAGTCATATCTTGTGCCCGCGCCGCTTTCTCAAAGTACTATCCAGCTTTCAGCTATCACTCAACTTGCAGCAAGAAATTCTTTAGAACTCGTTGCAGGAAATTCGCAGTCTGCAGGAACGCTCCAAGAAGTGAGCGTGCAGAATTCAACCGGAGGGCAAATTCCTTTTGCTCAGTACATGAGTGTTTTCGCTCCCGAGCTTACGGTTACGAACATGGAGCAGTGGTTTGACGAAGACTTTACGACGTTTATCCATTATGATGCGAACGGTGCATGGCCAGGGTATGTCGCACGCTTAAAGAGTGGGGTGAATATTGATGAGGTTCGCGCGAGCGTAATGGCATTGGAAGGAACGATGATTGCAAACTTCTACCTCGGCAACCCTGGAACATTCGGCGCATTCAAAGACGGACAGATTAACACCATGCCAACCCGCTACAGCGTAGGGAGCATACCCGGCGCATCATTTAACTTTGCCATCCTCGGTAATTACTTTGTAATTACGACATCGTATCCAGGATTGCAGGCAGTGACACCTCTTCTAGGGTTTAGCCAATAGGGTATAGGGGTTAAGGGAACAGAAATAAAAAACCGCTCAAGAGAGCGGTTTTTGATATATTTTTTTTAAATTTGCTATACTATCAGCCATGTATGCATTTATAGATGAATCCGGAGATCATAACCTCGATATAATTACTGTAGATAATTCCTACAACGTTTTTGTTTTAGGTACTATTTTGATCAAAAAGGAAGATTATGACGTTCTAGATCGTGAGTTCAAAAGATTCAAAAAGGATTTTTTTGGCGGTGAGGATTTTATATTACATACCGCGGAACTCACACACCCAAATCATAAGAAGTCTGATAAGAGAAACAGGATTATGTATAATCCAAAAAAAAGAGCCGAATTTTACACAAAAATAAACTTACTTTTGGAGAATGCACCGTTTAGCGTATGTTTTGTTGTTATACGAAAATTACATTTCATAACCCAATATGTAACTCCTTTAGATCCTTATGATCTTTCTTTCGAAAATGCCCTTAATAGAATTTTATATTACTCAAAAAGCAATAATATAAATATATATGCAGAAAAACGGATAAAACATTTAGACATACGACTAGAGCTAGACTTTCAAAAATATCGGGAGACAGGGATCGAATTTCATAGTGCAGAGGAGATAAAACAAAGGATTAATAATTTTGAGTTAAAGGATAAAAAAGAAAACATAACCGGGCTACAAATTATTGATTTATTTGCAAGTCCAGTTGGTAGGCATTTTTTGGGGAAACCGCCGCGCCCATTAGGAAATGAAGTTCCTTATATATTGGCCATGAAAAAACTAGCTGGCCCAATAGCTTTAACTACAATTCCATCATAAAGTGAAGGAGCGCCCCGCGATTGCAGTGCGCTCCTTACTTACGTAAGCGTAACATGGCGGATTTTAGTTATCCACACCTAAAAGATAATCTGAGGGAACTCGTTTCTTGCCGAGATGATAACGCTTAGTTTCATTTCTGTCCTTCACCCATGATGAGGGTAATTATCACTAGACAAACAAGAAATATGCCCCATATAACAATCCGTTGTAAAACCTCGTAATGTTCCATAGTTATAGCTTACAGCGTGCCACCATTGGCGTTATTTTGCCCTCTGCGGGCATTTCATTTGTATCAATTCCAAGCCATAGGAGCCACCCGAAAATACCTAGATCTCCCAAAATAATAAACTTTTTCAGTATTGTTTTCATTATAAGGTTTCACATGCTATTCCATCATTATCCCTATCTAATCCATGATAGTCATCGTCTGGCCCTCCCTCAATTTCAAAAAATTCTTGAGCTTCTTTTTGTGTATTAAAATCTGGACAATCGTAATCTCCATACTCTTCGCGTGAGCGTTCCACTTCTGGGTCGTCATTATTTATAAGTCTTGGAGTTGAGGTGCTATTACTTGAAGTGAAAAACCAAATTGCTCCAATAACTGCTCCTATGCCCAGGAGATATTTCATATTTTTATTTATGAACCAAATTTTTGAACACAGATTTCGTCTCTTTTTTCTCTCGCTGCATCTAGCTCATCCCTTCGAGACTTCGGTAAACCGCAGTTGCACGTTGTCTGAAATTCATTAACCTTAACTCATGCTTCTTTTAGTACTTCATCAAAAGTTTTACCAGACGGGTCGGGTTTGTTAGCGGGAAATACCTTAGCATAACTAATTAAGACTTCAGCATAATTTTTTGTACCTCCAAATACCTCCGAGCACGTTTTAGGTGCTTCGCCAACATTTGGATCGCCACATAAAGCTAGGTGAGAAGTAGTTCGTTCGTACTCGCTTTCTTCTAAGCATGTTGCAAAATTTATTTTTCTTTCTTCTTCCATTTCCAATTCAGTCGCTATTCTTGCCTCTTCCGCCGCAATTTTTGCTTCTTCTATTTCTTGAGCTTTTTGTGGCTGAATCACAAAAGCATTATATAAAATCCAAACAATAAAAACCCCAATTGCTAAAATTCCTACTTTAAACCAATGTTCTTTAAGCCAATCCATATTAATATCCCATATCAATCAATTTAAGTATTACTGGCTGAGCAAAGCCCCAAATAAATCCAATAATGATAGCCGTTATCGCGAATCCTCTTCCTTTCTGATGAGTATATTTTATTTGAGTTAGAGCAACAATTCCTAAAATAAAACCAATAATACCTGCTAAACCGATGCCGAACATTGAAACAAGCGATATCGCGAATCCGACGATCGCCGACTTATTAAGGCTATTTTTTAGATTATTTTCGGCAGATGAGCTAATCTTCTCAACATCAATAATGCCCTTGTCCGCAATCCTTGTTTCATACTCTTCGGCTTCTTTGGTAGATGTCGGCATATTTCTGCAATATCCACATACATGATCCCACCATGCGCCTTCTCTCTTTTTGCATTTAATACATATTCTCATAGATATTGACTATTATTTACAGATTTTTCTAATCTTCATTTTTTAAAACACTCATCTCGTTCATTTTTCCATAATTTAAGATTTTGCTGTTTTTCAACGCTTGTATCTCCCATAATATTGTAAGAAGTAATTGAGACGGGCATATTCTCCCACTGCCCAGGATTTGAGATTCTGCTAATCCTCTCAAAAACAGAGAGGTATTTCCAATCAGCAGAAGACAAACAATCATTTAATATCTTTTCTAAATTCTCTTTTTCTAATTGCTCTTGCGCTATTTTTACTTGCTGTTGCCTTTCAATAGAGTTTTGTTTACTTATTTGAGTTGCATAATAAAAGCCCCCCAAAATAATGCTTGCTATCAAAATCGTGGTCGGTAGTGTTAGTTTGTTTATTTTGTCCATAAAGCTCATTAATTTAATATAAAAGCCCTATTTTATTATTCGGAATGGAATTAAACATTTATATATTTATATGCCTATAAAATACAAGAGTCAAACTAAACCTCGTCCCTTATTCCCATTCTTCACGCCTCCTCCCTTAATCTATAACTAAACGCTTCTTTGAGATGATTTGCAGAAACGGTTGGGGATTCGTCTAAATCCGCGATGGTTTGTGCGACGCGGAGAATGCGGTAGTATCCTCTCGCGGAGAGCATCGCTTTATCAAAAACAGTTTTAGTAAATTGTTCCGCATTAGCATCGCAGGTGATAAGCTCGTCACATTCCTTTGACGAGAGATCAGAATTTCTAAACTTATGTTTCAGTGCAGCAGTGCGTGCTTTTTGAATTTCATGCGCTTTTCGGATTGACGCCTTAATTGCTGATTCATCGGTGAGTGCTTGCTCTGTATCTTTACCTTGGAGAGTTTCTAGTGACACGCGAGGAACAGTAATTTGAATATCAATTCTGTCCAAAAGCGGACCGGAAACTTTTTTGTTATAGCGGATTACATCATATGGGGCACACGTGCATGCCTTTGCTTCGTCTCCGTAATATCCACAAGGGCACGGATTCATTGCTGCGACGAGCATGAAGCGGGCAGGGAATATAAGATTATTTTTTACCCGAGAGACGATTGCTCTACCGGATTCCAATGGTTGGCGGAGACTCTCTAAAATATCCCGTCTGAACTCCGGAAGTTCATCTAAGAAAAGCACGCCACGGTGGGCGAGACTGATTTCTCCTGGGCGGGGATTTTGCCCGCCACCTACCATCGCGGCAGGGGATGCCGATTGGTGCGGAGCACGGAACGGCCGATTTTTTATAATGCCTCTATCGCCCAATAAATTCGCCGCACTGTAAACTTTCGTAATCTCAATCATTTCTTCGGGAGCAGGCTCGGGAAGAATAGAGGCGAGTGCTTGCGCGAGCATGGTCTTTCCCGTGCCCGGAGGGCCAACCATAAGCATGTTGTGCCCGCCTGCGGCGGCGATCATAAGTGCGCGCTTTGCGGATGCTTGTCCTTTAATTTCTGAAAGTTTTACAAAAAGCGTTTCGTTTTCCGGTTCAAGATTCGTAGGCTCTTGGGGAGCGATTACAGAACGTTTCTCTAGGTGATGAATGAGCTCCGCGAGACTCGTAATGGGAATAATGGTCGCGCCGCGTACAGCCCCTGCTTCCTTTGCGTTCGCTTTCGGAATGAATAATGTCTTCCCTGTTTTTTCCGCGAGAGACGCAATAGAGAGCGCTCCTGCGATAGGACGGAGCTTACCCTCAAGTGAAAGTTCTCCGGAGAAAATCATCGTCTCGGAGTCGCATGGCTTGAGTTGCGCTGTTGCTAAGAGATAGGCGACTGCGATTGCGAGATCGTATTGCGACCCCGTTTTCTTAATATCCGCAGGAGCGAGGTTTACTACGATTTTTCTATTCTCGCGATTCGGCGGCTTCACCCCGGTATTTTTAAGAGCCGAGTTTACCCGTTCCTTTGCTTCGGTGAGCGCCTTATCCGCAAGTCCTACGATAGAAAAAGAATGGAGACCAACGTTAATGTCGGTCTCCACTTCAATGAGTTTCGCTTCAATGCCATCCAGTTCTGCCGAGAATGTCCGGGAAATATTTGCCATAGCGGAAGAATATTACTTTCCTTGTTTGCACGCCTTACAGAGGCGAGACTCGGGATCAATTGTGAGTAATTCGTAATCAATCGCTTTTCCGCATTCTTCGCACATGCCGTATTTCCCCTCACTCATTTTGCGGAGTGCGTGCGCAATATCTTCGCGCCGAGTGCCCATAGCGTTCCCGATACCGGCATTCGTGCTGAATCCTTCCGCCTCGTTCGTTTCTTCTTCAAACGAATCAACGTCCGAGCCGAAATCCGGAGTCTCTTCCAGCGAGGTAATCTCTTTTCCAAGTTCTTTTTCTTTCTCTTCTAGTTTTTTGCGAAGCTCCGCTAATTGGTCGTGGGTAAGCATAGGATTGATAGTATTCATATATTGTAAGCCGTAAGGCGCACCCCATGCAACTTGCCAAGTTTTAGGAGCTACGCTATACTTTTCCCCACATTATGCCAAATACAGCATCAGCCAAAAAAGCATTGAGACAGGGTGATCGCAGGCGGGAAAAGAACCTCGCCGGCATGAAAGACCTGAAAACGGTCATAAAGACCTTTAGAAAAGCCCCTTCAGCGGGTGCGCTTTCTATAGTTTATAAAAAGCTTGATAAAGCTGCCAAGGTAAACTTGATCAAGAAGAATGCCGCAGGACGAATGAAGTCTCGCCTTTCAAAATTGCTCAAAGTGTAGAATCTAGTATCTAGAAAATAGAATCTAGAAGTTGGTAGTTTGAAAGAAAATATAAAAAAGCCCTGAAATAGGGGCTTTTTGGTGTATATTGACAAATAGCATAAAAGTATGCTATATTCTAATCAGGTCCTTCCCACGAAAACTATTCCTTACACAGGAGACCGTTAAGATGAACAAGTCAGGATTGTGGTTCCCCATCGCTCTCATGATATGTCTTGGTGTGTTCGCTCTCGTTAACTTTGACGTTATTCGAGCTAGGGAGGCGAGAGGCGCTCAGTCGATACCGAGCGCAACGATCACTGAGCCCACTCTCTCCACTTTCGGCTTCTCAAGGGGAGAAGAGCCGGACTCTTCTGTCTTCTCTTTCTATGGAAGCAAAAACGCTACCGTGACGGATGGCAAAGGAGACGGGCGGAAGATCATCTCTCTTGCTCCCGGCGAACGGTACACTACCGAAAGTGGTGGAACCTACTCCAACGTGTCTGGACTCGGATCGTTTGCGGTTCGCGATCGCAAGACAGGAACCATCCTACTCTCAAAAGAATCCTTGAAGTCTTTCTCGGTTTCATTTGGAAGTCAGGGTTCCTCCAAGATTACTTGGACGGATATGGACGGGAAAGAACACGCACAAGAGTTCACCGACGTCACTCTTGATGTCGCTACTCCGCAGGAGTAGCGCCCAACAGAGCCCCCACTCCATCTGGAGTGCCGGGGCTCTTTTCTATCTTCTCTATACCCTAGTGGCTAATGGCTAGACCCCTAATTCTCTAATCCCTAAGTATGAGATCTAAAAGTGCTTCTTCGTATTCAAGCTTCCCCGATTTAATGGCCACGTCATAGTTGGCCATTCTGATTTTTTGGATTGGCGTTGCAAGAGATGTAGAAACATTAAAAATCGCGACAGGGTCATTATTTTGGAGTAACCATTCTAGAGAAGAAAGGCGCGACCCCAGTGTTCCGCGCATGAAGCCCTGAATGAGTGGAAAGAAATCCTTCCCTGCTTCACCGTTTGGAGTTGCGCCTCCGAGCGAGAGTTTTTCTAGCTCATGCACGATACCCCAGGTATCTGATCCGCATAAGAGAGCGAGGGATGCAACCTGCGCGTCAGAAACTTCCACGTTTTGTTTTTTCGCTTCTTTACGTATGAACGAGGAGAGTTCAGTGCCTTTTAGTTCCGGAAACTCTTGAGATTGAACAGGGTCTTTGAGAAGAAAAGCGAATTCTTTAGATAATTTTTTTTCTGCAATAATAAGAAGCGTTTTTGATTCGTTTGCAACTAAGGTCTTAATGAGCTTCGCGTTTTCCGGCTCTACTTCGGAGACAATCGCAAAACCTTTTGGAGAAAAAAGTGATTGGGACTCCAAAAAGGAAAGCAGTCGCGCGTAATCATTTTTTTCGCTCAGCACGAAGCGTTCTGGGGCATGGCCGTATTTTTTTTCATACGTCGCGACAATCTGGCGCTCTTTTTGCGAGCGTTGGTACGCATCGGGACCGTAGAGATGGATCAGCATAGCGTTAGTGCCCTGTGTACAAAATAGCTTATCATGGAAAGAGAATGTTTGAGAAATATTCGAGGAATGACGACGAATCTGTGCGTGGAACGCACTGCGAGGAGGAATGACGAAAAAGATTGCCAAACATTCTCTTTCCCTTTGGGCAGATGCTCTTTTTCGTCATCTGCAGCGTTATTCGTCGCTTACGTACCCTTTCAGGTACGCTTCGCTCCTCACGTCTTGCATATGACGAAAAATAAAATCTGCCATGGCAAGCTATTTTGTACACAGGACACTTGTATAGCAGAAATGAAGAGCGCACCCAGTTTTCCACACTTGCGCATCGTGAAATAATTGTTACTATACAAAAAGCCCTTTCGTTTTTTTCCTCTCTGCTAACTCGGAGGACGAAGTGCCTAACGAAACTACAACGAGACCGTACGGAATTGAGAATGATCTCAAAACAGGAAGAAAAGCTGTTTTCACCACGACACCAACTCTTGGAGAGATTCATTCCGCAGCGTTTGATGAGTTTCGGGATATTCCCTTGCACTGTCTTGAGGTGACGAGCAGACCCAATAGTCACCTCGTCATCTTGCAGGTTCGCTCCACTCCGGCAAGCGGCGGATAATCAGAAGAGATGGGAGAAATCCCGTATACCAAAAGCGTCCGGCAATGCCGGACGCTTTCCTTATACTAATGCACAAACTAACTGCTTCGCATCTCGAGGAGCGAGGAGCGACGAAGATATCGTAACTTAGTAAAGTGCGATAAGCCTTGTTCTACAAGAGAAACGGAACAATAAGCAATGCAACGATATTCATTACTTTAATCAAAGGATTAATCGCTGGACCAACAGTGTCTTTATAAGGATCTCCCACGGTGTCTCCGGTAACAGCTGCTTTATGCGCGTCTGATCCCTTACCGCCGAATTTACCGTCTTCAATATATTTCTTTGCGTTATCCCAAGCGGCTCCTCCGGTCGTCATGGAAATTGCCATAAAGATTCCGGAAATGATTGAGCCGATTAAGAACCCTCCGAGCGCTTCCGCGCCGAGCAGAAAGCCAACAGCGATAACCGCGAGAATTGGAATGAGCGCAGGAAGGATCATTTTTTTAAGCGCTGCCGTGGTTACGATATCAACTGCGCGTCCGTAGTCAGGCTTCGCTGTTCCTTCTAAGATTCCCGGTATTTCGCGGAACTGGCGGCGCACTTCTTCTACAACTGCCCCAGCTGCCTGTCCTACCGCGAGCATGGCGAGCGATCCGAAGAAGTAAGGAATCATGCCTCCCAAGAATAGTCCGATGATGACGCTTGGATTTTGAAGATCAAAGAGAACGGTCGGTAATTCTTCCGCGTAGCCTGCAAAGAGTACGAGCGCGGCAAGTCCGGCGGATGCGATGGCGTATCCTTTCGTAACTGCTTTTGTAGTGTTGCCTACTGCGTCCAATGCGTCCGTCACTTTGCGTACGTCATGGGGAGCGTTAGACATTTCTGCGATGCCGCCTGCGTTATCCGTAATCGGTCCGAACGAATCAATCGCGACAATGATGCCGGCAACGGAAAGCATTGAGGTTGCTGCTATCGCGATGCCGTAGAGACCGAGTAAGGAGTAGCTCCCCCAGATTCCGGCTACGATAACGAGAATAGGAAGAATGGTGGATTCCATACCAACCGCAAGGCCCATAATAATATTGGTGCCGTGTCCTGAATTTGATGCCTCTGCGATGGAGTGGACTGGGCGATATTTTTTAGACGTATAGTAATCCGTAATCACAACCATGAGCGCCGTGACTCCAAGGCCGATCAAGCTTACCCAGAACACGCTCAAAGCTTCATCAGGGACAAACATCTTTGCCGCGAAGTAGAAAAGAACTCCTGAAATAACGAGCGATGCAATGAGTCCTTTGTAGAGTGCTCCCATAATGTTGCCCGTGGATCCGAGTCGTACAAAGAGTGCACCGATAAGGGATGCGATGATAGCGAGTCCACCCAAGATAAGGGGGAAGAGGACATTTCCTACCCCTGCACTGACAGCAAGAATGAGGGCGGCCGTAAGCGTTACGGCATATGTTTCAAAAAGATCTGCTGCCATACCTGCGCAGTCGCCGACATTGTCTCCCACATTGTCTGCGATGACACCCGGATTTCGCGGATCGTCTTCAGGAATTCCAGCTTCAACTTTTCCGACAAGATCAGTTCCCACATCTGCGGCTTTGGTATAAATTCCTCCGCCTAATCGTGCGAAGACAGAGATTAAGCTTGCGCCGAAGCCGAGGGCGATAAGCGCTGTGATGTCTTCTGTCGCGAGATAAAACCCTGCTACCGAGAGAAGTCCAAGTGCTACGACAAGAAATCCGGTCACTGACCCTGCTCTAAAGGCGAGCGAGAGTGCGGGAGCGAGACCTTGGCGTGCAACTTCCGCGGTGCGTGCGTTTGCACGAACGGCGATTTGCATTCCGATTACGCTTGCGAGCGTGGAAGCGAGTGCTCCAATTAAAAATCCTATTGCGGAGGTTATATTGAGCGTAACCGCAATAATTACGAAGAGAATGATGGCTACAACAGAGACGGCGCGATATTGCCGTTTAAGATACGCGGATGATCCTTCGCGGATTGCATCCGAGATGTCCTGCATTTCTTTATTTGGCTTTGGGCGCTTCTGCATCCAAAAAATAATTCCTGCGCTGTAAAGTATGGCTGCGGCAATCGGAGCAAAAATGATGGTATTCAGCATATGAGGTAAATCAGTGGGTTATTCTTTGTCTTCAGACTTTTTTGTTGCTTTCGGCTTTTCTTCTTCGGCTTCTTCAGCTATTCCTTCGGCTTGCGTCTCTTCAGGTTTTGAATTGGAGCGGACATCTATCTTCCAACCTGTGAGCCGTGCGGCGAGCCGAACATTCTGGCCACCTTTGCCAATCGCGAGTGAGAGCTGATCTTCAGGAATAAATACTCTCGCTTCCTTACGTGGCATGACTTCAATGCTTTCTACTTTTGCTGGGGAAAGAGCGTTGCCGATAAATTTTGCAGGATCTTCGGACCACTCAATGATATCTATTTTTTCATGGCCGAGTTCGTTGGAGACCGCCATAACGCGTGTTCCGCGCTGGCCAACGCATGCGCCAACTGGATCAACTCCATCTGTTCCCGACGCTACGGCTATTTTAGTCCGGCTTCCGGCTTCGCGTGCGATGGCTTTAATCTGTACCGTCTCATCTGCTATTTCTGGCACTTCAAGTGCAAAAAGGCGGGAGACAAATTTCGGATGCGAACGGGAAAGGATGATGCCGGGGATGCGCGCCTCTTCCTGAATGGCAAGAACATAAAACTTCATGCGGTCACCGGTTTTATAGTGCTCTCCCGGAATGGATTCGCTTTGAAACATAATGCCGGTAGCGCGTCCCAACTCCACCATCACGCCTCCACGCTCAAAACGTTGGATAACGCCGCTTACGATTTCTCCCTCGCGGTTGCGGAATTCAGAAAGCACGGATTCGCGTTCCGCGTCGCGGAGTTTTTGGAGTACTACTTGCTTTGCAGTTTGT
Organism: Patescibacteria group bacterium; assembly: GCA_038064975.1. Taxonomy (GTDB): domain Bacteria; phylum Patescibacteriota; class Minisyncoccia; order UBA6257; family 1-14-0-10-40-38; genus JBBTRX01. The sequence goes on from JBBTRX010000002.1 coordinate 232,261, forward strand.
GCCGCGATGCGTCCAAAGTCTTCGCGTGTTTCAAGGGGAAACTCAAGCTCTTCACCGAGTACGGTACTCTTCTTAACTTCTTTCGCTTCTGGGAGAAGAATATGGCGATCAGGATTGTAGCGGGGAAGCACTGACTCGTCGCCCTCCGTTACCGGAGTTTCAGGTTCTGTTGACTCCTCTCCTTCTTTGGGGATGCGGACGGTTGTTTCGTCAACAACAGTTTTTACCTGCCAGAATTTGAGTTTTCCGCTTTCTACGTCAAACTTTGCTTTAATAATTTCTCCTCGTTTCTCATACTCGCGCTTATATGCAGCCGCGATCGCAGCTTCAATCGCTTCAATAATTCGCTCCGCAGGAATTCCCTTTTCGGTAGCGATTTGTTCAACGGCGCGCTTAATTGTTTTTAGGTCCATCATATGTTGGTAAATAATTTTTGTTAAAAATGGTCGCTCCAAGAGCGACCATTCGTGTACCCCTATCATAGGGCAAAAAAGCGTATCTGTCAATTAAATCTTACTCAAGAGGTTCATGCCATAAATACAAAGCATGCACATTGCAATCATAGTGAGAAAGCGAGCGGGTCCTTCGCCCGTGTCGTCTTTATCCCAGATTCGTCGTGCTGGCCAAAAAAGATAAACGACAAACGAGAGAATGAGTAGGGTGCCAACTAGTCCATACCAGAACTCTCTGTGCATGAGAACCTCCTTTTAAAGAAACGAACCGAAAAAAGTATAGGACGGGGGCGTCTATTTTGCAACTTCGCGAACTTTTTTCTCTATTTCTTTAAGAAGCTTACTATCTTCTTTAAGTTTTGCTTTTACGTTTTCAATGCCTACACCGAGCTTTTCTTCTCCAAACGAGTACGTTGCTCCGGACTTGGTAACCACTTCGTATTTAATCGCGGCATTCATAACATCTCCTTCAAATGAAATGCCTTCCCCAAACATAATATCAAACTCTGCTTGGCGGAATGGGGGAGCGATTTTGTTTTTAACAACTTTCGCTTTTACTCTACTTCCCACAACATCCTCTCCCTTTTTAACCTGTGCGATGCGCCGAATATCAATGCGTACAGAGGAATAGAATTTAAGCGCTCTGCCTCCCGGGGTTGTTTCGGGATTCCCGAACATAATGCCAATTTTCTCTCGAAGTTGGTTGATAAAAATGATAAGCGTTCCTGATCGCGCTGCGATTGCAGTCAGTTTGCGAAGTGCCTGCGACATCATGCGTGCCTGAAGGCCAACATGGTGCGCGCCCATTTCTCCCTCAATCTCTGCTTTGGGAGTAAGGGCTGCTACCGAATCAACAACAACAACATCTATCATCTCCGAGCGTACTAATGATTCTAAAATATTCAGTGCTTCCTCTCCATTATCCGGTTGTGAAATAAGAAGGTCCGTCACTTGGACGCCAAGCTTCTTCGCATATTCGGGGTCCATGGCGTGCTCTGCATCAATGAATGCAGCTTTGCCTCCTCGTTTTTGGGCTTGAGCCACTACGTTTAAGGCGAGTGTCGTCTTTCCACTGGATTCAGGACCAAAGATTTCAACAATTCTTCCTTTTGGAACACCTCCCACGCCGAGCGCGAGATCCAGCGAGAAGGATCCTGTAGGGATAACATCCACATCAACTTTCCGTACTTCGCCAAGACGCATAATCGCGCCTTCGCCGAACTTATCGCGCAAACCTTCTATTAGTTTCTCAAGATCTTTAGGATCGCTCGCGGGCGTACCAGCCTGTTTTTTTGTTGCCATATCCCTTAACAATACAGCTCAAAATTTAAAAATCAAATCTCAAAAACAAGAACTAAAACAGCTGCCATATATGGCAGCTGTTTTAGTTGTGACGTTTTAGCGAGGATATTCTTTTAAGAAAGGTCATTCTAATAGCTTTCGCAAAAGAATATCAGAGGGTATTTTATGGCTGATAGATAATCTGCCGCGTTATCGTTGTTTCTCTCCCTAAAAGTCTTCGAGCCGTAAACGTAATGCGATTTAATCCCTCATCTAAATTATAACTTTTTGAAAAATTGCCTTTTGTATCGGTTGTTTGCGGTTCGCCGTCAATCACGAGCGCATCTTTTGGATCAATTGAGCCAGTAATTAAAATAACGTTTGCGGTGGTAACCAAGGTCTCCGATCCGGGATTTTGAATAACGAGTGATGGCTTTCCCAGAAAGCGGTCTACGTTTGCTGCGCCATAGGCAAGCACGACTATAGCAATCAGCGTTCCGATAATAACACTGCTATTTAAGCGCTTGAGTGCAAACCTATTATGAGGGAGCCTATCCGCAGCACCGGATGTTTGAATAAGACTCTCTTTCATCTCCCGTTCGTAAATACTCCATAGTTCATCGCCGTTTGCGTTCAGTACATTCGCCATTTTTAGGAGGTATCCGCGAATATAGGGAGCGGGAGGAAGTTTACGAGATTCTCCAATTAAAATTGCTTCAATATGGCGCAACGAAACTCCGCTCAACTCAGCGAGCTTCTCGTGTGAAATATTTTTAGCATCAATATGTTCTTTTAATTTTTCCTGGAACATATATATTATTCGCTTCCATCAATCAATATTTCTCGGGGCTTTGCGCCCTCTCCTGGACCCACAATACCCCGTTCCTCCATGATGTCAATAAGTCGCGCTGCACGAGCATACCCAACCTTGAGCCGGCGCTGGAGGAGTGATGCAGATGCCTTACCTGAACTTTTTACTACCTCTACTGCTTCCTGGAATAGATCATCTTCATCGCCTTCTTCAAAGCCATCAAAAATATCACCATTCGGGCGCAGGCCTCGCGTGTCCTCTTCTCCCGCGACTTCTTCCACAGGTTCTTCGACGACTTCGTTTTTCTCACGAATAAAGTCGGTAACGCCTTTCAGTTCTTCTTCACTCAAGTACGCACTCTGGACACGTTTCGGTTTGGAATATTCTGATGAAATAAAGAGTAAATCCCCTCCTCCCAAAAGTTTTTCTGCTCCCGCGATATCAAGAATAGTGCGGGAATCAATCTGGCTCGCGACTTGGAGCGCGATGCGAGCCGTAATGTTTGCTTTAATGAGTCCCGTTACGACTTCAACTGAAGGTCGCTGAGTAGAAAGGATAAGATGGATGCCAGTTGCGCGTGCCATTTGGGCAAGGCGGACGATTGATCCTTCAATTTCGCGTCCATAGCGCGACATGAGATCCGCCATTTCATCCACGACAATCACAATATACGGCAAGAGTTCCTCACGGTCTTTGTTGTATCCCTTAATGTCTCTGCATCCGGCCTTGAGTAATGTTTCGTAACGGCGATCCATTTCCGCAATTGCCCACCTAAATACGCCAACGCTCTTTTTTGCGTCAGTAATAACGGGAGCCGCCAAATGGGGGATGCCTTCATACGCTGAAAGCTCAACACGTTTCGGGTCAATGAGAATTAGTTTTAATGTTGCAGGAGCGTTTTTAAAAAGCAGGGAAGTAAGAATGCTGTGGATTGTGATTGATTTGCCCGATCCCGTGCTTCCCGCAACCAACATATGAGGAAGGCGCTCAATATCCACGAATATCGGATCACCGCTTACGTCTCTGCCAAGTGGGAAGACGAGCGGGCCTTTTTCAGTAAATTCCTTATAGTTCATCAAACTGCCGAGGCGGACAATCGCTGCGGATTTGTTTGGAACTTCAATACCAACTAAAGATTTCCCAGGAATTGGTGCCTCAATGCGGATAGGGTGTGCTGCAAGCGCAAGCGCGAGGTCTTGGTTCAATGCAAGGATGCGCGCAAGCTTTACCCCTTCAGCAGGCTTCAAGGTATAGCGCGTTACTTTAGGGCCGATATTAATTTCTCCCATTTCAACGGGAATACCAAAGCTCTCCAGTGTTCTCTTAATGATATTTGCGTTTGCGCGCAAATCGCCGGATGTTGGTTTTTCCGTTGTTGATTTAAGTAAAGAAAGCGGAGGAGCGACATAATCTTTTATGGATATCGCTTTGATGCGCGTGGTAGGTGTTGGCGAAGATTCTCTCACGTCCAACTCTTTCTCTTCTTCGGGTTCTTCGGCTACTTCTTCTTCCGGTTTTTCTTCTGCTTCGGCGGTAGCTGAGTCGCCGGTTACCATAAGATCTTCGTCTTCCATTTCTTTTTCGTCACGTTTCTTATCAGTGAGCCAGCTTGGCTTAAAGATAAGAGAAGCGTTAAAAGCGATAAGAAGCGCGATCATTGCAAGCATGGCGACAATGATAATTGCAGCGACTTTGCCGAACGCGAATTCAATGGATCCAATTGCATTACCGACAAGCCCTCCATGCGTCGGAAAAAGAATATCAATGAGTCCGAGTAAGAAAAGAATAGCCGCTCCTCCACCTGCAAACGTGAGTGTTAAAAGTTTTTTGCCATGACTTACGAGAAACATAACGCCAATTGCGATAGCAATAACAGGAACAAGATAATACCCCCATCCAAAAAGCCCTTCTAAGATTTTCAAAATAATGCGCCCGGCAGGACCTGCTTTTTCAAGTTTCGCGAGGACAAGGAGCGCGGAAATGCCAAAGAGGACGACTGCCGAGATACTTGCCTTAGTTTCGTGCGGAATAGTTATGCCAAAGGATTTCTTTTGTTTTGATCGTGCCATAGGAATATTCAAATCTGTCGCGTTAGTGACAGGCAACATGTCACATGGGACATGTCCCGCTCTGTGGTGCTACCTGGTATACTAGGAGTATATAGGATTATACGGAAAATTATGCGTTCTGGCGAACATGAAACTCTCACCTTCGATTTTTAAAGCATATGATGTGCGGGGGAAATACCCCGGCGAAATAAATGAAGACGTTGCGCTGCTCCTTGGCAAGGCGCTTGGTTTGCGATGGATGGGGGGAGAAATAATCGTGGGGTACGATGCTCGTGTGAGCTCTCCAGAACTTGCCGAGGCGCTCACAAAGGGTATTCGGGCTGCAGCTCCGGAGAGTACGGTGACGAGTGTTGGGTTAATAACCACGCCAATGCTTACCTATCTTATCCATTCGCGCGGAGCAAAAGCGGGTGTTGTCGTAACCGCATCGCACAATCCAAAAGAATATAACGGATTTAAAGCAGTGGAAGGACATGGAACGGCGTGGATAACAGGAACGGATATGCAAAAACTGATAGCGCAATTGTTATGAATCATTACCAGGAATACGCTGAGTTTTTAAAAAAATTTGTGAGTGTCGCCTCTCCGATCCGTGTTGTTTTTGATTCATCAGACGGCGCGACAGGGCCTGTGCTTCACGAACTTTTTACAACTCATCAACTCATCAACTCAATACTCATTAACTCAAAGCCCAATGGAGAGTTTCCGGCACATGGGCCGAATCCTCTTGCTCGCGGTGCGCAAAAAGATTTGAGAATCGTGGTTAAGAAAAATAATGCCGACTTGGGTGTTATTTTTGACGCGGACGGGGATAGGGTATTTTTTATTGATAACGAAGGGCGCGAAATTCGATCAGACATTGCTGCGCTTCTCATGTCAGAGGTGTTTCAAGGCCCATTTGTTTTTGATATCCGAGCAGGATACGCGCTCCGCGATAGGCTGGATGAAACAAAAAAGAAAGCAATCTACTCTCGTGTGGGACACGTGTTTATGAAACGCGCTATGCGTGAGCACGGCGCGGAGTTTGGTGGGGAACTCTCCGGACATTTTTATTTTAAAGATTTCTTTTTTGCCGATTCAGGAATTGTTGCCGCGCTTACGATGATACGAATTGTCTCTCAATTAGTGCAGAACGAGTCTTCACTCGCTGCGCGACTGGATAGCATTCCCGCAACATATTATTCCGGAGAAGTAAGTATTACGGTATCTCGTAATGATTCTGCGATAGAGCGGGTTGTCTCTGCGTTTCAAGCCGTTGCGGAACATGTTGACCACACGGACGGCGTGCGTATAGATGCTAAAGACTTCTGGATAAGTGTACGGGCATCCAACACCGAGCCTGTCATCCGTTTTGTGCTTGAAGCGCGAGAGAAAAGCGTATTTAACCGTGAACTCAAAAAACTTAAAGAAGCTATAGGAACAGCAAATTAGTCCCTAAAATAGGGGCTTTTTGAGGAATATTGACTTTTATAACTCACTATGCTATAATAATAGAAGTTCTTCTCTCAACCCGAAAACCCAAGAATTACGGAGGTAGCTCGTGAAGGCAAGGGATATTTCAGCATTCTTTCTTGGTGTTCTCCTCACGCTCTGTGTCGTGCTCTTCCGGACCGACGGCAATGAGCAGGTGCAGATCTGGGGACTGCAATGGGACACGTTCGTGCAAGACGGCAAGGCTGTGCAAGTTCCTGTCTTGTCCTACAACGAAGAGGCTTTTGCTGTTTTGGATACGCCACACGGCCTCGTGACATCCAACATTCAATATTTGCCTTTGCCACTCGAAGAACAACACTTTGGTATCAATCGGCTTTCCGGAGAGTTTCATGTCCTGAACCCCAAAGTCGATTCCATCATGCTTGTTCGCGAGTATCCCCCGTATACTGAGGCAACCGAATTCTACAGAGCAACAATCTCTCCTCTGGGGGGAAATATTGCTCTAACGCCGGTCTTGCCCGCGAGGTACTGACCCATCGAGCCCGCGCTCCACGTTGTGTGGAACACGGGCTCTTTTAATTCATAAATTTCTTTAGCCACTAATTTTAAAACAGTGTCGCCGGAATATCGGCTTCAATGAGATTGAGATTGACTTTGGAAAGCACTCCGGTGATTTTATCCGGAACCATAACATACCCCTGTTTTTTAATAAGTTCGTATAAATCTTTAGTAAGTTTCACGTCCTGCAGGCAATAGTCTTTTAATTCCTGTATTCGACCTTCCTTAAATAACTTAATCGCTTCAAGTCCGCTCTCATGCAGTTTGGAAGCTCCCAGATTAACTTGCGAGAGTATGTTCAGGCTTATTCTCCTGCCGGAGGCAAGCTCAATTTCGTCTAACAGGTCAAGGCGATTCATCGCCATCATATTATAGTTGCACTTTGAATTTAAAATCGGTACGTCAAAACGATTAATGGCGAATCCAATAATAAGGCCAGCTTTTTGGATAATAGAAAGACACTCCTCTAGTTGATGTCCCTCAAAGGCGAGATATTCGTTCCTGTTGTAAGAATATATTCCAACGAGCGAAACATTGAACCTATCCATGTTTTGACTTCCGCCGATATCCGCAAAAGTATTTGAAGTTTCAATATCAATAACAAGTTTGTCCATAGACTATGCGAAAATACGAATATAGCACGAATATACGAAACTATTCCAATATACAAATGTAGCGCGAATATAATTGAGCATGAAGATGCTCATGCACTAAGTTTGTTCATTTGGATGTATTGAGAACGCGACGATGGCGAACGCCGTCTTTAAGAAAATAGATCATAATTGCAAGCTCTAGGTGAGTGCCTTTTAGATAGGAAACTACTTGATTAATATGCGTATATCCCATTTTTGGGACTACTTTCAATTCAACAACTATTTTATTCTCTATAACGAAATCAAGAAACTCTTTTCCTACTTGCTGCCCATTATAAGAAGTGCTTACAAACTTTTCTCGTTCAAAAATAATTCCAGCTTCATCAAATGCAATCGCTAAAGCGTTTTGATAAATGTTTTCTTTATGCCCCCAACCGAGTTTGTTGAAAACATCAAACGCAGCGCCGAGGATCTTGTAACTCAATTCAGGATAAAGCAAATCTTCTCGCTGTACCGCCATATTCGTATATTAGCGCCTGATTAGTATATTCGGATAGTTACACGTGGCGGTCAGCAACTTTGCTCGCAGCGTAACTATCAGGCTTCGTTTTCGCTTCAAAATTATTCGCTCGGATAATGCCGACAAGTTCCTGGATAATTACTTTTGTTGCGCCGTTTGTTCCCGCGTCAACGTGGATCTCAAACGCAAAATCAAAAAATGATTTTGCTTTTGCGGCTTCAAGAAAAGAATGGGCAACTTCAAGCGAGAGTAATACCTCTTCCAAAATTCTGTCACGAAGAGTATGAAATCTTTTTTCAGTTACCATCCTGCGCCAGAAATATCTCCCACCGTTCCCGACGCGGTGAATTACAATTGCGGTTACAAAATCTGCCGTTCCGTTTGGCCGGCGTTCAGAATCTGATCCAATAATGACTTTATATTCTCGGGCGGGAGCTACTGCCATAAACGTTATCATCTCCGCGATGATCTCGTCTGCTGCCATTTGCTTACCCTCGGAGCTTACGAAAAGCTGATTCATGATGCGCTTTACTATATTCCCTTTCGCGCCTCGAAGCAATTTCCTTTATTTTGCCTTCGGAAGAGTCGCAAAAAACACCGATCCTTTGTTTTCTATGGAATCAAACCATACTGACCCACCATGCTGTTCCAAAATAGATTTTACAATAAAGAGTCCAAGTCCTGTCCCTACATTTTTTTTCTGGGTTGCGTTGCGTGCACGGAAAAACTGCTGGAAAATTGACTGTTTGTCCTCCTGGGGAATGCCAATGCCGGTATCCTGCACGGCAAGCGTAATATGCTCTGCATCTTCTGATAGCGTTACCGTAACCGTGCTGTTCTCATGCGAATAATCAACGGCGTTATCAATAAGATTCTCAAATGCCTTTTCAAGCATGAATGCATTAGCGTTCGCGGTTACATGTTCTGCTTTGTTAATAAAGGAAATAGTAATGCCTTTTGTTTCTGCAGGATGTTTTAGATGATCGAGAGCTTGAGCGAGTATTGGAGTGATGGGGGTATTTTTTGCATTCGTTTTCTCGCTCGCGAAATCTATCTGTGAGAGTGTGAGTAAGTCATTTACGATATCGGAAATGCTGCGTGCGCTTTCCGTAATAGCGCCGGCGCTCTCCTTAATTTTATCCGGAGGCGTATTCGGATCTTCAAACGAAGCAGCTGCCCAGTTAATAACAGAGAGCGGAGTGTTGAGTTGATGGGAAAGCGTGGTGATAAATTGATCTTTGAGTTTGGAGAGGTCCTGTTCTTTCCGCAAACTTTCGGAAAGGAGATTCGCCCGCAAACGGAGTTCTTTTAATTCTTCCAAGCCCTTCAGACTCTCTGCCATCTTATTTAGGTTGGCACCTAGGTCCTCCAGCTCGTCTCCCGTTTTTATATCCACGCGATAGGCAAAGTTACCGCTTCCGATAACGCTCGTACCCTGGCGCAATTCAGCAATCGGTTGGATGAGCTTGAACGCTGTCCAGCTCGCGATAATCATGAGCACGATGAGCGCAAAGAGCGAGAAGCCAATGATTTGCCAGGTGATCGTGCGGATAAGGCGTTGAGTTTCCTCGCGAGGCCACTCTACGATAACGCCCAAATTCATTCCGGTAACTCCCGCCCATGCTCCGCTTACTTTTTCTCCTATCACGCCGTCATAAAAAGCTGTTTCTGTTTTTTTCTCTTCTTCTGCTGCTGCAATGAAACTTTGTACGGTAGGATTCTCTTTTTCCGCGCGTCCGATAAATTCAGCATCGCGATGGGCGATGATCGTGCCCTCGCGGTCCACAAGATACGCATAACCTGTTTCTTCCAAGGTCGTCGTGCGGATAATATCTTGGAATGCAGCGTTCGTCATTGTGCCTAAAATAACGGCGATGATCTGGCTATTCTTATTTAAAATAGGGGTCGCAAAAGAAACAGTGATGTCGTTGTTCACAAAAGAAATAGGACTGAAATATTGCCTACCCTCGCGTGCCTCTAGGAAAGCCGGATCGCTTACAATTGTTCGTAAACTCGGATGTTTGAAGAGCTGGTTTTTATCCCGTGCCCATCTGCTCGTTTCTTGCCCTGTGGTGCAAACTTGGGGCGTGACACATACGAACGAAGCTTCGCGGAGACTCGGTATGCGCGTCATGATGCCTTCAAGAATGATGTCTTGTTGGTTAAAAGCTATAGGAGCAAATTCTTCAAACGTTACGATGAGATCAAATTCAGCGATGACATTACTGACATATTTTTCAATTTCAGTTGCGGTTTCGTTAGCAACGATCTGTTCAATGGCTTGTACATCAATGCGGTGAGTGAGATTAACGAGGTACATTGTCGCTACTCCCATGAGTACCAGCGGTACGATGCCTGCGATAAGAAAAACGCGGACAAATTTTCTCCGCAGGCGGCTTGGGCCTAAAAATGTTTTCCACAGCCAATACCAATATCGTGTTTTAATGGGGCGATTAAAAAATTTCATTATACTTGACCGTCTCTTGCCTCTAACGCTTTTTGCTATTATAACAGGAGAACCGATAAGTGATAACAATAAACAAGCTGATAATGGACAATAGGGAATTGGGAATGTATTGAAAATTGTAAATTAATAATTGTAAATTCTCTTATGAATCGTATTTATCTCGATTATGCGGCAACAACGCCACTAGACTCTGCAGCGAGGCGCGCCATGGATCCGTTCTACGGAAAAGTTTTTGGAAACCCAAGCTCGTTGCACTCATTTGGACAAGAAGCTTCCCGTGCTGTCTTTGTGTCGCGCAAATCTATCGTGGATTATGTAGGAGTTCGCTATGACGAAGTTATTTTTACCGGATCAGCGACAGAGGCAAATAATATGGTCATGCAAGGAGCGGTGCGCGCATTCCGTCACAATCATGAAAATAATAAAGGACCCGTCCGCGCTATCATCTCCGCAATTGAACACGACTCTATATTGAAGGCGCTCCAGAATTTTCCTGAAGTTGAAATGGTAATAATTCCCGTTGATTCGGCAGGAATGATTGATGTGCAAGCTCTGGAGCAAGCGCTGAATGAAAATACGGCAATCGTTTCCGTGGGATACGTAAACGGAGAAGTAGGAACTATTCAAAATATTGCGGCAATCGGCAAACGCATTGCCGCATTCCGCGGAGCAAAGCGTTTTCCTCTATTCCATACCGATGCCGTTCAGGCGTTACAGTATCTCAACATGGAAGTTAAAAATTTAGGAGTGGATGCTATGACACTTTCCGCTCATAAGGTATATGGCCCTAAGGGCATCGGCGCTTTAGTTCTGCGGCATCCGGATAGTAATTCCATTACCGCAAATATTATTAACCCCCTTATCTCGGGCGGAGATCAAGAATTCGGCATGCGCCCTGGCACAGAAAACGTCGCCGCGATTGTGGGATTTGCATCTGCCGTAGATATTCTCCGGAAGATACAGTCAAAAGAAATAAAGCGGATGCAAAAGCTTGGGAAAGTATTTTTCACTTCACTCTCTAAGGCTTTGCCCGGAATTGAACTAAATGGTCCATTATTCGGCAATGATCGGATTTCGAACAACATTAATGTATATCTGAGGGATTTAGCGGGTCCATTGCAAAACTTTTTAGTGCGTCTGGATCGTGCGGGAGTTGCCGCTTCCAGCGGATCTGCCTGCGCTTCGCGAAAAGCTGAAGCTTCTCACGTCCTTCGTGCGTTATATAGAGATAAGGAGCGTAGAGAGAAAAGTGTACGATTTACCCTTGGCAAAATGACAACAGGAGAAGAAGTTCTGCGTGCGGTCAAAATTATAAAAAATATTCACACTACGTAAGAGATTATGAATAAAAAACGATATTCCCTAATTGTGATCGTTGGTGCTTTTCTCGCGGGAGGTGCCATGTTTGTTGCTATTTCTGCGGCAGAAGCGAATCTTTTCACTGATATTATTAATATCTTTGATTCAGATGGAAACGCTCCTGCCGAAACCCAAGCTCCGCCGTATGTATCTTCGGTGAATTACGAAGCGGCGATTATTAATGCGGTAAAAAGCGCATCGCCTTCGGTTATTTCTATTGTCGTAAGTAAAGATGTTTCTACGCTAGAGCAATGTTCCGGAGATCCCTTCGCGGGAATCCCACCGGAATTTAGAGATTTTTTCGGCCCATTTCCGTTTAACGGCCAATGCGAAACGGGAACGATAAAGCAGGAAATTGGGGGTGGATCAGGATTTATTGCAACTCCAGAAGGGCTTATTGTTACCAATAAACATGTTGTAGCGGATTTGGATGCCGACTATACCGTCTTTACAAACGATGGCAAGAAACATGCGGCAACGGTTATCGCTCGAGATCCTGTTCAAGATATCGCGATTGTAAAAATTGCAGGGAGTAATTTCCCCACGCTTCCACTTGCAGATTCCGATTCTGTTCAGCTTGGACAAACGGCAATTGCAATAGGTAATGCACTTGGCGAGTTTAGAAATACAGTTTCCACCGGGATTGTTTCCGGTCTTGCTCGAGCAATTGAAGCTTCAGGAACGGGATTTACAGAGCGTTTAGAGGGGCTTATTCAAACTGATGCAGCAATTAATCCAGGAAACTCCGGTGGTCCGCTTTTAAATCTTCGGGGCGAGGTTATTGGTATTAATACCGCTGTAGCGCGAGGAGCTGAAAACATCGGTTTTGCTATCCCCGTAGATCGGATTAAAAAAGATATTGAGTCCGTAAGGGCGACGGGTAAAATCACCGTTGCATTTCTTGGTGTGCGATATATTCCACTTACTGAAGACCTTGCAGAAGAAGAGAATTTGCCTGTTGCAAACGGCGTACTACTCCGTGGAAGTGAAGGAGGGCAGGCTGTCGTTTCTGGATCTCCCGCGGCGAAAGCAGGGCTTATGGCAGGGGATATTATTATTGAAGTGGGCGGAAAACCAGTAAATCAAGAGAATTCTCTTGCCGCTCTTATTCAAAACTACAATGTAGGGGAAACAGTAGCGCTAAAAATTCTTCGGGACGGGAAAGAAATGACACTTTCCGCGACGCTAGCAGAACTTAAACCATAAATTTCATTTTCTTTTCAGCACCACTCTAGTTTTCTAGAGATACATCTCTAGGTATCGGAGTGTTATTATACATAAGTAAGGTGAGAGGAATGGGAATGTGAATTAGGTATGATTAGCACTCTTGACATGAGACTGCCAATGGGGATAGCATTAATACAGTATCTAGAATCTAGTATTTAGAAATTAGTAGCAATGAAACTAATCAACTCTTTAACTGATTAACTCCTAAACTGTACAACCATGATGCGTAATTTTAATAAATTCACGATAAAAGCTCAGGAGGCGCTCCAAAACGCCCAGGATCTAGCCGCGCAACGGAATCATGGCGAATTTCGGGCACTCCATCTGCTTTCCAGTCTTATTGTTGACGATCAGTCGCTGGTGCGTCCGCTTCTTATTAAAGCGGGGGTAAGTTTAGAATCTTTAGATAAGTTAATTGAAGAAGAGCTTAATAAATTGCCGAAGATATTTGCCGCATCCTCGGTGGGACAGCTCTATCTCTCTCAGGAATTGATGCAAGTTTTGGATAAGGCGGGAAAAATCGCCCTTTCTCAGAAAGACGAATTCGTCTCGTGTGAACACTTACTCCTTAGTATTTTAGAAACGCCATCCCCAACCCAATCATTATTGGAGAAATTTGGTTTGCGCCGTGAAAACGCATTCCGTATTTTGGCACAGTTGCGCGGTTCTACTCGCATTACAGACGAAACTCCGGAAACAAAATTCCAGGTTTTGGAAAAATATGCCATCAATCTTACGGAACGGGCACGAGAAGGCAAACTTGATCCGGTAATCGGACGAGAAGAAGAGCTTCGTCGTGTTATTCAGGTACTTTCCCGAAGGACGAAAAATAATCCGGTATTAATCGGAGAACCGGGCGTAGGAAAAACAGCTATTGTAGAAGGCTTGGCTCAAAGAATTATCGCTGGTGATGTTCCAGAGCCCTTAAAAGGCAAGGAAATCATCATGCTGGATTTAGGATCTCTTATCGCAGGAACTAAGTTCCGCGGAGAATTTGAAGATCGCTTAAAAGCATTTATTAAAGAAATCCAAAACGCAGCAGGTCGCCTTATTCTTTTCATTGACGAGATTCATATGATAGTAGGCGCCGGTGCCGCTGAAGGCGCGGTAGATGCTTCCAACCTTTTAAAGCCACCCCTTGCTCGCGGAGAATTACATGCCGTGGGAGCAACTACGATTCGCGAATATCAGCGTCATATTGAAAAAGATCCCGCTCTTGAACGGCGTTTTCAGCCCATTGTAGTTGAAGAGCCTTCACTTGAAGACACAATTGCTATTTTGCGTGGATTAAAAGAAAAATATGAAATTCACCATGGTCTTCGCATCAGCGACGAGGCTCTTGTTGCCGCAGCTCATCTTTCCGCACGTTACATTACGGACCGCTTTCTTCCGGACAAAGCGGTTGATTTAATTGACGAAGCGGCCGCAGCGCGGCGTCTTGAATCAGAAAGTCTTCCTGCGGAAATAGATAAAGTCCGCCAGGCGATCATGCGCTTGGAAATTGAGAAGTCTGCGATTTCAAAGGAATCTGGTGAAAAAAATAAAGAGCGGGTTAAAACCATTGAAAAAGAACTTGTAGTTCTGAAAGAACAGAACGATGATTTATCCGCAAAATGGCATGCGGAGAAGCTCGCGTTTGAAAATTTACATAGTTTGCGGCGGAAAATTGACGATCTTCGCCGCGAGTCGGAACAAGCGGAGCGCGGAGGAGACTTAGAGCGTGTTGCCCAGATTTTGTACGGAGAATTGCCTCAAGCCGAAAAAGATTTTGCTACATTTGAAAAGAAGCATTTTGGTACTTCAAAGAAACAAAAGAAAAAAGGAAAAGAAGACGATCAAGTTTTTATTAAAGAGGTGGTTGATGAGGAAGATATTGCTTCCGTAGTTTCTCGTTGGACTAATATCCCGGTCATGAGAATGCTGGAGTCCGAAAGTGAAAAACTCTCTCGCATTGAAGAAGTGCTCGGGAATCGGGTTATTGGTCAGGAAGAAGGCATTCTCGCTGTTTCTAGCGCCTTGCGGCGCGCTCGTGCTGGCCTTGCGGACGAGAACAGGCCGACAGGGTCGTTCATGTTCTTAGGGCCGACCGGTGTCGGTAAAACCGAGCTCGCCCGTGCGCTTGCCGAGTTCATGTTCAACGACGACAAGGCGATGATTAGAGTGGATATGTCGGAGTATATGGAAAAGCACGCCGTTGCGCGTCTTATTGGTTCGCCTCCGGGATATGTGGGTTTTGAAGAAGGGGGGCAACTCACGGAAGCAGTACGTCATCGTCCGTATAGTTTGATTTTGTTTGATGAAATAGAGAAAGCTCATCCCGATGTTTTTAACGTTCTCTTACAGCTCTTAGATAATGGCCGGCTCACGGACGCAAAAGGCAAAACCGTTAACTTTAGAAATGCGATTATTATCATGACTTCAAACGTTGGAAGTCATTACTACAAGCAGATGTCTCAAGTCGGTTTTTCCACATCAGAAAAGGAAATACGGGCCGAAGAGGAGACCTTTAAGGACAAAGCCCGTACGTCGCTCCGTCAGACTTTTAAGCCGGAATTCTTGAACCGCATAGACGAAATTGTCGTGTTCAATGCGCTCAAACGAAAAGATATTGAACAGATTGTTGATGTCCAAATTGCCGAAGTTAAAAAGAAATTAAGCAACCGCGGTATCACGGTCTTAGTTGACGCGCCCGCAAGAAAATATATTGTTGATAATGGGTTTGATCCGGATTTTGGAGCTCGGCCTATTAAGCGGCTGATCCAAAAGACGATTGTTGATAAACTGGCTGATAGAATTATTAGGGGGCAACTCAAACATGGCGATAAGGTTAAAATCGGTTTTTCAGGATCGGCGCTCAGCGTTACTCCTTAAGGCCGTAGTATTCGGGGTATTTTTGTGGATAGCACAGGCGGGGGAAGGCGGATTTGCCCCCGCTTTGTTTTTTATACTCGTTTCCGGCGTGCTCTATTTTTCCCCGTCATTCCGAGGCGGAAAATATATTGGATCAATACTTGTACTCGTGAGTCTCGCTCTATTTTTGGAGCGCAATACCGTGAGTACCGCTTTCTCTCTTCTCGGTATCCCGTTTTTTAGTGCCCTCGCTTTCTTTCTTTTTGGTGCAAAAGAGCTTGTATTCGCGCGGGCGCGCACATGGGCACTTTTATTTGCTTTTGGAGTTACTTATGCAGCAACGCTTGCCTTATTTTTAATAGAATCAGATGCGTTTATTCGCGCTGCTTTTACCTATGGCATTATGATTTTTCTCACCTGGAGAGATTTCTTTTCCTCCACAGCCTCTACTCGCATTTCTACTGACACTCCTTTAGTCGGCAATGAAAGTGGTGAAGAGAAAATTGTACAACTCCGCGGGAGCCATTATTTCTCGGCGCTCGTCATAACCTATTTAGGAGTGGAAACGGCATGGGCCGTTCGCTTGCTTCCGTTAGATGCTATTGGGGGAGCAAACCTTACTTTCCTTGGACTCATTGCCGTTCTCAATATTATCTTGCGCAGTGCAGAGCAGGGGCTTTCAAAGCGCATTCTTCTTATGAGCGTTACGGTGTTTATTGCCCTTCTCCTCTTTATGCTGTGGATGAATCTGTAACGTAAAATAAAATATCAAATATTAAATCTCAAAAACCATCTAACCAATCAACTAATTCACCATTTAACTAATTAACTATTTTCCGCACGCAATCCGGCAACGGATTGACGGAAAATGTTAATTGCCGTATATTCTTGCCGTATGGATATCCAGCGGCAATCACAACTAGTAAGCTTTGCGGCACTTCGAATTGCCGCATATGTAAAAAGGAGAGAGCTGCGCGATCGCTTAAGCCGTCTCGCGTTTGATCTTATTGAGGCAGTTTCACAGAAAGATACTCATAAAATAAGCGAAGTTATCCTCTCTTTGCAGGGGCTTATATCGTTAGGTAAGGCATTGTACGAAGTTGAGCCTACAAACGCCGATATTGTTATTGAGGAATCAGGTAAAATACTTGAGTTTGAGTTTGGAGAGGATACTCAAGATAAACCGGCAATCAAAGAAGTGGATATTTCTGGAATATTCAAAAAAGAGAGAACGCTCTTTTCTCATGAATTAGAGAAACCGAAAGAGATAAAGAAAAGCGGCAACGGCAATAAGGCAGAAGGTGTTAAAAAAATAATGCGGCAAGAGGATACGGCAAAAGAGAATAAGGCAATAGTCATAACTCCAGAGAAGCCACATATAAAGCAAAGCCAGGAGGAAAACCCGGCAATACGGCAATCGGCAATGCGAGATAAGATACGGCAAATAGGGGAGGCAGAGTTAAAGGATCTTATTGCCGCATTTCCCAATGTGAGCGAACGGACGATACGGTATGACGTGCAACGGTTATGTGCTGATGGATTAGTGGAGCGTATAGGTCCTGGAGGACCCGGAAGTTTCTATCGGGTAAGATCGGTGTAATATACTCTTTTTTCTTCCGTTATACACGATATAGCTCAATAATCATTTAAGATATTCACAGTTGTGTATTTTTTATGAGGTATTGAGTAATATGGATTTTGTTGATATAGTTAGTTTTGCTTAGGTGAGGCTAAGCATGCATCGAACGGAATAGCTTATAAACTGAATAACTGATAACTCTTTCTGAGTTACTGGTTGTAAGGTATGAGTTATAAGTTTGTGCGTATAGCCTCGCTTTAAAAGCGAGTTTTTTATTTATTTGATACTAGAGTCAAGCGTTTTGCTAGTGAGGTCGATTCCCCTCCCCAGCTTTCATTTAAAAATGCCTAGCACAGGCACAAGAAGGTTGCGGTGGGGAAAATAGCATCAAAGCGCATGGCTTCCCGAAATGTAAGTTGTAGTGCATGAGATTCATTCAATAGAAATAATAAAAAAGGGAAGGCAGTCGTGGTCGGTAGGTGCCCTCCCGGTGATCAATTCCAAATGGTCACTACTAGTAACAAGTTAAAATAATATAAAAGTCACAATTAATTATGAGTATTAAAGCGAAAATCTTTTCAGTAGTTTTCTCAGTTTTGATGGTTTTCGCGCTTTCCGGTGCGTCATTCGCTACACCGGTGGCTCATGGTCAGTCAGCTTCTGATCTCCAATCACAAATCAATGCTCTTCTCGCACAGCTAAATGCTATGCAAGGAGGTAGCTCTAGCGTCGCTTGCAACTTCACCCGCTCCCTCACAGTGGGTATGACTGGTGCAGACGTTAAGTGCTTACAGCAGTATTTGAATGGTGCAGGATTTACAGTTTCTGCTTCTGGCGCAGGGTCCGCAGGTAACGAATCAACGTTCTTCGGAATGCTTACGAAAGCCGCAGTTTCAAAATGGCAGGCAGCAAATGGAGTTGCTCCAGCAGTCGGCTATTTTGGTCCTATTTCTCAAGCAAAGTACACAACACTCGCAGCAGGTAGCGGAACAGGCACAGGAACCGGTACAGGTACCGGAACCGGCACTGGCACTGGTAGCACAGGGACTGGCCTTATGGTTTCTCTCTCTGGTAACCAGCCAGCAAACGGTATTTTTGGCGAAAGCTTTAACAGCCGCCCATTTACCGCTTTGAACTTTACCGCAGGATCTAGCGGCGACATTACCGTCCAATCAGTAACGGTTGAACGCACCGGTCTTTCAAACGACGCGGTATTCAGCGGAATCGTTTTACTTGATGAAAACGGTATTCGCATCACGGATTCAAAAACATTTGGATCTGATCACACAGCAAAGTTCACTAACAAATTCATAGTAAAAGCGGGACAAACCCGAACCGTTTGGATTGCTGGTGACTCTGACTCTGATCAAGATGCATATAATGGACAAACGGTCAGCCTCACGCTTAAAGCAGTTGATGGCGGTTCTGGCGTAACGGTTACAGGCATTCCGTCAACCGGTCTTACTGGTGCGACGCATACCGTAAACAGCACGCTTGCAATCGGTTCAGTAACTGTTGAACGTGGTACGACTGATCCAGGTAATGGTCCGACAAAAGAAGTAGGAACCACAGGATATATATTCTCTGCTCTTAAACTTACTGTTGGATCAGTTGAAGCGGTTCGTGTAAAAGTCATTAAGTGGTACAATACCGGATCTATCTCTGCATCTGACCTCGCGAATGTAAAAATTCTCGTTGGCGGAACAGCGTATGATGCGGTTGTAAGCGCTGATGGCAAATATTATTCCGCGGTAATCGGTTCTGGTCTCGTGCTTGATAAAGGCGCAACAACCGAACTCGCAATCAAAGCTGATATCGTAAGCGGATCAAACCGTTCGGTAGACTTTGATATGAATTACCTCAACGACATCGTTGCTGTAGGCGAAACCTACGGATTCGGAATTGCTCCAACGTATACGAATTCTGCAGATTCTGCGACTGACGATGATGGAACGATTCAGACTGCAACTCCGCAGTATGACGCGTATGAAGTTACCGTTGGTGCAGGAGCCTTGACGATTGAGAACTCAACCACCATTGCGCCTTCCCAGAACATCGCTATCGGTGTTCAGGATCAGCCACTCGGTGGATTTAAAGTTACTTCAAAAGGCGAACCAGTAAGCGTTACACAGATGGTGTTCAGACTTTCTCGCTGGTTTGGTTCGGGTGCTTCAGCAAGCACGCAGGATATCACGAATGTAAAACTTATTCGTGATGACGGCGTAATTGTTGCTGGCCCAGTAGATATTGCCGCAAGCGCAGCAACAGTAACCTTCTCGGATACTGTTGAAT
Organism: Patescibacteria group bacterium; assembly: GCA_038064975.1. Lineage (GTDB taxonomy): Bacteria > Patescibacteriota > Minisyncoccia > UBA6257 > 1-14-0-10-40-38 > JBBTRX01. Next base: position 251,753 of record JBBTRX010000002.1, read on the forward strand.
TTCCGGTAGGCGCTTATACCTACAAACTAGTAGGAAAGCTCGGAACTGATTTTGCAAGCGATAACACTATTGCCGCATCAACAACGCCAAATAGTGATTGGTCTAGCCCGAAGGGTGTAAACACTAATCAGAGTATTACGCTTACATCAGCGACACTTACTTCACAGACAATGACGGTGAAGAGCGGAGCGCTCGCTGTTTCCACATCTCCAACTCCGATTGCTCAAACGATCGTTGCTGGCGTACAGGGTTTCAACCTTGCAAATTTCACGTTTGATACAACTGCATCCGGAGAAGATGTCCGCTTGAACAGTACTCAAGTAGAATTCAACTTCGGCCAAGCAAATTCAAACGATGATTTGACGCAATGTCAGCTCTGGGATGGAACCGTAGCACTCAACACTGGTACAAACGTAGTAAATGGCGCGAACGGTGACACGACTGCCGATGATAAGACCTTTACCTTTGATAATAGTTTGACTATTCCAAAAGGCATGGTTAAAACTCTCGCTTTGAAGTGTAATACCGCAGCTACCACGACGACCGCGGCTTCCACATATAACTGGACTATTGAAATCCCAGGTGATGCGGATGATATGGTTCCGTCGGGTATAGTGTCAGGTACTACAATCACAGAAACCTATAGTGATACGACCGGACAGGCAATTACCTTGTCTAGCGGCGGATCATTGGCGGTTAACCTTGATGAGGCTTCTAGCCCAGCAGTTGCTCTCGCAGCTGGAAATACTTCTAACGTTGCCTTGAGCGCATACCGCTTCACGGCAACCAACGAAGATATTAAAGTGACGCAGATCGGTCTTACTCTTGCGGGCGTTGCTTCCAACACTCCTCAAGATTTGACGAAAGTCACCTTGTGGGATGGATCAATAAAGATCGGTGAAGCAGTCTTTACTGGTGATACGGCTACCGTAACCATCTCTAATGGTGTCTATCCAGACTTCATTGTTGCAAAGGATACGGACAGAGTGCTCACCATTAAGGGTGATATCGCTAAAATCGGAACATCGGATCCTGCACGTCCAGGTCATCTGGTACGCGTAGAAATTGATGCAGCCGCTGCCGATTCATCCGGTGACACAACGCGAGGTATCGGTATTTCTTCGGGAACAACGGTATACTCCTCTGCTACGTCATTCACAGCCTCAGGAGGCGTAAGAATCTTCAAAACGGTTCCGATCGTTGCGAAGATCAGTCTCCCGACGTCTGAGACGACGTACAGTGGTAACCCGAGCGATAAGATGCTCTACCGCTTCTCCGTAACCGCACCTTCAACAGGATCTGTTGGACTCTATAAGTTCACCTTCAGCGTAGCTACATCAACCACAGGATTGCCTACGTTTGCAATCACTGGCCTTCAGGCATATGGCTATTCTGATTCTGGATTCTCAACGGGTGCATACGGCAGTCAAGGCGGACTCTTGAATGTTGCAACGACCAATATCAATGATGGAACTGGACTCTTCGGCATTACCTTTGACCCAGTTGGTCAAGCTGGTACCGCAGAAGCAATCCAAATTCTAGCAGGTAGCACTCGCTACTTCCAATTGATTGGAGACTTCGCAAATTCAAGCGCTACATCGTCAAGCGTTACAGTGAATCTTCAGGGAGATGTCTATTACTTCAAGGCGGCTAACGACGGCGATACCTTTACAGGTAGCGGCGCAGGCCAATATGCCTTTGCAACGACAGCAGCTCTCGTAGACGCTGATCCGAACGATGACTTTATCTGGTCAGACAATGCTACAACGACATCCGGCGTAGCAACGTATGATTGGGTAAACGGCTTCCAAATTCCTGGACTTCCAGCGACCAATCTTGGCGGCGAAAACATTAATGCGAACTAACATTCTTGAGGGTTAATTCGCAAAAACAATCACCCCCGCATAATGCGGGGGTGATTTGTTTTTAGTGTTGACTCATGTATATGGAACGTCTATGATATGTATCGTTGAATCTATGAAAAATAAAATCCTACTCATAGGTATCGGGGGAGTCGTTATCGCTATCGGTATTTTTTTGTTACCGACGTTTTCCAATAATGGAAAGAAGGAAAGTAATGATAGTAATGCATTGGAATTTGCGACGACAAGCAACAAAAACGATAGTAACGAAAAAGAGAAAGAGATTGTATATCCTAAATCCGGACAGGAAAAAAATATTGTGTTACCTGTTTACACCGGCGAGGATATTACAGCAATAGGGTCAGATCCTTTTATAGCCTCTCTCTCTCAGGAATTAAAAAATCAATACATTGGAGAGCTTAACGATTTAAAGTTAGTGGTAACAAATAATCCTAATAATTTTGACGCTTGGATGCGCATCGGGATTATTAAAGTTTTTTTTAATAACTACTTTGGTGCTCGAGATGTATGGGAGTACACAAGTATTATTTTCCCCAAAAACTCTCTATCCTATCTTAATTTGGGGAATCTCTACTCCGCGCATTTGAAAGATAACCAAAAAGCTGAACAGAATTATCTACGGGCGATTAATAATGATCCGAGCCTCCCCCAGCTTTATGTGGCGCTTGCGGATTTTTATTGGACATTTGATGGGCAAAAAAAGGAGAAAGCAGTCGCAATTATCCAAGATGGTTTGAAGAGAATTCCTGAAGACGTCTCACTTCTGAATGCCTTGAAATTTTATTCTGCACAGTAGATCTGTTTCGTTTTTCTTATCATGGTTTCAAGTGAAAATTCTTCCATAACTCTTTTTCGATTTATCTCGCCAGTTTCTCGCGCTTGAGGTTTGTCATGAGCTAACGCAATTATTTTCCTTGCAAGGATTTTCGCGTTCCGTATCGGGATAATATGTAAGGGATTTGAAATTGCTTCAGGCATTCCTCCAGTATTGGTTATAATTGATGGAATTTCTGCCGCCATAGCTTCAAGAAGTACATAGGGTAGCCCTTCTTTTATTGAGGTCATTGTAAAAATATCAAATGCTTTGAGATATTCTGCATCTTCCCCAGTCGGAGGAACGATAAAAAATCGATCATTCATTTTTAGATTTGAGATTTTAGATTTGAGATTTGATTTCTCCTTTCCTTCTCCAATGATGAAAAAATAAACATCCGGGACTAAAGCCGCAGTTCGAACAAGAGTTTCATAATCTTTTTCTTTTGTTAGGCGGCCGATTGAACCTATCCATATCCCATGAGTTGTTAGTTGTTGGTTGTTAGTTGTTAGCTTCTTGACGATTTCTTTTCGTGCATTATCTCTATCTAAAAAAGGTATATTGGGGTCAATCCCATTATGAATAGTGACCAGCTTATGGGGTGGGGCGATTCTATAGTGTAGGGCGAGGTCATGGTCATGTTGCGATACATTAATAATCACGTTTTGGAATAAAGCGGCAATGCGATGGAGTATTCTATAAAATAATTGTATAGGTTTTGCTACCGCATTCGTTGGGTTGAAAACCCATCCGTGAGCGGTGAAAATAATTTTGGGACATGGGACGTGTGACGGGCGACAGGTAAACTTATACAGCCATCCAGCAAGGGAACCAATCACTCCAGCTTTAGAACTATTCAGATGGATGACGTTGGGTCTTTCTTTTCTGAAAATGCTCACGAGCTCAATAACTGCAAAAATATCGTTTGCAAAAAGAGCGAAAGGAAGCGTTCTATTAGAAAGCCATTTCACATCAACCCCTCCTCGTATGATTTTAGGATCAAAAACAGATTGATCTAATTTCCCTGCAAGATCAGCAACATATTTTTGTGCTCCTCCAGTATCCTGTTTTGTGATAACGTAAAGTATCTTTTGCATGGCTTATTTCCATCTTTAGACTGTTTAATCTAACCTATCTACTATAGCGCTATGTCACCAGTATCGTCTCGTATAGCAGTGTTTTCGCTTGCCTACGCCCCGCATGAAGCGGGAGCGGAAATTGCAGTACGTGAAATCATGGAGCGAATGCCTACTACTCATTTTACGGTATTCGCCCAAAGCTTTGATGCCTCGCTTCCAATACTTTCTTCGAAAGATAATATTAGCCTCCATCGCGTAGGTGCAGGGAAAAATATTTTTTCAAAGTTGCTTTATATTATGCGTGCCTGGCGCGCGGCAGAATCTGCTCACAAGAACGACCCATTTACGGCCGTTTGGGCTGTGATGGCAGCATATGCTGGAGGCGCGGCACTTCTTTTTAAACTTCGCCATCCGCGCATACCATTGCTTCTCACACTTCAGGAGGGGGACTCTGAAAAACATATTCTCCGTCGTGTCTTTTTGTTCTATCCGCTTTGGCGCCTCATCTTTAAAAAAGCTGACCATGTACAGGCGATAAGTTCTTACTTGGCTGATTTCGCTCGCAGGCACGGAGCTGCGTGTCCTATTGATATTATTCCAAATGGAGTCGATGTGGAGAAAATAAAATCTCAAATATTAAATCTCAAATCTGATGAGAAAAATAAAAAAGATTTTCGTATCATAACTACATCACGGCTTGTGAATAAAAATGGGATTGATACCCTTTTACGGGCAAGCGCTATTCTCAAGAAGAAAAATATTCCGTTTGAGCTATGGATAGTAGGAAGTGGTCCTGAAGAGAGAAGACTCAAAGCGCTTGCTGCAGAACTTGATCTTGAAGACAAGGTAGTATGGCACGGATCCGTCCCAGCGGAGGCTATTCCTTCGTATCTTAAAGCCGCTACGGTATTTGTGCGCGCATCCCGATCCGAAGGATTAGGAAATTCTTTTCTTGAAGCTATGGCTTCAGGGCTTCCGATTATTGGAACTCCTGTCGGAGGCATCCCCGATTTTTTGAAAGACGGAGAAACGGGATTATTTACAGATGTAGATGATTCTCACGATCTTGCATGGAATATAGAGCGCCTATTTGCCGATATTCATTTACGGAATCGCCTCATTGTGAATGGGCAAGCGCTTGTACGCGATCAGTATTCTTGGAATTATGTTGTGAAAGAAATGCTAAATATATTTAGCACTCTTTGTGTGCGATATCGTATTATCATCGCATCGGGGATCGTGCCTCCTGAGATTGGAGGGCCGGCTTATTATGCGAAGGAGCTTTCTCAAGCATTAGAAATTCAAGGTAATAAGGCGCGATTGATTGCTTATGGACGTCTGAAACGCCTGCCAACCGGCCTACGGCATATCGCTTATAGTTTCAAGCTTTTATTTTCTCTCATTTTTTCTCGCCCCTCTTTTCTTATAGCGCTGGATACGTTTAGCGTTGGCTTTCCTGCGGTCCTTATGGGGAAGCTCATGGGCGTGCCGGTTATGGTCCGTACCGGAGGAGATTTCTTATGGGAGTTTTATGTAGAGCGTACCGGAGAAAAAATAATGCTCTCTGATTTTTATAGGCAACCTCGTGCATTTACGTTAAAAGAAAGAATTATTTTTCGCCTTACAGGGTGGACGCTGCTTCATGCGAAGTTCGTGATATTTAGTACTCCGTATCAGCGAGATATTTTTATCCCTGCTTACGGAATAAACGAATCACGTACGGCTATTATTGAAAATTGCTATGACGTCCCTATGGCTTCAGAGGAGCCGGCACAGAAGAACTTTATCTGTTTCACTCGGCAGTTGGTATGGAAAAATATCAATACATTAGAGCGTGCATTTGAAAAGGCAAAAATTAACTCTTCAGATATTTTACTTGAGACTGGAACTTTGCCACGCGCTGAATATTTAGAAAAGCTGAAAGCTTGCTATGCTGTTATTCTTGTTTCTTTGGGCGATATCAGTCCCAATATGATTTTAGAAGCAATTGCATACGGTAAACCTTTTATTCTTACGACAGAAAATGGTCTTGAAAATCGCTTGAGCGGAATCGGTTTGCGAGTTAACCCACAAGACGAAACTGCGATTACGGAAGCAATTTCTCATCTTGCTGACAATCATGTATATAAGAAAGAGAAGAAAAAAATTTCAACATTTTCTTTTCGGCATTCCTACGAGGACATTGCCCGGGAATTCTTAACTCTTTTTCAATTATGAGAATTGTAATGATTGGCGGAGATAAAAAATTCGGTCCGGGACATCCGCGCTATGATGTGCAAGCGGAGGTGGTTGAGCAAATTAGCCCACTCTATTGGGGTTGGAAAAAAATAATTCCGCGCATTCCAAAAGAAAATTTTGACGTCGTATCGAGTCAAGATCCTTTTTATCGCGGCGTCCTCGCATGGCTGATTGCGCGCCGAAGCGGTGTGCACCTCAATATACAGGTACACGCGGATATCTCGGCACAGAGTTTTCTAAAGCGGCAGATCGCGCGATTTGTTTTGTCTCGTGCCCACTCCATTCGGGTAGTCTCCGAAAGGATACGAGAACAGATCTCATCTTATAGTAGAGCGCCAATAACGGTGTTGCCGGTCTTTGTGGATATAGATTCCTTTCAGGCGATTGAACGTAGGGCGAGCGAGCATCCGACCATGCTTTGGATCGGTCGCTTTGAGGATGAAAAGGATCCTCTCTCTGCTCTGGATATTTTTGAAACGGTTTTGCGCAACATGCCGGATGCGCGGATGATTATGATCGGTAGCGGCACACTTGAAAACGACCTGAAACTCCGTGCAAAAAATCTCCCGATTTCCTTTCCGGGCTGGCGGGATTTGCGGCCGTTTCTTGAAACAGCAACCATGGTTTTATCTACGTCAAAATCAGAGAGTTGGGGTGCTTCTATTATTGAATCGCTCGCCGCTCATGTACCGGTTGTCGCACTTGATGTCGGTATCGCTAAAGAGGCGGGAGCGATTATTGTGGAGCGTCACAAACTTGCGGATGCTTCAATACGTGCACTGAGGCATCCTGCTCCAGCGACTCTTAAAATCCCTATTCTGTACCGCGCCGCTTGGCAATCTACGTGGCTGAAGTCGTTTGAAAACATTATAAAGCCGATGCGTCTCCTTATCATCACCCAGGTCGTAGACAAGAATCATAGCGTGCTGGGGTTTTTTCATCGGTGGATTGAAGAGTTCGCAAAGCATTGCGAATCTGTAATAGTGATTTGTTTAGAAAAAGGAGAGTATGATTTGCCGAGGAATGTTGAAGTGTATTCCTTGGGTAAGGAAATGGGCGTATCAAAACTCAAACTGCTTTTTAGATTCTATTTTTTGATTTTTAATTTACGTCATCGTTATAATTTTGTTTTCGTTCACATGAATCAAGAGTATATCCTCATCGGAGGATTTTTATGGAAACTCTTGAAAAAGAAAATTTTATTTTGGCGAAATCATTATGATGGTTCTTTATTAACTGACGTGGCAAGTATTTTTTGCGACAAAATATTCTGTACATCGAAGTCCTCTTATACGGCACGCTATAAAAAAACAATGATTATGCCAGTTGGTGTGGACACGGAACGATTCAAGCCCGACGAGTCTATACGATGGAAGCCACGCTCAATACTCTTTCTCGCGCGCATGTCCCCAAGTAAGCGTCCTGAAATGCTCATTGATGCACTTTCTTATTTCAAGAAAAATAATGTAGATTTTACTGTAAGTTTTTATGGTTCACCGCTCCCGCACGATGAAGCGTACTACGAAGGTCTCAAAAAAAAGGTATACGCACTTGGTCTTGCTCATAGGGTTTCTTTTTATCTCGGCATTCCTAATAGTAAGACACCCGATCTTTACCATACACACGAAATTTTTGTGAATACTTCACCGCCCGGTATGTTAGATAAAACCATTTTTGAAGCTGCTGCGTCTGGCTGTCATGTTCTTGCCGCTAGCACTGATTTTGCTGAACTTGCTGGTCGTGAATACTATTTTAATTCTAGCGTTGATCTTGCCGAACGCCTCATGTCGGTATTTGTAAATCAGCCTACGCAGTCGCTTCAGGCTTTAGTTGAAAAACATAGTCTTACCGTGCTCGCTAAAAAACTTATTGATGCTATAATGCCAAGGCAGTAAATGCTTTATACAAACATAAACAGCAAAAACGTCATTCAATAATAGTACAATGAGCATATACTATGCGATGCGAAGCATCATTTGAAAAGAGATGAAATACGTTATATGTATTTCAGAAAAAGTCCTAAAATCTTTACATTAGTATGAAACTATCCATAATTATCCCCGCATACAATGAAGCAAAAACGCTCCGAGAAATTGTGAGTAGGGTTCAGATTGCTGATATTGGAAATATCGAAAAAGAAATTATTGTCGTTGATAACGGATCTACAGACAATACGGCAGAAGTTTTAAAAAACGTGAAAGGTATACGCGTTCTTTCTTTAAATCCGAATCGTATGAAAGGAGGGGCATTAAAAGCGGGTATAGCTGAAGCAAGTGGGGATATTATTATTTTTCAAGATGCAGATTTAGAATATGATCCCTCAGACTACAAAGCCGTTATACAACCGATTCTTGAAGGAAAAACAAAAATCACAAATGGAGTACGTATTGGTCCAGGTAGAGAAGGGCGTGATAATAAATCATTATATTGGTTAAGTTGGCTAGGTAATCATCTTATAACACTGACAACGAATATTTTATATTTCAACAATGCTCGTGAATATGAAGGATGCTATAAGGCTTTTACTAGAGAAGTATTGCTTTCTGTTCAGATAAAAACAAATGATTTTGATTTTGATAATGAGCTTATCTGTAAATTACTTAAAAAGGGAAGCAATATTATTGATGTTCCTATTCACTATTATCCGCGAAGCTACGCGGAAGGAAAGCATATTAATTGGAAACATGGCGTTAGGATACTGATGACGATTATTAAATATCGTTTCATACGGTAATAAAGCAATATTAGAAAGCGTGAACTCGAAAATCTTGAATTCCAAGTAATGAGGAGGGCGATGTAACCGCGCTATCTCTTTTTTCTTGCGCTAAAAGTAAAAACTAAGTATTATAGCAAACAACTTAGCATGCTTAAAAATACTCCAATTCGGAAGCTCGTAATCCCTCTTGCCGGCTTTGGTACGCGATTTCTTCCGGTATCTAAAAACTATCCTAAAGAGATGATTAATCTGGTTGATCGTCCGGTTATCCAATATCTTGTTGAAGAGGCAAGAGATTCCGGAATCACAGAGATTATTTTTGTTTTGAACTATAGTAAGGACGTTATTGCGGAATATTTTTCTTCGTATCAGCATCCGCATCAGCGAAAAGCATATCGTAATTCTATGGCGGCCACTGAGAATTTAAAAGAATTACAAGTATTACTGAAGTCAATACGTTTCCATCATATTAAAAAGAGCGTCACGCTCGGAGACGGCCATTCCATTTCTTTTGCAAAGAGCAAGATAAAACCCAATGAACCATTTGCCGTTACGATGGGAGATCTTTTAAGTCCGCCAGGAAAGCCTTTTTTGAAGCAATTAATTGATGTTTATCATAAAGTGCACGCACCTGTTATTTCTGTGGAGCAAGTTCCGCGAAAAGAAGTTTTTAAATATGGCGTTATTGCACCGGAAAAAACCAATGGGCGATTACATAGAGTAAAAGACTTGGTTGAAAAACCAAATCCAAAAGACGCGCCCAGTAACCTTATTCTGACAGGAAAATATATTTTAACGTTTAATATCTTCTCATACCTTGAGAATTTGCGCAGGGAGCATTCAAGCGAAAAAGGGGATTTGCGGCTTGCCGATGCATTAAAAGCATATGCTAAGGATCATGACTTATATGCCTATGAATGTGTTGGAAATATACAGGATACTGGAAATAAATTCGATTTTTTAAAAGCAACCGTTTATTTCGGATTGAGTCATCCTAAATTTGGAAAAGAGTTTAAAAAATTTATTACATCGTTAAAACTATAAAGCATGAAAGGGAGGATTGTTAAAATTAAGTCGATATCGGGAAAGTTTCATAACATCTTTCGCTTTACGCGGCGCACTGCGGAAGTGAAGCTTCCTAATGGTTCTACACATCGATTTGATCGCCATGTGCTGGAAACCGGCCCTGCGGTAAGCGTGCTACCTTATTTTTTTGATAACGAATCTCAAGATTGGCACGTTGTACTTGTTGAGCAATATCGTCCAGCTGTTGACGCAATATGTCTGGAAGCGCCCGGAGGATTGCTGGAAAAAAGAAAAAAGCCACAACATGAAATGGCTCGTGAGCTTTTTGAGGAAGCTGGTATCGAAGTGCGTCCTCAAGATATTCGCGTGGTAGATGTTCAGCATCTTGCAAATTCTTTCTGCGACCAAATTGTGCATTTAGGCATTGTTGATTTGAAGATTAAAAATAAAGCGGATCTTCTCAATAAAATTAAACGTCACAATGGCGTAGTGAGTGAAAAAGAATTTACGGAAGTAAAAGTTTTACCTCTTTCAGAAATCTTGAAGAAAAAGAATTTAATAACCTATACGCTCGCAAAGCATCAAATTCATACTCTTGCCGAGCAGCTTGGTTATTTTTCCGAAAAAAAAGCCACTCAAACGTAGGGGTTGTACGTCTGAGTGGTCTTAGGGTGGCATTCCGGAGGATCATTGCCGCGTGGAACGCAGAATGGAGTCGGGAAGCCCTTGTCCCATGGAGTGATCGTAGAGGATTGGAGCTGCGTCTGTTTGAAATTCTTGTCCAAGCTTCTTGCGAAGCTCAGCTTCGGTTTCGAAACGGAGAACAGTCAGATTGTCAGCGGTAAGAGCGTCGGTCCACGCATGGAACTTATTTAGTCCCAATCGATCTCCGCGATCACCTTTGTAATACATAAAATCTTCCGTGTAATCAAAGTTGCGCGAATAAAGTCGGTCACCGTTTTTTGCGGTAAAAACAAAGACATCTGAGTCGACTTCATGCGGTATCGCCCAATCAAAGTAGGGCGTGCCCGGATACACAGTAATCCGTGTAAGATCAAAAGATTCAGGATGGATTTCCAGAATCCAATCCATCGTTTCACGGATTGTCGCTTCTGTCTCTCCTGCATGCCCAATGGACATCAATGCCTTTGTGCGAAGACCATGCCGGCGGGCAATTGCTACACATCTATTATTATCTTCAAGCGTTGCTTTCTTGTTGATGTTCTCGAGAATACGCGGGGAACCGGATTCAAATCCCGTAAGAATTTCCCTAAACCCAGCTTCTTTCATTGCTTCCGCCTGGTCATCCGTAAAGAGCTCTGCCTTGATAAATCCTCTGAGTCTCCATTCGACGCCGAGATCTTTTCCTAAGTGCGCAATAGCTTGCATGAGTTCGATCATGCGAGGGTTGACGTTGAGTTCGTCGTCATAAAGCATTATTGCGCGAAAGCCATACCGTTCATAGATATGACGGAATTCAGCAATGACGCTCTCGGTGGACCGAAGCCTTACTTTACGCAAGAAAGGCGACTCGCGTCCTCCACAGAAGGCACAGCCGAAGGGGCAGCCCAGTTGGCAGATCATGCTAAGAGCAGAGACGCCGTCGATTTTATAGTGATAACTATTGATATCAACGAGGTGTCGTGCCGGCAACGGAAGTTCAGTCAGCTGATTCTTCGTAAGAAAACTTGTCGATTTCGGATCATCGGCATCAATGATTTTTGGAGAATTTTCTCTGAGGGCATCAAACACTGCAAGTTCGCCATCCCCCATAACAAAAATATCAAAGTAGGATTCAAGTTGCTTGAATGCGAGTACGCCGCGTCCTTCAATGCCCTTCGCGACTTCGCGTCGGCGGGGAATATTGACGAGCGTGATATGAGGTCCGCCCAGAATCAAGCGAATGCTCGGACGAAGCTTTCTGATTTCCTTTGCAATTTCCGTGGCAGCAGGAATTTGGGGGCTAGTAGCGGTAAATCCAATGTGGGATGGAGTATGCTCCATAACGTAGGATCGAACACTGTCCAGATAATTACCGACACCCGAGAGATCAAGGACGTCTACAAGAATGTCCTTTTGTTCAAGTATAGCGGCAACCTTGAGGATGCCGATATGCACAAAGAACCGCTCGTCCGAAAGGATGAGCGACGGCGGAATCACAAGTCCTATTCTCATCGTTTTGTCTCCTTGGTTGTAAAAGTACTGGTGAGTCGTTAATTTCCAGCAAGACTATAGCAATTTCGCATTTGTTTTGCAATAAAAACTCATTCGTTTGAATTTTCCATAAGTCTTTATTGGTATTTTTCTGAAATAAGATAAATACCCGTTTTCTTTGACTAAATAGGTTAACGATGAGTTATAATCAATAGGTTATATGATTCAGAAATCAATCACGTAATAAGACATCTTTAATGTAAAATAATGGGCATATACTAATTTTTAAATTTTTCTTTCTTAGAGGGTTTTTTCATTCATTTTTTAATATATATAAAAATTCTAACAGGCAAGTCATGACATTATTTCATCGTCCATTACTCGTTATTTTTTTAATCATTTTCAGTATTAATATTGGCTATGCTCTTTTATATGCCATTGAACCTCGTGTTGACGCAGAAGCGTATGACGAAATTGCTACTAATCTCTTTAAGTATGGAATCTATCAGGCAAATCTTGACGGAAGTCCTCTCTTAGACGGTTCAATTACACGAATTGGTCCGGGTTATGAATTTTTTTTGGCGGGAATATATTCAATATTTGGTCGTCGATTTGTATTTGTATGGATTATCCAGGCGATACTTTATGCCTTATCCATAGTAATGCTAGGAAAGATTACAATCTTTCTTGTTCCAGAATTTGAACGCCATCAAAAATGGTTTTTTGGGCTCTTGATTTTTTTCGGTGTTTTTATTGATGCTATTCAGTTGAATGCGATGCTCATGACAGAGTCGCTTACGATTTTTCTCATAACTCTTGTTTTTTATATTTTTACTCATCATTTCCAAAAGAAAAATTATAGTATTTGGGAAGGCATGCTTATCGGTCTTGTGGCTGGTATTTTGATGCTCGTTCGGCCCATGGGTTTTCTGATACTGCTAACTTGTTTAGGGGCAGTATTTTTTATACGCAGAAAGCACGCTATCTCGTATGCTCTTGCCGCAGTGCTTGTTTTCGGCGCTATTCAAATCCCTTGGATATATCGAAATTATAATATCTTTGGAACCTTTCTCTTTCATACTGCCGCTGGGGGGATGAATCTTTTAAGTGGAAATTATCCTGGAAATCATGGTGAATTTACTGCCGACTTCCTTCTGTTTGAAGACTTGAAATCATTGTACCCAGCACCCGTTGATTTTTCTCGTGCAGCAGAAGATTGGTATCGGGATTTTTTCTTTCATCATCCGTTTCAGGCATTAGGGATTTTATTTGAAAAAACTATGATCTTTTTCTCACTCACCAAAACATCGGGTTTCTGGTTTCACTATTTTGGTTCCTTTGATAAAGCAGTAACTGTCGTGATTTCGGTTATTCAAAATTTTCTTATTCTTGGTACTATTTTTGCATTCATGATTATGACCATTTTGAGATATATTCGTGAACGCAGTATTTCCAAACGAGATATTTTCTTTTTTTGCATTATTGCGGTTATGATTGCTATTCCGATATTGACTGTCGTAGCTAATCGTCATCGCTTACCTCTCGCCGTCCTTTCATTACCTCTTTTTGGTATTGTTTTTATGAATGTCGTTTCTTGGGTTTCTCAAAAGAAAGTAAAATTTTTTAGTATTGTTGCTATTCCTCTTATTGTCACGACATTCATTGATTTGAGTTTGCAGTTTGATAAATTTAAATCTCATCTTAGTAAATTACTATCATAAGTTGGTATGTATATTATCAAAAAATATATTCACGATCTTGTTCGCGCCCCGATCTTTTGGATTATTGTTTTAGCGCTTATTATGCGTCTTCCGGGAATTTTATATGGACTACCTCTTTGGCTTTTTGGCGATGAGCCATCACTTATACTTGCGGCACTGAAAATGATTCAATTGAGGACTCTTGTACCCGCTTTTCATGTAAGCGAATTTTGGCCACTCCTTTATTATCCTCCTTATTTGGCTTATATTTATTTACCTTTTTTCTCTCTCGTCGCGGTATTAAAATTCATAAGTTTCGGAACTAATCTAGATATTTTCCAGAATTTAATTGCAAGTAACGTATCAAGTTTTTTTATCGTTGCGAGATTTTTAAACGTCATATTTGCCGCAGTTTCTATTTTTCTTATCTATCGTACTGCAGAATCATTACTTAAAAACCGGATCGGAGCATTAGCAGCGGCATTTCTTGTTTCAACGAGCATGCTTCATGTCATGCTCTCATTCACTGCACGTCATTGGCTTGCGGTATTCACTCTCCTCTCTACTGTCTTGTATTTTCTTTCGCATGAAAAATTAAAATTTAAACAACGTTATTTTTTTGCTACTGTTGCCGCAGGTTTCAGTATTGGTGTGAGTACGATCGGCATAATAAATGGCCTGCTTATAATACTATGGTATCTCTGTATTGATCGTAGAACATTATTATCAATGTTAAGAGAAAAAATTTTCTATCAGTGCCTCGTTGTTTTTCTTGGTCTTGCAATTTTGCCAATTATCCTCTATCCGCTTAGTTTCGGTTTTGCGCCGGATACGACGATCCATGGATTTAAAAATTTAGTAGGAGCATTGCTGAGTCCAATAAATTTTCTGCAATCGCTCGCTGTTTCCGAACCAATAATAATGAGCCTATTCGTTGTGGGATTATTTGCGCTATTTAAAATGAATCGGCGACTTTTTATTACTTTCGTAACTTTCGTTTTCGCATACAGTCTAATTTTCTATGCATTCTTTCGTTTTGAGCATCGTTTTATTCTGCCGCTTATGGCAATAATCGCCATCGTTAGTGGGCTTGGCTTTCAATCAGTTTTTGAAATTTTAAGTCGTCATCGTCTTCGTTGGATTGGTATACTACTGCTTATTATTCCACTTTTTTTTACGACTCGGATGGCGTTACTTGCCTCTCGTAACGATTCCAGGGTCCTCGCCATGCGTTATTTAGAGCAAGTTGCTCCGAGTGGCGAGAGGGTGATAGTGTATGCTAATCTCATGAGATTGCCGACGACCAAAGAGGCGATTATTGAACAGACGGTGATTGATTCGAAATCTTTACGAACCGTCGATCGGGCTGAAGCTGAATTACCAAAAGAGTATCGATCAAAGCGGGTTTTCCATGCCCTCAATCTTTATACAGTCAGTAATACAGAATTTTATAATAATATTGAGGATTACGTTCGTAAGAACGACTATCGTTATTTAATTGTTGCCACAAAAGACTTTTTGAATAACCAAACACAGACTGATAAGGTTCTTAATTTAAGAACTCAAGGGGAATTAGTCGCCGTTTTTGGTTCGGAGGGAGGTAATTATTCAATTGCTGAATCAGATATAAATGGTAATCCGTTCAAGCTTTTTGCTTTACAAGAATTCGGTCCGCGCATAGAAATATATAGAATGAATTATGAAATACGGCCATAAAATTTTCTTTGAAAAAAAACTGCGCAACATCGCGGATAATGCCGATTATATTTTGGATATTGGCGGTGGTCGTCCTTTCCAAAAGTATCTAAAACCTTATAAAGAATGGTTTGCTCATAAACGCTATGAAACTATTGATTCCGTTGCGGATTACAAACCAACAATTGTTGGAGATGCTCACAATTTGCCACTAAAGAACGATTCAGTTGATGCAATTATTTGTTGTTCAGTACTTGAACATCTCTACGATCCGAAACGTGCCATTCAAGAGATGTATCGTGTTTTAAAACCAGGCGGACAGATCCTTGCTTATACTCATTTTATCTATCCCTATCACGCGCGCAATGGGGTTTATAGTGATTATTTTCGTTTTACGGACGAAGGTTTAACTAATCTCTTCAGTCAATTTAAGACCGTTGAGCTTAAAAAACAAGGAGGGTATTTCACTGCCCTTGGTTTTTTTATGCCCTTTCAGGCGCGTTTTAGGCCTATCTGGGAGCCAGTTGCTTATAGTCTTGATCAGTTTTTTAAAACTGAACAGCGAAGCACTACGGCGGCTTTCTATATCTATGGCGTCAAATAGTTCTGCTCCAAGTTTTACTAAAATACTCGTTGCGGGTGAGACATTGTTGGGTTTTTGGAATGCTACGAGCAAGGTTCTTGGGCTTATAAATTCATTTTTTATAATTTATTCTCTTTCGCTCTTTCAATACGGCTTGTATCAACTTATTCTTGCTTTCATCGGTCTTGTTTCAGTCGGTTTGTTTGATGGAATAAACGGAGTTGTTTTGAATGATATTATTCGGAGGGAAAACGAAGAAAAACAGGAAACGGCTAAAGCTCTTTTTCGTGATTTTGTAAAAATCAAACTTGCATTGGGGTTATTGCTTTCGACCGGAGTTTTTCTGAGCGCTAACTTTATTGCAAGCATCTATGATAAGGATATTGGTACGTTTATTCGAATTGTTTCAATTATTTTTATTTTTGATGCTATTATTTCGTCCTTCGATGTCTTTCTGCGGGTCAAATTGCGACTTCGTTCAATCGCTATTCAATCTTTTATTCGCGAAGTAGCAAAAACTATCACTCTTGGTTTTTTTCTAAGTATTGGTACGGTTCTTATTCGCGAAGTGCTTATCGCTCATGTGATTTCCATTTTCACTCTCGTGATTTTCTTGTTTATAGTCAGCCACCGGGATTTTTTTTATTATTTAAAATCAAAAACCAATTCTGGTCTGCTTGGCATACTAAACGAGTATGGTAAGTGGGCTATTCTTAAAGAATATAGTAAGCGATTTGGATCAGGTTTGAGACCATGGTTCATTAAAGTGTTTATTTCAACCGAAGCAGTTGCCTTATTTTCTGTTGCCATGAGTATTATTAGTTTTCTGCAAAGCTATTTTCCTGGTAATTTTCTTACCAGTCTCGTTCCCCGCGAGTTATCTGATCCAGTACGTTTAAGAAGAATTTTTGTTCGCGGCCTAAAGTATCTAAATCTCATCGGCCTCTTCTTTGCTGTAGTTGGTATGTTGCTTGTTCCTATTGCAATCACATACTTTCTTCCGAAGTATACGTCAGCATTACCATATTTTATACTCCTTACGCTCATGCTACCCCTCTATGGTATAAGTAAAATGACTGGATCTATGCTTGTTGCATATCGAGAACAACGCTCTATATTTTTTCGCACCATATTTTTTGTCATTCTTCTCCTTGGGCTATCTCCAATTCTTTTTACGACCTTAGGTCTTTACGGCGTGGTTTTAGTTGTACTTATTGACTATTTGACGAGCACGCTTTATTTTCTTATTCGGGTTTGGAAAATTAAACCAGCCTTACGTTTTCAAATGAGTGAATTATTTATTTTTGACGCTTATGATAGAAATTTTATCGGGAACGTTATAAGAGAATTTTTTATCACAATAAAGCGGTGGTTTTTTAAAGTATGAAAACTATTTTTATTAGCAGTTTCCATGGGTTAATTTCTCGAGTCCTTGCGTCTGGTCTTATCGATCAGCTTATTGAAAATAATATTCGTATCGTATTATTTGTCCCGTCTCAAAAAATAGATTATTTCAAAGAAAACTTTAAACACAACAATATTATCATAGAGCCAGTGAATTTTATTCCATCTCGCATTGATCGTTTTCTAACAAGTATGGCATTTGTACTTACTCCATCACGGGCGATGGAAATTAAATGGCGTTGCGATATTAAAAATTCTACTGGTTTATTGTTAAATCGATTAATCAAGCCGCTTCCATTCGTTCGGAATTTCTTAGGAATCGTTATTCGCTTTATGAGTCAATTTAGTACATTGAGAAAACAATTCAGTTTCTATTTCAAAAAATATGAACCCGAACTTGTTTTTTCGACTGATATTCAAAATCCGTTTGATGTCACATTATTGCACGCTGGTCGGCGCTATGGATCAAAAAGCATCGGTATGATTCGTTCCTGGGATAATCCTACGTGTAAAGGGATAATGAGATTTTTTCCAGATCAGCTTCTTGTTGCAAACAATATTTTATTAAAAGAAGTTATTCATTTTAATCGTTATCCTAAAAATAAAATAAGAATAGTAGGAGTTCCTCATTACGATATCTACGTCAAGGAGCCTCGTATTTCACGCGAGGAATTCCTCAAACAACATGGATTGAATAACCAAAAGAAGATAATTTTCTTTGCTCCAGCAGGTGATCGTTATATTGATACTGACTGGCAGATGATCCAATTATTTGATCAGTGGATTAAAGATTCTGTTTTTGAGTACCCCGTCCAATTATTTGTGCGTCTCCCTCCGGGGGACACCGTTCAGCTTCGCGATTATGAACCTTCTGCAAATATTGTCATATACCAATCTGGCGTTGCATCTTCCGATCAAGAGATGAAGCATCGAGAAATGTCAATAACCGACGTGAGATCTCTTGCGGATCAGCTGTATCACGCAGATGTAGTGATTAGTGGTCCATCAACCATTCTTGTTGATGCCGCCGCGCTCAATAGGCCGACTATCCTATATGCAATCAATGGTTATGAATTACATAGGCCCTTGTGTCGTAGTTTGGAGCGTTATCTTGAATACGAACACTTGCAAAACATCATAGCGACCGGAGGTATTCGGGTTTCCAAAGATTCTAAAACATTAGTCCAATACATAAATCTTTATCTCAAAAATACTACTATAGATCGATCGTATCAAAAGCGCATCGTTGAGGAGCAATGTGCTAATATGATCGGATTTTCAATTCAGAAGACGATCCAAGCGATTATGCAACTACTTCGTATCTAGTTCTTCGTATGGTGAGGGTTTGATGGATAATTTTGTATCGGCAATAATGAGGGCGTCTGTTGAACTTACCTGCAAATTAGTACGTTCAAAAATCGTAAAGTCATCACCTTTTTCTAAGATGCGGATATAGCGAGAAAGATAGCGATTTATTTTGTTAGCTGAAGAACGCCTCCCGTCAATAAAAATTTTTCCACCCGGCTTAATATATGGAATCAGTCGGAATATATCTCCCGCGTCTAATGTTACTAATTTCTTATTCTGGATCCAGGCAGCTGGTCCATCAACAAGTATGAAATCGAAGAGAGAATCTTTTGAAGGCATCCAATCGTAACCGCAAAAATATTCAAACTCTGATACAGTAGAAATTTTAAAAACAGCAGGTTTGACATGTTTGATGTCAATGAATGATTGCAATTCTTGCGGAATAAGTTCATTTGCAATACGGATACATTTTAATGACTGCTCTAATGAAAGAATATTTCCAACAGTATTTTCTCTAAGCGCAGAAGCCATAACCGCGCTTGAAAGCCCAACGCCAGTTCCAAGTTCTAGAATTTTTTTCGGCTTATCACGGCGAATGAGTTTATAAAGGCGAAGAACGTCTTCTTTTGAGATTGTCCATTGAGATTCAGGGGATTCAGCAAACGTTTCGTATGTTTTCTTGAGGAATGGGAGGCGGCTTAATTCGTATTCTTGCATTAATCGTATAATGTCCCTGCTCATTTTAGATAATAATGCTCCGATAAAAGAAATTACATTGGCGATACCCGTTATTATGTATGTCATATATTTTAATCAATGAGGCTATTTCAATTATGTGCAGGTTTTTTATGTTCTCGGATATTTACAATATTGATCACAAACATTCCAATAAGCTGAGCTATTATATACCATGCATGGAATATCTCAACTAAAAAATATAATATGCCCAAATTAATCACGAGCTCGATCAAATTTTTTCTTAAAAAAATAAAAACTTTTTCAGAAAAGTTTTTGTCTAGTTTTTTATCAAAAACCAAGACTTTCTTTAAAAGAAAAGAAAATGCCACGGTCATAACAAATGCGATTATGGCTGAATAGATATAAAATAATTTTAAAAACTCAACAAAGAAAAATAATATTGTTACATTAACTATTACGCCGATTGAACTCACAGCAAAAAATTTTAAAAATGAAGTCTGGGTGTCGCGTCGTAAAAAAAGATAACCCCAAATATTTTGGAGGTACCAGAAAATTTCTTGCAAACCAGCCTTACTGGATCCATAGGTGCGATTAGTGAATGTGATGGGGATTTCAACTACGTCCCGTATTTTTGATTTTATGAGAAGTTCAAGTAAAATTTTAAACCCACGGGGATTGAGATCATGAGTTGGTATACGATTTTTTCTAATCATAAAAAAACCAGACATCGTATCTTGAGTATTCGTAAAAATCTTAGAAATTATAATTGCTCCACGAGACATCATCCTGCGATACATGTTCCATCCCTCAATTTTGCCACCGAGGATATATCTACTCCCGATAACTAAATGAACATTGTCATTCTTAAATGTATTAAACATTTCTGGAATTTTTTCCGGTGGATGACTCAAATCAGCGTCCATTACTCCAATAATCTTACCGTTCGCAACTTGAAAACCTGCTATCACCGCAGAAGAAAGCCCCATTTTCCTGGGTCGCTCCAAGAGACTAAGATGGCGATATGTCGTTTTGAGTAATAAAACTGCTTTTGCCGTTCCATCGGGAGAATTATCATCTACTATAATAATTTCGCCATGAATATTATGTTCTTTTAAAATAAGAAAAATACGGGGTATAAGTTTTTCAATGTTTATTCTTTCATTATACGTTGGGATGATAATTGAAAGCTCTGTTTGCATACATCGTTATGGTATCGTAGTTGCTATTTGATGCGCAAGCTGATATATATGCATGGTATGCATTTTTTAAAATATGTTTTGAAAAGAACACTACATTATTTCGGCTATTCTCTCATAAGAAATAGTACGGCTCTTGATTTTGTGCGTTGGGCGAATGACAGTGATTTCCAGTACGTATATGGGAAGGTGAAGTCTAGAACTCTTTTAAGCGTTGATCGTCTTTATGTTCTTTGGGAGACTGCTCGGGCTATTAAGGCAATATCTGGCGACGTTGCTCAAGTCGGTGTTTTTCGAGGCGGATCAGCAGAGCTTATCGCAGAAGCCTTTCGAGGAAATGGGAGAACGGTGCACCTCTTTGATACTTTTGCTGGAATGCCAAAAGTTGATCATGCGATTGACATGCATCAAGAGGGGGATTTTGCTTTAACTTCTTTAGAAGAAGTTAAAGCAAATCTTAGAGAATATAATAATATAAATTTTTATCCTGGAACATTTCCTGAAACAGCGATTACAATAAGAGATAATCGGTTTGCCTTTGTCTATATTGACGTTGATATTTATCAATCAACGAAGGCGAGCTTAGAATTTTTCTATCCACGCCTTGTTAGAGGAGGGTTCATGATTATTGACGATTATCGTGGCAAAAACACTCCAGGCGTTGAAAAGGCGTTGCGTGAATTTTTACATGATAAGCCGGAAATCCCCATAGTGACCACAATTGCTCAGTGCTTGGTTATTAAGCAATAAAACATGAATCGTTATCGTTTTTTACGTTTTTTTTTACTCTCCATATTTTTCTGGCCTTATTATGTAATACGAATAAAACATCGATCAGTTGATTCTACTTTGAAAAATCGTTTTTTAATTGTTCCTCAAAACAATCGTCTTGGAGATTTAATGTGCGCAACTCCGGTTTTGCGTGCAATCAGAAATAAATATCCTCAATGTTATATTGCCGTTCTTGTTTCTGAATCAAAAGGATCGTGGATGATACTAAAAAATAATCCGCATATTGATGAAATTATTTTCTATGAAACTCCGAATCTTTTGAAAAAAATCCGTGCGGAAAAATTCTCCTGGAGTTTCCATTTAACAACCTATCCAATCGCAAGCGTTATTGCTTTTCTCGGACTCATTCCTCATCGCATAAAAACAGTAGTTCGTGAACGTTCCTTGAGTGAGATTTTAACCGACTGGTTGAATACGAGAAAATATATTTATGAACATCACACTTCGGTTCCCCTGCACTACCTCCGTCTTTTGGAGCAAATTAATATTCATAATCCTTCAACTCTTAAGGAGGTTTTCGTAAGCCAGATGGGAGAATTAAAAGCCACAGAATTTTTATCAAATCTTGAAATTCAAGAAGATGATTTTCTTATTGGAATGAGTATAACTGCGGGTAACAAAATCAAAGAGTGGGGTGATGATCGTTTTGTTGAACTTGCACAGCGTCTTATTGCAACTTTTAAAGCGAAGATTGTTCTTATTGGAAGTCCACATGACGGTACTCGACTCATGCAAACAAGAAATTCCATCACTGGATCAGATAGGGTTTTTATCGCTAGTAATTTTTCTATTGAAGAACTACCCTCAATCTTGCGCCGCTTTAAATTATATATTGCGGTTGATACAGGACCGATCTATGTTGCCCATGCTCTCCGCATACCGCTTATAGATATTTCAGGGCCTTGCGACACGCGAGAACAACCGCCGTCTGATGAGTTGAGTTTGTGCATAACACCCGATAGTATTCCTCCTTCGTCCTTTGTTTTTAAACATCCTGGCTCGCTTCTTGAGCGCCGAAGAGCAATTGAGGCAATTAGTGTTGATCAAGTTTTTTCTTCTATTCAGATATTTATCAAGCGTCTAGGTTTTAGAGAAATCAAACATTGAATTACGCTATTTATCTGATAAAATAAATCAAATTACTATGTCTTCATTTCCCTACGATCAAGCCGATTACGAGGAAGTTCCTTGCAATTTTTGTGGTAATAATCGTGATTTTAAAATAATTGCCATTCGAGACAAGGATAATTTACCAACTCGCACGTGTCTTTGTCGCCGGTGCGGTTTAATTTTCATTAATCCTCGAATGACCAAAGATTGGTACAATCGGTACTATGACGAAGAATATCGCGAACGAGATCGGATGAAAAAAAAGCCCGCCGGTAATAACTTAGAAAGACAATTTGGTGCTGGGGAGCATTTTGGAGAAAGTCTTGTAAAACTTATTTCACCATATTTAAAACCCGGCGTAATAATTGACGTTGGTTCTGGTGTTGGGGGGGGTTTAAGTGGATTTAAAAAATATCGACCAGATCTTCAGCTTATCGGTATTGAGCCTTCAGCCAAAGAAAGTGCCTATGCCAATGTGCGCGGCATAAAAACCCACAATACTCTTTTTGAGAGTTTCACAAACTCAATTTTGTCACCAGCGAATATTATGAATACTCGAGCATTGAATCATCTCCTTGATCCTCAAGGATTCATAAAGCGTGCTCATGATTATCTTATGCCCGATGGCCGGCTTATTCTTGCTGTTCAAAATTTCAGACTCTCTTCAAAAAAAATTGGTCGCATTGTGCCCCAGATTGACCATGTTTATATGTTTACGCCAGAAATCCTTTTACCGATGATTGAATCAGTGGGTTTTGAGATAGTATTTTTTAGTGATCCAGAAAAGATGACTATACATGAACAGCGAGAGTTGAAGTCTTTAGGGCTTACTAATCATTTAAAGCTTGTAGCAAAAAAAATAAATAGGCCTAATAATTTTAATCCAATCTCAATACAACGATCCGTAAAAATTAGTAAATCCCTTAATCCTATTCGTATTAAATCTTTTTACTGGCGTCATAGATTCGCTTCTCTTCTTTTGAAGAGAGTATCTCATAAGTTTCTTATATAATTATGAAAACTGTTTTTCTTTTTGTTTCAAACTATGTCTATTCATCAGATTTCTTGCGCACCGAGTATATTCGCTATTTAAGTGTATATTATCGAGTTATTGTTTTTGCTCCGAGCGGGCTATTTGAAGGTGGTAAGCCCTATTTCGTGAGTCCGAACGTTGTTTACGTGAAATGGAATGTACAGTCGCCTCGTTTTTGGAGTATTTTTGGCAAATTATTCCGTTATTCTTTAATTAGAAAATATGATTTTGAACCGGTTGTAAAACGAAATCGCGAACGTGGACTAAAAAACTGGCATAGAAAAATGCTCTGGTTTTTTTCTCATCTTTTTCCTAAAAATTTTTGGAACCCAGATTTTTTCTTACGACTTGAAATCCTTCTCGCCCCCAGGTCATTTTCATTTGAGCGCTCTATAGAAAAATATAAACCAGCTATCGTTCTTACGGCGAGCCCGGGCTTCAACCACTTTGATGCTGAAGCGATTGTTCTTGCGAAACGTGCCGGAATAAAAACTGCAGCTATTAATTTCAGTTGGGATAACCTTCATAACGGTGGTATTCATTTTCGTCGCACCGATTACCTTTTGGTATGGAATGAAGTTATAAGACAAACGGCAATCAATGAGTACGGCTACTCTCCTCACCGTGTTTTAGTATCGGGTATCATTCGTTTCGACCACTATTTCAAATCACCGCCAAACAACAACAATCGAGAGGCATTTTTAAAATCAAAAGGCTTAAACCCAGATGCTAAGACTATCTTACTCACAACTACAACTGATGGAAATTATCCAGATGAAGACATTGTTTTAGATAATCTTATCCAAGCTCGTATGGCGGGACGTTTTCCAAATTTTCCAAATATTTTCGTTCGTATGCATCCGAAGGAAAATATAACAAAATTCATGCGTTTTTCTCATGACTCATCTTTTCAGAATATTTGCATAGAGAAAGCTGGGACGGATCGAGAAGTTAATCTTGGCAGCGCCACTGAACTCAGTGAAGAAGATCTTGATAATCTTAAATACACACTTGAGTACAGTGATGTGATTGTAAATTACGCATCCACTATTACTCTAGAAGCCTTTGCATTTGATAAGCCGGTTATCAATATTAATTATCCGCAACAATACGAGCGAGCATATTCTTTTCGGCATTATAAGCCAATTGTTGATGCGGGTGCTGTGCGTCTCCCAAAAAGTTTCAACGATCTTGTGAGCGACATTAATTCTTATTTAAAGAATCCTGAAAAAGATAAATTTGCACGCGAGAGCATTGTTGAAAAACTTATTGGCCATCGCGATGGTTTATCCTATAAAAGGAGCGTAGATCTGTTATTAAACATTATATGAGGACAATTTTCATCACGCTTTTTCAGGGAATTGAGGTTAAAAATATTATGCGTACAAACGTTTATCGCGAACTTATTTCGCATTCCGATACGCGCCTAATTTGTTTTTTAGACAATCAGAAACGGGTAGATATTTGCAGGCGGGAGTTTAATCACGATCGCATTATTTATGAAACGGTAGAACACTTTCGCCCTGCTTTCCTAGACTCGTTTTTTCAGGCGGTAAGTTTTTATTTTATTAATACAGAGACGATCCGTCTCAAGCGTTTCATGGCTTGGGAAGAAACTAAGAATCCGATACATTTTCTTACCGCCTTAATTAATCTTGTGGTGGCTCACGGTTTTGTCCGGCGATGTATCCGTATACTTGATTACGTGCTCGTTAGAGATACTAATTTTAAGAAGTTTTTTGAACAATACAAACCCGACGTTGTACTACTCGCGCATCTTTTTGAGAGACGTGAAGTCAACTTATTGCGTGAAGCAAAACGTCAAAAGGTGCCAACTGTTGGGTTCATTAATTCATGGGATAAGGTTACTGGGAGGTGTGGCATCCGACTTCTACCGGATCGCATGGCGGTTTTTAACTCCCTAGTCAGGCAGGAGGTGATTGAACACGTTGATATGCCAGAATCTCAAGTTGTTGTGATCGGTCTTCCTCAATATGATATTTATACCAAACGTGAACCTCATAATAGAAAGAAAGTATGGGATGAGTTTAATATTGATATTCAAAAAAGGATTATTGTTTATGCCCCAATGGGAAGAACGTATAGTAATTCTGATTGGGACATTATCGATTTTCTTCAGGGTGCCATAGAAAATAACAGCATTCAAAATGCGGCTCTCTTAGTCAGATTTCAGCCCAATGATTTTTTTGATGAAACGGAGCTTAAGAAGCGACCATGGTTAAAGTATGACCATCCTGGCATCCGTTTTTCCACGGAACGAGGCGTAGATTGGGATATGAGTTTTAAGGATATTGACAATCTTCGTCATATACTCGAAAGTCTTTCCGTTCTTGTTTGCTACGCTTCCAGTATGAGTATAGACGCGGCTGTTTTCAATAAACCGGTAATTAATATTGATTTTGAAACACGAAAAGAAAAATTGTTACGAAAATCTCCAACGGCTTTTTACCGTTTCAGTCATTATCGAAAAATGCTTGAAGCAGATGGTGTAGCGCTTGTTAAAACATCGCAGGAATTGATAGATAGAATTAACGAATATCTAAACAATCCATTACTGCACAGCGATAAAAGAGCTCTTCTTGTGAAAGAACAGTGTGGGATTTTTGATGGTCGATCTGGAGAACGATTGGCAAAACTTGTTACCGATACAGCTAAAAATACATATTCTAGTACTAATGTAGCTTGACTCATGAAACTTTTATTCGATGATAAAGGTTATTCATG
Organism: Patescibacteria group bacterium; assembly: GCA_038064975.1. GTDB lineage: Bacteria > Patescibacteriota > Minisyncoccia > UBA6257 > 1-14-0-10-40-38 > JBBTRX01. The sequence goes on from JBBTRX010000002.1 coordinate 277,928, forward strand.
GCCAGGTGCTGGATATTAATATATATGCAACAAAAGAAGAAAGTTTTAGTCCCTATTCTTAACAGAGCTCACTACGGAAGACTTCGTTCAGTGTTGAAATCCATACAATCTCACGAGAGCCTTGAATTGCAAATTGTCGTGGGAATATCTAACGCTTACGGTAGCTTTTGGGAGATGATACGGTACAGTAAGCCGTATTCTTGGCGCATAGCTTTGGCGTGGTATGTGCGTGCAAAACTAATTTTTCTAAAAAGCATTTTTTGGCCAAATGCTCTTGGTCATGATTTTTTAGTTCGTAATATTACCAAAGACGGTTTTACCGTTAACGCAACAGTCCCTTTATTTTTAGACGGAGGATCTTCAGAGACTATGGCTAATGTTGTAGGGCTTGGAATTCCTAAAATCGTTCGTATTTTTACAAAACTTAAACCCGATGTCGTTTTTATTAATGCTGATAGATTTGAGATGATGGCAATCACTATTGCCGCCGCGTATCTCAACATTCCGATAGCTCATAATGAAGGAGGGGACGTAACGGGAACGATTGATGAAAGTATTCGTCATGCTATTACAAAATTTGCTCATTATCATTTTACTTCAACATTTAAAAGTAGGGATCGTGTTATTCGTATGGGAGAAAATCCAGAATATGTTTTTGCGGTTGGGTCGCCAGCTATAGACGTTATCCAAAATATTAGCAGGACACCGAATCAAGATATTATTCCAGGACATGATTTTGAGAAGCCTTATCTTGTCGTCTTATTGCATTCTGTAGCAACCGAGAATCATGAACAAAATAAAATTCTTGTGCAAAGCGTTGTTGATGCTGTGGATGAGATACGTATGCCTACTATTTTTCTGGGATCCAATATGGATGCTGGATCAAATGTCATTGGTGAAATTACTCGGAATTGGCAAGCAACTAAAGATACATCCTATGTTGTTTTTAAAAAACATCTTCCTCCTGATGATTTTTACCAAATATTATCGAGCGCCGCGTGCGCCGTGGGCAATTCATCAAGTTTTATTCGTGAAGCCGCTTTTTTTGGAACACCAGTCGTCTTAATTGGTTCTCGGCAATCTAGGCGTGAACGAGGAAAAAACGTTGTTGATGTCATTATTCCCGAGAAAAGACAGATTGTAGAGACTATACAGGGCCAGATCCAACGGGGACGCTATGAACCTGATTATATTTTTGGTGAGGGTCGTGCTGGTGAAAAAATTGCAACACTTCTTGCAAATCTCAAGGTTCCACCAATACAGAAAAATTTTTATGAATCGTAATGTGCGTATTCTGGGAGTAATTACTGCCCGTGGAGGATCAAAAGGTATTCCTGGAAAGAACATAAAGCCCCTCTTGGGAAAACCTCTACTTGCATATACTATTGAAGCCGCAAAAAAGTCGGGTGTGTTTGATCGCCTCGTTCTTTCCACGGACGATCAGATAATTGCAAATGTAGCTAAGGAATACGGATGTGAAGTTCCGTTTCTGCGTCCTAAAACAGAGGAACTTGCTGGTGACAAGGCCTCACATTTAGAAGTAATGAAACACGCGGTCCAGTGGCTGAAATCCAATGAAGAATATGAGCCGGATTACGTGATGATTCTTCAGCCGACTTCGCCGCTCCGCCAACCGGAACAGATTAAGGAATCGGTCGATCTGATTCAAAAAACCGGAGTTGATTCGGTTTTAAGCGTTTCGGAAATATCAGAAAATTTTCACTATAGAAAAGCTATGGTATTAAATGGCGAAGGAATTCTGAAGTTGATTACTCCAACCGGAGAACCTATCTATAAAAGAATTGCCCGACGGCAGGATTTGGAAAAAATTTATTGGAGCGTCGGGTCCATCTATCTTTTTAAAACATCTCTTCTTGAGAAGGGGAATTTTTATGGAGAAAAGACCGCGCCAATTTTTATCGATCCTAAATTCGTTTGCGATATTAATGTTCCAGCTGACTGGGAGGTTGCGGAAAAGATGATGCGCGATTTGCAGTCCAGAAAATAATAGTTCGACAAGCTCGCTATAAAAAAATATGAAATTCGTAACTTTAATTACCGAGCCAAAGGATTACTCACCAAAAGCGTTAGATCTTTATCAATCTATCGGCGAGGTTTATGAATTATCTGAAGCCGAGGCAGTGAAAAAAGAAGGGCCAAAATTCAATGCCGATATTTTAGTATTACGTCTCAAATACCTGATCGATAAATCCTGGCTGGATAAACTACCGAATCTTAAGGTGATTGCCACTCCGACTACTGGCTTAAATCATGTGGATATGGCCGAAGCCGAGAAGCGGGGCATCAAGATAATTTCTCTTCGGGGCCACGCCTCATTTTTAGATAAGATTACTTCTACGGCCGAAGAAACGGTAGGTTTGATGATTGCCCTAGTCCGGAAACTTCCTTGGGCTTTTGAATATGTTAAACAGGGCGGTTGGGTAGATCGCGATCGTTTTCGGGGACGACAACTCGTCGGAAAAACTATCGGCATATTAGGCTTGGGCCGCTTGGGTAAGATGGTGGCGCGATATGCGCAGGCGATGGGAATGAAAGTTATTGCCGCCGATCCAAATATCAGTGAATCGGCCATGAAAGAGCTCGGAGTGGAAAAAGTAGAGACGGATCAACTCTTTAAAGTTTCGGATATTGTGTCTGTCCATGTTTTATTGACTGACGAAACGAAAAATATTTTCAAAGAAGCCCACCTTAAAATGATGAAGCCGACCGCGTATTTAATTAACACGGCCCGCGCCGAGATTATCGAAAAGGGTGCTCTCGAAAAAGCGCTTGAAGAAAGGTGGATCGCGGGAGCAGCAATTGATGTGATGTGGGGGGAAGAAGGTGGTCTTGGATTCGAGCAGGTTTTAAAAAACGAACCTCTTTGGCAGTACGCGCAGAGCCACGACAATTTACTGATTGTTCCGCATATCGGAGGCGCGGCTTACGAAGCAATGTGGGCGACTGAAGAATTCATTGCTGATCTGGTGCGGAAAGCGATGAAATAAATATGGGAGCCTATATTCCAAAAAACGAAATTGAGAGGGCGCTTTCGAATATTCCGGTGAAAGGAAAAAAGTTGCTTGAGCCGATAAAATCATTTTTAGTGAAAGCCGTAATCGACACGCCCGGGAAGGTTTCAATTTACACTCCGGTATACAGTGGGGTTTTTTGTTTTAAATTAGATTTATGTTGCTCTGGTTTGTTTTAGCGCTTGGTTCGGCGGTTTCCAATTCCGCCGTACAGGCAATCCAAAAGTGGGCGGTGGCGAGTAGTCGTTACTCTAAGTTCACAATCGGATTAGCAGTACATCTTTTGGCCGGATTTATATTATTAATTGCGACCTATTTTTTTCTTGGCGTGCCAGTCTTGCAGGAAGGTTTTTGGTTCGCGGCCGTCGTAACATCGATCTTGAATGTACTTGCCTTTCCGATCATGTTACGGGCCTATGAGCTGGGAGAATTTTCCGCCGTATATTCAATGATTTTGCTGACGCCCGCTTTTCTGCTCGTGACCTCGTTTTTATTTCTGGGAGAGATTCCGTCATTGATGGGTTTGGTGGGAGTTCTACTGACTATTCTCGGCCTTTGGGTAGTGAGCCGAAGTAATTATATTCATTCTGCCGTTCCCGATTTTGCTAAGGGAAATTGGCTTGGGATTATAGTTGCCCTAATCTACTCGATCACGGTCAATTTCGATAAATTAGCTGCTTCTCGCTCCAGCGCTTTTTTCGCTCCCGCCGTTGAGTTGCTTATAATGTCGGTCGGTTTCGCAGTCTATTTGCTACTACGACACAAAAAATTAGTAGTTTGTCTGCCTCACGCCGAGGCCACGGTTAACGGCCAAACGGTGAGAGCGGTACCAAAGGCCTTCATTTTACTATTGCTCGGAGTGGTGATGGCCGGCGCTCTTATTTTGCACAACGCCGCATTGTTAACAGGTCTCGCCTCGTATACTATAGCTATCAAGCGAGTGGGCGTTTTGCTCGGCGTTATTTGGGGTTGGCTGTTTTTTAAAGAGAAATATTTAGGAAAGAAACTGCTTGGTTCTGCTATTGCTATTGTCGGTGTAGTTATTATATTGTGGTCATGAATTAGCGCCATGAATTCCAATCAAATTTGGGACAAAATTCAAAAAGGAGTATTTATAATCGCAGAGATTGGTAAGAACTTTATCCAAACCGAGGAGCCCCAATCAGTAGAGGTTTATTTGGAGAACGCAAAAAAGTTAGTTGATCGGGCGGTGGAGGCTGGAGTGGACGCGGTAAAATTCCAAACCCACAATGTTGAGGACGAGCAATTGAATATCAACGTGACCTCGTCGCATTTTAAAGGAAGCGATCGTTATAGCTGGGTGATGCGCAACACCCTCGCTACTCCAGTGGACAAATTTTGGAAACCGCTAAAAGAATATTGCGAAAAAAGGGGGATTATTTTTTTCTCCACTCCGATGAGTCGGGGTGCGGCGAAAATTCTCAATGAGCAGGTTGGCGTCGAGTTTTGGAAAATTGGCTCGGGAGATATTTTGGATTTTGTGATGCTAGACTATCTCCGCGAGACCGGAAAGCCGATTATTATTTCTTCTGGCATGAGTACGCTTGAAGAGGTGGAAAAAGCAGTCAATTTTCTTTTAGAAAAAAATCCTCAAGTTGCTTTATTGCATTGTGTTTCTAAATACCCTTGCCCACCAGAAGAATTGCATCTGCGAACGATTGATTTTTATCAAAAGCGATTTAACTTGCCGATCGGATTCTCTGATCATTCGGTGGGCATCGAGTCTTCGATTGTAGCTGTTGCTATGGGCGCAAAAGTTCTAGAAAAACATTTTTCGATGTCCCGTGATCTCTGGGGCTCGGATCACAAAGTTTCAATGACCCCTCAAGAATTAAAAGATTTAGTTGTCGGAACCAAAGAAGTTGTCGTGAATGCTGCTAAGCGCAACGAAGTTTTAAACAGCGATTTTGCCAAACGCAGTCTGGTGGGCGAGGGTAAGGTTTTGCAGGAAGGCGAGGCGGTGTTCCGTCCGTTATTTAGAAAATCACTTATGGCCGGAAGAGATATCCCCGTAGGTACGATTCTGACATCGGAAATGATATATGCTATGCGCCCCCAACAATATGCAGACGGTTTGCCATCGGAGCAATATGAGGCCGTACTGGGAAAACGGACGCGTGTTGAACTTAAAAAATACGATCCTATTAAGATGGGGACTTTTTAATAGAGAGGTTTCTTTTTTAAAACAAATCAGATAGTATGACGGTTATATAAGATATCATGGAAAATCCTAAAATTGGCATCATCGGACTTGGTTGGATAGGAATGCAGTTCAAGCGATATTTTGAAGAGGTACAAAAACATACTCGCGGAGCTGATCTTTTTTTGTACGATACTGATATAAAAAAGGATTTTTTTGATGACATTGGAAAGGCAGATGTTGTATTTTTATGTTTGCCCACACCCCGGAATTCAAAGGACGGTTCATGTGATACGTCTATTGTTGAAGATGGTATTCGTCGTTTGGAAGGCTCTGGAGAAAAAGTTGTCGTAATCAAGTCAACGGTATCTCCTGGGACGACGGAGGGATTTCAAAATAAATATCCCCAACATAAATTTCTTTTTAGCCCCGAATTTTTAACGGAAAGTCGTGCATGGGAAGATATGCTGAGACCTGATCGTCAGATAGTCGGATTTACTAAGAAAAGTCTTGATGCTGCTCATTTTATTTTATCGCTTTTACCAAAAGCTCCCTTTATGTCTCCGTGGGGAATAAATACGTATAAACAGACCCGTATCACAGCAACTGAAGCGGAATTTATCAAGTATGCGGCAAATGTATATTTTGTAAGAAAGGTGAATTGGGCAAATGCGCTTGCGGCGGCTGCAGAGAAGTTGGGGGTGAGCTATGAACATATTCGTCAGGGCATGTCGGCAGATCATCGAATTGGCGATTCTCATTTGGATGTGACACACGGTGGGTATCGTGGTTGGGGAGGATATTGTTTCCCAAAAGATCTTGACGCGTTTATTAGTTTTGCAAGATCAAATAAGCTCGATATGACTACTGCTTTGCTTTCGGCAGATAAATCTTTTAATGAAGAACTTCTAAGGAGTCAAGAATTAACGCTTGAACAGGTCAGTGCTCATATTAATATTCTTGAAGACCGTTTAAAGGGATTACGTGAACAGCGTGAAAAATTTGGATTGAAATAGAAGATTGAAATAGAAGGTTGTTGAATTTCTATAAAATATTGGAAAGATTAGTATTAAAATGATCCCTTGTTTCATTAAAGTTCCTCTTGTTATTCTTTCGTACCTTGATATACTACTGACTATTCTGACATGAACAACAATATTCTTCTTTCAATATATCTGAACAGCATTAAGGCATTACTATTTTCTGTCGCTTTCTTGCCCTTACTGATTTCACAATCAATGCTGTTCCCCTATATTACGGGAAGAAATTTTGGATTCCGTATTTTAGTTGAAATTGCTTTAGTGCTCTGGGTTGGGCTTGTAGTTTTGAATCGTGATTATCTTCCAAAAAAATCAATCCTGCTTTGGGCTATAGTATTGTTTTTAGCCATCATCGGTATCGCAAACCTTCTTGGCGTTGATAGTTACGATAGCTTTTGGTCCCGTTATGAACGGATGGAGGGATACATAGGACTTCTTCATTTTGGAGTTTATTTTATAATCGCTTCTTCGGTATTACGATCCAAGAAAGATTGGAAGATATTTTTTACCTTCATTCTTTTCGCCGGATTTTTGGTTGGAATTTTTGCTTTACAGCAAAAAATAAGCGGAACAGGCTCAATTCAAGGAGGGAGTCGCGTTGATGGGACGATCGGAAATCCAACGTACCTTGCTGCGTATTCATTGTTCTTACTTGGTCTTAGTCTTGTGATGTGGCACAATGCACGCCAAAAATGGCTACGCTATATTTTTACCGGAGGAGCTTTGTTTTTTCTTCTTATTATCTATCTTACGGCAAGCCGTGGCCCTCTTTTAGCGTTAGGGGGAGTCGCATTTCTTTTCCCTATTTTATTTCTTTTATTTGGCGAAAGTGAACAGCGGAGAAAGTATAAAAAATACGCATTCGGGCTCCTTGCAGGACTCATTCTTCTCATAGGTGGCTTCTGGTTTATCAAAGATTCTATGTTTGTTGAGTCAAGTCCGATTCTTTCCAGATTCGCGAGTATTTCTCTTACAGATAAAACAACACGATCGCGCCTTATGATTTGGAATATGGCGTGGCAAGGATTTAAAGAACGGCCAGTTTTTGGTTGGGGTCAGGAGAATTATATTCATGTTTTCGCAAAATATTACAATCCGAAATTATTTGATCAGGAACCATGGTTTGATCGCGCCCATAGTGTCGTTTTTGATTGGATGATTAATGGCGGATTTTTAGGTATTGTTTCATATTTTTCTTTATTTGGTGTCGCATTTATGCTGTTATGGAAATTAAAAAAGAAGGGCACACTCTCTTTTTTTGAGGCAGTTATTTTTGCACTTACCCTACTTGCTTATTTTACTCAAAATCTTCTTGTCTTTGATAATTTTACGACGTACTTTTTATTCTTTTCTGTGTTGGCATATCTCCATGCGCTTTCTCATGATTCGGATACGAAGATAGATATTCATCGAAGCGTCATGGCAGTGCCATCACTTCTTGCTTCTGGCACAATGTTAGTTGTCATACTATTGCCATTTTATTTTATTAATGTCCGACCCATTCTTGCTTCCCAGAAATTAATTGGCGTACTACAATCTCTCACGTCGTCGGAAACAACTCCAGCGAGTGTCCGTAAATCTCTTGAAGATGCTCTCGCGTATAATTCATTTGGTAACACAGAGATTAATGATCAAATGGCGCGTTTGGCAGTTCAACTTTCTCGTGTAGAAAAAATTTCAATCCAAGAAAAGGTTGAGTTTGCAAAATTCACGATCATGAGCTTAGAGTCAAGGATTGAACGGCATCCCAACGATCTACGAACCCATCTTATGTTGGGAGATCTCTATAATCAGTTCGCGACCATTGATCCGAGCTATCCCAAAAAAGGAGAGGATCATATTCGTAAAGCGATTACATTAAGTCCAAATCGACAGACCACATATTTTCTCCTAGCGGATAATCTCATTTTACAGAATAATTCTAATGAGGCTATTAATGTATTGCGTGAAGCAGTTGATTTAGAGCCAACATTTATCGTTGCTCAAGCGAACCTCGCTTTTATTGCGGAAAATTTTAACAGATCGGATGTAGCAAACGAAGTACTCGCAGACCTTTATGAAATTATTGGATCAGATTACCGTTCTTATGATGCTGCGGTCGCGCTCAAGCGTATGGGGGATTTCTATATTAGCCAACAAAGATTCTCCAATGCTCTACAATGGTATAAATTAGTAATTCAGACCGATCCTGGACAAGCTGAGACTAGAGCCAATATTGCTGCACTTTATCTTAAAAATGGCGATAAAGAGGAGGCGATTTTTCAAGCGAAAAAAGCAGCTGAACTTGACCCACAAAATTACGCGGCGCAAACAAAGGAATTTCTTAAGAATATTGGCGCTAATTAAGTTTGGATTCTAGAATTTTTTCTAAAGACCAAAAACTTTATTCCTAAGAAATTCCAGACAAGAGAAATTGGTGTGGCGATAATCTTTGCAATATTAAGCCATGTCTGAGGATTGGTTGTGGGAGGCTCGACAAAGGTTGTGAAGAGAAAAACAATTCCGCTATTGAGCATGGTTCCTCCTACGTATATTCCGAAGTAAATAAATATCTCTTTGAGCGAAGTTTTGCTTGTATATCTAAATGTCCATTTTTTATTAAAAAAATAACTATTTGTTACGGCGATAAAAAATGATGCAGTATTAAGAATAATAATTTTTGGACCAGAGTAAATTTGAAAAACAGAACTTAAGATATTTAAAAAACCAAAGTCAATAATAAAGCTCGTCGTACCAACGATTAAAAATTTAGTCAGTTGTTTCGTATAATGATTACTGCGGAGAAGAATTAGGATGCGCTCTACTAAACTGCGCATGCCTTCAAATATTCCATATAATGAAAGATTATTTATTTTTTTAATTGACCGCCAAATAAGTATGTTAGTGATGAGTTGAGTGAGTGCAGTAGCAATCGCTGATCCTGCAATGCCAAAGCGAGGAATAAGCAAAAAATTAAAAATAATATTGCCGATAAGAGCGACAACGACAAAAAGAATAAATTTTCTCTGTTGGTTATATGCAAAAATTGCATTACCTAATAGCGTTGAAGGATATACGATTAAAATAGTGAGCATGAGTATTTCAAATGATACGATAGCCGGGGTATACGTTGGCCCGAAGAGAATTACGATAATATGTCGTGCAAAAACTAAGCCGAGGATTGTGACCGGAACTGCGAGAAGAGTAACTCCCCCAATCATTTGTTCCAGTATTTTTCTTGCTTTTTCTTGATTATTTCGTGCAAAGAAAGCTAGAGTTGGAAAAACGCTGGTGCTGAGAAGAGCGGGGATGACGTAGAGTAATTGCATAACCTTCTGAGCAACGGAGTAGTAGCCGACATCTTCAGCGTTACGAAGCCAACCAATCATAATGATGTCCGTATTGAGCATGATGATGCCCATAATACCCAAGAGTCCAAATGGCCATGCGTTTTTGATAATAGGAAGAATAAGGCTTATCTGAAGAGATGAGAGCATTCCCGTTAAATGTTTCCGTAAAGCGAAAAATACAATAGCAAACCCAATGCCGGATCCGATGGCATAGCCGATTCCTAGAGAGCGGCCTGTAGGAAGGATAGCGATCATAATAAGACTTGCTACTACAATTGCTGCGTTGGTAACTATCTGGCTCATCGCTTCCAGTTCCATACGTTGCAGTGAACGGGCTATCGCGGTGCCAAGATCTCGAAACGTATCAAATGCAAATACGATGAGAAGAACTGCAAGTATTGAGCCCGATGACGGGATCGTTGCTATTTTAGGGAGAAGAAAAAGTGTAATAAGTGTGATACTAATCACAAGCCCTGCTTTAATCCAAAACGCAGTAGAAAGATACCGAGCTCGCATTGCTGGTGATTGGACAGACTCTCTCGTAATAAGCGCGTTCATACCCACATCAGAAAAAATAGTGAGAAACGTTGCGATTCCAAGGGCGTAAGAAAAAGCCCCCCATCCTTCTACGCCTAAAACGCGTGCGGCGTAAATAACGATGATTGCTCGTAACATTCTACTAATAAGTTGCCCGCTAAAAAGCCAAATCGTATTTTTTATGATTTTTTGCGAGAATGGCAAATTTTCATTTGTATCCAAAAGAAACGCAGTGATGTGTGACATGGTTACGCCGAAACGAAGATGTGGCGGATTGTTTTCATGAGGATGCTGATATCAAGCAATATCGCCCGATGTTTTAAGTAGTATAAGTCATATTCCAACTTTTGATATGAGTCTTCAAACGAAGATCCATAAGGATAGTTGATCTGTGCCCATCCGGTAAGTCCGGGACGAATCATGTGTCGGAAATCATAATAGGGAATTTTTTCTTCCAGCGTTGCAGTAAATTCGGGCCGCTCGGGTCGTGGGCCGACGAAGGAAAGATCTCCCCAGAGAATATTCCAAAGCTGGGGAAGTTCATCAAGGTGCGTTTTGCGTAGTATTTTTCCTATCGGGGTTACGCGTACGTCATCCGGCTTTGCCCATTTGGGGCCGAATTGTTCCGCATTCAGCATCATGGTTCTAAACTTCCAAAGCGTAAATTTTCTGCCCCGTACTCCCACACGCGTTTGTGTAAAAAATGCCGATCCATGAGCGGTCATTTTGATGGCAAAAACGATAACGAGAGCTATCGGAAGTAGAAGCGCTGAAAGTAAGCAAGCGAGCATAATATCCAAAGGACGTTTCAAAATCTCATAGATATTTTTATCCTCGGAAATTCCTTCTCCAAACCAATTTGATCCCAATTCTTCTAGAGGAATTTTATTGAATATTTCTTCATAGATTGTTTTTAAATCAATGAAGTGTGCATGATCAAGTTTCTGTCCCAACGCTTCATATGCTGTTTTATCTTCTTTAATGTGACGGGGCACGACTACAAGATGAGCGTTTTGTTCTTGGAGGGCATTCAAAAGCCTTTCTTTATTGCTATATATTTCTTGACTTGTGATAGTTTCGGCTATTTCATAACCAAGTTGAGAGTGTTCCTGAAGATAATGTGCCAATTCTTGGGCAAGTTTTGTGTTTCCAAGAATAATAATTCTTTTAAGCGGTCCTCTAAATTGGATATTAGTATTATATGTTGATCTCCATACGTATGCGGCACTTCCGAAAATAGCGAGGAAAATGAGCAGGTTTGCGCGAGGAGTAATTTCATACAGAGGGAGAAAATAGAAAAAGAGAGCTGCTAGAAAGAAATTGAGCGTAAGTGCTAAGCCAAATCGAGCATTGAATTTTTTACTGTTACGAAGTGCTGATGGATCATAAAGTCCCACAATATAGAAAATAATGATCCAAAACGCAAAAATAATTGAAAAGGGAAGGAAGTGACTTCTCGGAAGCTGGGCGGCAAGGTTTCCATAACGGATAAAAAGCATGAGAACAAGAGAAATATAGAGGACAATGATGTCCCCCGCGAGAACTGAAAATTGTTGTAGTTTGACATACCTCCTCATGCTTTTCTATTATGGTATATAATCATTAAAAACGAGTCGCCTCAATCTACACCCTTTTCGCACGTTATGGAAGAAAAAAAGAAAGATAATTTTCTCGGGATGAGTATTGTTCTCGCGGCTCTTATTATCGGAGGTGCTCTAGTCTATAGCTCCGGAGCGAAAGGGAACCCCACACAAGCCGCTAATCTTGGTAATACCGTCGCTGGCACTAATACCGGCTCTATTAGTAACATTTCTGTAGACGATGATGTCATTCTCGGTGATCCGGAAGCTCCGGTTACTCTAGTGTTTTTTGGCGATTTCCAATGCCCATATTGCAAAAAGCTTTTTGATGAGACGGAAATCAAGCTTCGTGATGCCTACGTTAAAACTGGCAAAGTAAGAATGGTATACCGCGATTTCCCTTTGGATAGCATTCATCCGTTTGCTCGCCCAACTGCTATTGTCGCAGAGTGTGCGCGCGATCAGGGAAAGTATTGGATGTATCATGATGAGCTATTTACACGCCAAAGTGAGATTCCAACGATGGACTTTATCGCACTTGCAAGTTCATTAGGCATGAATACTCAACAGTTTCGTTCGTGTGTAGAGAGTCAAAAATATGCGAACGAAGTTCAGGGGGATTACGAGGATGGCGTTGCTGCTGGAGTACGTGGAACACCTGCAACGTTTGTAAATGGCAGACTTGTTTCCGGAGCGGTTCCTTATGAAGAATTTGAGCGAGTCATTGAAGAAGAGCTTGCGAAAACGAATAAGTAAAGTAATAAGATATCATTAATAAAAAAAATGCGTTGGATAGGGAAAGTTCAAATCATTCTTGGAATCTGGATCCTCGTTTCTCCCTGGATTCTTGGATTTGCGGAATTTAGTCCCGCGCTTTGGAACAGCGTTGTTGCTGGAACGCTTACTGCCGTGCTTGGGCTTTGGACACTTTTCGGTGAAGAGTAAAATAAAAAACAATAGACGATGGAAAATTCATTGGAAATTGATTATTGTAAATTACCCTATATACTACTTATATGAAAACAGTAAAAATGTATACGACTCCGACGTGTGTATATTGCAAGATGGCAAAAGAATTCTTTAAGAAGAATGGTGTTGAATATGAAGAGCACGATGTTGCAAACGATGAGAAGGCTCGCGAAGAAATGATTCAGAAGTCTCATCAGATGGGCGTTCCCGTTATTGATATCGGCGGAGAAGTATTTGTCGGTTTCAATCAGAGAGAAATAGCAAAAGCGTTAGATATAAAATAAAGAGTAATTAGGGATTAGGGTTTAGCCACTAGCACTAAAGGAAGAACACTACTAATTTCTAAATACTAGTTTCTAGATACTGAGTTTTTATGAATTACGATTACATCATTCTTGGAGGAGGTCCTGCTGGAGTTGCTGCTGCGGTGTATGCCGCTCGCAAGCAAATGAAGACACTCCTTATTACCGAATCATTCGGTGGGCAGTCTATTGTATCCGCGGATATTCAGAACTGGATTGGAGACGCTCATATTTCAGGGCTTGCGCTTGCAGAGAAACTGGAAAATCACGTCCGGTCTTTTCCCGACATGGTTGACGTGAAAATAGGTGAACGTGCAGTTTCTATTCAAAAAACTCATTGTACTGATCCAAAGCGGCCTTGCGACTTTGAAGTTACTACAGCAAGCGGAGAAACATTTGCGGGTAAAGCGATCATGCTTGCGATTGGAGCTCGCCGCCGCCGCCTTGGGATTCCCGGCGAGGATCGTCTTGATGGAAAAGGTGTTGCGTTTTGCAGTACGTGCGACGCCCCAATTTTTAAGGGAATGCCGGTCGCTGTTGTAGGAGGCGGTAACGCCGGACTTGAAGCTGTTATTGATCTTTTACCCTACGCGACAAAAATTTATCTTCTGCAATACAACGAAACATTGAAAGGAGATCCTTCAACTCAGGAGAAAATAAAGGCTCATCCTAATGTGGAGATTCTCTTTAATGCTCAAACCAAAGAAGTGCTTGGTGATGCGATGGTTTCCGGGCTTGCCTATACGGATCGGAAAACCAACGAAGAAAAGAAGCTGGACGTAAAAGGAGTTTTTGTGGAAATAGGATCAGTCCCCAATTCTGAAATTGTAAAAAATATCGTGGATCTTGATACGTATGGACAAGTTGTCATTGACTCCAAGCATGGAACAACTTCCCAGCCGGGAATATTCGCCGCCGGAGATATTACGGATGATCCCTATAAGCAGAATAATATTTCTGTCGGTGATGCGGTAAAAGCAACGCTTGCCGCCTATGGGTATCTCTTAAATCGCGAAAAAAAGAGTCCTGCAACCGAACAAAAAACGGCATCATAATTCGTAAAGCATTCGTATGGTGAATAAGCTGATTGCAATTGGTATCGCCGCCGCCGCGCTTGGAATTATTACAAGCTACGCTTTATTGGAGTGGAGCAGAGGGAACATTGCAACTGCTGATATTAAGAGTGAGGAACTCTTCACCGCGGAAGTAACATCTCAAATTTTTGAGGGGAAAAAGGAAAACGCTAATAAAGGGCGTTTTTCTTTTGTTGCAAGCGAAACTAAAGAATCAGAATCTAAGTCAGTGGTGAAAATAGTAGAGGTACCTCCAGGGCCTTCCTTTTGTCCGTTCAACTCCCTGGGCGCGAGAACTCCAGCTACCGTGCGTATGAATGAAATAGCATGGATGGGAAATAGTGCGGGTGGAGCTGATGCGGAATGGATTGAGCTGTATAACACGGGAGATACCGAGATTAATCTTTCGGGCTGGCAAGTAATCGATTTGAGAGAACAGATACAAATTGCCTTTACGCGCCGCGATAGCATACCTCCACAGGATTTTTTTCTTTTAGAGCGGGATAGTGATGACACGGTAAAAACGCTCACTGCGGATTTTATATATACGGGCTCACTTGCGAACGAAGATGAAGGACTTCGTCTTTTTACTGCTAATTGCACGCTTGCAGACGAAGCGCTCGCGAGTCCAAAATGGCCTGCGGGGGATAATGGTGAAAAGAAAACGATGGAACGAAGGTCCGATGGCCTGGCATGGCAAACTTCGTACGTGACCGAAGGGACTCCAAAAGCAAAAAATTCTGAGCCACCCCCGCCTCCACCACCACCGCCACCTCCAGTTTCCGGAATTGAAGAGGGCGAAGAGATTGAAGAAGTTCCGGAACCAGGGTCCGTCGTAAGCAACGTTTCACATATTGTGATAAGCGAATTTCAAACGAGCGGTGGTGCGGGTCAAACGACCGATGATTTTATTGAACTCTATAATCCGCTTTCCACTCCTTTTAACTTAAAAGGCCATCGCTTAGTGAAGCGATCGGCAAATGCGACAAAAGATACATCTATAAAATCATGGACTGCAGATACTTTCATTCCCGCGCACGGATTCTATCTCTGGGCGAACAGTGAATTTACGAGCTTAGGAACAGTACCCGATACTACAACCACAGCAAGTATTGCAGACGATAACGGAATTGCATTGCGGGAGGGTCCCGCTGATACCGGTACTATCGTAGACTCTATCGCGTGGGGAACTGCCTCAAATGGATTTGGCGAAGGAGTTCTTCTCCCTAATGCAAATCCAAACGAAAGCTTTGAACGTAAAGCGTGGGACGTGGCATGTATAGATCCGGCAGGAGAAAAAGGTAATGGATGTGACACGGAGGACAATACTAACGACTTCATGGTCGTCACCGTACCTAATCCGCAAAACACAGGGAGTAACCCCGAACCGTAAATTAGAATCTAGAAGCTGGAAAATAGAATCTAGAATGTGGTAACTAAAAAACAGAATTTAGAATTTTAAGAGAGAAAAATAGCTAACGGAGAAAGTTATTAAGTATGCGCATAACTTCAGACAGCAATTCCTCGGCTTTTGCATAGTTTTGCTGTGGAAATAAAACTTTTGCAACTTCAATCTGGCTTTCAAGTTCTGCTCCTGAGCCAAAAGCAATAGCAAGAAATTGACGCTTTTCTTTTTCGTGGAAACGGTGATAACTTTCGGCAATATTTGATGAAATAGAAATTGCTGCCCTTCTCATTTGAGAAGTCAGTCCGTAAAGTTCTGATTGAGGAAAATCTTGAGTAAGCGAATAAACTTCAACGGCAATATCTTTTGCTTTCTGCCAAACAACCAATTCCTTAAAAGATTTCGTCATCTTTATCTTACTTCCAGATTCTACTTACTATTTTCTAGATTCTGTTATTGAGGTTCACACGTCACCGCAGGTTTTCGCGAAATAAGCGTCTCAATAATTTTACCCTTAGCGATTTCCGCGAATGATGCTTCATCGTTCTTTTTCTTAAGCTCGGCTAAAATGCGCTCACCTTCGGTGATAAGACTTTCGTCTTCCGGTGCGAGCTTTTCTTTTACTACTTCAAGTTGAGTACTTAGATCCGCGACAAGCTTCGCGCGCTCTTCCTGAGGGGTAAGAAGTAATTCTTCTGCCTCTGCTTTCCAGGTTTCCGGAATACGTTCTACGATAAAATCCGTTCCTTTGATTTTTGCCGAAGCGGGTAGAAAATAGAATACGGCTCCCGCAATCGCAACGAGCATAACAAGCGAAAAGAAAAGTTTAAAAAATCCAAACATATCATATATATTATACCATTTATCCCGTTACCATGCGCTCATATCTACGATGATGATAGAAATATTCTATTGAAAAACAAAATCTTCTTATAACTAGGATTATGGTATATGGTAATGGGATGGAAATCGTCTGTATTTTAGATAACGTAAGAAGCGTGCATAACGTAGGGTCCATATTCCGCACGGCGGATGCCGCTCACGTGTCTAAGCTCTATCTTACGGGTATTACCCCGAAACCACATGACCGGTTGGGAATTGTTCGCGAACCATTCCGCAAAGTCGCGCTGGGGGCGGAGAAGAGCGTGGTATGGGAAAAAGTGCCCTCCGCGAGCCGCCTCATAACCAATTTGCGCAAGAATGGATTTCTTATTATTTCGGCCGAACAAAGCTCTCGTTCAGAGAACTATCGTGCGTATGCTAAAAAGGTTAAGCCCAAAAAAATAGCAATTATTTTCGGCAATGAGGTTTCCGGGGTTCCTGTAAGTATCCTTAAAAAGTCAGACAGGGTAGTGGAGATTCCGATGCGGGGCAAGAAGGAGTCGCTGAATATTGCCGTAGCTTTTGGTATTATAGTATTTGAGTTCCAAAACTATGCGTAAAGGACTACTTATAATCATCGCAGTCTTTATCGGTGGATATCTTTTTATTTCCGCTTTCCAAAACAATGACACAAATATGAAAGGCACGGGAGAAGTAACGGTGCGGTCTCAAATTTTTGCGGTAGAAATTGCGGACACCGTAGAAAAACAAGCCAAGGGGCTATCGGAACGCGACGCTTTGCCGGAAAATCGTGGCATGGTCTTTTTATTTACTGAGAAGGCAAGCTACCCTTTTTGGATGAAAGGCATGCGCTTCCCCTTGGATATTATTTGGATAAGCGATGGAAAGGTTGTTGGAGTGCATAAAAACCTTCCGCCGGACGATAGCGCTTTCCCTGAACTTTATTATCCCCCCGGTCCTATTGATACCGTCTTTGAAATTAATGCTGGCATTGCTGAGGCGATTGGTATTCAAGAAGGAGACAAAGTTGAGATCCGCATTCCGCGATAAGAGTGATATAATAAACAAACACATGACACGAATCGCAATTAATGGTTTCGGAAGGATCGGAAGGATTTTTTTTCGTCAGGCGTATGTATTACCAGGTATTGAAATCGTAGCGATTAATGATTTAGGCGATAAAGAAAATCTTGCGTACCTTCTCCAATACGACACGGTATATGGCAGGTTGGGAACCAAAGTTGATCTCGTGGACGGAAATCTCGTCGTTGCAGGGAAAACAGTGCGATGTATACAAGAAAAGGATCCAACAAAGCTTCCGTGGAAAGATCTGGGTATTGATATTGTTGTTGAATCGTCAGGTGCTTTTACGGAATACGAGAAAGCGGGCATGCATCTTACTGCTGGCGCGAAACGCGTTGTAATCACAGCACCTGCAAAAGGCGGGGAGGGAACGCTTGGAAAAACGATTCTGATGGGCATTAATGATGGAGAGTTGAAAACAGTACAGCTTTCATCTAACGCATCCTGCACGACAAATGCCGCCTCTCCGGTGATTCAAATCCTCTCCGAAAATCCGGGAATTGAAAAAGCTATTTTAAATACCGTGCATGCTATAACCGCGACGCAGTCTGTAGTAGATAGTCCGGTTAAAGATCATGATATGCGTCGAGGCAGGGCCGCGGCGCATAATATTGTTCCTTCAACGACAGGGGCGGCGCTTGCCGTAACGCTTGCCGTAAAAGAGTTGGCAGGGAAGTTTGATGGCGTTGCAATGCGCGTCCCTGTGATCGCCGGGTCAGTTGCTGATATCACTTTTATTTCTAAACGAAATGTTACCGCTGAAGAAATCAATTCCATTCTCACTACCGCGGCAAATGATCCTCGCTGGAAAGGAATTGTAAAAGTTACTAAGGATCAAATCGTTTCCTCAGACATCGTCGGCGAACCCTATGGAGCCGTCGTAGATCTTCAGTTTACAAAAGTGGTTGACGGCAATCTCGTCAAAGTTCTCTCCTGGTACGATAATGAATGGGGATATGTTGCAACCCTTATGAAACACGTGGAAGCGGTAGCGAAACTTTTATAAACTCAAAAATATGAATAATCGAAAAGGCATTACACTAATTAACATCATTTTTGTCGTTATTGGGATTTTAATCATCGGTGGGGGTGGATATTATGTGTTAGGAGAACGGACAGTGAGTCCTTTAGATACTCCTCAAAATAGTGTTCCAGATGATTGGAAAACCTATTCTAATCCAAAATATTCAATTGAATTTAAATATCCATTAATTGCGACTGCGACGGATATCATGGAGAAAGAACCACTGGGCAATTATGAATCAAGCTTTGTTCAATTTGTTCAACTTGGCATTATGAGTTCGACTGGGCTTTCTTCTCAAGAAAATTGCAATCTTGATCCGTCATACCCAAGCTTTGTCCCTTGTCCTCCTGAGGAGGAAGATATTTTAAGGATGGGCTTTGTTTCCGCAGATGAACTCCAGAAAGAAATTAAAATACTTACAGAATATAGCGAGCCTAATGGAGGAATTCAAGCGTTCATGCCGGTTAAAATTGCTGGAAAAGAAAGTTCTGTCTTTGGATTCGCACTACCTGGCGCCGGCATTGCTTATATTAAGTATTTTTTATTCGTTACCCCAGAAAGAGGATTTATTATTACTCGATTTCTTGGTACTCGAAGTACAAATGCTAGTGAAAAAATGGATGTTCTAGTTCAGGATATTTTCGAAACTTTTAAATTCTCTGAAACATAATTATAATTTCGACACTTTAAATTATATTTAGTAAGAGCTCTACCTTCTTCCTCTTCTTTGCGCTAAGGTGGTCTTGTGCGATTTATACGAACAATTCTCGTTATAGTGCTCCTTGGGGTGAGTTTCATGGGCGGAGCGACTGTGCGTGGTCTTCATGATGCTTTGCGTAATGCAACGGCTGATTTAGGGAACGCCGTAGCGGATACTCTCCGCGAACTTCCCGGCTACACCCTAGCCCCTACGCCCTATACCCTCCTCTTCGTAGGCGACATTATGCTCTCTCGTGCGGTTGGAAGGATTATGGAAAAACAGGATGATTATCTTTTTTCTTTCCGGCATATTGCGGACGAAATCAAATCCGCGGATATTGCGTTTGGAAATTTAGAAAATCCAATCTCGGGTCGTGGAAAAAATCAGGGAAGTATCTATTCATTTCGTGCCGATCCGCGCACGGTAGAAGGTTTGGAATTCGCGGGCTTTGACGTACTCTCGCTTGCTAATAATCATATGTGGGATTGGGGAGCGGACGCGCTTCAAGATACTGTTACTCTACTTACAACAAATAACATCCAATCTGTGGGAGCAGGGATAGATTATGCTCATGCGAATAATCCTGTATTTTTACAAGCAGACAATACTCGGGTAGCATTTCTTGCGTATACCAATCTTCTTCCGAAATCTTTAAACGCGACTTTGGAAAGTCCTGGATTAAGTGATTTTAATCTGGAAAAAATAAAACAAACCATAGCGCAAATCCGAGCGCAGGCGGATATTATTGTGATTTCTCTCCATTGGGGCGAGGAATATGAAACTTCAGCGAATGATGAACAAAAGGAAATTGCCCATGCCCTTATTGATGCTGGAGCAGATATTATCGCGGGGCATCATTCCCATGTAGTACAGGAGCTGGAGCACTATCGGGGCGGTGTTATCGCCTACAGTCTCGGAAACTTTGTGTTCGATCAGTATTTTAGAAAGGACACCATGCAGGGAGCGATGCTCAAAGTTATAGTAGAAAATAAGAAAGTGACCGCCGCGGAACTTGTACCCGTGATTTTGAACCAATCTTTTCAACCAGGCATTCCTGCGTCATAATAGGAATATGAAGATCTACCTCGCAACTGATCACGCAGGATTTGAACTAAAGGAAAAAATCAAAAAAATATTGGATGACGAAAGATACGAGGTCCACGATTGTGGAGCCTTATCGCATGAGGAGGGAGATGATTATCCTGATTTCATTAAGAAAGCTGCGGAGGCGGTATCACGCGATCCGGAAAATGCGAAAGCAATTATTTTTGGCGGAACAGGACAAGGGGAAGCAATCGTTGCAAATCGTTTCCCTCATGTGCGGGCAATTGTTTTCTATGGAGGGCTGGAAACAATCCTTCAACTCTCTCGTGAACATAATGATGCAAACGTCTTATCACTAGGTGCCCGCTTTTTAACTCCTGATGGCGCGGAACGCGCGATTAAGCTTTGGCTCGAAACTCCTTTCTCCCGCGAAGATCGCCACAGACGGAGAATCGAAAAAATCGAAAAGTAAGACTTTAAAATATCGCCCACAATGTGAGGCGATATTTATATTGTATACTTAGTACTATGCAAGTTATTCCTGCCATCAATGCAGCTTCGTACGAAGAAGCGAAAGAACATCTCCAAAAAATCGCGCGTACGGGAGCGCAAATGATTCATATTGATATCGTTGACGGCAAATTCGCGCCGAATGTTACGTGGGGAAGCCCCGAGGAACTGAATCGCCTTTTTGCTGAAATCGGATTTCATCCGAATTTTGAATTACATCTCATGACAGAAAATACCGAGCGCAGTTTGGAAACGTGGTGCTCGGTTCATCCTCATCGCGTCATTGTACACGCGGAAGGATTAAGTGATGTCCGTTTCGCGGCGAATGCGTGCAACGGATGCGATGCAGAACTTATGATCGCAATCCGCCCGGGAACGCCCGTTGAGGTATTGATGAGTTTCGGCGAGATGACGAATGCGTTTCAAGTACTTGCTGTTGATCCCGGAAAGGCTGGGCAAAAATTTCAGGAAGGAGTTATTCACAAAATTGAAACGTTACGAAAGCAGTATCCCGGTGCTATAATTGAAGTAGATGGAGGCATTACGCCCGATATTGCTCGGCGTTGCAAAAGTGCCGGAGCGAATAATTTTGTTTCTGCGTCGTTCATTATGAATCATAGCGATCCGAAGGTCGCGTATGAAACCTTACTCGCTACGATCGGATAAATCACTGTGTATGATAGAAGTACTTCACGACGAAAAAGTAAAATTTCTGGAAGAGAAAGCGAACGAAATCCGCCAGGATATTATTGCGATGCTCGTTGAAGCCGGATCGGGCCATTCAGCCGGACCGTTGGGTATGGCGGATGTTTTTACGGCATTGTATTTTCATGTTTTGAATCACAATCCGCAGAATCCCGAGTGGCCGGATAGAGATCGTCTCGTTCTTTCTAACGGACACATTTGCCCAGTGCTCTATGTTACGCTCGCGCACGCAGGATATTTCCCTACGTCAGAATTAAAAACGTTGCGTAAGTTTGGCACACGGCTCCAAGGGCATCCGCACCGAGGAGCTTTGCCTGGAATAGAAACAACTTCCGGTCCCTTAGGATCTGGTCTTTCCCAATCCGCGGGTATGGCGCTTGCCGCACGCATGGACAATAAAAAGCATCGCATCTATTGTTTAACCTCTGACGGAGAACACGATGCGGGGAATATTTGGGAAGCAGTAATGTTCGCCGGCAAATATCGGCTGAATAATCTGATTCAGATTATGGATCGTAATAACATTCAAATTGATGGCTATACGGAAGACATTATGCCGCTCGAGCCATTGCGCGCGAAATACGAAGCTTTTAATTGGAATGTTATTGATGTTGATGGTCACAACGTCCGCGACATCGTTTCTGCGGCGCACGAAGCGAAAGCAATTTACGAAAAGCCAACGCTCGTAATTGCACACACAATTCCCGGGAAGGGAGTAAGTTTTATGGAATCAGATTATACTTGGCATGGGAAGCCGCCCAATGCTGAAGAGGCGAAAAAAGCGCTTGTAGAATTAAGAACGCTTGCCGGAAGAATAAAGTCGGAGCATGAATAGGGTATACTATAGATAGTCCACTTCACAGATTCATCACTTCATTGATTTATCATTAATTACATGAAAAGCACACCAAAAGACGTATTTCTCCATCTGCTTGCGATTATCACACTGTATGTTTCGGCGGTGAGCCTTCTCATACTTCTTTTTCAATATATTAACGTTGCGTTTCCTGACGCGCTCAATTCCTACAGGGACTATGGTGGAATGATCCGTTCGGCGCTTGCCGCGCTGATTATTGTATTCCCGGTATTCTTCTGGGTTTCTACACTACTTGAACGGGAACGTACGAAGAATCCTGAGCGCGCAAATCTCTGGATTCGCCGCTGGCTCATTTCATTTACATTATTTGTTGCAGCTCTCGCCATCATCGGAGACTTAATAACCCTGATTAGATTCTTTCTGGAAGGAGAAATTACGATCCGTTTTATTCTAAAAGTACTCGCGGTCTTCGCGGTTGCCGGATCTATCTTTGGATATTATCTTGCGGATTTTCGTAGGCAAGGTTCTGCTGCGATGCCGGCTCGGTCTAAAATGCTGGTATGGATTGCTACGGGAGGAGTGTGCCTTGCTATCATCTCCGGATTTTTTGTCGCAGGGTCCCCGTTTCGCCAGCGCGAAATTAGGTTTGACCAAACAAGAGTTGCTAACTTACAGGAGATTCAATGGAGAATCGTGAATTACTGGCAACAAAAAGATGTTTTGCCAAAAACCCTTGCTGATTTAGAGGACAGCATTTCAGGATTCATCGTTCCACAGGATCCGGAGACAGGACTGCCGTATGAATATAACGTCCAAGGAGCGCTCTCGTTTGAACTCTGTGCGGACTTTCTGCGACCTGCCACCGATGCGGTTATAGGTCGTTCAACTCCTTTTCCTGCAGTGCCGGGCGAAGGTTTGGACACATGGAATCATCCCGCTGGATACTTTTGTTTTGAACGGACGATTGACCCGGATTTATACGGAAATCCTCCTCAAAAATTATAACAAGGTCGCAGTAGCACATTTATAATCCTAATATTCTAAATTTCGTAATTGTTTATGGCTAAGAAAACCGTGAAGCATCCTCCGTGCGGATGGAGTTGTGGGTGTTGGAACGCGTTTGGCATGGTGTTGTGGGTTGCAGCTTTTGTCTCACTTGTCTTTGCATGGCTTTCGGGGAATGGGGAAATGATTTTTGGTTTTGATGAAGGGGAATGGTTCGGGAACGCTCTCATTTTAGGAATTCTCGCGATTCCGTTACAACTCAAAGCAACGGCAGCATGTAGTGGAATTTGTTTTCCAGAAATGGAAAGAAAGGAATAGGGTTTAGGGTATAGCCACTAGGTGCTAGGGTTAAAGAGTGGACAGTTAATGAGTTAAACAGTTTATTCAATTATCCTCTGTTGTTAGTTATATGTTGTAAGTAGTTAAGTAATCTCAGACATGTTGCATCCTGATTCACGATTAAATACGCATATCTTTGATGACGATGTTGAGCAGGTCCCCGTCCGTAACGGATACGGCGAGGGCTTGCTTCTTGCCGGTGAGGAAAATGAAAATGTCGTAGTGCTCTGTGCTGATCTTACGGAATCAACGCGCTCCGAAGGATTCGCAAAAAAGTTTCCCAAACGTTTCGTTGAAATGGGAGTCGCGGAACAGAATCTTGCCACTGTCGCTGCCGGGATGGCGATGAGTGGCAAGGTCCCATTTATTTCTTCATATGCTTCTTTTTCTCCGGGTAGAAATTGGGAGCAAATCCGTACTACTGCGGCATATAATAATGCGAACGTTAAAATCGCGGGTGCACATGCGGGTATTTCCGTTGGACCCGATGGAGCAACGCATCAGGCGGTTGAAGACGTTGCTATCATGCGCGTAATTGCCGGCATGAAAGTATTTGTTCCGTGCGACGTCCATGAAGCCCGAAAGGCAACAGCTACCGCGGCAAAGATTTTGGGTCCGGTATATATGCGCTTTGCGCGGGAGAAAACTCCAGTGATCACGACGCGAGAAACACCTTTTGTTCCAGGTAAGGCAATCTTGCTCTGGCAGGGCAAAAAACCTGAATGTCTTATTGTAGGAGCAGGTCCTTTGCTCTACCAAGCACTCAAAGCTGCGCATGCACTGGAAGAAGAAGGTCTAAGTGTTGTGGTTCTCAATATGCATACAATAAAGCCGCTTGATGAAGAGAAGCTAGTTCAATTCGCAAAAAAATGCGGAGCGGTTGTTACGGTGGAGGAGCATCAAGTGTTGGGTGGGCTTGGCGGAGCAGTTGCAGAACTCTTAGGTAAGAAGTGTCCTGTCCCTATTGAATACATCGGCATGCAGGACACCTTCGGAGAATCGGGCCAGCCTGCAGAACTTATCATAAAGTATGGAATGGATACGAAAGATATTATGCGCGCAGTAAAACGCGCAGTGAAAAGAAAAGAGTAGCTAGTATTTAGAAACTAGTATCTAGAAATTAGTAGAATTGAAAATTTAAAATTGATAATTGGAAATCATTGTTTATTGTCCATTGTTTATTGTTTGCTGTATATTTATAGTATGGATCATGATTTTCTCGCAATTGGAGACACGGTCACTGATGCTTTTATTAAATTAAATACGGATGCCGCGCATGTTGATATTGATCGCGGAACACGGGAGATTTGCATGCGCTTCGCGGACAAGATTCCGTACGAAGATGTTTTTATTATTCCTGCAGTAGGTAATAGCGCGAATGCCGCAGTTGCTGCCGCCCGCCTGGGACTTAAAAGCGCTCTTGTTACGAATATTGGTGATGATGTTTTCGGCAGAGAATGTTTGGAGACGCTTCGGGGAGAGCGCATAGCAACTGATTTCGTAAGAATTCATAACGGCAAAAAAACGAATTATCACTATGTGTTGTGGTTTGAAGACGATCGGACAATTCTCGTGAAGCATCAAGCGTACGACTATGCATTGCCGAATATCGGGAATCCACGATGGATATATTTATCATCGCTCGGAGAAGCGGCGGAAGGGCTGTATGACAAAATCGCCGACTACGTAGAGTCGCATTCCGACACCAAGCTCGCGTTCCAGCCAGGAACATTTCAAATGAAATTAGGCGTAAATCGTTTGAAACGTATTTATGCCCGTACTGACATATTTTTCTGCAACAAAGAAGAATCGCAGAGGATTTTAAATACCACCGATCAAGATATTAAAGTGCTACTAGGTGGTATTCGAGCGTTAGGACCGAAAACGGTAATCATTACTGATGGACCAAAAGGCGCATATGCTTACGAAGGTGAGGAAATGTTTTTCATGCGGAGTTATCCCGATCCTAAGCCCCCATTGGAACGCACAGGAGCGGGAGATTCCTTCTCTTCAACAGTTGTTGCCGCGCTTGCGATGCGCATGCCCCTTAGCGAGGCATTGCGGTGGGGACCGGTTAATTCTATGTCGGTCGTGCAATATGTTGGTGCGAGAGAGGGGCTCTTTACTCGGGAGCAAATTGAAGAACATCTCAAATGGGCGCCCAAAGATTATTACCCGACTAAAATATAACTATCATGATTTCGCTGAAAGATGTTTTGCGTGAGGCGCGAGAAGGGCATCGGGCTATCGGACATTTCAATATTTCAGATACGGTAACCTTGAAAGCTATTTTTCAATCTGCGAAGAAGTTCGGCGTTCCCGTGCTTATCGGAGTATCGGAAGGTGAGCGTTCTTTTATCGGAACGCGTGAAGCGGCGGTGCTTGTGCGAAGTTTGCGAGAAGAACATGATTTTCCGATTTATTTGAACGCGGATCATACGCACTCTGCAGACAAAATTAAAGAAGCAGTCGCGGCGGGATTTGATGCCGTGCTCTTTGACGGTGGGAAGCTTTCCTTTGAAGAAAATATTGCTCAAACGAAAGCTGTTGTGGAATACGTGAAATCAAAAAATCCGAACATCCTTGTAGAAGGAGAGTTGGGATATATCGGCAGTTCTTCAGAAATTTTTGATAAGCTGCCTGAAGGAGCAGCTATCCGTCCGGAGGATCTTACGAAGCCCGAAGATGCAGCTCGATTTGTTCGAGAAACGGGAGTGGATCTTTTGGCTCCTGCCGTAGGTAATGTCCATGGCATGTTTAAAAATGCTCCGAACCCGCGCCTTGATATTGAAAGAATCCGCATGATTTGCGAAATATCCGGAGTCCCCATGGTCCTCCATGGAGGGTCGGGGACGAGCGATGATGATTTCCGAGCGGCGATTACCGCAGGGGTAAGCATTATTCATATCAATACGGAAATCCGCCTTGCATGGAAGGAGGGGCTTGCGGCAGGACTTGCCGAACATCCCAACGAAGTGGCGCCGTATAAGCTCCTCGAGAAAGCTCTAGACAAAGTAAGTGAAGTCGTCTACAATAGACTAACTTTATTCAGCCGCAAGTCATAGGTAATTGTTTATTTTTATATGAAACTTATCGTTCAGAAAAGAGAAATACCGGGAAAGAAACCAAAACAGCTTCGCGAAGAAGGCTTAATTCCTGGCGAGCTCTACGGCTATGGTACTGAAAATATCCACGTGAGCATTCCAGAAAAGGATTTTGCCCGTGTTTTTAAAGCAGCAGGAGAAAGCTCTCTTGTCGACATTGAGATTGCTGGAAAATCACATTCCGTGGTTATCCATGACGTAGTCCATGATTCAGTTACTGATAAAGTTATTGCCGTTGATTTTTATCAAGTGAACTTAAATGAGCCGGTTGAAGTCTCTATTCCATTTAATTTTATCGGCATTCCGCCTGCGGTAAAGGATTTTGGAGGAAACCTCGTCAAAACGCTTCACGAACTCGCGGTTAAAGTGCTTCCTAATAATATTCCTCATGCTATAGACGTGGATCTTTCGGCCCTTCGCGAAATTGGCAATAGTGTTCATATTAAAGATATTGTAATTCCTAAAGGAGTTCAGGTTTTAATTTCTGAAGAAACGGTTCTCGCGACCGTTACTCCTCCGGTCGCTGAAGAAGAGCCGGTACAGGAAATCTCTATTGATTCTGTTAAAGTTGAAACTGAAGAGAAGAAGGCAGAGCGTGTAGCGAAAAAAGAAGCTGAAGCAGGGGAATCTGCAAGCTAGAGCTCCGTCACGGCTTCGTGGTAATATAGGTTATACCTAGCATAGGCTAGGTTTTTTGTTATGCGAGCACTATTACATAAGCTATTTTCTATTAGCGTGGGCATTGCTGTGGGAGCGATGCTTTTTATGCCGTTTATTGGCATGTATCCTTCTCTCGTGCATGCAGACGAAGATCGCGCACTACTCGAACAGCAGCTTGCCGAATTGGAAGATCAAATTGTTAAGCACGAAGCAACGATTGCTGGCTTAAAAACGCAGGGAAAATCCTTGCAGTCGGAAATTAGCCGTCTAAACGCACAGGTTGATAAAATAAACTTGCAAATCAAAGCGGTTAATTTGCAGATTTCAAAATTAGATTCTGAAATTAACGAAAAAGAATACCAGATTAAGGATACAGAAAAGAAAATTGATTTTAATAAAGACGCGCTGACTCAAGCGTTGCAAAAAGTATACGTAACCGAACAGAGCGGTCTTATGGAGGTGTTATTGGAAAATCCAAAACTCTCTGATTTCTTCGGCGATGTTAACAATCTCTTGAATGTCCAAAATAGCTTAGTGGTTACCATAGATAAGATTACTGATTTAAAGACCAATCTTACTGACCAAAAAGAAACGCTCTCCCTCCAGAGAGAAGATGCCGCCGCGCTTAAGAGGTATCAGGATGCGCAGAGAATGCAGGCTCAAAATGTGAAAAAAGAAAAAGCGACTTTGCTCTCCGTAACTAAGGGTAAAGAAGTAGAATTCCAAAAAGTATTGCAGGAAACAAAGAAGACTGCTGCTGAAATCAGAGGCAGAATCTTTAAACTCCTTGGCGGCGGACAACTTACCTTTGAAGAAGCATATGAATTCGCAAAATTAGCGGAGGGGACTACGGGCATCCGAGCAGCACTTGTTCTTGCGGTGTTGGATCAAGAATCCGCGCTCGGAAAAAATGTCGGAAAATGCAATTACAAGACCGCGATGCATCCAACACGCGACATCCCGATTTTCCTTACCCTTGTTGCTGAACTTGGGCTAAACCCCGACCAGATGATGGTTTCATGTGCTATTTCTGCTCATGGTGCGTATGGGGGTGCTATGGGTCCCGCGCAATTTATTCCTTCCACGTGGAATTTATATAAATCCAGCATCGCTGCAGTTACCGGAAACAATCCTCCTTCTCCATGGCGGAATGCGGATGCTTTTATCGCAACCTCGCTATATCTCAAAGATTCGTATAGCTCTGCAAGTTGTGTGAAATATGGCAATGACTATAGCCATATTCTTCCGAAGCAAATGTTGCAAGAGCGTTGTGCTGCAGCAAAATACTACGCTGGCGGACGATGGTTTACCTATCGTTTCATTTATGGAGATCCCGTATTAGAACGTGCAAATCGCTTTGAACAGGATATAGCGATCCTTACTGGGTAATTCCTTTTTCTGCTTCTTGAAGCGCATCTACAATCTTTCCCATATCTCCTTCTAGGATTGTTTGAATATTTCTCCACTTTTTTCCGATGCGATGATCCGTAATGCGATCGTCGGGGAAGTTATAGGTTCTAATTTTTTCTGAACGGTCTCCGGTGCCAACTTGAGCTTTACGGTTTGCCCCTAGGGAAGATTCTTCTTTTCTGCGCTGTTCGTCGTAGAGTTTTGCGCGGAGAATAGTCATTGCAGCTTCTCTATTCGCGTGCTGTGAACGCTCGGCTCGGGAGGAAACGACAATTCCGGTTGGTTTATGGAGTACGCGCACAGCAGTTTCAACTTTATTGACGTTCTGGCCGCCTGGACCTCCGGCGCGGGAAAAAGTAACTTCAATATCGCCTTGGTTAATCGTGACGTCTTGAGGAGGAATCTCGGGAAGCACGGCAACGGTTGCGGTTGAAGTGTGTACACGGCCCGATTTTTCGGTTGCAGGGACTCGCTGAACGCGATGCACTCCGGATTCGTGTTTGAGAGCATCGTAGGTGCCCATTCCCGAGATGCGGGCAATAAAGGTTTTATATCCCCCTAAACTTGTTTCGTTATAGTCCGAAATGCTAAATTTCCATCCGCGGACAGCGGCATAGCGTTGGTACATGCGTGCCAAATCGCCAGCAAACATAGCCGCTTCATCTCCTCCCGCACCTGCCCGTATTTCTAAAATAATGTTATTCATATGACAACTTGAGAATAGTGAAAAGTTATAAGAGTATTTGTTTGCCCTTCAGCGTCCTCTAGAGTATCATTAGAGGAGTAAGGGATGCAATCAGGTTTTAGCTCCTATGAACAACCCCCCTCTTCTTCTCATCATAGATGATGATCGTGAGTTTCAGGAAGTGCTCGTCTCAAAATTCAAGGCGAGCGGATTTCAAGTTCAAATCGCAAATGATGGAGAAGAGGCAGTTAAAAAAGCAAAAGAGTTTTTACCCGATCTCATTTTAATGGATGTTAAGATGCCAAAAATGGATGGCGTAGGAGCACTCTTAAAAATGAAAGATGATCCTCAAGTCAAAAATATTAAGGTGATCCTTTTGACCGCATTTGGGGATCCTCAGCAGGAAATTTATTCTACAGACAAGCGTTTCGCGCAGGAACTCGGTGCCCATGAATATCTTTTAAAGACGCAAGATTTGGATGATATTGTGGCGCGCGTTAAGGCGTCTCTCGCGGAAGCAGGGAAAAAATAATTTTAATTATGCACAATCCGCCGGTCATCTTGATAGCCGACGATGACCCGGGATTCCAGGAAATCGTTGGCACGAAATTAAAACGCAACGGCTTTGCCGTTGCGGAGGCTCATGATGGAAAAGAGGCCGTTGAAAAAGCCAAAAATCTTCACCCAGATTTAATTGTGATGGATATTAATATGCCGAACGAAAACGGGACGGAGGCGGTTTTAGATATGAAAGCAAATCCGGAAACGAGAGATATCAAGATAGTTTTTTTCACGAGTGAAGAAGATCCATGGCCGGGACTGAAGGGCGAGAGACAGCATTCTGCTGTGGATCTCGGAGCGCAGGATTTTATTCGCAAGAATGACGATCTTGACGTTATGGTAGAAAAAATAAAATCCTTCTTAAAAGGTAAATAGAACATTAGGAAAGGGCTTCGAGGAGCGAAGAGCGACGAAGATGTCGCGACTTAGTAAAGTGCGACGTACAATATTCATTTCTTCTGTTATAAGTTGTATAGTTTATATATGAAGCAACGCATTTTGACGGGAGATCGGCCGACCGGTCCGCTCCACCTCGGACATTATTTAGGTTCTTTGAAGCGCCGCGTTGAATTGCAGCACCAATACGAAACATTCATTCTCATCGCGGATATGCAGGGGCTTACGGATAATGCTCACGACCCGCAAAAAATAGGAGGGAACGTGTTGGAGGTTGCACTTGATTATCTTGCGACAGGTATTGACCCGGACGCAGCAACGATAGTAGTGCAATCGGAGGTTCCTGAAATTGCGGAGCTTGCGCTTTTGTATATGAATATCGTTACGCTCTCAAGACTCAAGCAAAACCCAACGCTTAAAACCGAGATGAAGCAGAAAGGATTCGGAGAATCTGTTCCGTTTGGTTTTCTTGCATATCCGGTGAGTCAGGCGGCAGATATTACGGCATTTCAAGCAAATCTTGTTCCTGTAGGTGAGGATCAACTGCCGATGATAGAGCAGGCACGGGATATTGTTAAAAAATTTAATGGCCTGTATGGCAAAACACTTGTAGAGCCGGAAGCGATGCTATCGGCTTATCCTCGCCTCTTGGGAACGGACGGGAAAGAAAAAATGTCTAAATCGCTGGGTAACGTGATTAATCTTTCGGATAGCGCGGAGGCAGTTCGCATGAAAGTAATGAAAATGTATACCGATCCTGCGCGGAAGCGTGCCACCGATCCCGGAAAAGTTGAAGGGAATCCGGTATTCACATATTTAGACGCTTTTGATCCATATGAACGCGATGTCGCGGAACTTAAGGACCGCTATCGCAAAGGCTTGGTAGGGGACGTGGAAGTTAAAGAGCGTCTCGTACAAAGTTTGAATTTATTTTTAGAGCCGATGCGTCGGCGGAGAGAGGAATACGCAAATCATCCGAAAAAAGTTTGGAAAATCCTAAGAAGCGGTTCGGAGCACGGACGCGAAGTCGCGAGCGAAACTCTCTCTCTCGTCAAAAAAGCAATGCACATTAAGTATTGGTAAATATGGAAGAACTTTCTCGTTCTTATTTGAAACAATTTTCGGAATTTAAAAATCATAAAGCGGTTTATCGATTTGAAGATGCGGCTACGGAACTCAAGGGTTTTATTGCGATTCATAACGATAATCTAGGGCCCGCAACTGGGGGAACACGAATGTTTCCATACCCCTCAGAGGAAGATGCATTGCGGGACGTTCTCAAGCTTTCTCGCGCGATGACTTATAAATGCACTATGGCAGGTGTGCGGCATGGTGGGGGGAAAGCGGTTATTATTGGAAATCCTAATACAGACAAAACAGAGCGATTAATTCGTGCGTATGCGCGAAAAATTGGAGAACTCAAAGGTGTGTATTCCACCGGAGAAGATGTTGGTATTAGTGAAGCCGATGTGCAAATTATGATGCAGGAGGCGCCTTGTTTTGTTGGTAAGACTGGTGTTGCCGGCGATCCATCCCCGTTTGCTTCTAAGAGCACATTTCTTGCGATGCAGTCGGCAAGCGAAGAAGTTTTTGGCGGTTCTCTTCAGGGTAAGCGAATCGCAGTTAAGGGTATAGGGAAAGTAGGTGGAGAACTTATTCGCTTGCTTGTTGGGGCGGGCGCGCATGTTACTGTTGCTGATATTCGGGATGAAGCCGTACAGAAACTTGCTTCATCTCCCTCTATTAATAAAGGAGATACCCGAACTATTCATGCGATTGAGGCGGATATCTTTGCGCCGTGTGCGATGGGTGGAGACTTAACGCTTTCATCGATTCAAGGAATTAAAGCAAAACTAATTTGCGGTGCGGCAAATAATCAGCTTGCATCTGACGAAATTGGAGATGCGCTCTGGAACATGGGGAAAATATATATTCCCGATTATGTCGCAAACATGGGTGGGCTCATCAATGTCGTTGACGAACTTGAACAAGGTGGATATAGTCGAGATCGTGTTGAAGAACGTATCCAAAGTGTTGTGAAAAAAGTGAAAACCATCCTCCGTGTAGCTAAAGAAAAAAATATCTCCCCGCATCGGATAGCCGATACAATGGCGGAGAGTATCTTTATGAATGTCTAAGAGGCGTGATTTTTCAGACTGAATTTGCTACACTTTGAGATGATTTAGTTCGTTTTAACGAACTATTGGATCTATGCTTTATTCCGGTAACGAACAGATTTCCGCTCACGACATTCTCCAGTCTATTAAAAGCAAGAAGAGTGCTTTTTGGGAAACAGAGCGCGAACAGCGCGCTTTGGAGCTTTTTCATGCCGCTGCAAAGCGCGTTCCCGCATATAAAGATTTTTTAAAGAAAAATAGCATTCAACCGGCAAAGATAAAAACGTTTTCAGATTTTCAGTCAGTCCCTATTGTTAGTAAAAAAGACTATCTCAAAGAATATCCGTTGGAAGCGGTGTGCTGGGACGGAACACTTAAAAAGCCGTTGGTTTTTACTTCTACTTCGGGCTCCACGGGAGATCCTTTTTATTTTCCTCGTGGACATGAATTGGATTGGGAAGCATCAGTCGCTCATGAGATATTTCTTTCTCATCATCTGCAAAAAAACGATGATTCTACCCTTGTTATTGTCGGATTTGGTATGGGTGTTTGGATTGGAGGATTAATTACTTATGAGGCATTTAACTTAGCGAGTAATAGAAAAAAACATCCCGTATCCATTCTTACGACCGGTATTAACAAAAAAGAAATTTTTAATGCCCTTAAGAATATAGCTCCAAATTTTAAACAAGTTATTTTAGCGGGCTATCCACCGTTCTTAAAAGATATCTTAGACGAAGCAGAAAATCATGGTATTAATTTGCATAAATTAAATATTCGCCTTCTCTTTGCTGCAGAATCATTTCCAGAGACATTCCGAGATTATGTTTCTAAAAAAGCAGGGATTAGAAATCCGTATCTCGATACTTTAAATGTCTATGGCACAGCCGACATTGGAGCGATGGCATGGGAGACGCCGACCGCGATTTTAATGCGTCGTCTAGCGATGAAGAAGAAAAAACTTTTTAATGAACTCTTTACTCCACTTGAAAAGACGCCAACGCTTACTCAATACAATCCAATGTTTGTTACCTTTGAAGAACAGAATGGGCAAGTTCTTCTCACGGGCAACAATACGATTCCGCTTGTTCGCTATGCTGTAGGCGATCACGGCGGGGTCATGAGCTATACAGAGGCAGAATATGCCATCAAAGAAAATGGATTTGATTTAAAAAAAGAAGCGGGAAAAGCGGGGATTAAAGATATTTACGAATTGCCGTTTGTATACGTGTACGAACGGAATGATTTCTCCACAACGCTATATGGTTTACAGGTATATCCGGAACCGATTCGCGAAGCCCTCTTAGAAAAGCCGATCAATCAGTTTCTTACTGGTAAATTTACGATGCTTACAAAGTTTAGTAAAAATCATGATCAGTATTTAGAAATCAATCTTGAACTTAAGAATGGAAAAAAGCCGACAACATATTTAGAAAAGGCAACACTTCTTCGTATTGTTGCGACACTGCGTGCAAAAAATTCAGAATACCGCGAACTTTCGGATTATTTAAAAAAGCGCGCATATCCGCGACTTCATTTCTGGCCGAATGAACACCCACTCTATTTTAAATTAGGCATTAAGCAGAAGTGGGTTAAGAAATAAATTTATGGCTCATCTTGGATATGAAATAAGAAATATTAATCCAAAGGATTTTTTTCTCCAATCCTCTTCTGAGGCAAAAATTAAGTTTTTACTTCGGTATGCAGTTTTTGCGCCTTCTACACATAATAGTCAGCCATGGCTTTTTGAAATTCGAGGAAATTCATGCAAAATCTACAACGATCCAAACATTCAACTCAAAGAAGCGGATCCGATTAATCGTGATTTATATATTAGTTTTGGATGTTTGATTGAAAATTTAATCATAACTGCGAAATATTTTGGAGTTTTGCTGGAAATAAAGTATTCAAATGAAAAAACCCAAGAAGATTTGATTGCCGAGATTTTCTTTCAAAATCTTAATACTGTCCAAGTAACAAATATTGACCCATCACTTGAACCACTTCTCATTGCAATAACAAAACGAGTCAATGCCCGGGGAATTTTTGAACCAACACTAATTTCCGAAGAGATAAAAAATAAGATTTCATCATTGAGCGATTTCTCAAATATCGCAATCCATCTTGTTCAAAATAAAGAACAAATACAACACATTGCAGAGCTTACTGCAGAGGGACTGAAGCAGGCATATGCGAATCCTAGTTTTCGAAAGGAGATGTCAGAATGGATGCATAATAGTCTTTCAAAAAAAAGACGTGGTATACCAGGATATTCGCTGCGCATGCCCACGATTATATCCTTCTTCTTTCCAGCATTTATTCGACGTTTTAATTTAAGTAAAAAAGTTGCGCAATTAAATATTAAAAGTATTGGATCGGCTCCAATAATCGCTGTTATTACGTCAAATCAGAATAGTAAGCAGGCATGGCTCGATATTGGAAGGTTATTTGAACGTATCACGCTTAATTTAAATATTCTTGGCATTAAGACGTCAATATTTGTTGCGTCTATAGAAATGGGATTTGGTGAACAAATAAAAGAAATTATTGGATCAAACAACAATCCTCAGTTTCTCTTTTGCATTGGGTATATGAATTACGAACAAAAACCAAATCTTCGCATGTCCGTTGAGGAGCGAAT
Source organism: Patescibacteria group bacterium (assembly GCA_038064975.1). GTDB lineage: Bacteria > Patescibacteriota > Minisyncoccia > UBA6257 > 1-14-0-10-40-38 > JBBTRX01. Next base: position 313,000 of record JBBTRX010000002.1, read on the forward strand.
GAAATAGTATATAATCATTATATGGATAATCTTATTTCTCACCTCAAAGAAAAAGCAGAATCAGTAAATAACCCTTCCTACGAACCACCGATTTTTTTTGATCTACAAAACGTAGATGATGAAAAAAAATTAAGCGTACTCATAGATGAGAAAAAGGATATTAAAATTATTGATAGTTATAGTGATCAGATTAAAGAATTAATTGCAGTTAACCGTCCTTCATTGCTGAAAAATCCAAAGAATATCCAAGAAGTTTTTGAAAAAACAAATAAGGATTCGCGTGATGGAGTTTGGGTATATTTTCCATGGCGTAATACCATCGTGCACATACTAAAAGAAGCCGACTATCAAAAGCTGCGTGTTTCACGAAATTATAATCTTATTACTCGAGCTGAACAGAAAAAATTTGCTGCGGCAAAAATTGCTGTTGCTGGTCTAAATGTTGGGAATCCTGGAGCGATCTGCATCGCTCTTGAGGGTGGCGCAAGAAAGCTCATGAAGCTTGCTGATAACGATATTTTGTCTGTTTCAAATTTAAATAGGTATCGAGCAGGACTTTCCGATCTTGGGGCGAATAAAGCAGTTATTTCTGCACAGCAGGTTCATGAAACTGATCCGTATATGGGAGTTGAAGTATTTTCGCGTGGCATTAATCCAGAAAATCTTGATCAATTTTTAATAAAACCAAGAATTGATCTTTTAATTGAAGAAATGGATAGTTTACCTCTTAAGATTGCCATTAGAGAATCTGCGCGCAAGCATCGTATCCCAACAATTATGGTAACGGGTAACGGAGCAGGGCTCATTCTTGATGTTGAACGGTTTGATCAAAAGAAAGATTTGCCGTTGTTAAATAAATATTTGTCGGAGCGGGTGATCGCGATGGTAAGAGGAGGTAATCTTGCAAAGTTAGGTTTCGAAGAAAAAGTTCTTCTTGCACGTGACTTTATGGGAAAAAAATATCTTACAAAACGATTACAGACTTCTTTTATAGAAATTGGAAAAACATTAGCAAGTATCCCTCAGCTTGCAGAAGCTTCCTATTTGCGAGGATCGGTACTCGCATACGTCGCTCGTCAGATTATAGTAGGAGGTAAAATGTCCTCAGGAAGATATATTATCCAAGTTGGAGATTCTCTAAAGAAGATTTAAAAAGAATAAGACCCCAACAAGCGAATGCTCGTCGGGGTCTTTTGTTTATTAGCGAAGGTTCTCGCGGAGGAATCTCTGGAAGTTCTGACCCATGATGCCTGGGAGCGTGTGCTCCGGAACGATCTCGCGAATCACGGATTCCAGAATTCGCATTCGCTCGGGACTATTCAGTTCAGCTGGTTGATCGGGGGAACGAGCCCCGATTTTTCCATCGGGATCGATCTTCGCTTTCATGAATCCAAATTGCTCTCGGAGAGCGACTGGATTCTGTTCTTGGTACGCTCCATCACTTCCGATTCCGAGATTTTCATACCCTGCAACGAGGAGAAAATACTCGAGATGATCTTGGAATGCAGCAAGAGAATTGTCCCAACCGCTCAATCCGAAGGTGATCGTGTAGAGACCCACGTATCCTCTGTTCTGGATACGCATTAAGGTACTCATGGGGAGATTCCTCGGATTCGGATGTTTTTCATAGATACCGGTGTGAGAAACACACACAGCTCCCATGAAGTGGTCGAGCGCCTCGGATGCAGTCCGATGTCCGGCATGCGAGAGATCGAGGATGAACCCAATATCTTCGCAATAGGACAGGAATTCTTTACCTTCACGCGTGAGCGGCAGATCGGGATGCAGGAGTCCTCCTCCGTAGGGATTAGAATCTTGATACGCGATCTGCATGATGCGGACACCTGCATCATAGAGCATCTTGAGGTTTGAGGGCGTTGCGTCGTGCGGTGGACCTTGGAGCCCGAGCACGATACCGAGACCGTTGCCATCCACACTGTCACGCGAGGTGATGATGCGAATGCTCTGCCGCTCAAGATCTCGTCGGAAATTCCGGACTGCGCTCAGGATTTCTTCTGTTTTCGTAAACCACGGCGGAGCCGCGGTCACGTGAGCGAGATCAAGATTGATCTCCGGGTCCAGAATCGGTGATTTTCCTTGGGGACCAAGAAAAGCGAGAGAATCTGCGTAGAACACGATGTTTTACCTTTCTGTTAAAGAGCTTTACTACCTCGTATCATTATAGCATATATATATCGGAAAGTCAAATACTATGCTTTTAAGATCAAGTATCGTTATTTAAATTGAAAAATAGTATAATAGATACATGAAAACATTAAGAATATTACTTTTTATTATTTTCTTTGTGGAAGGCGTAACGAAACTTATTGGCCTCCAATTTCAAACTGATTTTTTTACGGCGTGGGGTTATCCGCTTTGGTTTATGTATGTTGTTGGTGTTTTAGAACTAGCGGGAGCATTGGGGCTTCTTATGTCCAAATATAGATTGTGTGCAACTATAGGATTGCTCGGTATTATGGTTGGCGCTTTCTATACTCATATATCTCGTAATGACCCGCCTCAAATGATGGGATTAGCGATTCTTGCTTCTACTCTTCTATCTCTCCATCTTTTTTTTCTTATAAAAAAGAATAAAGAGATTTCTATTTAGAATGTTAAAATGTCTATCGATTTAGCGATTACGTTAGTTGCAGCTTTCGGCATATTTTTTCTTGGAAGTATTGTATATTTTCATGATCGTAAAAGTTTTAGCAACGTACTCTTTTTTCTCATAAGTCTCTCAACTGTTTTTTGGTCATTAGCTAATTATTTTTCTTTAAATTTTGATCCCGAGCGAGTCCTATTCTGGATTAGGATGGTGCTCTTTTTTGCCGCCCCTCATGCTGTCTTATTTTCTTTATTCGCTCATAATTTTCCAAACTCAAAAATATTAATAGATAAAAAGATTCTCATATCTAGTCTAGTTTTACTTGTACTGACTATGGCTGCGACTCTTTCTCCTTTCGTTTTTTCTAATGTTGAATTTGATGGAAATCGAGTTGTACCCATACCTGGACCGCTAATGCCTCTATTTGCATTAGTTGTTTTAGGGTCATTAATATCCGGTATTTTTTTAATTATCAAGAAATACGTGAAGGCAAAATCATCAGAAAAGATGCAATGGCGAATGATGCTTATTGGAGTTTTAACAAGCTATCTGTTCCTAATAGTAACTAACTTTGTTTTGGTAATTTTTTTCAAAAACACATCTTTTGTTATTTTCGGTCCCTTGTACATGCTACCAACGATTATTGGTATGACGTATGCAATATTGAGACATCGTTTATTAAATGTTAAGACTATCGCAACCGAAGTTTTGATCTTTATTATCTTATCAATATCCCTTTTTGATATTTTTACTGCGAAGGAAGCGACGGAGATAATAATGAAAATTGCTATTTTTATTACTTTCTTTATATTCGGCCTTTTTCTTGTTCGAAGCGTTCTTCGAGAAGTCGAGCAACGTGAGAAACTGGAATTATTAACCAAAGAGCTGGAAGAAAAGAACGAGAAGCTTGCGCTGGCGGATAAAATTAAATCGGAATTCCTTGGGTTTGCGGCTCATCAGGTTAAATCTCCAATGGCGGTTGTGAAGGGTTATGCTACGTTGATTTTTGACGGTACGTTAGGCCCGGTTTCGGAGGAGATTAAAAATAAGGCGCATAAAATTAAAGAGACGGCAGATCGTCTCATCGCGCTCGTAACCAATTTGCTTGATATGCGGAAAATGGAAGAAGGCAAGTTGGAAATTAGGTTCGCACCGATGGATGTTTCAAAACTTCTGCGTGAGATGGTGGAGGAGTATAAAATAGTAGGCAAAGAGAAAGGCTTAGACGTCCAGTTCGAAACGAATAAAGAATTAATTGAAATAGAAGGGGATGAGCAAAAACTGCGCCAGGTGTTTCAGAATCTGATTGATAACTCAATTAAATACACCCCCAAAGGGTATGTGAAAATCAGCGTTAAAGACGAGGGTCAGCAAATTTTAGTTACGCTTCAAGATTCCGGCAGGGGAATGTCTCAAGAGTTACAAAGAAAGCTTTTCCAGCAATTCGTGCGAGATGAAAAGACGAAGAATCAAGTAGATGGAACCGGTCTTGGGCTCTATTTAGCAAAACAAATCGTACTTGCGCACCATGGCGAGATTAAAGGATTTTCCGCAGGGGAAAACATGGGCAGTACGTTTACGGTACGCTTGGGTAAAAAGTAAACAATACGACATACCAACATACTTGAGGATGTTGGTATGTCGTAGGAGGGGATGTATCTAGGCTAATTTGAAAAAAGCCGGATTATTTTGCATCATAAAAGCATGAACAAATTCCTTGGCGTTATCACTGTTATCGTACTTATCGCCGTTGGGTACTTAGTATATGTGGTTGCCACAAAAGACGATAAAGGATTGTCTATGATTAGTGGTAATTCGTATTCGTTCTTAAGTAATCCACAGGGGTAGAGTAGCGTAGTAGAAGATAGTGATACAATTCATATCCTGGCGTCGCGATACGATTTGCGAGTCAGGATAGTTATTATAAATAGATACTCTTCTTGTGGAGAGTAATTTTTTTCCCCTTTCTATGACAAAAAAACCACTACATATCGCACTTATTATGGGCGGGCCTTCACACGAACATGATGTTTCACTTAAAACAGGGGAGCAAATTCAGAAGTACTTAAGCCAAACAGCTCATACGGTTATGCCTGTTATTGTTTCTCATAAAAAAGAGTGGCAATTTTCAGATGGTACTAAACACCACGTTGGGAAAGCAATTCAGTATCTTAAAGAGAATAATATTGATATGGCTTTTATAGCCATGCATGGCGCATACGGAGAGGACGGTACTATTCAAGGGCTTTTAGAAGCTGCACATATTCCTTACACTGGTTCCGGCGTTCTTGCGAGCGCGGTTGCTATGGATAAAGTAAAGTCATCGGAACTTTTCCATAGTACTGGGCTTGCGATTCCTGAATACGTGATGTGCACCACGAAACAATGGAAACGCAAATCAGATATGGTTATTGACTCAATAGAATCTCGACTTTCCCTTCCTCTTATCGTAAAACCAATAAACCTTGGTTCCAGTATCGGAATTACTCTCGTAAAGCGAACGCGCGATCTTCGGAAAGCCATTCAAAAAACGCTTGATGTTGCAGAGAGCGCTATTATTCAAGAATATATTTCCGGGAGAGAACTTACATGCGCGATTTTAGATGACGGGGCGGGTACGCTTTCTGCTCTTTTGCCAACAGAAATTATTCCAAAGAATGCTCATTTTTTTGACTATTCGGCAAAGTACACAGTAGGAGCTTCTCGAGAAGTAACGCCAGCATTAATTTCCGAAGCGCTTACGTGGGAGGTGCAAAATGCCGCGCTTAAAGCACACGTGCTTTTGGGGTGTTCGGGAATGTCGCGAACAGATTTTATCTTAGGGGAACGGAAAACAAATAATGAACAACAGATAATAAACAAGAAACAGTCATTTGTGAACAATCAGGAAGAAAAAACAAAACTATATGTTTTAGAAACGAATACTATTCCCGGTATGACGGAAACGAGTCTACTGCCGCAAGCGGCACTCGCTGTTGGTATATCTTTCCCGGAGCTTTTAGAGCGCATCCTTAAAGCGGGTCTTACTCGTCACGAGCGTAAAGCAAAAGGAATATATGAATAAAAAAATCCCGCCTACTGGCGGGGATTTTTTTATTTCTTCGTTTGTTTCTTTGCGCGGGTTTTGGTCTTTTTTTCTGGCGCTTGCCCTGCTTTTGCTTGGCGTGCTTTGAACTTCTCTACCTTTCCTGCTGTATCCAAGACTTTTTCTTTTCCGGTATAGAAGGGGTGGCAGTCGTAGCACAATTCAACCGCGAGTTCTTTTTTAGTAGAACCGACGGTAAAGGTGTTCCCGCATGCGCAGGTTACTTTTACGTTTTCGTGGTATTGAGGGTGGATTTGCGCTTTCATATTCCTATTGGAGAGAAGATACCAAAGAACGAGAAACTTGGCAAGTACGCTTCATGTGCTATAGTTCTTCCTGGGTTAGGTCATGGTTCTGTACCCAAGAAACGGAGGAGGTCATGCTTTTTCTGATTCGAGTTCCTGAATCATACCGTGGAACGTCAGATAACTCTCGGGATTGTTTCAATATCGTGCATGAATTTGATGCCGAATCTCTTGATGAGGCGGTAGATCTTTTTGGGGCATGGATCAGGGAGTCTCGGAGGATGTGTTCAAACAAAAAGATTGAGCTCATCCCAGTTTCCCCGATCGCGATCATGAGAAATGGAGTGTTGGAAAACTACGCTCCTCGCGCGTCAACATCACAAGCCAAAAATGTTCGTCTGAACGGACACAAGTAGGTATTTCGCCCCCGCAAACGCGGGGGTTTTTAATGACCCTTTTTTCGCTTGACAGTATTGTGGGGACGGCTATACTAGTAGCCGGATGCAGAACTAGAGCCTTTCTAGAGATATTCAGAATTGAAGAGGTACATCCATCCTTATTCCACGGAGAAAGTTGAACGGGATAAGCGGGTGTATTATTTTTCTCTCTAGTACTGTATGAACTTTGATAATTTGATAGTAATACAACTATAGAAGTGCAAACTTTACAGTTGTCCCAATGTTCTATGAGTTTTTGTTGTTCGTGTACAGCATTCGTGCAGGACATGAATAACAGAATACTTTTTATATGAGGATTTGATCCTGGTCCAGGATGAACGCTGGCGGCGTGGATAAGGCATGCAAGTCGAACGAAACTATTTTTGAAGGAGTTTGAGATTACATCAAGAGCAACGGATGGGATAGTTTAGTGGCGAACGAGTTAGTAATACCTTAGTTACATACCCTAGAGACGGGCACAGCTCGCCGAAAGGCGGGGTAATACCCGATGATCTCGCAAGAGCAAACGACGCAAGTCGCTCTAGGATTGGCTTCGGTCCTATCAGCTAGTTGGTGTGGTAAAGGCGCACCAAGGCTACGACGGGTAGGGGGGCTGAGAGGCTGACCCCCAACGACGGAACTGAGACACGGTCCGTACACCTACGGGTGGCAGCAGTCGAG
>JBBTRX010000003.1:0-25123 GCA_038064975.1 Patescibacteria group bacterium
CTCAGCGGTAGAGCAACTCCATGGTAAGGAGTAGGTCGTGAGTTCAATTCTCACCGTCGGCTCAAATTGAACTGGGAAGGGGCCTGCCTGCCGGTAGGCAGGGTCGGGGAAACGGGGAGTTTCCCCGAGGCGGAAGTATTGAAACCTATGGGTTTCAAAACGCAGGTCCGATGATTATCGGACCGAGTAGTGAATTCTCACCGTCGGCTCCATTTTCCTTTATTCATATAGAGATTCTTGCCTTTTTTTCTATCTTAGAGTAGGATATTCCAACTATGGCACAGTCAGTTTTCTCTAAAAATCTGGTAAAGTTGAAATGTTCCGCTTGCAAGCGCATCGGTTATTATGCACATAAAAACGTAAAGAGAGTTGAAAAAAAGCTTGCACTCAGTAAGTATTGTAAGTGGTGCCGAAAGCACACGGAACACAAGGAAGCGAAGCGATAGGCTTTTGCTCTAGGGGGTATAGGCTTAATGGCAAACCGTCCGCCTCCAAAGCGGAATTTCTGGGTTCGAATCCTAGTGCCCCCGCAGTCAACATTTTTTATCGAGGACCTAGATACCTCTGATTTTTGCTAACTTTTTTGGAGGTCAGATAATGTGCTGAATTTCTTAGGTGTCTAGGATTCGAAATTGAAGCTGTGTTGGTTCTTTATAAAAATCCCCTCAGCCGAAGCCTTGGGGGAGCAGTTGGTCTGCTCAGTCCTTATGTCTAGAGTTCGACTCTTCCCGCGGTTGCTCCGCAGGCGAAGTGAATTGCTCTGCCATCCTTAAAAACAAGGATGGTGAACTGACTAAGCCCCTCTGTGGCAGCACCGTAGTGCTCCCTGAGAGGGAAACCGGGATGCGGCTCGTTCTTTCTCCATGAATCGCATCCACAGGGAAGCTGTTCATCATGCTCGATGACCACGACCGCAACTTCTTGACCTCCTTCGGCAGGAAGCCACCGCGGAGTATCCCCGAGCCCTCTCTTGATCTTTTCCAACAACGTCACATGAACTCCTTTCTCCTCATGACGAGGACCTATCTGCACAAGCAAGAGTTTTTCCCTTGAGTAACTTATGCAGATAACACTTGTCATGAGACAACAAAAAACGCCTGCAGAGAGGCGGTTCGAACTTTGTTATATAAGAAAAATTACCGCAATCTCTGCATATGGCGAGAAACGGTATAGTAATAGCTATGTAATTGAGGCTGAATGCTGTTCATGTGAAGAAATACTATCCTATCTCTTCTCAAGCGTCAATGATTTTTGGATAAGTAGAGAACCTTGTTTTTAATATTAAGAAATGATCTTATATCCTAATTCTGTATTCTGTTAATGTTCTTCACGGTCAACCACGCTGCCTGCATCCCAAATCCTCTTTTATCGATAGTAAACGACTTAACCTTCCTGGGATTTTTTAGGAAAATCAGAATGCAATATCTTTTATCCTTAAATAGTTTATAAAAATATGAAATCCTATCTTTTGAAATTCCGTCGTCCTTTCCATATGTATGCAGGATCTTTCGAGCTTTATTTGGTACCAAGTCGGAAAAGTGAATAGTCTTTTCAACCCAGGCCTTGATTGAAACGGGCTGGCCAGCATCTTTGAAATAAATGGTGTCGCCCCTTTTAATTTTCCCCCACGGGGAATGTTTTGTTTTGTACCAACGCGACTCTATCTTCTTTTCTCCAGAAAGAATCTTTTGAGTCAATCCCCATGATTTTTTCATTATCGCAACGTGATCCATGCAGGCTCAATACTTATTCCTTAACGAGTATAATGCCCATAATAAGGAGGGCAAATAAGAGTAGCTTCCGAACGATCTTCCTTCGATGAAGATCCTCCTTAAAAAGATTGGGGAAAACACTATGACCAGCCCAGGCGTATATCACAAGGAAAAAGGGTGACACCATGGTGATTCCCTTCACCACGCTGAGCGAAGTGAGCGATATTGCAGCGCCTTCAGTTACTGTACCTAAAAAAGTAAACGCCTCTTCAATGAGAAAAAGTGGCGAGAGTTTAATAAATAAAGGGAATGAAGCACGAATATCTTTTCGTATTTTTCCTGAAATAGGCAAACAAAGAGCAAGTAGGAGACCAATGAGTGATTCTCCGGCGACTGCAGTGCTCACGCTAACACCATTTTCAAATAATAACTTTAAAAACACCCCCTCAAATGCGAGCAGAAAAGCAGCTGAACCGATATACCAAACCGCTTTACTAAAACGGAACCGTTTGCGGCTATGGTGTATACCGAGAGCTACGACGCTGATGATTATGAGTGCGATTCCTGCATACTGCTGAAAATCTAGAATTTCTCCAACGATGAGGAAGGCAAGCACGGGTACGAAAATCCTACCTATGGCAAAGAAAGAAATCGCTACGGAGGTATCATCGGCTCTCAATCCCTTATAGTACGGATACATGTAGCCGATGCCTACTAGACCAAGTATTATGAAAATAGGAAGCGTATGGAGCGGAGGAAGTGTTGGCGGTGAAAATATGAAAAGAACGGGAATAAATAAGATATTAAACAGGAATGTGTAAAAGACGAGCGTCAAGGGATGCTTAAATTCCTTGTTGACTAGGAAGTTATCAAAGATCTCTGCAATTGCATAGAAAGCTGGCGAAAGAAATGCGAACAAGAGCCACATAGTAGTTTTAGTATATCATTTGGATGCGGCTTAAACGCTTATCCAACTGACTTCGCATTAATCAATTTAATGCACTCATTGATCTGATCTTTAAGGTCAGGTCGTGAGGCGTCAAACGTAAAAGAAAAATTAAATGAGATATTTTCCTTCAGCCTCTTCTCTTTTTGTATTCGATAGTTATTAATCATGGTCTCTGGATTATCACTTAGCCAAGAAGGGGGATGTTTCCTGAATTTTTCAAAAATATATGCTTCGGGCGTATTTACATATACCCAAAAAGCTTCTGCTTTGAGCTTTTGAACTAATATATCTACAAATTCTTTCACTTCTGGGTTACCGCAATCCATATCAAAAGAAATACTATATTTTTGCTTTGCAAAGTCTCCGGCAATATTAAAGACAATATCTTTGACAGGGTCATAGGCATAGCCATTTTCCTTGAGTATTTTTCGCAGTTCATCACTTGAAATTCTTACAAGTCCCAAACTATCCGAAATAGGTTTAGTGATAGTTGTTTTTCCGGAACCCACCAGTCCGACAGGACAAAAGAAGGCCTGTTTTTGAAGCTTTTGTTCTGGAAGGAAAATCTGGCTCTTGAAATCCCGAGCTATGTCTTCAAGAGATTTATTCATATTAAAGTCTAGTATATCACTCCAAAACGTCTCGAGAGTGAGGATCTACATGAATCTAATCATTATTATCTTTTGAGATAAAATAAATAAGATGAATTCTGATCAAGCGATCAAAACTTTAAATAAAGTACTTCTTCGCAAAAACCCTCCCACATTCAACAGTTCTTGGATATGTAAATATATTCCTCCGGTATATCGATTCATCCAGAAAAATATTAGAACTGAACTAGGCGCTATAGATTGGGATAGGGTTACGTATGCGATTGAGTGGAAATTTCAACGACGATGGTCGCCCGGCCGTACCCGAAGAAGCCGAACACCATACAAAGATCCTAATGAAACTAAAACCATCATTGATAAGTACAAAGAGAAATTCTATGTTTTCATTGCCGTAAAGGATATAGAAGAGAGACGTATTCGAGATATAATTGCTATCAGTCTTGTTCGTATCGCTCAGCAAGGCAATATAGCTGCGGAGGAAGAATTACTAAAACTCATCAATTACACGATTGATGAATGGCTTGAGCGTTACTATTTCTTATCTCGCTGGCGGGGATACGATGAGGAAATTCAAGAAAAGTTGAAAGGATGTATCCGTAGGTATCGATACACTGGATCATTTTTGAATTATGTTTTTAGAACGCTTGAGTACGCAGGAAGAGGCATTAGGCCTTTTTACGCTTATTCCTTAGACGAACCACTTTGTCCTGGTGCAGATAAACTAAAAATTGAAGATGTAGTCCAGGATACAGAAACTGGAGAGGCACATGTATATAACAATTCTACTGTGCAACACTGAGCTCCTTGTCGAAAAAAGACAGGATTCGTTCTTCGATAGAGTTTCTTTCAAGCTTATAACTTACATAGCGATCTTCGTCTTCCGAGAACACGATGTAGTTAAAAGAATTAAACGCAGTAGTAGGCATCGTAAAGAATCGATCAATATCTTTTCTGTCTAGATCGATAGCTATCCCAATAACAGAATCGAAATTTCGCATCTGTTCCGAAATAGCAAAACACCAATGTGCTTTCCCGTTAAGATAAAAACTAACGCTGTATGTTATCGGAATTCTGACACCTACGGAATCTGTTAACTGAACACCTCGATGTATAAGCAGTGCTTCAATTTCTTTCTCAAGCAATTTCTTAATCTTTCTCATGGCATAGATGCCACGCTTCCATTTAGAGAGCATAAGCCAATACATATGCTCTTGGGCTTTCTCAAACAGTTCTTGATCCACAATCGCCGGAAAAGCGTTTTTACGAATAATCCATTCGCTCCGAGGATTTGGTCTTGATTTTTGTTTTAATCGCTGCCAGGTTTTGTTGTAAATTCTCGTTCCCGTGTATGTTTCATTGGTAAGAACGCGGACAACTTTCTGTGCGTTCCACAGACTACCACTTGCAGAAGGAATACGTCTTTCGTTCAATTCATCAGCGATTTCTCGAGGGGTATACCAACGAGATATATGGAGAGTGAATATCTCTTGAACGGTGCGCGTTGTCTCGTCATTGCGAGGCGTAAAGGTCACTCGTTCGTTTGCAATTGATTTCCATTCGCCTCTCTCGAGAATCCTCACCGGTTGTTTGTGTATGTCGAGCAACACGCGCACCATGCCGTAGGTGGGCATGCCGCCTGCGGAATACCCCTGCTCTGAAACTTTTGCGCATCCATGGTAAGTTTTTCCACTAAGCTGTTTGCTGTAGTCCGCCGCCATATATTGCTCAACAGATGTTTGGAGATGTGATATGAGCTGCTGTTCTTCTTTAGGAAAACCTCGAGAAACATAAATTACCTTTTTATTCTTTTCCTCACAGAGGAACTGATAATGAGCCCCTTTATTAGGGTTCTGGAATCTTCCCCAACGAGAAACGTCATAGACGAGCACGTAATCAAATTGAGGGGCATCAGGGCTTAATATCCACTCATCGAGCAGCCGTTTGAACCCTAGACGATTCTCGGTAAGTCCTGATATGCCCTCATCAGCCTCTTCGTGAATAATCTCTATGCTGTGCTCTTTTGCAAACTTCTCTGCGTGCTCGCGTTGAATAGCAACAGAGTTCTCCTGCCTATCTTCAGCAGAGTGTCGATAATATGCAACAGCTTTTTTCTTAGCAGGAGAAGATAAAAACATTTAGAGTGCCTTTGTGAGAAGCGTGTGCAGCTGAGCGAGAAACGTTTTCTCTTGGGAACTGAAGGCAACTCCTTCTTTCCGTTTAGCGGTAACCTTTTGAATAAGCTGCTCTATGAGTAATGAAAATCCTGACTGGATGGTTCGTTGTTCAAGCTCGCTGATGGTCATATCCGGATTAGTTAGGAAACGATAAATCTCTGCCTCATTCGCAGTTGCTCTTAAAAATATTCTTCCAAGTTTTCTAAAATCTTTTGCGCTCCGAATGGTCTTATGCTGCACTTTTTCAAAAAGTCGTTTGATAATGTCATCAACTTCTAAGTCTTTAATTCTTCTGATTTTTGGTTTTAATCGTACAAACTCGACTTGATAAGCTTCTGAAAGCTCATATTTAGCCATGAGCTCAAGGTGATCCCATTTTTCTTTACCGAGCTGCAGAGAATTTGCAGCAGCGGTTTCGCTCATGTGAAGATGATCGGCAACTTCTTTGTTGGTATCGAGTTTGAGATAGTCTTTGATTCTTCGGATTGCTTCAGAGCGTTCAAGCGGTTTCCATGGCCGCCTGTTGTTTTGAATCTCGTATCTTCTACTCTCAAATTCTGCAGGAGAGAGGTTAGAATAGACTCGGCAAGGCACCTCAGTAAAATTGAGCTTCTGCGCACAGATATATCTGCGATGTCCATCAAGAATGATATAGCGTCCTTCTTTTGTTTTATTTACTACGATAGGCTGCTCTATGCCATATTCCTCAATCGAGAGGAGGAGTCTATTTTCATCCCCATCGGTTCCAAAGTCTCTTCTCGGCTGATTGGGATCCCTTTCAATATCCTTGACCTGGAGTTTCTTAAATACAAATTCTTGGTTATTCATGTTGGTAGTTAGGTTAATAAAAAGCTAGAGCCCAAATCACCGCGTTTAGCCAGAATTGCCTCGTCTGTTTAATTGTATATAAAATAGGCCCTTAGGGGAATAAGGATGAATTGCCTGGAAAACATTGACAAATATGTGTCAATTGTGCTATACTGGATTGTTCTTTGATATTGATATTTCAAGGTTTTAGCGGATATGAGGCGAGCATTTTGTGCATCAAGGCAGGTGCATAAAATGCTCGCCTCATACCGAGGCAACCGTGTTTGTCCGAACGACTCGGACTTTTCCTAGAAAAAGGAGGATGATGACGATGCCTACCGCATTGATCACGTCCCGAGACCAGAAAGGTCTCCACATCGTCGGCCTCTTCGAGGCCGTGTTGAACAAGGCGAAGCTCGATGATGATCGCGCTCAACGCCTCATCGAGAACGGCGACGAACTCAAGGGCGGTCTTCGCGAACTCATCGCGAAGCTCTCCGTTCCGAATCAGTTCGCAAGCGAAGAAGTTGCTCCTGCCTACGGCTACCCCGCGGAGTACCGCGGTCCGAAGCCGATCGGTGAACAGGTGGACATCCTCGCGAAGATCTTCGGCCTCTCGCTCGGCTACACCTCGGACTTCATCGCAAACCAGATGCCGAAGTTCGAGCTCCCCGAAGGTGCCGAAGGGTGGTTCGCCATTCCCTCGGTGGAGGCGGTGCGCAAGCGCTTCTTCCCCGAAGTCACGGATCCCGCGGAGGCGTACTGCCGCGCCGTGATGCTGGTCTTGGAGAAGCTTGGCGCGTCACGCAAGTTCAAGAACTGGCGCGAGGGCGAGATCACTCCGGATCGCCTGCGGGTTACCGCTCGCACGGCAAGCGCGATGGATCTCTTGGCTCAGCAGCAGCCCGGCGACATCCTCATCCTTCCCGCCCAATTCGGCAAGCTTCACGGCGGCCGTTCGGTTCGCAGGGCTCGCGAAGTGATGGTGCATCCGCAGTTCGGCCTCGGTGCGTTCGCGGTCGGTTCCATGGCTCTCACGCATCCCGAGCGGTTTGTTCGGTGGCAGGAGCTCGACGTCGACTGCGCGGGTGACGAGTTCGCTCCTGATGCCGATGGTCAGTTCGTGAACGCGCCGTTCTTCGTCGTCCTCTACGACGTCGTCGGGCTCGGGTTCGACACGCTCTGGTACCGCTATGCGCTCGACCTCTACGGTTCGGCTTCTGGCTTCTTTCCGCAGTAGCCGTCGAACCTTGAGAGTTTGAATGCTTGCATCTTTTGGATCCCTTGATCCTTTGATCGCTTGCATTCGCCGGTTTTTTCTAAGGGGGTTATCCACAGGTCTACGGACTTCTGTGGCTCTAACCCCCTCTTTATTTTTGAAAAAAGAATTTTCCCTATATACTTTTCATATGGCTCATGAACGGCGGTTCACGGATCGCCGTCGCCTAAGCTCCCTAAAGAACTCCAGCCGGAATCCTTGCGATTACGGTTTCAAGGAGCGTGCTGTCTTTCGAGGAGATACTGCTTGCTTTGCTCTTGTGCAGATGCGCTTCATTTCATGAAGTGTTGCTGCCGAATAAAATACAGAGTCGAAAGGATATGAGTCGCTGTAGGCGACAGGAACCCTCGAGGCTCAGTGAATTGGACGGGGCGAGGCAAGATCCTGATGCCGATGGTCAGTTCGTGAACGCGCCGATCTTCAACGTCAACAACGACGACGACAAGCTCAAGTTCGACACGAACTGGTACGACAATGCGAACGACAACTACGGTTCGGCATCTGGCTTCTTTCCGAAGTCTCTCTTCGATGACGAAGAAGGGCGTCCCTTTCGGGACGCCCTTCTTGCTTATTCGCTCTTAAGCGAACGGATCCATCCGCCAAGCATCCGGCCGATCTCATCTATCATTGTCTGGATGACAATGTATTTCTTGCTGTCCAAGGTTTTCACATCTTTCATGAGACGGATGAAAATGCGGAGAAAGTTGAGCTTCGTACTCACGGCTTTAAGGAGTTCTCCTTTTTCTCCCTTTGCCATTTGGCTCGCATGTAAAAGGTTCTCGAGGATTTCCAAAAGCAACTCCTCGGACTTCTGCCAAATGGTGTATCGGTCCTGCTTTGGGACGCCGCTTCTATAGGCGTAGAAAATTTTGTAGAGGTCGTATGTTTTTTTGAAGATAGGAATATTGAATTCATCCATATGAAGGTATACCAAAATTTATTTGATAATATCGTGAGTCTCGACAATCTTTTCTCCGCATGGGATTCATTTCGAAGAAATAAGAGTGGCAAACGCGATGTTGAAGCTTTCGAATGGCGCCTTGAAGAGAATATTTTTACTCTGTATCGCGAACTGAAGAATGGAACGTATAGGCACGGGCCCTATACGGGTTTCTATATCACTGATCCGAAGCAGCGACATATCCACAAAGCCTCTGTTCGGGATCGCATACTGCATCACGCCATTTTTTCTATCTTGAATCCCATATTCGAGCCGACATTTATTTCGACTTCTTTCTCGTGTCGGGTGGGCTATGGGGCTCATCGTGGCGTTGATGCGGTGGAACGCATGCTTCGGCAGGTGAGTCGCAATGGGACCTGCCCGTGCTTCGCACTCAAATGCGATATCAAAAAGTTTTTTGATTCTGTTGATCACAAAATCCTCCTTTCCGTTTTGGAAAGAAGGATTAAAGATCCGAAAGTCGCTGAACTGTTTCGTTCTATTGTAGGCAGCTACAACTCTCTCTCTCTCTCTCGAGAGAGAGAGAGAGAGAGAGAGAGAGACGGGGACGCAAAACAAAGGTATTCCTATTGGGAACCTTACCTCCCAGCTTTTCGCGAATATCTACATGAATGAATTGGATCAATTTATAAAACATAATTTGAAAATTACACACTATGCCCGATATACCGATGACTTCGTCATTATTGCAGATACCAAAGAATATTTAGAACAGCTTGTACCATTTATTACGAAATTCTTGCATGAAAAACTTTCCTTAGATCTTCATCCGAAGAAAATTAGTGTCCGCTCATTATATCAAGGCATCGACTTCCTGGGATATGTACTGTTTCCGCATCATCGGCTGTTACGCACGAAAACACGCCATCGGATATTCAGGAAATTCAATAAGCGGGTCGATGAACGTCACGAAGGAGCTATAACCACGGAAACATTGGAACAATCGCTTCAGTCATATCTAGGCGTTCTCTCTCATGCGAATGCACATACCATCAGCGAGGATTTGAAAAACCGATTCTGGCTTGGTTAGATTATCTTTTGTCGAATATTACTATTTTCCGAGTAAGCAATAGCCTGCTTTTAATGCAGGAGAGCAACTCACGTTTTTCGATAACACTTCCTTCTTTGAGTAAATACTTTGCGTATGCCGGAACATCTATTTTCTTCTCGGCTTTCAACCCCTCCTTCGCTCCAAAAAAGCTCTTTTGAAATTTTGTGAGCCTCGCAACTTCCTCTTCGAATTTATGCCGCATGCCAATCTCATTAATATCCATGTGGTCCATTATTTTTACCAGCTGATCGATTAACTCCTCCTCGCGTATATATCCGCCTTTACAGTGAATATTTCTGCTCCTGGTGCAGCCGTAGTAGACGTACCGTGCGGTCGTGCCGTCTTTTAGCTTTTTATATTTCTCTTCGGCGGTTATCCCTGAACCACAGGACCCGCACGATATAAGTTTTGTAAAAGCGAATTCTTTTATCTCAGACCGCACCACGTGATCTCGCTTTAGCTGCTCTTGTACTTTTTCATATAGCTCCTTAGTAATGAGTGGCTCGTGCTTTCCCGTATACCAATTACCGCTTTTACTTGGATATTCAAAGATTCCATAAAAGAATGGGTTTTGGAGAAGTGTATAAATATTTGAGAGTGAAAGATTCTTATTTCCTCTTGTTTTGAAATTGATCTCAAATTTCAGCCAGTGGTATATTTTTCTACCACTCCATTTTTCATTAGCCACCTTTTCAAACATTTGTTTCAGAACTGGCGCTCGCTCAGTATCCACTATCGCATGGCACTTCCGATCTGTTCTCTTTTCATTCAGGTAGCCCGTGGGTGCCATGCCGGGGCGTAACCCCATCTCGCAGCGGGTTCGGAGTCCTCGTTTCACATTGACGCCTCTATTGTCATTTTCGAGCTTTGCTTGACTGCCCAAAATCATGAGCAGGAACTTTTCACTGGGGGAATTAGTGAAACGCTGTCCAAAGGTTCGTATTTCGATAAGAAGCTTTTCATCCATCAAGTCCACCAGTTTCCCCAGGTCACCTGCGTTGCGACTTAAGCGGTCCGGCGCCCAGGTAAGAATGCCGTTGAATTTACCTAGGCTGATATCGTTAATGATCTCGTTGAACACCGGACGTTGTCCAGTCGCTTTAGCCGAATGGCTTTCTCTCCTAATCTCTGCAATTTCCAAGCCTTCCTTTTCAGCAATCTGAAGCATCTCCTTTACCTGCGAATCTATCGAAAGAACCTGTCGTTCTTCGGACTCTGTACTTTTTCTTGCGTATAGTACGTATTTGACCTTTGGTTGGACCTCTTCTGGCTTACTAAGAGTTCCGACCCCTGAAACCCCTCTAGATATTTGGTTATTCATATATCCAAGGGATGACGCAGATCCCTAAAGGAGTCCAGAGCGCCCTAAAGGCCTCCTGTTGGTAACTCCAGGGCTTCGCAAAGCCTCAAATCTAAGCTAGAACATGGACTAGTTCAAAGGTCGCAGGTATCATTGAGTTAACAACTGAATAGAGAGCCGAAAGGCAAGAACCTAACCCATTCGATTTATCGGGTGGCATGGTTCGCAAGTCCCATCGCTGATACTGAACCCCGCGTTCAGCAACTCAGCGATGGGCCATATCGGGAAACCGGTATGGGGCCGCAAGGCCTAGCTGGCGCGGGGCTTTGTGTTTCTCGCCAGCACATTACCAATTAATTACTAAAATTATATGGATCAATCAAATGCTGGTGAGACGAAGAAAATAAATATCCGCTGGGTCGTGAGCTGGATATTCGCAGTTTTCTTTAGCCTTGTAGGAGTCATCGTTATATTTAATTCCTTTGTAGCCGGAGCGCTTCTGCTCCTTGCAGGAGTAATTCTTCTGCCTCCTATGAGTGAGTTTGCAAAGCAAAGATGGAACTTAGTCCTTTCAGGACCACTAAAGTTTGTGATAGTTCTTGTTCTTGCGATTGCATCTATCGTCATTGGGGCTATTAAACCAACCGCAGAAATAGTGAATCAAATAAATAACAATCAAGCTGTTACACCTCCGCCACAAGTTGAGCCTCAATCAACTCCTCCATCAACCAAGCAAGCGGTCACGCCTCCACCACAGCCAACGCCGAAAACGACTCCTCCGCCCGCCCCTAAACCAACACCTCCGCCAGTTCAAGAACCCGAGGCTATATCTCTAAAAGGCACTGGTCAGCAGGCATCAGAGCAATTCATGCTCATCACCGGACTTTCGGTCTTCAAGCTGACTCATACGGGGACAAAAAACTTTAGTATTTGGCTTCTCGATAGTGAGGGAAATAAAGTCGATCTCCTAGCAAACATCGTCGGCTCATTCAATGGATCGAAAGCAGTTGGCATCACGAAAGCCGACACATATCTTCTTGATATAGATGCGGATGGCGGGTGGTCAGTCGTCATAGAGCAGCCACGTCCTGCAACTGCTCCGGCTATGCCATCAACCGTAAGCGGCACGGCTCAGCAAGCGACTCAACTCGTTACGATTCAGAAAGGCCTCGCGACCTTTGCACTTACTCATAACGGCTCAAGGAACTTCAGCATCTGGCTCATGGATAAGAACGGCGGGAACGTCGATCTTCTCGTTAATACCATTGGACCATTCAACGGTTCCAAGGCGGTTCAGATTCCAAAAACAGGCATCTACCTTTTCAATGTTGACGCAGATGGAGCGTGGACAATCAGCCATTAAAACAATCCGTTAATCATAATCCGCTAATCCTCCCCGAGGAGGTGGAAAAGAAAATACGGTGATGTAAGGAGTATGGTAATCGTCTTCCGCGGCTTTCATTATTCCAAGCGCAAAGGCATCTGCAAGGTCATCATGACTCTCGGAAGGAAAGCCGAGCAACTGCTGAATAAGCGTTTCATTGCCCTTTTCGGCAAAAAATACATCGCCTGCCTGAATCAACGACCCAGCTGCACTGAGTCGTGTGCGTTTATCTGTCCCAGATGTAGATATACCATCCACACTTAAACCACTGGTTCGCTTTAACTCTTGGAGTAGCGCTTTCTGATATCCGTTTTCCTCCACAATAATCCGAACGTGGTGGCCGCGACCTAGGCTTCGTGATAAAAGTTTTGCCCGCTCTATAGTTTCATGAAATGTTAATCGTTCATTGACAGGGTTAGGATAAATATAAATTTTGAGGGTTTCATCGTTGCCGAACGTACTCATCATTACCATAGCAGTGTAGTCCGCAGTATCTTTTTGCGAGATAGCGGGATCAATGACTAAATAGGTTCTCTTATAGTCATCTGACTCAAGACTTGGAATTCTGCTTGCATACTTTATCCATTCTTTAAGAATTACTCGCTCTGCTTCGGCTAAGAGCTTCAAGAGATATTCTCTGCTCCATGCAATGACGTTATTGATCCTGATGCGTATTTCTTCAATGACGGAAAGCGGAAACTTAGCTGCCCAAAGCGGCACGTTGTTTTCATCAACAATCGGGTATGATCGCGTAATCCCTTTTACTTCGCCGGCTTTAATACCTTTGACGAACCGCATGACTGCGGAATCGTCATTGAGGTTCATGCCGACGATCACAATCTTTGCATTATGGGCTGCCGCAGGCATGATATCGCCCGTAAGCCAGCTATAGGTTTTCTCTCGGCTTTCGCGAGTTTTGACTGATTCGAGATCCTCAATATCGTCGACAATAATGAGGTCGGGGCGATATTGGAGGTGTCTCAATCCGCGAATAGACTGTTCCGCGGAGCAGGCCGTGATTCTTGCGTCGTACTTCGAAAGTACGAGCGAGTAGCCACCCCATTCATCCTGGGTTTCTTTGAATGGACCCAAGTCTCGCCGAAGCAATTCGTTATGGTCGAGAATATCTTTGATATTCATGAGGTGCTGCCGTGCCTGCCGCTGGGTTTGGCTGAGTATCACAATAAATTTCTTTTGCTGCTTGCCGAGAATCGCCCACAAAGGGTATGACTGAGTGAATACCGTGGATTTTCCGGATCCTCGGAAGGCAAGAACAACTACTAGCCTTTCATCGCTCTGAGTGAGCGCAATCATTTCTCGGTGCATATCAGCGGTCGGAAACTGAATATAGTCTTTGAGGTAGCAATGGAAAAACCAGTAGTGGCTCTGGGTGGTGAGTTCAAGTCTGAATGCTTGATCGGCGATCATCTTCTGTATTATTTTCTCCCGATCATCGGGAGAATCGGAAAAAGTAATGTCATTCATGATTAGGTTTGTTTTGTTTATTGTCGGTTGGTAATTCTTCTGGTGGAAGCGCGAGCCGGAGCGCTTTCTCGATAAGTGATTTTTCTTCGTCGGTGAGGTCGCGGCGTTCGTGCATGATGCGACCAGCGAGTTCGACGCGCGTGGCGTAGTCAGGATGGTGGTGACGAAGCCAGAATGTCGCGGCACTGAAGTTCCGCTCGCGAATCGCAGCCATGACCTGGCTCTCGGCAATGTCGTTTACGAGAAGCTTTCCTTCATGAAGTGCAATATCCATTGCATCCGAGAACACCTTATCTTCCGTGCGCCACCTGTATATTGTGGCTCGCGAAATTCCGCTCTTCTCGCACGCGAACTGAAGAATGGGTGTTTTCTTGAGGTGCTCTAAAAGCAGTTCCTTATTTTTCGCAATTCGTTTAGTGATTCGTTCAGATTTATTTTCCATCGACCTTTATAGCCTTCTTATTTGTTAATTTCTCCCAGCGACGTTTGATAACCTCCGCATACACGGGAGATTTTTCCATGAGGTAGCATCTGCGTTGCAGTTTTTCTGCAGCAATTAAGGTTGACCCTGACCCTCCGAACGGTTCGACAACGAGATCATTTCGTTTGGTGAGAACTTTCAGGTAGGGAATGAGAATTTCCAAGGGTTTAGTGCCAAAGATAATGCCTTGGCCGGAACTTTTTTCATCAGCCGCCTTGAAGTCCACGTGGTCCGTAGGACAATACCTCTTACCCTTCCCATATGACTCCCAATGCGGACTTCCCGAGGTAGCGAAGAGGGCATTTTCGTATTCCTCTTGAAGAAGAGAAATATTTTCAGGTTTGGTGTTCAATACAATATTTCCCTTTGTTCCTACCAGCGCAATGTCGTGCTTATTGAAAAACTTGTATTTCGCGGAGAAACCCTGCACCCGATTAGGCAAGTGCCACACAATCGTGTTTCTATATTTCCAATGCTTTTCAAGAGCATTCCAGATAGTCCTGAGGTTTTTTGGGTGCTCGAAGACGATAATGGAGAAGTCGGGTTTTTGAATTTTAGCCACGTTTGCCATCCAAAGATCGGTAAAATCAGGCGGTAAACTATCAGTGCCAAGGTATTTCCGGTCTCGCTTCAGCCCAAATCCTTCCGTAGCTTTGCCTTTACGCTTCTTGCCGTGAAGGTAATCAAGGATGTACGGAGGATCGGTGAAGCACATGTCTGCCTTCTCGCCAGCCATAAGCTTCAAGATGTCGGCCTCAACAGTGGAGTCGCCACACATAAGGCGATGGTTGCCTAGCTGGTATACGTCGCCGGGTTTAATTTGAATTTTGTCGATCTGCAATTTCTTCAATTCTTTTTGCAGGTCAAATACCTCTGGCGTTTCATCTTCACCAAAGACTTCATCTAACTCTTCGCTCGTGAAGCCGATATCGGTCAACAATCCTTCATCGAACTTTGCAAGGAGATCCCAATCGAAGGAGCCCAAATTTTTATTTAGACGGATGCAAAGCTCCTTCTCTTTTTCGATGTCGGGAATATTGATCCACACCACTGGACATTCCTTGAAACCGAGTTCTTTGAGCACAGTTAGTCTGAAATTTCCACCGACGACAATTCCTTCCCGTCCCGGGGTAGCATTGGCAACCAGAGGGTCTACAACCCCAAATTTTTTGATCGAGTCTTTGAGTTGCTGATTTGCTTCCTTGCTCCAAAATCTCGGATTGTAGGAAGGGTGGCTTAGTGAAGGGAGAGGAACGTACTGCACCGCAAGCTTTTCTTTTGTAATGAGTTTTTTGTTCATAGTTAGGTTTTATATTTTTTTCTGACTCTTTTTGAGCAGTGAATACAAAAACGCCCAGGCATATACCTGCTTTCGCAGATACGTGCCTGGGCGTTCCAGACGATGCTCTTTTTCTATTTGGTTGTAATCTTACTTTACTAGATCCGACTCTAGTGTCAAATCTCTTTATCCACAGTTACGGCTACCTCATCCGCCAATCTCATGTTTTCCTTCACAGAACAGACGATGTGTGAGAGGTTGCAATTGAAACAATAGATCTTACACATATTACCCGTCTCAACGACTGTAATCTCGGTTCTGCCATTATGCTTTTTCATGAATTCATACCTGTCATTGGTGAGATCTTTGCGATACAGCGGTGTTCTACACTCGCATATAAATACGCGGGTGACCCGGCCGTCTGATCCTTTGATAAGTTCGTTCATAGTCCCATGTCCATAATGATGCCGACCTTTTTCATAGTTTACGCTCCGTGGTCAGGGTGTCAACTGTTAATAACCATAAGCCCCTTACCCCTCTTGCAAATTTATCCGATCCGCGCTATACTGCTCTTATATGGGACTTCATCCAATACAACAAGCAATCCTTGAACTCGCCGGAAAAGAAGACCTCGCGAAGCTCTCTTTGCGGGAAATAGGGCGTAAGGTGAATGCCCCTTCTCCGCAGAAGGTGAAATTTCACCTCAGTCAGCTTGAAAAGAAAGGGTTAATAAGGATAGATCGTATGAAAGGCGTGATTGAAAAAAATCTCCCCGGTTGGGCTTCGGGTCTCCTGAGGGGAATTCGTGCTCGCCTCTACAACATTCCCATTTATGGAACCGCGAGTTGTGGTCCTGAAGGCATTGTTGCGGAGCAAAATCTTGAAGGTTTTCTGAGGGTTTCAAATACGCTTCTTGGTCGCCGGAACCCAAAGCGTTCGTTTTTTGCTATACATGCAGAGGGTAACAGTATGAATCGGGCTTCAATTGACGGAAAGAGCATAGATTCAGGGGACTACTTGGTTATCGATAGTGAATATGGCACACCGCGCAACGGCGATGTAGTGGTGGCGATTATTGATGATAAAGCAGTGGTGAAGAAAGTTGTATTTGATTCCCCGAACGAGCAGATTCTGCTTATATCCGAATCAACCGAGAATTACCCCCCGATTTGTATTCATGAAGATGACAAATTCCTCATTAACGGAAAAGTTGTGCAGGTAATTAAAAATGTAAATTAATGAGATGATTAGATTACATCTTCAGAAAACTTTTTGTGTGGTCAATGCTCTTCTCTACGGAAATTTGAGGGCCAGAAAAAGCCGCCTACAATAGGCGGCTTTTTCGGACGTTCAAATCGGAGAAGGAGTTTCCTTCCCGACACGACTCCGCGTCGATTTCTTCGAGAAAGAAGTGACTTCGCTTAAATTCTATGATATTTATACGATATCACAACTGACGTCCAAATAGCAAAATTTACTGCTATGAGCAAAGATTCAAAGACTACACTTCGTGGTCGCGATGCTCGCGATGGCCAATTCACAACGGTTGAGAAGGCACGTGAACATCCCGATACTCACGTCGTAGAACGGGTTCCCAAACCTGGCTACGGCGACACGAAGAAGTAAGTTATAAATTTGAGTAAGTGCGGAACATCTTCAGGGAAGGAAAGATAGTCTGCACTTACTTGAAAAATGTATCTTCCATTTAAATACTTCAGAGAAGTATGAAAATGCTAAGGAAAAAATATTCCAACTCAAGACCCCATATCCCGAATTTGATTCAACAGGAAGTGAGAATCGAAGCTAGATTTGCATGCGTCGTATGCAAGAACGAAGCTGCTATAGAGTTAGCGCATATTGATGGGGACAGAAACAATAATTACGCCGATAATTTAGTGGTTTTATGTCCCAATCATCATACTTTATATGACAGCGGTAAAATACAGAGAACAGAGATAGAGCGATTAAAGTCGCAAGTCAGGGAAGAGAATGATATTCTCTCAAAAATTAAACAGCAATTGGAATATCTACAAAATTCTGCTCAGATTTCTATCTCAGGTGATTACGCAAAAATTAAAACTAAGTATCAGAATCTATTAAACGATTACAGCGACAAACTTATTTTTTATCAGTGCTTTATTTATTTAATTCCCGAGTTTTATATCGACAATAGAGGCATCCAAACACGCGAAATTGTGAGAGAATTTCTGAATATTAGCATCGAAGAGGAACAACAAATACTATCTCATCTTCAAAGATTAGAACTCACGGTAGTAGTTGGCGGATTACTTTCTCTAAAAAATGCCGCAGACGCAAAGGTCGCTCTTAATGAGTTGATTAGCAAAAATAATATCAATCTCTCTCAGCTTTTAGAGAAGTTTGCAGAACTATGAATTCAAAACGAAGGCAGATATTGTCAAAACTGATGGCATTGAGCAATCCGATTGTCGATAAGGAGCTTGCTAAATTCGCACATACTATTTTTGCTGACATTAAAGGAGCTAAGGATAACGAATCTATATTAGAGTCTTTAAATTTACTGGGTGAATTTATATATAAGGTTCCAAAAGAAGTCATTAAGATTCTCGACTATATTTTTCAAAAAAGACCGATACTAGTAGTCCTCCATAAATCTCCTTTCGGTGAATTTAATGGCAAATCACATAAGGATTTAGTACTGAAGAGTATTGAATTACTTAGTCAGCTAAGATATATCGCTCATAGTGATGTACTACGATTACTAGTACTACTGTCTCAAGATAGTGATTTGGAAGTGAAACAAAAGGCATTGGAAGTTGTAAAGAAGTTTTCCCGGTATGATTTCAATGTCCTCACAGAGAGTAAGATTGGATACGGGGCGCAACGCGCGATTCTAGACCTTATTCTTTCTTGGCCTCCTAATGAGCAGCTTAAACGTATTGATTTCTTAGAAACAGTGTTACGAGAACTACTGGACTGTTCTGTTGAAGGCACTACTTCTGGGCTAAATGATGAGGCTCAGTATACGATCACGTTGCATTCGGGTGTTATATCTCCTACAGATTTTTTAAAAAAGATCCGTAGAGAGGCCATTAATCTTGTATTTAAAATATATCAATCTGTTTCAGATGAAGAAAGGAAGGTTAGGCTGGTGAAAATTCTGGAAACAGCAACCCGTACACCGGGTAATGTATTATACGGTGATGATGTTAGGGATATGATCCGAGACGACGTGCAGTATCTCACTGGAATATACAGAAGGATGCTCTTTGATGCTGATGAAAAACTCGTGGGAAGTATTGCAGTTGCAGAAGAAATTCAAGAACGACTCTATTGGATGCAGAGAAATAAGCAGTTTGATATTGAAGAACTCAAAAAGCTAAGGAGTGATATTTTGAACGATGGCTTCTATGCACTTTTTCGCTTGTTTGCCGGCGACGATATTGTATTTAGAGAAGAGGTGGGTTGGGACAATTCCGACGGCAAAAGAGAGAAGATGATTGATGCAAAAGTTGAAGAAGTGAACTCTAAAAACATAGTTCAGTGGAAAGCAGATTTAGAGAAGATCTCACAAACCCTTGGTCCAGTTGAAGAGTGGCATTTTCTCAACTTCAAACGATTTTTAAGAAAACTTGCTAGCCAGAAGCCTGAAATTGCAGATGAAATCCTTGAAAATGCTTTTGGAATAAAAATGAAACTAAAGACTTTCTCGGCAAGCTTTTTAGAAGGTTTTCGAGATGCGGAGCGGATAGATGTCTGGGAGAAATACGTAGGTTTGATTGCTCAAGAACAAGACCCATCGCTCGTGAGCGCAATTTGTTTCTCTTTGAATCTAGATAAAGGAATCGATGTCAGGACTAAGAGCAGGAAAGAAGATTTAGATATTCTTGAACAGATTGTAAAGAAAACGAGCAAGTTTTCTTTTCTTAAAGAAGATAATGGGAAAAATCATTTACTGCATTATTCACTTATCAATACACTGGCACGCAATTTCCTCTCCGACCCACGGAGAATCGAGAATCTCCTTATTCAAGAAATCCATTTGAATCCGCAATACGTCAAGACATTTTGGAATCAGCTGCCTTTTCTTACGATGCAGGGATGGATTGATGTTGCTCAGCTGAGCAAAAAAGGCGTGCAGTTTTTTATCGAACAAATGGTCGTCGCTCCGGATCTTGACTGGCACTTGCAACAGCTTCTCTTGGAAATAGGAAGAGATGATTTTGAGCTAATAATGAATGTTTTCTTGAATCGAATTCGAAAAGGTGTAGAGAAGAAAGAGAATAATCCTAAAAGAGTTTTAGGCGAAGAGCATTATGATCCCATTCCATATCACTTCAATCCTGATTTGCAGAAATACATTGTTTCTCACCAAGCATTTCTCATTGAAATACAAAAGTGGGTAGCAGAGGTTGATACAGAATGGTCAACCTACAATTGGGAAGTCAGTAATTTCCTTGAAAGAATTGGAGCTCCGTTACAGGAGATTCTTAAGCCTCTCATTGAGAAGGGCGATGACAAAAGCCTGCTCAAAGCAGTGAGAACTTTAGATACGTTTCACGGTGGAAAATTAGATATTTACTTAGAAATCATTGCTCGAACAGACAATAAAAGGGTTATTGATAAGATTGATGGGCTCATGTATTCTACGGGCGTAGTTTCTGGAGAATATGGTATTGCTAATGCATACGAAGCTCGCGCAAAAGAGCTAGAGAAATATAAAGACGAGAAAAATCCGCGCATCCAGAAATTTACAAGAAGAATGATCACAAGTTTCCGTGATAGCGCAGAGAAAGAGCGTCAGCATAGGGACGAAGAAAAACAATTAAGAAAAATTGAGTTCGACAGTTGAGTTATGCCTCTTTCCGACGAAGCCATCAAAGAATTCCAGGAAATCTATAAGAAAGAACATAATAAAGAACTTTCTTGGGATGAAGCATCAGAAGCTGCGCATAATCTCATGAATTATGCAAAACTCCTCGTTGATTTAGCTGAAGAAGATTACCACCGTCAGCTAAAACTGAAAGATAATCCCAAAGGCTTCCAGCTCGATGGCGTGGGTTATACCTGCTTCATCTGTGGTTGTGGAACTCAAGCAGGCGGTAATTGGTACGACAAGTATGGAATCAAATGTACTATCTGTCAGAATGCAATCAATCGAAAGGAGGTTCCGCCATCTTTAGCAAAAAATAAAGAAAGCTGGTATTCAAAGTATGACCTCGAAAGCAGGTTCAATTTGAAAGCCTCAACCATACGAAGCTGGATCAAGAAAGGAATTCTTAAAGCACGAACTATTACTCGAGATGGGGAGAGCATGCATGTTCAACTATTCCTAATAAGAGATAATAGGGATATGCTGCCACCAAAAAAGCTTACCGAATCGCATATGGTCAAAGAGGTAAAAGACGGGAAAGAGTGGTTCCATTCAGAACCCTGGTATCGATTTGTTGACCCGCATGAGCATTTGAAGGGTTATAGGATTATGGATCATTTACGAGTAACTAAAGGCGAAGAACAGAAAGAACATGCTTAACCTCTTGAAGGAAAAACTGAAAAACTTACTTCCAGCTAAAGAGAGTCTTCCTCGCTTAGTTGGTGCTATAGCTATCGCCGCAGTTTTATCAGTAGGATATTTTTTCCTAGGAAGCAATATGAGTGAAGTGCTATGGATCATAACTGCAGTTGCTTTCAGCATTTTGTTTTTACTTACGTTTGCATATTCAGCATTCTTTGTATTTAAATCTCTTATTGTCGTTGCCGCAGAAATTTCATTATTAATCTTTCTAGCTCAATCCTACTGTGCTGTTCCAAATCGTACTGTTAGTGGCGATGATGCGTTAAAAGTTTTATTAGTTGTCGGACTTGTATATATCACAGTCGCATTCTTTAAATCTTTATTTAAAGCATCCGAAAAACAGTATAAAAATATAAAGCATGAGAAATGGTCTTTTGAAAAGACAACGATTGTCGGATTAATTTTATTCTGCGCCTTTATATTACTTACACAGATCTATCTAGTGGTAAATCCAATTATCCTTAATTTGTGTGTGGTAAATGGATAAAGAAGAAATTATTAAACTTGTCCGACCCAAACCCTACGAGAAAGTGGGTCTTATATTTGATGTTGTTGGGTGGATTCCAAAATCTTGGCTTCTTCACGGAGAATATGGGCTTGGGGTGAGCCTCATGGATGTTAACGGCAAAGAGTTTATGGGTACTGGCGGGGAAGTAATACCTGGTCTTTTTCGAAGATTTAGAAAGAACGTTAAATTCTATTCTAATATCGATCTGAGTCATTTAAGACCACCCGAACATCCTCAGGGACTTATTATTGAAATAAGCGGGCATCAGGAAAAATCTTTTCTTCTACTACCTCTTATTATTAAAGGTTCTAAAGAAAATGAAAGGGAAGAAAAGGAGTTAGAAGGGCAACTGTCGAATACGATCGTAAAAATTATTAAACTTAAAGAAGATTGGAATAATTATAGAAACGAATTACAAAGAATTAATGCAAGGGCTGTTAATAAAAAGGAAATTTTAGAAGGAGTTTTTGAGATATTCCAAAAATCAGAAGAGCATTTCGAATCTTTTTCAGAATCGGATGAAGATCTTGAACAAAAAGCCCTAGAAGAAAAATATAAAGAAGCAATTCAGTGGCATGGGCCTCTTCTGGGCAGAATCGTTGGCAGGATGAATGGTTTTGAATTTTGGGTCTATAGCGGCGATTATACTCCCAAACATTTTCATGTTATTCATAAAAGTCAGGGCGTTAATGCTCGTTTCTCGTTTCCAAAACTTGAACTTATAAGCTACAAGGGACGTTCGGCTACAATAGGTAAAAAAGAGGAGAATAAAATTCGTGAATTTTTTGGAATACCCAAGAACTTTCAAGAATTAGAGCATGAGTTTCAAAAACAAGTATTGTAGAAATGAGACAGTCTAAAATCAGGCCTTTTGGTGTCTCATTTGTCTCATTTTGACCCCGACCTGGACACCTCAAATTGAGAACTAGAACGACCTCTCAAAAACACTTATACTGCTTGCATGTGGTAGGTTCTAGACCGCGACACACCGCTTTCACTAAGATTTTTAGCGGACAAGCCCGCAAAAACTAAAATCGCCAACCATTGGCGATTTTAGTTTTGTTTAAGGGTTTTAACCAAAAAGGATCCATCTTAAACTGTGTGGTTTTTTTAGTTTCTCTATCCACAGCAGGTTTCAACTCAGTGAATGCTATACTTTTAATAAGGAAAACGCCGTATGCGCGGGTTTTTCTGTGTTGAATGTACGCTTGCCAGCGTTTGCTAAAATGAAGTTCCTGTATAATCAAAAATTTGTTTCAAAAGTACTCCGCGTTGCGCTGAATTTACTATTGCTTCCGCAACTTTTGTTTCCAGGAGCTTTAGCTGTTTTTATTCCAACCGCCAATGCTTCGCTTGGTGTTCCTCGCGTCTTAAGCTATCAAGGAAGACTTCTTGATTCAGGCGGTAGTCTCTTGGGAGGATCATCGGGAACAACATACTATTTCAAATTTTCTATTTGGGACAATGAAACGGTTGGATCGGGAAGCCGGCTCTGGCCCGTCTCGGCGCCATCATCAGTTTCTCTTACGGTAAAAAGTGGGGTTTTTAATGCGAACATCGGAGATACGGCAGGTGGTTTCCCAGTTTTGGATTATAATTTCAATTCTGCACAGGATATTTATTTACAAGTTGAAGCTTCTTCAAATAACAGTACGTTTGAAACGCTTTCTCCGCGCAAACGAATAACCTCTTCTGCGTTCGCGCAATATGCGGGAGCGGTGAGCGGCACCACGACGCCGTCCATGTTTGGCACAACCTCTCCGATTGGACTTTCTCAAGTTACGATTGAAGCAACAACAACCGCATCTATTCCGCTTTCATTACGCGGAGTGTCCGGACAATCTGCAAATCTTTTGCAGATTCAAAATAGCGCGGGAGCAAATGTTCTCCATATAGGATCTGGAGGAGCTTTCTATGCATCCTCCACGCTTCAAGTAAGCGACCTTACGACATTTTACGGAGGAGTTCTTTCAACGGCTTCGTCGACATTATTAAATGTCTCTGATTTTACTGGCACACGCGCGACGACTACCTATCTCTCAGTAGGAACGAATGCATCTACATCACAACTCGTTGTTTCTAATGGATTTTCACAAGGCGGTTTTTCTGATTGCAGTAATACTACTTCAAGTAAAGTTCTTTACAATCTTGCTACGGGAAAATTCTCTTGTGGGACTGATCAATCAACGAGTGGCGGGGCATCTCTTTGGGCAACAACCACTGATAGTCTTGTTGTGTATCCAACTGATATCACTGATGTTGTACTCATTGGTGCAAGTGCTACAACATCAACGGGGTTTATCCATCAGGTCGTAGGTACATCGCTTTTTGAAGGTATCGTTTCAAATTCAGCATCTTCAACAATTTTAGGAACGTTAACAGGAGAAACATTTAATATTCAGACGTTGCGAACGAATAGCGTGACCCGCCTCGACGCCTCCGGCAATCTTTCGAACATCGGCACGATCTCTGCAACAGGACTCGCAACCTTGTCCGGCGCAGTCCTCGTGAACAACGCAACCTCAACCATCACGAATCTCGTCATGGTGAATGCAACGTCTACGAATGCGACTTCAACCACGCTCGCGGTCTCCGGCGTTCTCAAATATACCGGCACTGCAACCTCAACCTTTGGAGGAGGTATTCAAGCGACTGCACTTGATGTGACGTCAACATCAGCAACCTCAACCTTTGCAAATGGTATTCAGCTCTCGGGAGGATGCTTCAGAACATCTAACGGCACCTGTATTACGAGCAGTAGCGGAGCAGTGACTTCCGTTTCAAACTCAGACAGCACCCTCACCATCTCTCCTACAACCGGAGCTGTGGTTGCATCCCTCAACCTCGGGAATGCGAACACCTGGACTGCACAACAAACGTTGAATGCATCACTCCTCGTGAATCATGCAACCTCAACCATCACGAATCTCACGACCGTGAACGCCACCTCAACGAATGCGACCACAACCGTACTCAATGTCTCCGGTCATTCCAAGCTCGGCACGGTTACCTCCGGAACCTGGAATGGTACTGCAATCGGTGCCATCTATGGTGGCACGGGCATTGATTCTTCTGCGCTCTCTGGTGTTGCCGTTATCAATTCCGGTGTCTGGTCAGCGTCCTCAACGATCGCAGCAGTTCGTGGCGGCACCGGACAATCTTCCTACACCTTGGGCGACACCCTCTATGCCTCTGCATCCAATGTTCTTTCCAAACTCGGCATTGGTACGAGTGGTCAAGTTCTCTCGGTTTCAAATGGTATTCCTGCGTGGATTTCCACAACAAGCCCTACCGGCACCGGTGTCGCAAACCAAGTGGCTCGCTGGACGGGTACCAACACCCTCGGCGCCGGCGTCTTATATGACACGGGCTCCGCAGTTGGCGTTGCAACCGACACCCCATCAACCACCTTTGCCGTTCACGGCACCGCTCTTGTCTCCGGCAATCTTTCGGCAGCCAACATTACGGCAACGGGAACAATCACGGGCGTCACGGTGAATGCGACGACCGCACTCCAAACGGGAGGAACACAACGCCTCGACGCCTCCGGCAATCTTTCGAACATCGGCACGATCTCTGCAACAGGAC
>JBBTRX010000003.1:25223-47904 GCA_038064975.1 Patescibacteria group bacterium
ACGCAACCTCAACCATCACGAATCTCGTCATGGTGAATGCAACGTCTACGAATGCAACGACAACTGGAGTTCATGATTTTGGAGCTATCCGTATCAATTCTGTTCATTTGACCGATCTTCTAGGAACAGGTCTTACGGTTTCTGGAACTCAATTACAAACAACACTGGGAACTTCGGTTGATCTCGCAAGCGCGGAGGTTACGGGTATTTTACCGATTGCAAACGGAGGTACAAATGCAAGTAGTTTTCCTCTCAATGCTTTGATCGGGTATGACGGAACGCGGCTCATTGCTACTGGCACACCCCAGCTTACAATCGGCAATATCAATGCGACATCTACTACGGCAACATCAACTTTTGCTTGGGGCATAGAAACAGAACGGATCTTAAATGTGAAATCTACCAGCGCAACTTCAACTTTTGCGAATGGTATTCGGCTTACGGGCGGATGCTTCCAACTGCAAAGTGGTTCATGTGCTGGAAGTAGTGGTGCGGTATCCTCCGTGTCTAACGCAGACAGCACCCTCACCATCTCTCCTACAACCGGAGATGTTGTTGCATCACTTAACCTTGGTAATGCCAACACCTGGACCGCACAGCAGACATTGAATGCATCACTCCTCGTGAACAACGCAACCTCAACCATCACGAATCTCACGATGGTGAATGCCACGTCTACGAATGCAACGACCAGTATACTCGCGGTCTCCGGTGTTCTCCGCTACACAGGGTCAGCTACCTCTACCTTTGGAGGAGGTATTCAAGCGACTGCACTTGATGTGACTTCTGGAACTTCAACGTTTGCAAACGGTATCCAACTTTCTGCGGGATGTTTCAGGGGATCTGATGGAAGTTGTATTAGTGCGGGGGGATCTATTACCGGATCGGGATCTGCAAATTTGGTTGCTCGTTGGACAACTGCGTCTAATATTTCAACAGGAGTGCTGTATGACACTGGTTCTTTTGTTGGTGTGGCAACCGATACTCCATCTGCTACGTTTGCTGTACACGGAACAGCCTTTATTTCAGGCACAACAACACTTTCAAATATCGTTGCAACGGGAACGATGACTTTTATTGGCGGTAGGGATTATGAAATTACTACAAACGTAGGAAATGATAATACGCTTACGATAGGAACAGCTAATGGTACTGATGTGGGTGGTTTTCGCAAATCTGCTACTACAACAATCAAAGTTGGGAATTCGGTTGATGTAGCGACTGGGGTTGGCAACGAGGCAAGACCCTTAGTGCTCCAGGGAGGAAGAGGAGGTGCTGGGGGTTCGGGAGGAACGGGAGGAGCGGGAGGATATGGAGGTAGTATCCAACAAACTGCGGGTGTTGGAGGTCTGGGAGGAGAAGGGACTATTACAAACGGAGGTACGGGGGGAGCTGGAGGAGGATTTACGTTCACTGCGGGCGCGGGAGGAGCGGGAGGAACGGCAGCTTCTGGTAATTCTAATGGTGGGGCTGGAGGAGGATTTGCTTTTACCCTAGGAAGTGGAGGTGCTCCTCAAGGAGCAGGAACTACTGGTTCAGATGGGGCATTCACAATAAAAGCTGGTTCGCAGGGAAACGTAGCAAAAATATTTACGCTCCAAAATAGTTCCGGATCAGATCTCTTCTTTGCGAACGCAACGGGAGGAATATTCGCATCGTCAACGGCGCAAATAACGGCAACAACAACGCTTTACAATGATCTTGTCTTTGCCACCACGACTCGGTCGCAGTTTATTGTTGTGCCTACGAGCAGTGCGACAAATTTGGGTGGTATTAAATTTGCGACTACGACCACTGACGGTCCGGGTCAAAATCCATTATTTTTTATTACGTCAACAACTACGGGCGCGCTTGATTACGCGCGTGTTGGCGTTGGCACAACCACTCAAGGAGTTGCGGGTCTTCTGGATCAATTTTACGTAGCGGGACGCATCAACTCTTCGTGGCGGTATTTTTACAATGAATTTTTTGCTGGCGTAGCTGACGATACGGCGGATGACAATGGATCCGGTACATTAGTCCAATACGATCAAATGAATCTTGATGTAGATGGTGTTTGTACGCTGAACGGTAATGCAACAGACGCGAACGGCGCCGGGGTCTTAACGACAGGTTCAACTTCAGGTAACGGATGTAGCTTTGGGTGGTATAACGGAACAGGTGGGCACGTGCCTATCTTTTTGAATTATAATCCTGTTTTTGAAACTGCTTTGCGCATTGACGATCTTTCAACAAGTAATGTGTACGCTGGGTTTTCCAATTTTGCAGAAGATGCGACTTCAGGATCGTCAAGTACTGACACTGCGACATTTATCCAATCCGATGGAGGTAATTGGCTTGCAGTTACCGAATGCGTAGCGTGCGGTGGGACGACATCTACAGACACCGGGGTTGCTCCTGTTACTACGGGATTTCAGATACTTCGTATTGAGGCCGCATCTTCAAGTGTCAGATTTTATATTAATGGAAGATTGGTTGCAACTAATGTTGCGAATCTTACTGCTCAAGGCATGGTTCTCAATTTCTTTAGAGAGACAACAACTACTGCTACGAGAAGTCTTACTATTGACTACGTAAAAGTCTGGCAGGATGATCCTCCTGGTGGTCCGCCGCTTAGTAGTCAAAAATCTTCTTCTTTCGGTGAAGGAGATGCTGATCAAACTGCTATTATTTCTCGATATGCAATTAAAAACAACGAAAAATTTCCAGTAGGAACGGTACTTTCCTACGTCCACGGAACCTATACTCCAGGAACAAGAATTTCTTCTATTGAAACGGAGCCTGCGATCAGTGACTCAGCTCAAAACCTTGTTGGTGTTGTCGCAGAGGATAAGAGCGTGTCTCTTCTTGTCCTAGGAAATGGCGTTGTAAACACTGCGATATTAGGACGAGCGCCGATTCGCGTTTCTTCATCGGCTGGTGAAATTAAGGCGGGGGATTATCTTGCATCAAGTGAAATGCCGGGTATTGCAGTTAAAGCTCTGCGATCGGGTATGGTTATCGGAAAAGCTCTTGAAGATTATGCGGGCTCCGAAGATGGTAAAACAATTCTTGCGGAAATTGATCCACAATTTGCTCTTGTGGGTACTTCTGAAAATGAATCGCAGGGTTTGAGTGCTGGCGTACTCGCTGCGGTGAATGATTTTACTGCGGTATTTACGCAAAGTGCAGGAAAAGTAATGAAATATGTTTTTGACAGCATTGTGGTAAAAGTAGCCGCGATTCAAAAACTATTCACGCGCGAATTAGTGATTACTCCGGACGGAACTATCACCGTTCCTTCGGGCGCGAATCAAATGAGCGGATCAGGTATGATCCCTGCAGGATCGGACACGGTGACTATTGATAACGCGCTCGTTACGAGTGATGCAAAAATATTTGTGACGCCCACTATTGGAACAGATGCTTCTCTTGCAGTTGTTGGAAAATCAGCGGGACAAAGCTTTACAGTACGGATTGTGTCTCCCGTATCGTACGATATTCCGTTTGATTGGCTTATCTTCCAGACTTATCAGGCAGGCGGAGATTCTTCGCAAAGCTCGGGATCATCAGGAAACAATGATCCGCCCCCACCTCCGCCACCACCAGACGGAGGAGGAAGTGGAGAGGGCGAACCTCCTCAAAATCCACCAAGTGTACCTATTGATGTTAGTGCAGAGGCGAAATCTTCAAGCGAAATTACTATAACGTGGTCGGATATTTCTTCGGACGAGAATTTGTTTATGATTCAACGGAGTACTAATGGTTTGGATTATCTTGTGATTGGATCAGTAGAAAAAAATATAACCGTGTTTAATGATAACGGGCTTGAACCTGATACGACCTATTACTACCGACTCTTTACTACTAATGTAGCTGGGGATTCTCCTTATTCTGATCCGGCAAATGCGACAACACTTATCACACCTCCTTCTCAAACCGAGGATACTGCTGAATTTTGTGCTGACACGTTAGATAATGATAGTGACGGGCTCATTGATCTTGCGGATTCTGATTGTGCTTCATTTATACCGCCGGAACCTCCTCCTCCCGAACCACCCCCAGTTGAACCTCCTTCTCAAGAACCAGAAGAAGTTCTTTCGGAAACTGAACCCCCCGCAGCTCCGGAGGAATAAAAGAAATTCATTTGTATAGGAGTTATTCTTGATTTATACTTAATTACATAGGTCGACATTAATTTTTTAACGCGCATATATGGCACCAGAAAAAAATACTGAACGTGAAGTCTCGAATCCAAGCTCGCGCAAAGGAGGGATGATTTGGTTGGTAATTCTCTTAATCGTTGCGATTGGCGTCGTGCTGTGGCTTACGGGGAATCTCCCTCTTGCTTTAGGAAATAGTTCCTATCAAGCGGTTTTTCTCACCAACGATCAAGTGTATTTCGGAACGCTCACGAATGCTAATGGACAGTTTCCGCGACTCAGCAATGTTTTTTATCTTCAAGTTACACAGACATTGCAACCTATTGGATCAGGACAGCCGGGAACGAATCTTAATCTCGTAAAGCTTGGAGGAGAATTACATGGACCAGTTGATGAGATGGCTATCAACCGTGATCAGATTCTTTTCTTTGAAGATCTGAAGGATGATTCCCAAGTAGTGACTGCGATACGGCAATACGAGGAAAATCAATAGAGGTTCGTTTGTTTGGAAAGGTTTTTTGTATGCGGAGTACAATCTACTATAGGAGTGCACGAGGCCTTACCATTATAAGTATGGTGGGGCTTTTGTGTTTTCCGTTACAAGCGTCTGCGACTGATTTCACGTCTTCTAGCTTTATTGTAAAGGATCCCGTTATTGACGGTGGGTCCGGTTATGGCGCTTCCTCTAATTTCCAGCTATGGAGTTCAGTTGCACAAGACGCGATAGGTATTTCAACTTCCGCGAGCCATGAGCTTCGAGGAGGGTTTTTATATTTTAGCGAGGAGGATTCAACTCCGTCGGCTGGCGGAGGAGGTGGCGGATCTGGAGGTGGGGGAGGTGGTGGTGGATCAAGTGGAGGAATTATTCCTCCTCCACCTACGGGAACTTCAACTCCTCCTTTCTTAGGAACGATTATTGATAATATTCCGCAAGCTGTTTGTGATTTCGAAGGATTTAGCAGATCAGACTTCAACTGTGATGGAAAAGTTAATTTGAAAGATTTAAGCATCCTCCTTACGAACCCGCGTATTGTTACGACACGAGTTTTGAGCTTTCTTTTCTCTGATTGGACAACGAGACTCCCAATACCGGCTCGGTCAGATAGCATAGCTTTTAGAACAGGACCTAACGAAACTCAAGGCACGGTTCCGCTTGCCGAAGCAGGATCAACTATTAATGAG
The DNA here is from genome assembly GCA_038064975.1 of Patescibacteria group bacterium. Lineage (GTDB taxonomy): Bacteria > Patescibacteriota > Minisyncoccia > UBA6257 > 1-14-0-10-40-38 > JBBTRX01. The sequence goes on from JBBTRX010000003.1 coordinate 30,548, forward strand.
AATCAAACCGTCAAAGAAACTGTCGTTGCGGTCTCAACTGGTATCGTAACCGTGATTAAACGTGCAGTGATTACCGCTGTTTCAGCGACCGTGTCGTTTATTGGCAGGGTTGTTAATTTCTTCAAGCGCTAGAGTGCTCTATACTTACTTATAGTGAACAAAACTATTGTCATATTGGCATCGGCTGCGCTTTTCTTTGGCGCCTCTGTTTTGCACGCACATGCTGCAACGCTCCGACTTACTCCTGCTACGGGCTCATTTATTTTAGGAAGCACGTTTGATGTTTCCGTTATTTTAAATACGCAGAACGAACCGGTGAATACATTAGAGGTTGAGCTTGAGTTTCCTCCCGACAAGCTTCAGATTGCAAATCCAAGCCTTGGAAAATCTATCGTGCAAATTTGGGCGAGCCCTCCCACATTTTCCAATCAAGAAGGGAGAATCTATTTTGTAGGAGGTATTCCTTCACCGGGTATCAATACATCAGAAGGAGTGGTCCAGTCTTTTACATTTCGTGTCGTTGCTCCTGGAGAAGCATTTATAAAATTCGGCAATAATAATTCCATTTTATCCAACGATGGATTCGGTACGGATGTATTGAAGCAAAAATCTCCGGCATCGTTCAAACTCATTCTTCCTCCTCAACAGGGTCCCGATGTTTTCTCGCCTACGCATCCAGAAGAGGGGAAATGGTATAAAGATATAAATCCTATTTTAAAATGGACATCAGTATCTCAAACACAGGGGTTTAGTTATTCACTTGATCACGATCCCAATGGAGCACCGGATACGGAAATTGATTCATTTGAGGCAGAAGCAAGTTTCAGTGATCTTACGAGTGGAATATGGTATTTTCATGTTCGAGAAAAAGCAGGAGGGAGTTGGGGAGGTGTAAGTCATTATTCATTAAGTATTGATGCTGATCCACCAGCGGTATTTGGCGTTGATATCTCTCCGGGATCGCGGACTTCCAGTCGGAGCCCAATCATCCGATTCTTTACTACCGACTCGCTTTCCGGTTTTGACCATTTTGAAGTAAAACTTGTTTCGTTAAAAAGCGGACCAACTGACTCCACGTTCTTTTTTGAAGCGTCCAGTCCCTATCAATTCTCTGCGCTACGTTCCGGTCGTTATGAACTTATTGTAAGAGCGTATGATGCTGCAGGAAATTTTAGAGACGAATCTGAAACAGTCAATATCGTATCTTCTATATTTCAATTTATGTCTCCCGAGGGGATTGATCTTGTTTTCTTCTTTGTCCCGTGGGGACTCGCTTCACCGCTTCTCGTATTTCTCGCGATTTTCTTTGCCGGCGTGGGGCTGGTCTATTGGAGAAAAAATCATCCGCATATTAAAGAAGTTTTGCGTCAAAGCGGTAAAAAAATAAGAGTTAAGCCCGCTATCAGAAAGTTATAATATGCGTATTACTTATTTTCTTCTCATTTCGCTCTTTTTTCTCGCTTTTTCTGCTTATGCACAAGAGAGCGGTATTTCGGGAGTTGCTAACCAGGCTCCGCCGCCCGAGCCCTATATTTCTATCAGTCCGGACACCTTCTATACGCTAGAAGACATGCTTTATATTGAGGGCCGGGGAGATCCGAACGCCATAGTCACTGTTACACTTCAAAAACAGGGGACTCAACCGATTAAATTTACGGTCAAAGCAGATTCGTTCGGAGAATGGGTAATTGCAGAAAAAACGTATTTGGTGGCGGGGAATTGGGAGGTGCGGGCACGACAGAAAGTCGGAACGTTGGTTTCAGGGGAATCTAATCCTCGCGTTATCCGATCGGTCGTGACGGGGTTCACTATTTTTGGCTTTCAAGTCCGCTATATCGTGGTTGCGGGTATTGCCGTGTTCTTTATTGCGATTATCGTAGGGATATTCCTATATTTTAGGAAGAAGATTTCCCTTCTAAAGCAGGGATTAATGGAAAAGCAACTGCGTGAGACAGAAACTCGTTTTCACGAAAGCTTTACGGAAATACGTAAGAATTTAATGGATGAGTTGAAGGATTTAGCGGCGAGCAGTGAGGGACGAACGCTTACATCGGGAGAATTAGATAAGCGAGACAGAATATTGCGGGAAGTGGAGGAATTAGAACAAAACTTAGAACATGATATACATGATATCGGAAGGAGATCGTTGAACTGATTCTTGAAGGTAAAAAACTACCCAAATGGTAGTTTTTTATTTGTGCCCAGGGTGGGAAACTCACGTCGTCCGGCTTTGCCGAACTCTTTAAAAATCCTCGGTTTTGCGTGTTATTGAATAATTTTTTCAATCCCAATTTTTGCAATAAATTCTTCTACATTTTTAGAAATTCTTATAGTATATTTAGATTTCTTAGTTGTTTCAATTTTTTTATAGAGATATGGCTGAAACCCTAATTTTGTAATCATTTCCAACACATCTTTTGCTAGTTGGGGTATTATAGTTACAAAATTTACCATCTTATAACTCCTATCATAATAAATAGATCCATCTGTTTCTATGAGTCCTTTTAAACAAGGTATTATATAATTGTGGTCTTCCTTAATCCATTTTGGGATAGAAACTTTTTGGACATATTTTGATCCTCCGCTTGCTTTCCATCCAAGTAATTCTTCCCATTTGTTTGAATAACAGCTAATATCTATATAAGTTTTTGCTCGATGTATTATAGAGACTTTGTTTAATGGCAATAATTCATGAATAGCATTACAAATATTATTGATAATGTTTTGATATTGAGTATCGCAAGTTACCCGTAACCGGACTGCTCTTTTATTTGGATTTGAGAGATTGCCATCTCCCAACGCTATGCCAATAATATAAGCAAGTGTTTTAAGATTTTTAGTTGTGGTGCCGGAGGTGGGAGTTGAACCCACAAGCCTTGCGGCACGCGATTTTGAGTCGCGCATGTTTGCCAATTTCATCACTCCGGCATGTGCCATGCCGTTGATTATATCAGCAAATTCGGGTAAAGTTAAGAGAATAAAATGGAAAATATTCCGGTCCAGGGACCAGTTTTTTTAATAGAAACAGAAAAAATACGACCAAACCCTCAACAGCCTCGTCGTGAATTTAATGAAGAGGGGCTTCGAGAACTTGCGACATCTATTCGTGAATTTGGCGTTTTACAGCCAATTGTAGTTACGAAAATCGAACGCGTTACTGAAACAGGAACGGAAGTTGAATATGAACTCATTGCCGGCGAGCGCCGTCTTTTGGCTTCGCGTATAGCGGGAATGGAGCGTGTACCCGCAATTATCCGGAGCGTGAGTCTTGATAAGGAACGATTAGAGCTTGCAATCATTGAAAACATTCAGCGCGTTGATCTTAATCCTATTGAATCCGCACGTGCGTACGCTAAGCTGCAGGATAAATTCGGATTGACGCAACGGGAGATTGCCTCGCGTTTGGGCAAAAGCAGAGAAGTGGTGGCGAATTCAGTCCGCCTATTAGTGCTTCCTCAAGAAGTTCAAGACGCAGTTGCGCGTGGGACGATTAGTGAAAGCCAGGCACGTTTATTGTTAACGGTCACGAGCATTGCCGAACAGCAAATGCTTTTTCAAGATCTTATGCGGAATAATATGAGCGTAAGAGATTTGAAAGCCCGTATTCATAGCTTAAAAGAAAAAAAGGAAACAAGTACGTTGGGCGAGGATGCTTTGCGAGAGAAAGATCCGGAAATCGTGCTTGCAGAACGTGAAATGGAAGAAGTATTGGGCGCCAAAGTAAAAGTGGAGCGTTCCGGAGCAACCGGAAAGATTACCATTACCTTTTATTCGCCCGAAGAACTCTATGGTATTGTGAGCAAGCTTAAAGAGAAACGGATTCCACCCAGTGAGCTTGCGGGTAACGTAGATGCGGTTTCAGAATCTGGGGAGCCGCCTCAAATCGTTTTTTAGGACATGTATTAATACTAATGTACTAATCCGCCGGCTGGCGGACTAATAATACAAATAAAGAACTGCCAATATTCTAGCTTCTATTTACTAGATACTAGATTCTTTCTCCGTGTCTTCCTCGCTTTCCGGCTCTTCAGTTTGAGCTTCTTTATCTTCTCCTTTAGTTTCTTTCTGTTCTCCTAATGGATTCTCCCATGTTGCGTAATCGCATTTTGGATAGCGAGAGCATCCCCAAAATATTTTTCCCCGGGCGCGGCCGCGACTTACGCGCCGTTCAATAACATCTCCCTCAGTACACTTCGGGCATTTAAGTCCTGTGCTTTTTGGCGGTTCTTTTCCAGCTCCGGATCCCTCCAGTTTTTTTGTACTACGGCATTCCGGAAATCCGGAACAGGCAAGAAATTTTCCAAACCTGCTCATTTTAATCACCATAGGTTTCCCGCATTTTTCACACATCACATCCGTTTTTTCCGGAACAGCGTTTTGTTTTTCTACTTCAGCATATTTTTGTTCAAGTTTTTTAGCGAACGGCTCATAGAATGCCTTAATAACACCATTCCATTTTCTTCCGCCTTCTGCGATTTCATCAAGCTCGTTTTCCATATTTGCCGTGAAATTCAAATCCACGATTTCCGGAAAGTGCTCTTTCATTACTTTGTGGACAAGCTCTCCAATCTCGGTCGGAATAAATTTACCCGCATCTTTTTGGACATAATTTCGGGTTTGAATAACGGAGATGGTCGGTGCGTAGGTTGAGGGGCGGCCGATACCGTGTTCTTCAAGTGCTTTTACGAGAGTTGCTTCCGAGAAGCGTGCAGGCGGTTCCGTAAAATGCTGTTCTGGCATAAGGTTGGCAAGCGTGAGATTATCCTGTTCGTTTAAAATTGGGAGATCTTTTTCTTCAAATTTTTGATTCCAGATTTTCAAAAATCCGTCGAAGATCATTTGTTTTCCGTGTGCACGAAAAGTATAGGAATGCTTGTCTCCTAGAACCGCAATATCATAAGTTGTTGAATTTACAATTGCCTGTGGCATTTGTGAGCCCATAAAGCGGGACCAAATAAGCGCATAGAGTTTATCTTCTGCGGGACTTTCAAGTTTTGTTTTTTCTGGTTCGCGGAATGGGTCGGTGGGGCGGATAGCTTCGTGAGCCTCTTGGGCAAGTTTTGACTTTGCTTTAAATGTCCGTGGAGCATCGCTGGCATAGCGTTCTCCTAAGCGATCACTCAGCCACTGTTTCGCTCCCGCCGTTGATTCGCTTGAAAGGTTCAACGAATCGGTTCTCATATATGTAATAAATCCCTGCTCATAGAGGCGCTGGGCGATGAGCATTGTTTTCTTTGCGGAAAAGCGGAGCCGTTTTGCGGCTTCCTGTTGAAGCGTACTTGTCGTAAATGGGGTAGGAGGATTTTTTTTCAACTCCTTTTTCTCAATGCGCTCTACTATGCCTTTCTTGTTTTGGAGATCTTCTTGAATCGTCGTTGCGGATAATTGATTGGGGACTGCGAACTTATCCAGTACGGCATTGTCTTGTTTTACGAGGGAGGCGCCGAATTCTTCGTTCTTATTCGTCGCAAAGACGGCATCAACGCTCCAGTATTCCTGGTGGACAAATGCTCTGATTTCATCTTCGCGATCGACGATAAGGCGGAGCGCAACAGACTGTACGCGTCCTGCAGAAAGTCCGCTCGCTATTTTTTTCCATAGAAAGGGGGAGAGTTTGTATCCTACGAGCCGATCCAGAACGCGTCGTGCTTGCTGTGCGTCAACGAGCCGGTCATCTATGGATCGGGGATGCTCTAATGCTGCTTGAATCGCTTTTTCTGTGATTTCGTGGAATACGATGCGTGATACTGGTTTTTCTATTTTTCCGTCAGCAAGACCAAGTGCGTGTAATAGATGCCACGCGATTGCTTCTCCTTCTCGGTCTTCGTCAGTTGCGAGAATAATAGAATCGCTCTTTGCCGCTTCTTTTTTAAGTGCGGTGACGCGCTTTTTAACTTTGGTCGGAATAATATACTGGGGTAGAAAATCATGCTCAACATCAATGCCGAGCTTGCTTTTTGGAAGATCGCGGACGTGCCCATAGGACGAAGTGACAACAAAATCCTTGCCTAAAAAACGGCCTATGGTTTTTGCCTTTGTGGGGGATTCTACAATGACTAGTTTTGTCATAATTGGTTTATACTGCAAAATACTTTCCGTGAGCTTCCTTTAAAACCCCTATGATCAGTAGCTCGGTAAGTGCTTGGTTGGTTTCCCGTATTGGCACCCGGGCCGCTTCTGCGACCCCGTTTGCATCTATGCCGGTATGAGTCTGTATGACATTCAGAATGTTTTTTTGTGTTTCGTCAAGTTTTTGAGCAAAGAGAGTATTTTGTGTTCTTGTCCCAACTACCGCTTCAGGAAGGAGTTTAAGGATATCTTCTGGAGATGTAACGAGTGCTGCTCCGGCTTGAATAAGGGCGTGGGAGCCGGCGTAATTCGGATTTGTAACCGGTCCCGGGATTACAAAAATATCTCGATTTTGATCAAGAGCAAAACGGGCGGTAGCGAGGGATCCCGAGCGTGTTGGTGCTTCAATGACGAGGATGCCGAGGGAAAGCCCGCTTACAATACGATTGCGTTCTAAAAAACGATGAGGAAGCGAAGGCGTTTCGGGCGGGTATTCAGAAACAATCGCTCCGGAACGATCAATAATTTCTTCGGCGAGATGTAGATTACTCTTTGGATACACTGTGTCCAGTCCATTACCCAATACGGCAATTGTTGAGCCGTCAGCATCAAGTGCTCCGCGATGCGCAGCGCTATCAACTCCGAATGCGAGTCCGCTTACGATAGTTATACCGTGTTCCGCGAGCGAGCGCGCAAAGGTACGGGCAAGTTCCATACCTGCTTTCGAAGCTTTTCGTGTTCCAATAATAGCGATAGCAGGCTTCGTGAGCGTGTCTTTATTTCCGCGGACATACAATCCAAAAGGAGTATGAGATATTTCCTTAAGCGGTGCGGGAAACTCGAGGTCACTGTCTAACATAAGACTGATGGCATTGCGGGAAAGATTTTCCCACGCTGTTTCTACTTGTATGACCGAGTCCTTCGCATGATGCTTCCATGCATTTTGCCAGTCCACCCATTGTTCTCGGGCTTTATGCAATGCTCCGTAGTTGGACTCAAGAGAAGAAGCGAGTGCGTTGTAGTACTGATGTTCCGTCATTTTGTATTCTTTATGGTATCATAACATTATAGCGATCCATGGATGTTGAATTTAAGAAAAAAGTTTCAATTGAACTTGCCATCGTCTTTGGCATTATCGCAATTCTCTTCGTAGGCACTCTTGCTTTAGGGTTTGACATGAAACGGCGGAGCGAACAAATTACTATGCTTTATGATGAGCTCGGATTGGAGCTTGAAGCGCTGGACTCTTTAGTTCTTCTCCGTGAAGATGCTCGTAAAGCAAAACCCTATGCAGATCTTTTCGGTACGCTTTTGCCATCGCAGAACGAACTCATTGCATTCCCAAAATATTTTCGTGATCTTGCTGCAACTCAGGGATTGAAGCCGAGTTTTATCTTTGGAACGGAGAGTGCGAGGACCGAGGAAACGCTTGGATTTATTTATTTTAGCGCCTCACTTACCGGGAACCCCTCCGCTATTCTTGCGTTTCTTGATAGTCTTAAAAAGGGATCTTATTTTGTTTCCGTTGAATCTATAGATCTTTCGGTGAAGGGGACCGCGTCTATCGCGGAAATCGGAGGCAAAATCTTTTCCCAATAACCCATGCAACTCCCCAAGAGAAAGAAAGATTTGATCTTTATCGGAACTGCGGTATTTATTGCTGGCATTTTATTTTTTTATTCTTTTTTGACTATTCGTTTTTTGGGAATTCAGGTTAAATCCGCAGTTTCCACGAGCGGATCCGGGTCAGCATTGCCTGTTCGCTTTGATTTTGATACATTAAACCGCATATTAGATGAACGTGGGATCTCTATCCAATCTCCCGTTGGACTATAACTTCGGGCGTTTAGCTCAGTGGTAGAGCGCAGTCCTGATAAGACTGAGGTCGGAGGTTCGATCCCTCCAACGCCCACCCTTGTAAAATAAAAAATGGATGCCATTTAAGGCATCGGTTTTTTGCGAGATGTGAGTTGATTTTTATAGCACAATATCTATACTTGTAATATATGAATATCATTTCTCCTGCAAAAGTCTCGTTTTTTTCCATTTTAGTTTCAGTATTTGTACTTGTTGTTGTTGGGCGAGCTAGTGGTCTGGGAGCTGAAAAGCGACCACATGTTCTTCAAACAAAGCCAAATATTTTGGTTTTTTTAACCGATGATCAAGATTTCTCATCTATGGACGTATTGCGTCCCGATGGAACATATCTTATGCGCAATACAAAAGAACTTATTAAAGACCAAGGGGTTGATTTTTCTAGATTTTATCTTGCATATGCATTATGTTGCCCTTCTCGTGCGACATATCTTACTGGGCAGTATCCGCACAATCATGGTGTTTTGGATAATAGTGGCAGTAATGGTGGGTATCAGGCTTTGGATCATGAAAACACTCTCCCGATATGGCTTCAAGGATCAGGGTATTATACCGGGCATATTGGTAAATATATGAATGGTTATAATGGTGGAGGAGGGCCTTTTAATCTTCCCACTCAGCCGCCCGGATGGAATGAGTGGTATTCAACTCTGGTATTTAGTAAGTTCTTTAATTACGAACTTATGGAGAATGGCGTTAAGGTTCAATATGGATCTGATGAGGTAGACTACAACACTGATGTGTTGACGGGTAAGGCGATTACATTTATTGAAACCCAAACAACGCAAGAAAAACCATTTTTCTTATCGGTGAATTATATAGCGCCTCATGTAGAGGCGAACGGTGAATTTCCCATTCCTGCTCCTCGTCATGCTGGGATGTTCAGTAATCTGCCATTACCAACCCCTCCATCCTATAATGAATCCGATGTTTCTGATAAACCTTCTTGGGTACAAGCACTTCCGCTTATCACTGATGCGGAGAAAGATGTGATTGAAGAAAGGTATCAGCTCAGACTTGAATCTCTTGCCGCAGTGGATGATGGTATTAGCGCTATTATTAATAAATTAGAAAAGCTGGGAGAATTAAATAATACTGTTATCATATTCTGGTCTGATAATGGTTTGCAGGCAGGAGAACATCGTTTGCAAAATGGTAAGCGACAGATCTACGAAGAGTCAGCGCGCGTCCCGCTTCTTATTCGGGGACCAGGGTTTCCTAAGGGTGTCGTGTATGATGATTTGATATCCAATATTGACCTTGCTCCAACTATTGTGGATCTTGCGGACGCAAAAGCTCTTAAAGTGATGGATGGAAGATCAATTCTTGATCTTATAGCAAAAGGAAGTTCTGAATGGAGAAAAGATCTCTTAATCGAAAATCCTCTTTGGGAGTATCGTGCCTTGCTTACTAAGAATTATATTTACGCAGAGCATGATTATGATAAGGATGGCGTAGTTGATGACAAGGAACTTTATAATTTTGTTGCGGATAATTGTAGTGCTACCCCGGATCCGTATCAGATTGAAAGTAAGCACGCCGATACGTGCTATGACCAAATGATGCAGGCTATGAGCGAGAGGGCGGAACGCCTCTCTACGTGTTCGGGGAGAACGTGTAAGTAAATCGTTTTGTTATACATGCTCTAGTTGAAGTTTGTTTATAGGCCCGCATCATGCGGGCCTTTTTCCTGCTCAATCTTTTCTAGACTTGTGTGAGGTTTTGGTTTACGATAATGACTGATTTCCTTGCGCGTGTAGCTCAGTGGTAGAGCGCTTCGTTGACATCGAAGAGGTCCGTGGTCCGATCCCACGCACGTGCACTAAATGGATACAAAGCTCAAAAAACTGGTGAATGCGGAAATCAAGCGTCAAGAAGATACGCTTGATTTTATTGCTTCCGAAAATATTGCGAGTCCGGAGATGCTCCAACTTCTGGGGTCTCCTTTAACAAATAAATATTCCGAAGGCTATCCGGGGAAGCGCTATTATCCGGGTAATCAGTATTACGATGATATTGAATTACTTGCCGGGCAGAATGCTCTTACCGCTTTCAAACTTTCTCCTAAGCAATGGGCAGTGAATGTTCAGCCATATTCTGGGTCTCCGGCAAATCATGCAGTGTATTTAGCTCTTGCAAAACCAGGGGATACGATAATGGGGCTTGAACTTTCTCACGGTGGACATTTAACGCACGGCCATCGGGTGAGTTTTTCTGGCATCTATTACCGCTCCATTTCGTATGGCGTTGATATTGCAACTGGCCGTATTGATTACGACGCGCTTCTTCATGCGGCAAAGGAATATCGTCCCCGTATTATCATTTCTGGGGGGAGTGCTTATCCGCGGTCAATTCATTTTAAGCACATAGGTAGTATTGCAAAGTCTGTGGGTGCATATCATGTAGCTGACATTTCTCATATCGCTGGCCTTGTTGCTGCAGGAGTTCATGAGAGCCCTTTTCCGCATGCTCACGTTGTTACGACAACGACTCACAAAACATTACGTGGCCCTCGCGGTGCGGTTATATTTTCCAGACTCTCAAAGGTATCCTCAGAAGGCGGAAAAAATTCGGAGATGACCATTTCTGCAGCGATTGATAAAGCGGTATTTCCCGGTCTCCAAGGAGGTCCTCATAATTCTACGATTGCGGCAATCGCGTGGATGTTTAAAGAAGTTCAGAAGCCTGTCTTTACGACCTATATTAAACAAGTATGCGCTAACGCCACAGCGCTCGCATTAGAGCTTAAAAAATTCGGATTTCTTATAGCTACCGAAGGAACAGATAATCATCTTTTTCTGTTGGACGTTCGTCCTCTCGCTATGAATGGCAAAGACGCAGAGGCGCTCTTGGAGACTGCTTATATTCTTGCGAATCGTAATACGCTCGCTGGGGATAAAAGTCCGCAGTATCCTTCCGGTGTTCGTTTTGGCACTCCGTCAATTACTACTCGAGGGATGAAAGAGAGAGAAATGAAAAAAATCGCATTATGTATAAAACGAGTTCTTATGGACGGAGAAAATCCGCGCGGTGTTGGAAATGAGGTGAAGAAAATTGCATCTCAATTTCCTTTGCCGTATCGTGCACTCGATTAGGATTATATTTCTTCTTATGCTTATTAATGGAAATGATATTGCGAATGGAATGCTTGAGGCGCTTCGTACAAAGGCGATTCCTCAAAAAAAACTTGTCGTGATTCACATAGGGGACGATAGCGCGAGCAAAAGTTTTGTCGCAAAGAAAAAGAATATCGCTCAAAGTCTTGGCGTCCATGTTGAGGTGCGAGAAGTTTCTCCGGTGGAGCAAGAAATCTCCAACGCTATTGAATCATTGAACGATGACGAAACGGTGGGAGGGATTGTTGTTCAACTTCCTCTGCCGGAGAGTGTAAGTAGAGATCGTATTGTGGCGCTCATTCGTCCGGAAAAGGATGTTGATGCCTTAACTGCAAAGGCCCGCGTTCTTGCGCCGACCGTTATCGCCGTGCAACATATTTTTTCCGCTCTTCATATGGATCATCGTGCTATGCGCATCGCGGTTATCGGAAAAGGTTTTCTTGTAGGAAAGCCAATTGCCGCATGGCTTAAAGCATCCGGACAGAACGTGAGCCATATGGATTACGGCGCGATTGACGTCGAGACGCTTAAAGATGCTGATATTGTGATTACCGGGACAGGAAAGCCGGCGTTTCTAAAATGTGACTCTATTAAAAAAGGCGTGGTTTTGATTGACTTCGGTTACGCAAAAAATGGAGGTAAAACATTTGGAGACGTTGATGTGGAATCCTGTAGCGCAGTTGCCTCATTTATAACTCCCACGCCGGGTGGTACGGGGCCTATTGTTGTTGCGGCGCTCATGCAGAATTTTTTTGAACTTGCGAGTTAGAGTTTGACTAAATATGGAGAATTGTTTTAGAATATGCGCACGTTACATCTATGTCTTCCGAGCATCATTCTGACGAAGAAATCTTAAAACTTTCCATTCGCGATCCCGAATATTTCGGCATTATTGTGGAGCGGTACGAAATGCCTTTCTTAAAGAAGGCGTTTGATGTCATGCGCAATAAAACTGAAGCAGAAGATATCGTTCAGGAAACATTTACAAAAATTTATTTGAACGCCGGACGATTTAGAAAACAGGAGAACGCTTCATTTAAGAGTTGGGCGTATCGTATTCTCATGAATACGGCATTCACTCATTATCAAAAAGCAAAAAAGTCGATTGGGAGGACGGAATATATTGATGCAGTGGGGTACGATACAGATGCGGTCGTAGCTCCTTCTCACGACGTCGCTAGTATTGCTGATGCTAAAGTACAGGTTGCGGAAATTATTGCGAAAATGCCGGAACATTTAGGAAGGCTCTTAAAGCTCTATTATCTAGATGATATGTCGTATCATGATATTGCGAAACAAGAAAACATTCCACTCTCAACCCTTAAAATGCGGCTCTTCAGGGCGAAACGAATCTTTAAGAAAATGAGTTATTAAGTACAATACTCCCCATGGATCCCAAGGAAATGCATGCAAAAATAATGAGGCGGGTATACGGAGTTTGGTTTTTGCGGTCAACCGCTCCGCTTCTTGTTATTGAAATAATCTTTTTTATTATCCTCTTCGGCCTTATTGCAGACCGAATTTTTGTTGAGCATGTGGTTAAAAATACTATTCTTGCTTCCTATGGGAATCCATTTCGATCATTAGCTTATCTTACCGCTTCTTTTGTCCGTACTTCTTTCGCGATAAAAACGGTTTTGGTCTTGATTGCGTCGTGTCTTGTTCTTACGCTTCGTGATATTAATCGAAGTATTATTACATACATCGCGATTCGGAGAAGGAATGTATTAGGCGAGTAAGTTTCTATGGAAGAGCCAAAAATTATTCTAGAGGAAGCTGATTTTGTTGTGCTGAATAAACCGGCAGGGATGCTCGTGCACGCGACGACCGCTTTTCGCAAAGACGAACACACGTTAACTGCGTGGCTTATGGCTCGCTATCCTGAAATTGTAGGAGTGGGGGACGTACCAGATGTGCGACCTGGTATCGTGCATCGGTTGGATAAGGATACATCCGGATGTATAGTTATTGCTCGAAACAATGTGGCATTTTATGAACTTAAGAAAATGTTTCAGAGCCGAGCGATTGAAAAAAAATATCTCGCACTCGTATGGGGCATTCCTAAAGAAGAAGAGGGCGTTATCATTAAACCAATTGGCCTAAACCCGGGAACTACCAAACATACGACATTTATCCGACGTGCGAAGATGGTAAAAGACGCTGAAACGCATTATCGTGTCCTCCGTCGTCTTGTGCTTGGCAGTGAACCCCTCTCCCTTGTTGAAGTAATTCCAAAAACGGGGCGCACACATCAAATTCGCGTACATTTAAATGATTTGCACCATCCTATTCTTGGGGATGTTCTCTATGGAGGAAAAACAAAACAGCATTTAGCAGAGAGTCTCAATATTCCGCGCCTTATGCTCCACTCTGCTTCCCTTACGTTTACGATGCCGGGCAAGAAGACTATTCGCGCGGAGGCTGTTCTCCCGTCGGATTTTGAAGTAGTGTTAGCGAGAGTTGAATCCGCCCCTCTGGATTCTCATCTACGTAATTAAAATTCGCGGTTCCGGTTTCTTTCCAGATGTATCCCTCCGGTGCATCTAGTAAAATATCAATTGCTGTTTTTGCTCCCGATTGGCGTTCAAAAATAAATTGATAGGGAATTTCTTTTTCCTGCATGGAGAGTTTTACAGAATTTGTGTATTGGAGCGTGATCATTTTTGACGTTCCTGCTTTGGTATTCACCCAGGTTCCGAATACGGTTTTTCCGGACTCCTCCAACATTTCCATATCGTATTCTTCGTTGCTCTTGCGTGTTGCTTCAATATTTCTGAGATCAGTGTCAAAGAGATAGTTTTTCTTTTCATAATCAACTACAGATTTGAGCGGCAATATATCTCCACCTTTGGCATAGGAAAGATCTGATCCTTGCGGCGTAAAAACTTTGAGATAAGTTTTATTAGAAGCCCGATACCACGGGTCTTTTTCTTTCGCGCCATCATGCGTCCGTTCTATAGTGAGAAAATTATCAATTTTACCTGAAACGTCTATCTTAGTAGAAAGTTTTATTAATTGTCTCACGAAGGCATCACTTTTGCCGCCGGCTACGTTTGCAGAGACGACCGCGAGATAATCTCCTTTAAAGTGGAGTGGTAGGGGTAGGACATCTCCCGCAACTTGTGCCTGCTGCATGAAATTTTGAAACTCCCAATCCTTAAAGTAAAACATAATGTCTTTTTCACTCACATGATGCTGAAAAATCTTAAAGATGTTTTGCCTATCTGTATCATCGAGCGATCCTAGTCGATCAAAAACCATAGGAGCAAGTACCTTTAGGATGCGCTTTGGCTCTCCGTTCTTATTATCCTCTCCCGATTCAACTTCGCGCTGTATTTCAGAAAGAAAGTTATCGGGAGTGATAACAAGTCCGTATTCAGGAAGTTCTATGGGGCCGATAAGCGCGAGTATAGAGCGGAATACGTTAATGTTTACAGCAATCGCGCCATCAAAGGTAGTTAGTTTTTCTCGATATATCTTTGAGTTTTCCAACATAGAGATGACTTTTGACGCCGAGGTTGGGAAATCAAAAAACCAATTTGCATCGCGTGCGCCCCACGTGGTCGTAATTCCTTGGAGTTCTCGCGGAGGGAGAATCTTCACATCCAATTGACCGTCCGGGTCATACACGTCCCACACGACGATATCCCGTATGCCGTCAGGGTCCAGTGTGATATCGGCATAGCTTCCTAAAAATCCTCCGCCCGGGCGGAGTTCTGACGGGTTTTGGAATAACACGAGCAATCGCTTATCGCGCGGTTCGGAAAACCATCCCAAAAAAGCTTTAAGAAAACGTTGGGTTGAATATAAATCTGCGTTTACATCAAGGAAATTATTGCCCACAGGATAGGCAAGCGCGAGGCTTTGATTTTTTAATCCCGCATGCGCGGCAATCATCGTGTCTAAATTTTCTGAAAGCGCGCTTATACTCTCTCGTACTTTTCTGCCCTCGCGGTGCATGAGCCAGGTAAAGGAGTTATTGCGGAGCTCATGGAGCGTGCCCGCGAACCGCAATGCAGTTTCGCTAAGCGTGGTTATATTTTTCAGCGTATCGGGGACTGCTTTTAGTTTCGGAACAATAGCGCTCCAAAATGTTGCGAGTGTTGATATGCCATACTGCCGCGCTTTATCCGTAATAAGATCAACATTCATTTTAATACTAAAGAGCGCAGACTTTGCTTTTCCGGTTTCGAAATTGCGCAAAGAGTCGCTCGCTTCCAAAAAATCTGCGGTTACTCGAGGGACAGCTTTGTCCACTGTTTTTTTAAGATCATAAAAACCTACCATAGTGACTCCGCCCGCAAGAACGAGGAGGAGTAGAACGGTGAGTAGACCTTTTTGGAAAATGCCACGGTGCTTCTTGGGGCTGAGGGAAACAAGAGGAATCGCTTCTATGATAAGCGGTGCGTGAAAAGCAGAAGCGGTTTCTAAGTGAACAGGCGTGGGTTTTGGTGCCGGATTTTCTTTATGGCCGCGAGACGGCGGAAGGATGTCTAAGATTATTTTTGGCATTGATAAAAACGGATAAGAGCTCTTCTGCAGTTTTTTCCCACGTGAAACGCTTAGCGTTTAGAAGTCCCTTCGCAATGAGTTTTGCGCGCAGGTCGTGGTCGGTCATGATGCTATGCAATGCATAAGTCAGATCGTATACACTCCACGGATTAACCGTTATTCCGCTTGCTCCGATAATTTCTACAAACGAGGAGCGATCGCTCGTGACTACGGGACATCCGCATGCTTGCGCTTCAAGTGGGGGGAATCCAAAACCTTCAAAAAATGAAGGATATGCAAGTGCTTCTGCTTTATTATACAGGAAAATCCGTTCCTCGTTCTTCACTTTTCCCCAGAAGATGATGTGATCTTTCGCTTCTGAGACTGCAGCCGCTTTCAGAGTGTCTCGATGGAGCCAGCCTGGGTTCCCGACGATAATAAGGCGAAGTTCGCGGTGCTCAGGCTTCTTTTTAAGTGCGTTAAAAGCTTGAATGATCGCAGTGATATTTTTCCGTGGCTCAATAGTTCCCAAGGCAAGAATGAATGGATACTGGATATTATTATTCTTTATGAAAAGGTTCATCGCCGGATCGTTTTCATCAAGTTTTCTAAAGTTCTTATGGATGCCAGGATAAACAACAGAAATTTTTTCTTTAGGTACTCTCAGTGTTTCTACTATATCGGTTTCAGTAAAATATGAATTCGTAATAATCCGTTCTGCTTGTCGTACCTGTTGGTTTACGTGTTGCATGCTGTGCCATATCCGCTCTCTTAAACCAAAAAAATCTGGATAATGAATAAACGAAAGATCATGAATCGTAAGGAATCGTGGAGTGTGGAGACTCACGAGAATATTAATATGGGGGCTAAAAATTAAGTCTGCTTTGAGACGTGCATCAATTGCCATGAAACGTGGGAATAGATAGGACCCTAGCTCAAGGAGTTTGTTGGGTATCCGCCATGAGACGACCGAAACGTTAGGACGTCCTGTCCATGAAGTGGGGAGTGGGCTTTTCTTAAGACCGGGATAGAAAAGAATATATTCATGTTCCGGAGCGCGGGCAAATAATGCCTCTATAATATGGTAAGTATATTCACGGATACCCGAAGCATTGCCTCTTCCTAGAAGGCGAATATCAATCACAATCCTCATAATGTCTGCATTGTAGCATGGGCGTATTATTGACAAGAGCCGGCGCTTTCTCTACACTACTCAGACATTCATCGTATGAAAGATATGGCATCCATAGAGCATTTGAAGAGCGGATCTACGGTCCGTGTTTTTGAACGCGTTAAAGAAGGCGACAAGGAGCGCATTAGCCGTTTTGAGGGCATCGTTCTTGCGCGCAAGCATGGTAATGAGCCGGGCGCTTCTTTTACCGTACGAGCTACGATCGCAGGCGTTGGCGTTGAAAAGGTATACCAATTGCATTCCCCGCTTATTGATAAGATTGAGGTGCTTGAGTTTCCTCGGAAAGTTTCCCGATCAAAATTGTATTATATCCGCGATCTTTCGCGTAAAGCATTGCGCCGTAAAGTGAAATCAAAAGGTACTTCAACAGTGGGAGCTCCGGCAAAGAAAGTAAAGGTAGTAGAGGAGCAGGGGTAATAAAAGGCTGTTCCTTGAGTGGAACGGTTTTTTATTTGAAAAAAAATCAGGCATGTGCATAATAGGTAGGCATGCGCGGGTGGCGAAACTGGCAGACGCACTACCTTGAGGTGGTAGCGCCGTAAGGCGTGGAGGTTCGAATCCTCTCCCGCGCACAACCAAAAAAATAATCCTACTAGTAGAGGTAGGGTTATTTT
>JBBTRX010000004.1:0-1086 GCA_038064975.1 Patescibacteria group bacterium
TTTTAAGTTCCGGTTCGAAGTTAAACAAACCAGTTAAAAAAGGCATCCTGACTCGTTCCTTGTAAAATGGTAATTGATTGAAGAAAACCATTAAGGAGATGCCAGGATGCACTACACACATTTTAGCAAATACGACCGTGTTCGGTTAGAAGCCCACCTTAAAGCCGGACTGACATATCGCCGGATAGCAGATCTGTTGGGTTACAGTATTGGAGCAATCAGCTATGAAATCAACGAGAACGGCGGCAAAAGGAAATATGATGCCGCTAAAGCCAATCAAAAGGCAAGGAGAAAAAGAAAGGAGGCCAACCAGTGTCACCGTAAGATCGGCAAAGACGATTGGCTGACCACTGAGGTCACCCGACTTTTAAGGAAGCACTGGTCACCAGAACAGATCGTTGGCAGATTTGTGACCGAGAAAAAGATCAAACCGACTTCAACCACGGCTATCTATGATTGGTGCAACAAGGACAAAATGCTCTACCCGCTTCTTCCGAGAAAGCACAACAAGTATCGACGAACCAAAATTGGTAATGACCGCAAGGAAGCTAGGGAAGAGCTGAATGCTAGAAGATCAATCGATCAAAGACCGAAGCACATTGAAAAGAGGAAAAGGATTGGGCATTGGGAGGGTGATACCATCATTGGTAAAGAAAAGACCGCTAGAATTTTAACCCACACTGAAAGGAAGACAGGCTACTTACTGGCTAATCTTCTCCATGCTGTCAGTGCTGAGAAAATCAGAATAGTCTCAATTCAAATGTTTCAAAACATTCCGAGCAACAAGAAACAGACTATCACTTATGACCGCGGCACCGAGTTTGCAGATTGGGAATTAACTGAGCGAGAGCTGACTATGCAGATTTACTTTGCTCATGCCTATCATTCCTGGGAACGCGGCACTAATGAGAACACTAACGGCTTGATTAGAAGATATTTTCCAAAGAAAACATTATTCGCTAATATTGAGGAGGTAGAGCTTGAGCAAATTGTAGATGAAGTTAACCACAGACCAAGGAAACGACTCGGATACCGATCACCTTATGAGGTTTTTAACAATGTTCAACTTCGAATGCTAATCTAGGG
>JBBTRX010000005.1:0-17796 GCA_038064975.1 Patescibacteria group bacterium
CACGACAAATGATAGTATCGTCTCCGTGCCCAGCGTGGGACAGCTCGTCTCCATGCCTGGCTACAATGTAATCGGAGGTGTGTATCTCTTTGATGCAACGCACGATACCATTGTCCAGGATGTTGGCGTGCAGGCATTAGTGCAGGTGCTTCTGCAGTGACCTCAACTCCCCCCAATCACGAAAGTGGTTGGGGGATTTTTATTAAAGCCGTTATAAGTTATTAGTCATTGTCTATTGTTAATTGTTTATTATTTTAAATGTTCCTCCCACTCACCGTTGTTTGAATATTTGTAAACATGTTTTGCAAATTCACGCTCGGCGATCCGATAGTGGTTGTAATAGTAATACGCGGCGGCCACTCATATCCTCGTGCTGGAAATGATTCGCTTACAATATAAAACTGAAGTTTTTCAACAAAAACACGATTCCCTGTAAGAGAGAAAAATGTACCTATAGCTCCCCCATTTTCACTTCGTTCAATAACATTATTTTCAAGTCTGTAGACTACGGTTGCACCGTTTGCATTTTGAAATGCTAAAATATTGCTTTGATTAAGAGTTCCGGAACATGAACCCGGTAAAGTAGCGGGTAATGATGCAGGAATGCAGAATTCTCTTCCTGTGCGTATTTCTCTTGTAATCTGTTCCAGTGCAAGATTTGCAGTATCGTTTGCCGCAATGAGCTCAACAAGCGTGCGCTGTGACCGAATAGAACCCACGAATATTCCAGAGATAATTCCCATGAGGGTAATAAAAATACCCATAGCGACGACAAGTTCAAGTACCGTGAATCCGCTCGAGGAGCGAAGAGCGACGAAGATGTCGCAGTTTAGCAAAACGCGACGGACATTATGTAATTTTTTGTATCGCATCATAAATTTTGCATCGGCCTAAGGTTTGCGGTATGGAAGAAAATGATCTTCAAGATTGACTATAAAAGTTCCTCCGCGGGATGACCATTCAACCGCAGAAGTTATTCTGAAATTTAATCCCGCTCCAACATTATTGTATTCTTGCGGCTCATCCACAATTATAAGCCGGCGGAATTTTGAGGGTTCCGGAGATCCATCGTAACTAAAAATTCCTGTTGCACTATTAAAATTTAAAAACCGTGCCGTACTACAATTTTCAAAAAGAGATTCCAACGCGCTTTGATTCGGTTCCCCACCCACAAGACCGCAAGAAAGGGCATTATTGCCTTGCGGAAAAATATCACTGTTATAATCAAGTTCATAAATACCTGGCTCTATGAAGTCTTCCGTTGATAAACCCGTTGGAGGAGTTGAACCATAAAAATTATCTGACCCTGGAGCATCTGTTTGTGCAATAATATAACTCCTATCAAAAAAGTTCTTCATGATTTCAATACCCTCGGCCGCAAGATACGTCGCAGTATATTGCTCCGCAGTAACGCGCTGAATACCGAGTGAACGGTTAATAAGTCCAAGCATGCCGATAAGCCCGGTTGCGATAATTGTAATCGCGACCATCATCTCCACCATTGATATGCCTTTTCTCGAGGAGTGAAGAGCGACGAAGATGTCGCAACGTAGCAACGTGCGACGTACCATACTCGCTTTTCGGAGTTGAGTAAAACACGATGTACTTTTATTTATATGTTGCATAACATTGTGCATTGAAAATTATCCTTCTCATCCTATTCAATATTAACTTGCCCACCTTTGGTTATAGAGATATTAGAAGTGCGCGATCCGTCTATGGTTTCAAGCACAATAACCAACTCATTCGCATTAGCGGTTGGCTGGAATTTAACAACTGGATCAGGAGGAACGAAAACAACATCGGCACTCGCAGGTCCTGGAGAAGAGCAATTCCCCGTTATTGTTGTATTCAAGCAGATGCGCGCTATCTTTATGACGGGATCAAGTTCTAGAACCTCAAATTTTTCGTTCTGTGCATCATTGTATTGAGGATTGGGGGATGCGCATGGATTATTGCCAGGATTACCATGATCTTTAAAGATAATGATTGTATTGGGATAACTGTTTGTCGTTTCATCCTCAACATGAATACCCCACCCGCATATCGGTGTAATAGTTTCTGTTCCGGAAAATAACGGCTGGAAATCCGGCTGGAATGTTTCAATTGCAAAACCCTTTGCTTGTAAAATAGCGCTGGTAATAAGCGCCTGTTCTCTAAAAAAGAGAATCTGTTGCTCACTTCCGCGTGAATACGTTATCAAAATACTTGTGAGGATGATGGTGATACCAACTACAACCACAGCTTCAACGAGCGTAAAACCTTTTCTAGAGAAGAATCTAGAAAATAGAGAGTAGAAAATAGAATTTTTTGAACCGTGTTTCATGTTTTATGCATCAGAACTATTTTTTCTCCAACCCTAGTGGCTATACCCTAAACCCTATTCCCTAATCAGGGAAAGAGCCAAAAGTAAACGCTCATAATCTCCTTGCCGAAAAAGATAACTAAAAGCATTCCGAGAGCAATAAAAGGGCCGAACGGTACAAGAGATTTCATCCTATTTTTCCCAAGTACCATCGTAAGTATACCGAAAAAAGACCCTAAAATAAACGCTAGAAAAAAAGAAAGCGCAACATCCGGCCATCCGAGGAGAAGTCCTCCAGCGGCGGCAAGTTTTGCGTCCCCCATTCCCATAGCACGGCCACGACTAAGTAATACGATAGCGCCAAAAAAGAAAGCGCCGATCCCCGCCGCTAAGAGATGATTCAAAAAAAGAGAATCCCTAAATCCAAAAATGCTCGCATAGTGACCGAGAAACGAACCCGAATACGCTCCAAAAAGGCCATAATAGTATTTGACTCCAATAATGCACAACCCCAAAAATGCTATAAGCAGATTACTCTCATCCGGAATAATCGTGAGTCGCGCGTCCACCGCAGAAAGAAAAATAAGTGTGAGCGCAGCAAGGCCAAATAGTATTGCGAGCGCAATTACAGCCCCAAGAGGTATCTCTCCCAAAAGTACAGAAAACCGAATATGGCGCATGACCGCCCACCATATGCCGCAGGTAGCAAGGCCAGAAGCGAGTTCAACGATCGGATACTGGAGTGAAAGCTGGGCATTGCAAGTTCGGCATTTCCCCGCTTGGAGAAGAAAACTCGCTACAGGAATAAGCTCGTGCCACCGAAGCACTCTTTCGCATGACATGCAGTGAGACCTACCGGTGATTTTTTTTGAAAATATGCGCCCCTCGCCCGAATAGCGAAGCACGAGAACATTAATAAAACTTCCGAGAGAAGTCCCGATAATAAAAAGCGCTATAGCGATGAGCCAACTATCGGTCATAAAAACATTCAGTATTTCCTATGCAATAATTCTTATCGTCATCGTCGCAATATTCAGTCGCAAAAGGATATAAAAGTTTTGATGCTAAAGTTTGGAAACCAAAACCAGAAGAAGGTAATAATTTTTCAGCAATATCAGCATCATCAACGTCCTGCGTAAGAGCACGATGATTAGTTTCCAATTGTGCTCGAAGCACATAACACTGCGCGCGAGGCGTTGCATTTCCTCCCTGCAATTGGATCCAATACGCGTAATCTTTCCCCGGAGAAGGATCATTAGGGATGTCTCCCGATCCGACATTGGCGTTTTTCAGTGTTTCAGCAAGTTCCTCCCACGTATCAGGATTATTTGTAGCAGGAGATGCGCTATTCATACCACCCACACAGGGAGATGTGGGTTGCCCAGGATTATATCCTCCAGGATACATACCGCATTTTAAGTAGAAAAGCTGTAGTGCCTGTTGAACTTGTTTCAAATCAGAAATACGCGCACCGTCCCTTGCGCTCGCCCGCGCCTGACCGAAACTCATTACAATAACGCCCGAGAGCATTGCAATGATTCCGATAACAACAATAAGTTCAATAAAAGAAAATCCTTTTCTCATATTTTAAGTATAACATTACAACAAAAAACCGTCCTGAATCGTTTGAAGGACGGTTTTTTGAAAAATTATTAAAGACTTACACAGTATTGTAGATTTGTACCATTACAGAGTGGTGTTGGAGCATAAGTAACCCCACCCGGTGGAGTGAAATCATTCTGAAGTACAGTATTGTTACCTTCTAATGTCGCGCTTAGTACATAACTTGCTCCTAAAGAAGGACTAGTTTGTACGCTATAGCGATATGCAGCTCCTGGACTTGGATCATTCGGTAATTGATTGATTCCTGCGGTTACTAAAACTGCCCCTAATGCTGTCCAATCAGCAGGATTACCAGTGCTACATGCAACGGCCCCAACATTACCACCCGGATAACGACCACATTGATTAAAATACAACTCCAATGCAGTTTGTACCGATTTCAAATCTGCAATTCTCCGAGCATCACGCGCACTTTCCCTTGCACCTCCTAACGAAACCAAAAGTGCAGACGCTAAAATACCAATGATCGCGATAACAATCAAAAGTTCAATAAGTGTAAAACCTTTTCGTGTGATAGTCATAAATTATTTAATTCTTCGTATTTTATTTCGACCGAGATGTGTATTGCTCTTGTTTACTAGTATACCCCCTTCATGGAATACCTTCAAAAGGAGGATATGCACACGCAGTTGATCAGTTAATGAGTTCCATTTCTACAAATTTTTATTTTCTAGATACTAAATTCTAATTACGGGCATCCCGTAGGCGGACACTGCCCGCCTGAACCTATCGGAGTCGGATTTTTTGTAAGCCAGGGAATAAAATCCACATCATTTGAAACAATATCCCCTGTTCCGTTTGGATTCAACGTTGGATGATACGGTCCCGATGCATGTCCCCAGTAGTTATTGATAGCATTAGCGATAGATAAACTAACGTTATAAATTCCATAATTACTATTATTATATATGGAGCTTCGCAGAATAGTGATACTCCCTCCTTTCTGATATACTCCATAGTTATTTTTGTTGATTACGCTATTAGTCACAGTTGCAGTTCCGCCGCCAAGACGGAGAACACCGTTGAAAAGACCACCGGCATCGTTTGAGAATTTTCCTCCATAGCGCAGACGAGCCTGGTTGATAGTAGCAGTGCCGGTATCGTATACAAAGATGCCATAGTAGTCGCTTTGAGCTGGCGTAGTTACACTGCCGTCTCCATTTGTGTCGCCAGCAACGGAATCATCTTGCAAAGATGTGAAATAAATAGTATTCGTTGCAACGCCTTGGGCATCTAAGGTGCCGAATACATACATAGCACCACTATTAAACTTCACAACAACGCCGGGTTTGATAGTAAGCGTGGTGCTGGCGGATACTGTCACTGAACTTTGAATAACGTATACATTTCCGCTCTCCCACGTTGTGTCTTGAGAGATAGTTCCAGAAACATAGATGACCGGTGGAGTAAGAGATGGAGGATTTGTAGTCCAAAGGTAGCCCTGATTATATGGCCATGGATCAGTTGTGGTTCCTGACCATCCATAAGGATCAATACGATTTGACGACACAGTAGAAAATCCATCAATAACGCCAAAATGCAGATGAGGACCAGTACTGCATCCCATACCAGCAGTATTTCCCGATAATGCAAAGACTTCAGATCGATCAACGCTCGCTCCTATAGAGAATAAAAACTGGCTCAAGTGAGCGTAGAGAGTAGAGTGGCCTTCTCCAGTATGCTGAAGACGAACAGTATTTCCTCCACAATTGGTAAAGTATTCTTCAGCGGTTCCCGGAGCGGCCGCCAAAACATCAGTGCCGATACTCGCGCTATAGTCGATACCGTTGTGACCGTCGTATACCAGACATTCTCCTCCGCCGGGTTGGGTATAGTACTCCCCTAAAGAGTTTGAAGGAGCACAATCTCCGTTCGCGAGCAAACCAACCGCTCCGTCAAATCGGGTTACGTTTCCATCGGCACTTGATCCGGGCGCCGTATGGTCAAAAATACTATTGACGACTATCGTCGTACTAGCTGGGTTGAGGGGAAGCGTGAGATATTGCGATGCAAGGGCGTTGTGAAAGACGAAAAGAGAGAGGAAAGAAGCTATAACAACGAAGAGTGTCTTATGATATGAGAAAGTACGCATAGTGTTTAGGAATTAAAATGGAATGTTTCAACAAGTTGATAGAACACAGCATTGAGTTTTTCATCGAAAGCGCCGCCGATCACGATATAGACGAAATTTCCTTTGTGAATATACACGACTGGAGAAGGAAGTGATCCAAGTTGTTCGGTGTGGAGCATGGCATCATAGCCGTCTACGGAAATTGGCTCCGCGCTCAAAACCGTTGTTCCCCAATCGGCTTTCCCTAGGGCGATATATGCATCCAGCCATGCTGAAAATGATTGATTTTTGTCTTTAGGAAGCTTTACTATCGTGATTTTGGATAACGTAGTGTAATCCGGCTTGTTGTTGATTGAGCCGTAAAATGCTTCGTCGTAATTTGTGATAGTAGTTGAAACGAATGAACGCACTCCCGATGGCGTATCATTCACGAACCATGTGGAGGGGTATTGGAAGGAGTATTCGGAAGAAGAGTGGGCAATATAGTTTTCCAGATTGGGAGTGGATGCCATAGCACGCGCTATCATAATTATGAAAACGCTAGCCACTATTCCAGTCAATATCTTGAGAAATTTTTTCATATTTTTATTTTGCACTGTCATTTTTAATTTTGATTTTTGATATTTAATTTTTTATATTGTCCATCGTTTATTGTAAATTGCATTTTACCTGATAACTTGAACTAAGTTGTAAATCGGGAGAAGAATTGCCGCAAAGAGAAGTCCGACAAAGACGCCAACCACAACCATAAGTGCCGGTTGAATGAGCTCCACAAGATTCGCCACGATATTCTCAACTTCTTTACCATAAAAACGGGCAACGCGCGCAAACATCTGATCAACTTTTCCCGTCTGTTCTCCTACCATGATCATTTGAGTTACAATCGGCGGAAAAAATTTTGGATACCGAATGAACGATTGGCTCATAAGCTCCCCTCTTCGCACACTCTCCGCGACTTCATGCAGCATTTCTTGGTATAAGGCGCTCCCTAATGTGTGTCCTCCGATTTCTATTGCCTGTGCTATCGGAATGCCTCCTTTAATCAAGACGCTCGTAATTTCCGCAAACCGCGCAACATACATTTTGATATACAGCGACCCCACCAGCGGAAGCTGAAGAATAATCTGATCAAAAACCGCTTTCCCCTCTTCGGTGCGGAAATAATCAATTGCCATAACCGTAAGAATAATAAGAACAACAACAATAGCAATCCACCATTCATTGATAAATGTTCCAAGACCTAAAAATATACTGGTAATAAGCGGGAGATCAAATTCTACTTCTTCAAAGAGTGGAGTAATTTGAGGAAATACTAATCCAATCAAAATGCCACCGACGATAATAGAAAGACCAACAACGAATACCGGATAAATCAGCGCGTTTTTAACACGCGAGACAAGCTCCATTTCCCGTTCCAGATAATCCGCAAGAAACCCGACCGCTTCTTCAACCTGACCCGTTACTTCAGCGGTTTGAATAAGATTCACGAAGAATTCAAAAAAGACATGATCTTGCTTTCCTAAAGCCTGCGAGAGCGAGATGCCTGAATCAATATCGTTAGAAATTTGAAACAACGCTTCCTTGAGCGTTGGATTTTCCGTTTGATAATACAGCGAATTTAATACGTCATGAATGGATATTTTTGCTTCCAACATGGTCGCAAACTGGCGCGTAAAAATAGCCAAATCCTTGCGTTTGACGCGCTTAAAAAACTGGAGAAATCCGTGATACCAGCGAGGAGGGCGCATCTCCTCAATACTTAAAATATAGAGTTCATGGCTCGCAAGAACGGAAGTAGCCTCCTCTTTTTTTGCTGCATCAACATACCCCACTTGGAGTTCTCCTGTTTTTGTTCGTGCGCTATAGCGAAACTTCATAGGACATTAAATACGATCCAAGAGAATTTTAAGCTCGGATGGATTCAAGGAATAAAGTTCTGCGTTTTCAAGAGAAATTAGTTTTTGCTTCGCAAGCATAGCGAGCGAACGGTTAAGCGTCGTCATCCCCTCCTGAAGCGACGTCTCAATAACCAAATCAATCTGGTATGCTTTGCGTTCGCGAATAAGATTCTTAACCGCGGAATTCGCAAGCATGATTTCAAGCGCAGGAATACGCCCGCCACCGATCTTTGGAATCAAGCGCTGGGAAACAATAGCGACTAAGGTCGCCGCAAGTTGAGACGTAATCTGTCCCTGTTGGTCTGCCGGAAACGAATCAATAATACGGTCAATCGTTTGTGCCGCAGAATTAGTGTGCAGAGTTGAAAATACGAGGTGGCCCGTCTCCGCTGCTGTCATTGCGGTAGCAATTGATTCCGGATCTCTCATTTCTCCGATCATAAGTACGTCCGGATCTTGGCGGAGCAATGACCGAAGTGCTTCGTGGAATGTCGGCGTATCGCTCCGTACTTCACGCTGAGAAATAATGGATCTGTCTTGGACAAATAGATACTCTATCGGATCTTCAACCGTAACAATGTGTTCCGTTCTCGTGTGATTTACTTCATCTAAGAGGGCAGCAAGCGATGTTGATTTGCCATGCCCTGCGGGACCCACAATAAGAACGAATCCCTGCGACA
The DNA here is from genome assembly GCA_038064975.1 of Patescibacteria group bacterium. Lineage (GTDB taxonomy): Bacteria > Patescibacteriota > Minisyncoccia > UBA6257 > 1-14-0-10-40-38 > JBBTRX01. The sequence goes on from JBBTRX010000005.1 coordinate 8,578, forward strand.
TGCGAGTGAAATCATGCATGATGGGCGGGAGGCTTAATTGTTCAATGGTTCTAATCTGGCTTGGGATGGAACGGAGTGCAGCAGCCTTATACCCTCTCTGCATAAAAACGTTCACGCGAAAACGCGCTTTGTCTTCAAACGAATATGAGAGGTCTAATTGCTTATCTCTTTCAAACATTTGTTTTTGCTCTTCACTAAGAAGAGCAAAAACCAAGCCCTCAGCAACTTCGGGGGTCATGACCGGTTCTCGCTCAAGAGCAATTAAATGCCCATCAATACGCAACGTCGGCTTTTTACCAACACCAATATGCAAATCCGAAGCGTTTTGCTTCGCAGTGACAAGCATGAGCTCATGCAGTTTTTGCTTATAATCCATAGTTGTATTATTAGTATACCTTGTTGCTTTCTTTTATTTATACACAGCTCTTATGCTTCTTCGGTTTCTCTTAAAACTTCTTCAATACTTACGAGTCCGTCTAGTGCTTTCATAATTCCATCTTGCCTAAGCGTTATCATTCCCTGTCTGCGAGACTCTTCCTCAAGCTTGCCTTCGCTAAAATCCGGAGCAACGACAAGCTCCGTAAGTTCCGGAGTCATTTTGAAAACTTCGAAAAGCGCGATGCGTCCGATAATACCCTTCCCTTTGCAGACACTGCATCCTTTTGCCCGAAAGATTTTATACGGCGCCTTATATTTAGAACGTGTTTGCTCATCAAGCGATGATAAACTTTTCGCGATAATCCCCTGAATTTGCGCAGACGCTTCTTCAGCAGTTTTACATTGGCCACACATTCGAGAGACAAGACGCTGACCCGCCATGGCGGTAAGCGACGCGGAAATAAGAAAAGCCGGAACACCCATATCAATGAGACGCGGGATGACACCTATTGCATTATTCGTATGCAATGTTGAGAGTACGATATGTCCGGTAAGTGCAGCATGTACCGCGAGACTCGCGGTTTCGCCATCCCGAATTTCTCCCACCATGAGAGAATCAGGATCTTGTCGGAGAATCTGGCGAAGCCCTGAAGCAAAGTCATATCCGATTTCTGGATGCACTTGAGACTGATTTACTCCTTCTATGGTGTACTCCACCGGATCTTCAAGACTGATGATATTTACTTCTTCCTTATTTAAAATCTGCATCAAGGCATAGAGCGTTGTTGTTTTTCCGGATCCGGTCGGGCCCGTGATTAAAATCATGCCGAACGGTTTTGCAATACTATCCGTAAGAAGCTGATAATTTTTACCCACGACACCGATTTCTTCCAAACTTTTTAATCCGACTTTCGGATCCAAAACACGCAGAGCAACTTTTTCTCCATTCGGCGTCGGAAATGTAGAAACACGGAAGTCAATTTCTTTTTCGTAAACAATCGTTCGGAATCTGCCGTCTTGCGGAACGCGTGTTTCATCCAAACGCATATTAGAAAGCACCTTCACGCGCGCGACAACCGCCTGGCTTAACTCGGGCGGCAGAGCAAGGTATTCTTCTAAACTACCCTCAAGACGGAAACGGATTCTCGTCTTTGAGCGCTGAGGCTCAATATGAATATCAGAAGCTTCAAGATTTACCGCTTCCTGTAAAATGGATGAGACGATTTTAATAACCGGAGCATCATTCGTTCCGGATTGTGCTCCTTCTTCAAGACGCACAAGTTTTTGAAATGCCGCTCCCTCGCCCGGCTTCCGTTGAACTGCTTTAATAGCCGCCTGAATTTCATCTGCAAAGGGCGAGAATTTCCTGAGTACGGCATTAATATCGGACGGGGTCATAAGATATACGCCGAGGTTTACGCGTGCTTGCTTGGCAAGAAAACGCAATGCTTCCTGCGCATTTGGATTATCAGGATGCACCATCCCTACAACAAGCAGATCGTTGGTTTTAGAAATCGGCACCATTTTATAGGTACGCGCCGTTTCCGTCTGCATAAGTTTGAACACGTCCGCAGGAATTGATTCCGGATCTATTCTTTTAAATGGAATATTGAGAATTTTGCTTTTCAATTTTGTGAGTTCTTCTTCCGGGACAATATTACGCGCATAAATAATTTCTTCCACTTCACGATGCGTTGTTTCCGCTTCACGCAAAATACGACCCCCTTCAGGATCGGTAATGAAATTACCTTGAACAAGAGCGGTTATTAATTCTTGGTTTTTCATATGCAAGCGCGCGAAAGCCGCGTCGTTCCCTTCTTAAACAAAGTAAAAACTAAAGCGGGAGAAATGGATTCTGGCGTCCAAGTGTGCCAACGGAAGGGCTCCCGGCATACGGACGAAGAGCGCGGTAGGTCTGATTGTTTAGCACCACAGCAGGGTCAACGAATTGTAATTCAGAAACAGATGTCTCTCCTCCTCCAAGGATAGTATCAATGCGGGGAGTCGGTGCAAAGAAAAGATAATACGTCGCAAAACCGATAAACGCTATAATAAATACAATAAAAAGCATTGGCATCCAATTCACCGGTTTCCGTTGTTCTTCAAATACAATAGCCATAAAATAGTTAATTGGTTAAATAGTTAGATGGTGAATTAGTGAAGCAGTTATCATAATGTTTGATAATATGCATCCACGACGATGTTGTAGAGATAGTTCTGACCAGATCCGATTCCCGGATTTATTTGGACGCTCTTTACGTCCATAAGACGAATATTTGTCTCTAAAGATTGGAGGAAGTTTTTAAAATTCGCGTAAGGACCAACAAGAGCAAGGCTCGCCTCTACTACGCCAACGCGAGGAGCGCTATTTGATTGCAATACTCCTTGTAACGGCACAAGCGTGATATTCACCGATTGAAGAGAAATACCATTAGATCGCGTAAGCGCATCAAACTGGTTGAAAAGCTGAGGATATGCTTCGTCTCCCGGAAGCACTTGAGCGATATTTTGTTGAGCAACTTGCACACTCTTGTATTGTTCAAGTAATGATTTCAATTTTTCAACATTTTCCCTCTCTCCATCTATAGTATTCTCCGTTGCAGAGAGTTCGCCGCGTAATTGATTAATTTCTCCGTACGCAGGTTTTAAGAGTGTCGCATACACAACAATCGTTCCAATGAGGAGAGCGAGGCTAACGAGCAAACTCATGAATCTTGTACGCGATGCTTTCATTGTTAAGGTTTAAATGTTTTCGGATCAAGCGTTATCGTTGCTTCAAATGTGATTCTTCCTTTTTCTCCGATTTGCGTATTCGTAATCTGATAATCCAATGCCCCGGTCATGCGTTGGTAAGCCTCAAGCTGTTCCGCGAGTATTTGATACGTATCCGCACTACCTTTCAGCGCAACTTTGCCCTGACCGGAATCAAAACTCATGCTGGTATAAAAAACGCGCTGATTTGTACTCGCTTCCACGAGAGGCGAGATACGAGACGCGAATACGTGATTCTGAAGCAGTTTTTGTAAATTAATAATCTGATATTGAAATTGTAAAAATTGTTCGCTCTCAGTCTGTGACACTTCGCTCGCGAGCAAAGCAAGCTCCTCTTCGGCTTTTACAATCTGCGCGCTTAAGAATGCTTTATATCCAAACGCAAGACCAAAATAACTTACGACGAAAACACCAAACACGAAGCTCATAAAAAGCATAAGCCGCCATGCCCCTTGGGGTGCGTTTAGTCTTTCCCGTCCCAGTGCCGCCCTATTCAATTGTCCAAATCCTTGTTGTGGCATATATGCCTATACTCACAGAAGCTGCGCTGAAGGAAAAAATTATTCAAGGCCTTTCGCTCCCAAACCAATTGCAACAGAAAGAACGGGCCCTAACTCCTGCGCAATCGGTGTAAGAACTGCGGGAAGTTTTACGTACTGAAACGGATTCGCACGCTTCGCTTCCATACCGAACTGCTTACTGAAATATTCTTCCAATCCCGGCATGTTCGCTCCGCCGCCCGATAGAATGACTCGCGCAACTTTTTCTTTATAATTGGATTCAAAATCAGTTGCGACGCGTTTCGCTTCACTTATTATAACATCCAATGTTGGTTGTATTAGTGTGGATAACTCGTGCTCTCCTCCAAGGCCGATAAGACCACGTTGTTTTTTTAATTCTTCGGCGCGCAATGGGCTGATACCCAACCCCTTCGCGACAGTTTGTGTGAGTGATCCGCCGGAAAAATCTGTCTGCCCGCTAAACTTAAGCATGCCGTCAACCGCAACAGAAAAACTCGTTGATCGCCCGCCGATGTCCACGATGAGTGTAGGATCTTTCATGCCAAGTGTAAGCGAACGGGCAAGCCCCATACCCTCTATTTCAATCCCCTTCAGCACGATATTCGCCTGATCAAAAATCTTTTTATATTCCGCGGCGTATTCTTTAGGCACCGAAACTAAAAAAACTTGGTGTTTAATTGATCCGGTCTCGTCTTTCCGCTCTCCTACTTTCACCCATTCGTACTGGATATTTTCCAACGGCAATGGAATATATTGCCTGCCTTGGTATTCCATAAACTTTTTGATTTCGCTATCCGACATGGAAGGCACTTCAATTAGCGTGGAGAACGTGAGAAATGCCGGTAAAGAAACAATTGATGACTTTGCATGAATTCCTGCGTGCTTCAAAAGCATCTTTACGTAGAACGGCGTATTAGTTTCCGAAAGCTTTAGCGTGCTTGATTGGAGCGCTTCATTGTAGCGCTCAAGATAACCGTGCGTTTCCAAAACGCCGTAATTTACAAGTTCAAACCCCTGCTCCTTCCGCTCCACTTCCGCAATTTTTATGGAAGTAGTACCGATATCAACTCCTAAAAATGTTTTTTCGTTTAGAAAATTTCTGAATAATCCCATATTTTGCTCAAAAAAAGTATATTGTGTCCTGTTTACAAAATAGCTTGCCATGGAAAGAGCGTATTTGGACAAGATTCAAGAAGTGACGACGAAGCTGTGCGTGGAACGCACTGCAAGGAGGAGCGACGAAGAAGCTTGCCGAATACGCTCTTTCCCTTCGGGCAGATGTTCTTTTTCATTATATTCTTTGTTGTTCGTCGCTTACGTACCTTTCAGGTACGCATCGCTCCTCACGCCTTGAATACCCATGAAAAATCTTATCTGCCATGATAAGATATCTTGTAAACAGGACACTAGAAAAGTATACCATGAAGCATATGATACGTGGGGCATGGGAGATACTCTTAGACATCCTTTTCCCTCCGATTTGCCTTGTTTGTGAAGCACCGCTTGAAGAATCAGAAAAACTGCGGTTTCTTTGTGACGATTGTTTTGCAAAAGTGCAATTTCATACTTCACTTATCTGTCCCATCTGCGGATCACGCCTCGCTGAAAATAAAAAAATCTGCCACAAGGCAGTTCAGTTTCGACTTGCCGCGGCAACAACCTATAGCAATGAAATTACGAAGCATTTAATTTGGATGTTAAAGTACAGTAGAAAAACGGTAGCCGCCCGTCCGCTTGCTGATTTCGTTGCAATATATTTCCGCACCTTGCCCATAAGAGATAAAGAATACGCAATCCTACCACTCCCTCTCTACGCAGCACGTGAACGCACGCGCGGATTCAACCAATCGGAGCGAATCGCTCATTATTTGGGGCTAGAACTCAAACTTCCTGTATATGAAAACATTCTCGTAAAAATCCGGGACACGGCACCACAAGCAGAAACAAAAAACCGCGATGAGCGGTTGCGTAACGTGCAAAACAGTTTTGCGGTACGGAATAACGAGCAGATTTTCAAAAAAGATATTTTACTTATTGACGATGTATTTACGTCAGGATCAACTGCACGTGAGGCAGTCCGCACGCTCCGCGAGGCGGGATCAGGAAGTGTTACCGTCCTCGTTGTCGCAAAAGCGTAGCCTGTTTACGGCAAATACGAAATACTATTTTCTATTTTACCGTCCGTAATAGTTTTTACTCGTAATCCGATACGAATCGTCTTATTCGGCTCCATAGAGAACGGCCCTAAAGCACCCGGCCAATTCTCTATATGCGCGAGCCATGATTCCATATCTTCCGTTCTCGCACCCACACGCCGCACACCATCCGCAAAAAGGTGGAGAGCGTCATACGCGCCGACCGCTAATGATCCCGGATCTGCACCCATGGATTCTTCACGATATCGTTCTAGAAAAGATTTCGCACGATCATTATTTTCATAATCAGGAGCAAAACCAATACCGATAACGCCCTCCAATGCTTCCGAATGATCCGCGACTGCGCCAGCCGTGAAAAAATTCAAATTACTTATGTACGCCGCATCCTTTTCAAACTCGCGTAGTTGTTTGATTATGCCCGCACCGCGTTCAATATTTTCTGCAAGCACATAGACGACATCCGGCTTCCCTGCGAATATTTTTTTGACATCGTCTTCCGAGATCGCTGCGTTCTCTAATGTATAAATATAGTCCTCTACAACCTTGCCGCTGTTCTGTTGAAATGCTTTTTTAAATTCTGCTGCGAAAGATTCGCTATATGACGACTCTCGCACAAGCGCCAAAGTTTTAAGTGATCGCTCACGGATAAGATAACGTGCGGAAATATTGGCAATCGCAGATTCGGTGGGGGCAATACTAAAGACATCTCCGTCCTCATGTTCAAAAACCCGGAGATACGGGGTGATCATAAGGATTCCTGCCGCCTGGGCAATCTCCCCTGCCGCCTGAATTTCTATTTCACACGATCCTCCAAAGATAGCGGTAACTTCATCAAGATTCGCAAGTTTCTGCGCGGCAATGCCGGCAGTTTGCGCATTACATCCACCGTCTTCAATAATAAGTTCAATTGTCTTTCCGTTTAACCCTCCCGTCGCATTAATTTCTTCTGCAGCGATAGTAAGCGCATGCCGTATCATAGCTCCTACGGGCGCACCTTCATTTGCAGAAGCAATAACGCCAAGACGCATCACGTCTCCTCTACCCTCTTCGTTGCCTAAGAGCGCGAAGCCCCCCACGATAATAATAGCTACAACGATAAGTCCGGTTATAAGACGAGTCATGGTGAGTTTTGTATGCCGTGAAGTGTACCTGATTCGCAAAACCCGCTCCACAACTGGAACGGGTTTTATGCGTTAACGTTTACTATCGTTACTGGGAAACATCAGCAGAATTTGCAGCTGTTCCAACCTTCGCAATAACGGCACGAAATATATGATACGCCTCCTTTATATTTTTCTGAACCCCCTTGAGAGATTCTCGGAGCGTAGTAACATTTGCAGGATCTGCATCTGTAGTTCCAACGCGGGATACGATTGAGGCAAGATCGGTCTTTGCAGTCCGAATCTTTACATCAGCTTCGGCGAGCATAGTGTTCAACTCCGCCTTGTTGACGCTTACGTTTTGCATTTCATTAATACGCGCCTTCATCATTGCACTGCGTTCTTCAGCAACTTGGATCGCACGCCCTAACTTTGAAGCTGATTCTCCAAGCGTGCTCTTTGTCGTTTTGCGATGTTCAGTGCGAATTCTCTTCGCAATATCATTAACTTCTGCATCAGTTTTAGCGGCAAGAATACGTGCCCGAATATCAGTAAGTCGCGCACGAACTTCTTCAATAGTAGCTCTCCGCTTTGTAATTTGATCAGCCGAAAGATTTTCATTTTCGTCCAAGCTTTCAAGATGGCTCTCCATCACGTCAATTGCATTCTGAAGTTTATTGCGAACAAGAGATGCACGATTTTCTCCTTGCGCAGTCCTAAGCTTCGTAGCCGTTTGGCGCAAGTCGTTCAAAGCTTTTACGCTTTTTACGCGAGCTTGCTTTACGGTCTGGTTTTGAGTTGCCGTATCCGCTCCAGTTTGTGCAGACACGCCGGAGGTGGCAAGTGCAAACCCAAACGCAGCGACTACAAGCGTTGAAATAATTTTTTTCATACCGTTAGTAATTTTTTTAGTGGATTATAATCTATAACGTCGTGAGCGACGCATTCACTTCGCTCTCTTCAGAGAGAATCGCTTCAAGTTCGGTAAGGTCAAAATTTGACTCTTCCGCACCGAGAAGGTTTGCGTCAAAAGCAAGGTCGTCATCGGAAACCATCGCGCTATTCTGCATAAGTTTAGACGATTCATCTTCCGTTGTATTTGGCGTTCCCTTCATGGAGATAAATACAATAACGAGCACTGCAAGCACACCGAGTGGCAAAAGAACTTTTGTTTTGTTCATAATTATAAGTAATGGATTACGTAACAATCGACCCGATCTGTCCCTTTCTCCAGTATAACCTAATTGGGCTTTTTGTGTGACATTCCGCTTAATCCGATCAAAGGACCCCTCTCTAAGAGAGATCATATCGCGCGAAGACGTAAGAAGTTTCGCAACCCCAAACAGCGAGCGAAGCTCGTCTTCGTGACCGGGAAAATCGCGCAGAATGTTTTCTGGCGTTTCATGGGCTTCATAGCGCGCGAGCGCTTTTATAAAATCTTGTTCATTCATAGTATGTCATAGTCCTTTTTCATATGGTCGCGCATGGTGCGAAGTCCCCGCGACTGCAATTGCCGGACCGCCTCTTCGCTCTTTTCTAACACCACAGCGATCTCTTTGTTATCCAACTCGTGCATGAATTTAAGCATGATCACTTCACGCTGATCGGGTGTGAGCATCTCCGCTGTAGCAAGAGCCGACTGCATCATCTCCTTAGTGATAGCAGCACTCACGACATTATCCACAACACCAGCAAGCTGAGGCTGAACTTCAAAAAGGTCGTGAACTGGCACTTCCTTTTTCTTACGCCATTGGTTAATGACAGTATTCCGCGCAATGGTGAAAAGAAACGCCAGAGGAGATTTCCCTTGATCTTGGAACCGAGGCAATGCTTCAAATGCTTTCATAAACACCGTTTGCATAATATCCTCCGCCTCTTCCACGTTACGAACGCGAAAATATGCATAGCGAAAAATATCTTGCGCATGACGGTCATACAGCAGAGAAAAAGCCGCGTTGTCACCATTGCGAGCCCGTTCCATTAACTCCCGCCCTTCAAGTTCGGCATTATAGCTCTCCATGATATGAAACGAATATGTCTCTTTTTTGTGATTTTGTAAACCCCATAGTGGTAGTAAGTAGAAAGCGAAAAGAAAAATCCCCCAACCACTTTCGCGATTGGGGGCACTGCGGTTACTGCAGAAGCGTCTCCACGCGCATCTGCACACCAGCATCCTGGACAATGGTATCGTGCGTAGCGCTGAAGAGGTGAATACCTCCTACGACGTTATAACCTGGCATAGAAAACAGCTGTGCCACGCTAGTCTCAGCAACAATACTGTCGCTCACAGTT
>JBBTRX010000006.1:0-155102 GCA_038064975.1 Patescibacteria group bacterium
CCCCTCTCTTTCTTTTGCTTCAGAACGCACAAAGGAATCGGGAAGCGTAGAAAGAATTGCACAGCAAGCATCGGGTGAAGTCGCACCAACTACCCCAAACCCTAGTGGCTATACCCTAGACCCTCATATTGTTGCTACCACAACCATCATCTCCAACTTTGACTATGCCCCGACAGAAGACATCACAACTCAAACGAATGCTAATGGCACAACCGTAACCAATACCTACGATTCCGATCAGCTCTATCGCTTGAAACAAAAATCAATAGACAACGGAACTCAAACCCTCCAACAATTCCTCTACGACTACGACAAGGTAGGGAATATCACGCATATTGTCGCAGAATCAGATACGGCAACCCTCCCGAACCATATCGCAGACTACACATATGACTCCCTCTACAGACTAACGGGCCATACCTTTACTTCATCTTCCTCCCCAAGCTCATATACGGAATCCTTTACCTATGACGGAATAGGGAACATCGTAACCTCTCCCCAAGGCTCCTACTTCTACCAAGGCACAACAACTCAAAACTTCGCGAACCCCCATGCCGCAACAAAAGTTGGTGCAGAAACCTTAACCTACGACAAAAATGGCAATCTCGTGAATCGTACCGGCAATCTCACTCACACCTGGGACTACAATAACCGTCTCGTCAAAATCAAGCTTCCCTCCCAACAAACCGGAGGATTCTCTGCTCAATCCTTCGGAGGCCCAGGGCAACCTACGCTCTACGCAACCTACGGCTACGACACAGGAGGGATGAGAGTCTATTCCCATATTACAAACCAAGCCACGACAACCTTTGCTTTCCCCTCATTTAGCAAAGTATATACAGCTACGAATGCCACTACTACTGAACACGTCTCGGTAAATGGAGTAGCGGTAGCGACGATTGTGACGGGAACTGCTAACCCTGTTGTCTCGTGGAACTTCCAGGACCACTTGAGAAGTGCAAGTATTGTCACTAATTCCTCTGCCAACATTACCGAAGAAGTGGAATATACAGCGTTTGGATCATTAAATAATGACATAGGCACAACGATTGAAAGGAAAAAATATACCGGGCATGATCACGATGTAGATGCCTTGAGCTATACGTATGCGAAAGCAAGGTACCTGAATACCGAATGGGGGAGATTTTTGAGCCAAGATCCATCCTATCTCTCAATCGGTGATTCTAATTTTGAAAACCAATATGGCTTGTCATTGGAAGAAGTTCTCAGTGATCCTCAGAGCTTGAATTCATATTCTTACGTTAAAAATAACCCTATTAATCTTTATGATCCAGATGGTAAGATTGCTATTCCTTTCGCACTACCAGTTTTCTTTGTAGCACCTCAAGCATTCTTAATAGGTGCAGCCGTTGTGGGTGTTGGTGTGCTTATTGTCGGAACTGCAGCGTTACTTCGAAACAATAATGGATTGAGTCAGAGACCGTTTCAAACCAATCGAATTGTACGCGTTCCCGAACAGGGACAACCTTTTGATACTAAGCCACCCAAAATACCATCCGATTGGCCAAAGTGGTTAAAGTGGGTAGGAGGTTGCGCTGTCGCATGTCCTCAAATTTCAGAACTGGTTGAGCAGTATCAAAACTTTAAAAACTGGACAGAAAACTTTAAAAATAAAACCGAATCATCACAGAGCAATAATAATCAAAATATTATGATTACCGAGGATTATACTAAGAAGCTATATACCACCCCTAGTGGTGCAGTAATAGATTGGTGGGGTAATATCATTTCAGAACCAACAAATTAACCTTTAATATTTATGAATTCAGCATTCTTTTATACAATTATATACTTATTAGGAACTGTTTTCTGTTTTTATCTTTGGAAAAAATCTAAAGACAGGGATTATTTTTGGTTAGCCTTACTTGGTTTAACATCAATAGTTTTCAATTCAGTAAGATATATTTTCCTGAATATCTTAGGAATCCCTTTTGCGTTAGAAGGTTATCTGTATATTATTTCCATTCTCTTTTCTATCATAGTGATTGGATTAGTTTTAAAAATACTTTTTAAAAAACATTAAAATTCTTATCTATCTAGTTTCTCAATTTTACCACCCCCTAGCGGAGCAGTAATAGATTGGTGGGGTAACATCATTTCAGGTCCAACAAATTAAACTTATGGAAATATTACGATATATAGTTCCGCTGATTCTCGTATTTGCTAATTATTTAGCTTGGAGAAAATATCAAGATAGAGATTATTTTTGGCTTGGTATCGTTGCTGGAATAAGTTTTATTCTTAAAACAATAAATTTAATAATAGAAACTATTTTTGAATCATCAGCAAAAATAATCATGATTGAAAGCATTGTTTCAATGATTGTCTTAGTTATACTTATCTTATCTGTTTTAAAAATTGCATTTTTGAATTTTAGAAAGAAATAGTGATATTAAATTTGTGATCATAATTTTTCTTTAATGCCCCGCCTCACGCTCTCACAATATCTCAATCAAGAAATATCGCCCCAACAAACCGGAGGCTTCTCCTCCCAATCCTTCGGAGGTCCAGGGCAACCTACGCTCTACGCAACCTACGGCTACGATGCCCAAGGCATGAGAGTCTATTCGCATATTACAAATCTCGCGACAACAACATTCGCATACCCTTCGTTCTCCCAAGAGGGAACTGCAACAACGACAGAACACATTTTGAGCAATGGAGTAGCGGTAGCGACGATTGTGACGGGAACTACTAATCCCGTCGTTTCTTGGAATGCCCAAGATCATCTCCGCTCAACTTCAATCGTTACTAATTCCTCTGCAACTATCACCGAAGAAGTGGAATATACAGCTTTTGGGTCGCTCAATAACGATGTCGGAACAACGATTGAGAGAAAAAAGTATACCGGCCATGATCACGATTCCAATGCCTTGAGCTATACGTATGCGAAAGCAAGGTATCTGAATACCGACTGGGGAAGGTTTTTGAGTCAGGATCCGGAAAGCAGAGATAACCCGAATCAATTCCTAGAAGATCCACAACAGTTGAATACATATTCTTACGCTAGAAACAATCCATTAACTTTTGTAGATATAACAGGTCGAATAACAATGTTATTTAGTAGGCCTATAGGTGGATTACCTGGCATGGTGCCTGTTATTGGTGGAGCACACACATTTATAGCAGTTTTTCCTGAAAATCCTAAAACTGGCAGCCCTTTCACTTTAGGAGGGTATACTACTGGTCAAGATCTCTTCAAAGCCATAAATGGTGACTATAACTATGCCTTCGGTGATGATAAGAAGGGTGTTACTCAAGTAGTGGTGAATCCTACTAACGGTCTTTCGGTTGAAGAATTCGATCAAAAAATCCTACAATCTTATAACGCATTACCTAATGTAATAACAGGTGATTCGTATGGTTTTGGTGGTCAGATTAAGATAACGGGCAACCCTAATTCAAACAACGTTGCAACAGATATTCTGCTTGGAGCTGGAGTATCAAAAGGAGCAATAAATAGCTATCAAAAACAACTATATGGGAATAATCTTAAGTTTACGGCAGGATTAGGGCAAAGTGCATTTTCTCAATCATATATTCAGCAACTAAGCTCTATTCTTAGCTCTCTTCAGGATGCATTAGCTAAATTACTTATATTACAAAGCTCAACCAATTAAACTATGAAAACCTTTTTTATACATCTTTGCTGGTAGTTTGACGGCAAATTTTATATCTTACAGTTTTTCCTTTTTAGTGACGCCACTGGATCCAGGAGGTTATTTGTCTTATACCGACAATCTTTTGATTGCGTTTGGCATATCAATAATCACAAGTATTGTTTTTTTTCTTTTCTATAAAGGTTTTCATAATTCAAATAAGTTATTTCTAGTTGCATCCTTTTCATTTTTAACGCAAGTTTTGGCAAATATTACCAGCATTGTAATCCCAGATATTGGCATATTTAGTTTTACATTATCGTTTATGATTTTTCCTCTTTTAGCTAACTTTTTCTTGAGACGTCTAAATCAGAAAAGCTAAGTTTTATATGCTTCGCTTTTTCTCGATTTTCCTTTCCCTAAGCCTATTTCTTTCGCCATTTTCTGCTTTCGCGGAAGAGACATTTCCAGCAGTGCCCTTAGAAATCCCTATTTATCTCTTCGCCGATTCCTCTGGTGGCCTCCTCGGCATCACACCCCTTACTGAGGACATCTTTCTTTGGGCATATCTTTCATCAGATACCCTAAATCCTAGTGGCTATACCCTAGACCCTCATATTGACGCAACGACAACAGAACACATTCTCTCAAATGGAGTACCCGTGGCAACCATCGTAACGGGAACCGGAAACCCCACAGTCTCATGGAATGCCCAAGATCACTTGAAAAGTACCTCAATCGTTACGGATAGCAACGCCAATATCACAGAAGAAGTAGAGTACACTGCTTTTGGATCACTCAAGAATGATGTTGGGACGACGATTGAAAAAAGAAAGTACACAAGCCACGAGCATGATGCAGATGCGTTAGACTATACGTATGCGAAAGCTCGTTACCTCAATACCGACTGGGGAAGGTTTTTGAGTGAGGATCCGGCGTTCAGACTTCTATGATTTCCCTTCCTAATAGAGAATAGGTTTACTAAATTAAATTATGTCATTTCACCACTCTTTCTCACACTTAGTTCTTCTTATGACTAGACGATTGTGCGTCGGTGGAGTTTAGCCTCGGGCGGGCAATACTCGTTTTGTTTTTCACATAGAAGCAAGGCCGCTGGTGATAGCATTCCGATATTTCGCGACGTGAGTCCTGTGCTCTCTAGTGAGAAAGAGTGAATAAAAATTTATTTAATTATTCTAGCAAATCTTTGAAAAAGATCTCATTTTCGAAACAACCCTTTACAAAAGGAGCATATTTTGCTTATATAGCAATGGTTCTTTTTCACATCTCGTTCTCAAAACAAGGAGTGTTCCCATGCTCACTAATCTTTCTCGTTCAACCAGAAGGACCTTTTTTACATTAGTGGTGAGCATTACCCTTATTACATTTCTCTTCGCATTTGCACCGACATCAAATCTGGCAATGCAAGTGAAAAGATACGTTATTCAACCGGATTCAATTGCAGGCAAAGATACGTTTTACGGAACTTCTTACTATCAAAACGGCAAACCGGATTACGAGGAGCTTTGGTTTGGCGGTTGGGGTGATACATACTATTCGTTTATTGATTTTGATCTTAGCGGATCACCTGATCAGTATAAGGCCATAGAGGTTCGTCTTGAGTGCTATTCGCCATACATTGGGCCCAACGACCCCGATCTTCAACTGTGGCGGATCACTGGTTCGTGGAGCGAGAATGCAGTTACTATCTATAACCAGCCACCGGCAAAATTTTTCTCTAATTTGCCGCCCGTAAATCTCGGTTGGAATAGTTACGATGTTACGCGCCTTTATCTTCTTTGGAAGAAGGATCCTTCCAAACATTTTGGTTTTAAGTTTGTAGCCCAGAACAATAATAATACACGCGGATCTTTTCAGTCTTCGGATAATATGATTAATCCAGATCGGCGACCGCGTCTTGTGATCACATACTGGGAGTAGAGTCTTGTGATAAGCCGCCAACCCAAATGGGAAGGCGGTTTTTTTATTTCTATTCAAAACAAGTCCTATGTGGATAAACTAGAGATAGAGTAAAAGCCTTTCTCTGATATAATGAGAGAAATTCATATGAAACAGCCATCTTCTGCAGTGCGCATTGTTATCGGCATACTCGCGCTTATCGGTATTGGGGTTATGGGTTATCTCGTGTCGCTTCATTTTTCTTCGGACACCGGAGGATCATTCTGTAATCTGGGAGAGGGACTTTCCTGCGATATTGTTAATAAAAGCTTGTATTCTAAGATTTTCGGAATCCCTATGTCGGCATTGGGATTGCTCTATTTTATCGGTGCTTTTGGCGTAGTAGTTTTTGCTTTTACCCAAAAGAATCTCAAATTTCTCGCATTTCTTTCAATCGTATTCCTAGGGCCTTCGCTTTACCTTACGGGTATTGAGATTTTTGTTCTTGAAAATATCTGCATTTTCTGTGAGCTTTCAAAAGTTCTCATTATTTCCATTATCATCACTGCATTTATCGGGATGGGGTCAGAAAAACTTTCAGGCAAAGACGTCATTTTTGCGATCATTCTTGCGGCAGTTTTGGGAGGGGCGACATATATTATTCACGATAGGACGGTGCCTACGGACAAATATAATGAGCTTGCGCAGTGTCTTAGTGATAAAGGATTTATTGTATATGGCTCAATAACGTGCCAATACTGTGCTCGTCAGAGGTCAATGTTCGGCGACGCATTCCAATATATTAAAGAAATCGAATGTAATCCAAGAAATGAAGGGTATGTGGAGGGAATTTGTGAGCCAAAAAATATAGAAGGTACTCCGACATGGATGCAAGAAGATTCTGCAGGGAAGACACTCTATCGTTTTGATACCGGTGTTCAGGAATTAGAAAGGCTTGCTGAAGTTTCCGGTTGTCCGCTTCCGCAATAATCTACCATCATACTATTAACCATTGACTATTTACCATTAATTATTACCGCATATGTTTGGAGAAAATCTAACTCTTGGAGTCGTCATATTCGCTGCGCTTGCGGATAGTATTAACCCGTGTGTCTTCGGTGTGCTTATCTTTCTTATCGCGTTCATGAATAAGGTATTTAAAACGCGAAAGATGATGCTCTTGGGAGGACTCTTATATTCGCTTGTCGTGTATGGAACGTATCTCGCACTTGGTTTCGGCATCCTTCGGGTAACGCTGAGCATCGGATTTGCCTCATCGTTCTATATTGTTGTCGCAACCATCGCTATTATTGCGGGACTTTTGGAAATTAAAGATTACTTTTGGTATGGAAAGGGATTCACGCTCCAGATGCTTCCTGGTGGAGGGGAACGGCTTGAATATTACACGAAGAAAATTGAATCCATGCAGTCACGGCATCCTGCGCTTCTTATGTTTACGACAGCGCTTCTCGGTGTCTTCGTTGTGTTGGTTGAGCTTCCATGCACCGGCGCCCCTTACTTCGCTATCTTGGGTCTTTTAGCTAAAGGGAGCTATGCAACTGCGGTCCCATTACTTCTCCTGTATAACTTTATATTCATTCTTCCGCTTCTTATCATTATCTTCGTGTCATATTTTGGAGCTTCTTCGGACAAGTTGGAAGCGTGGCGGCTCAAACATCGCGGTGCAATGCGCCTCTTCATTGGTATCTTCTTGATCGTGCTCGGTGCGTACATGGTTTACTCTATTCTGTAGAGAAGGCGTGGCGTTTGTAAAAGTATAGTAATAAGGCTAAAGTTTACTATATGCAAAAAAGGCAGGTTCTTTTTGGGTTTATTATATTAGTCATTGGATTCATTGGAGGTTTCTTATCTGATCGCATTACAACTCAAGGGATTTCTACCCAGGCGAATGTTCGCGGATCTATTATTCGCGGGACTAGCGAAGAATTCACTGCTCCTATACTTGCGTGCGAAGTTGCAGTAAAAGGATCATTTCGAGAATTAAAACCAACTGAGGACGCACTCACGACTTTTATAAGTCGCGCACTTTCAGAACGTCATGTTCAGGATATTTCTGTATATCTTCGAACGTTAAATAGCGGTCGGTGGATTGGGATTAACGAGGAGACAAAATATATACCTGCGAGCCTCTTTAAGACGATTATTATGATTGGATATCTTAAAGTTGCCGAAGAAACGCCAGGTATTTTTGTCCAAAAGCTTATATATAATGGCAGCTCTTTCATTGAAGAAATCCCGCGGGCAAATAAAGCAGGGGGGCTCGTAGTCGGAGAAGCATACTCAATTGAAGAACTTATTCGGAGAATGATTGTGTATTCAAGCAATCCGGCGCTCGATCTTTTACTCTCACATGCAGATGCGCGGATTATTGAGGCAATTGAAAAGACGCGTATAGACCTTAAAATCCCATTGCAAATTACAAACCAAGAAGACGCGCTCGATATTATGACTCCTGAGCAGTACTCAATGGTATTTCGAGTGCTCTATGGGGCAACCTATTTAAATCAGGAAATGTCAGAGCTCGCATTAAAGCTTTTAAGTGAAACTGATTTTAGAGAGGGCATCGTTGCGGGAGTACCGGAAAATATTACTATTGCGCATAAATTCGGCGCACGATCTTCATCTCAAGAGTCTCATGGAAAAATTATTCACGAACTCCACGATTGCGGCATAATATATTATCCCAAACATCCCTATCTTCTTTGCGTAATGACACAGGGAGAAGATTTTAATAGTCTTGCTAAGACCGTACAAGAAATCTCACGCATTGCGTATGCATCTCTCGATGAATTTTTTGAAGACTAGTAATTAGAGAAGGAGCTTTCGCGGACTCTTTTTATTCTCTCGTCTCTTTATTCTTATATGGGAGTCTGCTAGACTTTCCCGCATACCCCCCTACGAAAAGAGGATAGGGGGCGTTTCGCGCGTTATAGAGAAAACTTGATATGGCACAGGACAAAATCATCATTAAAGGAGCTCGCGAGCATAATCTCAAGAACATTAGTCTTGAACTCCCGCGCGGGAAAATGATCGTCTTCACAGGACTCTCCGGTTCGGGGAAGTCTTCTTTGGCGTTTGATACTATTTTTGCGGAAGGCCAGCGCAGATATATCGAGTCCCTTTCTGCGTATGCACGCCAATTTTTAGGCAAACTTGATAAGCCGGACGTTGATGAAATAGAAGGACTCTCTCCAGCAATCTCTATTGACCAAAAAAGCCATTCTTCCAACCCGCGTTCCACGGTCGCGACGATTACTGAAATCTACGACTATCTGCGTGTGTTGTTTGCGCGTGCGGGAAAACCCTATTGTCCGAAGTGCGGAAAACAAATTAAAAAACTGACCGCAGAAGAGATCGTAGACATTGCGATCCAGTTCGCAGACGAAAATACAGCAAAAACGAATCTTCTTATCATGGCTCCGGTTGTGCGCGGCAGAAAAGGGGAATACTACCAAATGCTCTATGATTTTTTAAACGCCGGATTTTCTGAAGTTCGAGTAGACGGCAAATTTATGTCACTTCGCAGCCGCATAGAACTTTCGCGCTATAAGGCACACGATATTGATTTGGTAGTAGATCGTGTCCCGGGAACGCTAGATTTCAAAGACAAAGATGATCGCTTGCGTCTTGCGGAAGCGGTTGAACATGCTTTGAAATATGGCCAAGGAGTGCTTACGATTCAAGCGAGCGGAAAAGGAGGTTTATCGGAAGAAAAACCGAACCAAGTTTCCGACAGGCGAGAGGTTTCACTGTCGTCAAAATTTACATGCCCAGAGGACGGTTTTTCGTTTCCTGAAATTGAACCGCGCCTTTTTTCGTTCAATAGCCCGTATGGCGCGTGTCCCGAATGCCACGGGTTGGGAACAGAGAATCTTTGGTCAGAAAATCTTTGCAAAGCCTGTCACGGTAAGCGATTAAAAGAAGAATCGTTAAATGTTTTAATTGATGGAAAGAATATTGTGAATATTACTCAGCTTTCCATTGAGGATGCTATTGAATTTTTCCATTTGTTCGCAAAAAAACTTGCTTCCGGGAAAACGTCAGAAGCGCAGTCTCTGAAAACTGTAGCCGAAGTTCCAATGCGGGAAATCAAAAGCCGTCTGCAGTTTATGTGGGATGTGGGATTGGAGTACCTTACGCTAGACAGAAAAGCGGGGACGCTCTCCGGAGGGGAGGCACAGCGCATCCGCCTTGCTTCGCAAATCGGTTCGCGCCTCGTTGGCACGCTCTATATTTTAGATGAGCCCACGATCGGCCTGCACCAGCGGGACAACGAAAAGCTCATTAATACTCTTCACGAGCTCCGCGACCTTGGGAACACGATTATCGTCGTAGAGCATGACGAGGACACTATCCGCGCGTCAGATTACTTTGTGGATATCGGCCCGGGTGCGGGTGTGCATGGTGGGAAAATTATTGCCCAAGGCCCTGTACCTGCGATTTTAAAGGACATGAGCCAGTCGTCGCCAACGTTGGATTATTTGCGCGGGAAACAGATGATTCCTGTTCCCAGCGAACGGAGAAAAATAAAAGAAGACCATAAACATCTGCGCATCAAGGGCGCAAAAGAAAATAATTTGAAAAATCTTACGGTAGACATACCGCTTCGCAGATTTGTCGCGGTAACCGGCGTGTCCGGATCCGGTAAGAGCTCGCTTGTCTATGACGTGCTCTATAAAACACTTGCGAACCGTTTTAATGGCGCAGATTTCAAGCCGGGAACGCACGACAGCATGACAGGCTTGGAATATATCAATCGAGTTATCAACGTTGACCAATCGGCGATCGGGCGCACACCTCGATCAAATCCCGCGACCTATGTCGGTGCATGGACATATATTCGTGAACTTTTTGCCGCTTCCGAAGATGCGCGGGTGCGTGGATATAAACCGGGGAGGTTTAGTTTTAATACGCCCGGAGGGCGATGCGAAAACTGCGAAGGACACGGCACGATTGCGATTGAAATGCATTTCTTACCGACCGTTTATGTGGAATGCGATGTATGCAAAGGCAAGCGCTTTGACCGCGAAACGCTGGAAGTAGAATATAAAGGCAAAAATATTTATGACATTTTAAAAATGACCGTGGAAGAAACGGTTACGTTCTTTTACGATATTCCATGGCTTCATGATCGCTTGAAAATTTTAGACGAAGTTGGTTTGGGATATTTACAATTAGGCCAATCGGCGACAACTCTCTCTGGAGGAGAAGCGCAGCGTATCAAACTCTCTGCGGAACTCGGCAAGCGTGATACACGGCGGACGCTCTATCTCTTAGATGAGCCAACAACAGGTCTTCACTTCGCGGATATTCAACGGCTATTAGATGTTTTGAATCGGCTTGTAGATCGCGGGAATACCGTGATAGTTATTGAGCATAATTTGGATGTTATTAAAACCGCAGATTGGGTAATTGATTTGGGGCCTGAAGGGGGAGAGAAAGGGGGAAAGATTCTTATTGCCGGTACACCAGAAGTAGTTGCTCGCAAAGCAGGGAGTTCTACGGGAGAATACCTTCGTAAAGTGCTGAAACAATAAGGTTTTTAGGAGGTAATTGACAAAACTGTATTTTTGTGTATAATTAAAGGAGTACGTTGAATGCGTTTCAGTCTCTCTTTCAGTAACACCTCGTGAGGAGTATTCCATGATCGTGGCAAGAGGATCGAAAGGGCCGGAACACATCGGTGCGATCTTGAAAGGCATGGGTTTCATAGGAGGACCTAAACAGGTTTCCGATCTGACGAAGTGCGAGTGCGAGAGTTTCTTGACTCCCGCCGAGTATGCCTGCATGGACTGTGGTCGGGAGAACCCCAACTTCAGTCGTGAGGAATTCGTACGTGAGAACGGCATCACGCTTGAAGAGCGGCGCAGTGTCTGCTCTACCACGCATCGCAATATTCGTAGGCAGGTGCGGAGGGACCTGGAAGATCCGCGGTATTGCAGGGACTGCAAAATGAGGATCTGCTAATGGTCGCTCGCATCGAAAAACGTTGTGAGAATTGTAAACGAATTCTCTATAACGAAGATGCGTTTTGCGCGCAATGTGGAGTTTCGAATTCTTCCTTCTGTAGCCAGGAATTCGAAACGAAAGTAGAAATGCCGTATGTCCAATTTGTTCTTATTTCATGCACGCAGGAACATCCAGGGCTTGCTGAAACCTTGGCAAACCTCACTGATGAGGAAGTGGAGATAGCATTGTTATATGTAGTCTTCTGCTCCGCGTGTGGTCACCGTCTGTTCCAAGAGGTTCACGAGTGATAATTCAAAGACCCTGTCGAGCTTCATCGCTCCGCAGGGTCTTTACTTATCAATTTACAACGATCGTAGAAAAATGATAAGTTTAAGAAATGATGCGATTGTCAAAAAAAGATGTTGTTCTTATTGGATTGTCAGTAATATTGGGCGGTTCTGGAGCTTCGCGAACATTGCTCTCAATAGCTCGAACGCAAATAAAAAATCAATTCAAGAAAAATATTTCCGCTGAAAAAGCTCTTAGTAAAAATTCATTTTATGTTATCCTTTCTCGCTTAAAAGAAGAGGGGCTTATTGCTAAAAATGATCATGGGTCTTGGTGTATTACCAAAGCGGGGAATATGGCAGTTTCTTTGCAACGACGTTATCTTGATTATCAAACTCGAATTGTGAATCATAATCAAAGCATGATCATTATCTTTGATATTCCCGAACGTGAGAGAAAGAAAAGAGATTGTCTGCGCACAGAGCTTATTGCTCTAAATTTCAAACAAGTACAAAAAAGCGTATGGATTGGTAATCCTCCCATACCTCGATCTTTTATAGAATATTTGCGCGATATCGAAACTATTCCATATTTACACATATTCACCGTTCAAAAAGCCGGTTCTTTACAGTTAGGCAAACTTAACAAATCTATACGATCGTAGAGAAATGATAAGTATGAAAAAAGAAGAACTATATCAAAATTTTCCAGAAAACCCGGGCATTTATATCATGAGAGATTCCCAGGGCGGAATTTTGTATGTAGGAAAAGCGGGAAATTTAAAACGGCGCGTTTCCAGTTATTTTCAAAAAGCGCATGATTCCCGAATTGAGAAACTTGTAAGCAGGATTCATTCCATTGAATACGAAGAAATGGGCACGGCAATAGAAGCGCTTATCCGCGAAGCGGAATTGATTAAGAAATATGAACCGCCATTTAATGTTAGGGAAAAAGATGACAAAAGTTTTCTGTATGTAGAAATTACGAAAGAAAAATTCCCTCGCGTTCTTTTGGTACGGGGTAAAAGCGTTGCTTCAGGAAAGCGCTATGGCCCATTTACGTCTGCGACCGCTATACGCGACGCGATGAAGATTATACGAAAAATATTTCCATTTGCGACTCATCCTACTCCCGAATGGGTATTAAACGGTGAACCGATGCCGCCAAGGACTCGTGCATGCTTTGATTATCAAATAGGGCTTTGTCCGGGAACGTGTATTGGGGCAATAAGCGTAAGCGAATATCGGGGAATCATTACTAACATGAAGCTTTTTTTGGATGGGAAGAAGAAGCGCGTGGCGACGAATATGGAGCGGGATATGAAATCCGCTGCAAAAGCACAGGAATTCGAAAAAGCAGAAAGCATCAAACGCCGCCTTTTTGCGCTCCAGCATATTCAGGATGTTGCGCTTCTCGGAGAAAATGAGATTCAAGATCCGGATGAAAAAATAAAAATGCGAATTGAAGGATACGACATTTCTAATATTTCAGGAGATTCCGCAGTTGGCTCTATGGTTGTTTTTATAGGAGAAAAGCCGGATAAGAATGAATATCGAAAATTTAAAATCAAAACTATTTCACAGGCAAATGACACCGGTATGCTGCGTGAAGTTTTAATGCGCAGGTTTGCACATTCGCGAGAGGGAGGTCTGCCCGCCGCAGTCCGGCAAACTGGGACGAAGGAGGGGTGGGCATTCCCCGATGTAATTCTTATTGATGGCGGGCTTCCGCAAGTAAATGCTGCGAAGGGAGTCCTGCTTGCGCTTGGGCTTCGCTTACCGATTATTGGTATTGCGAAGGGTCCCGATAGGAAGAAAAATGAATTTTTTGGATCTCCGCCTAAAGGAATAACCGAACAAACACTTATTAAAGTTCGCGATGAAGCGCATCGCTTTGCTGTAAAATATCATCGTGAGTTGCGCGGAAGAAAAACGATGGAATAAAAAAGACCCCTGCCAGCTCTGCCGAATTTTGGCGAGCGAAGACAGGGGTTGAGTGGCTACCAGCGAATAAAGGTGTCGTTCTTCCGATTGCCCTCAGGGGACAGTTGTCGTCGGATCTGCTTCTCCTTCACAAGGTAACGAAGAAGTTTTTTTAGGTCGAGAGGGTCAAGTTTGGGATCCATTTCTTCTCCAATGGATTCTGCAGTTGAAGCTCCGTTTGCTCTCAGAATGAAGAAGACTTGATCGCGGGGCGTTCGGGTTTTTTCCTTGCGGGTTTTACCTTTGATCATACGTTGCTTCCTTTCAGGGTTATGATCGGGGGTGTTTAGAAAAGGACATGTGGTGTTGGAGAGATTCGTTCGCAAGTACATCAAAGTTTGCTGCGCACCTGAAGCACGTGGCTTCTGGGAGAGAAACTAGCTCGGGGTCATCTCTCAGGCTCATCTTTTCTGTACTGCCGGGAATGGAAGAACGAAGTTCTTCGTTACACATAGGACACTTTGCCACTGGTTTTTCCTCCGTAGAGACCACGTTCAGATATACCAAAAAATAGTCTTTTGGTCAACGAAATTGGGATTAAAACTTTTTATTAGAAACTGCCATCATCCAGCGTTCTCCAGGTTCAAAACCATTACGCCAGCGGGGTAAAAAATTTTCTACGGAGATTTCAGTATCTTTTCCGTTCCATGGATCGTTCATGGTAATGATATCTGATGAGATGTCGGTAATTATAGCGAAATGACCTTCTTCTCCGTCAGGATTAATATAACTTACTACGATAGGGATGTTTTTGTGTAAGAAAAATTGAATTTCTTCAATCGTTGCATTTTCTTTTGCATAGCAATGTAATCCATATTTCATTGCAGTATGAACAAGATCTTTATTGAGCGTGCCAAAGCTTCCGACTCTTGGGGTATTTGCTATTTTTGCTAGCTCGTCTTGCGAAATAGTAATGTTGAAGTAATTAAAAATCATCTGCAATACTGCAGGTGCACAATAGTCTTCGTTTTCTTGTTTAAAAAATGGAATAAACATATACAACTATTACTAGCATATCACGCACACAAAACACCCCGCCAGTTGGCGGGGTGTTTTGTTTATTCAACGAAGGTAAGCGCTTTTCCTTTCTTGGATCCGCGTCCGGTTCTACCGATGCGGTGAACGTAGTCGTCATACGTTGCGGGGAGGTCATAGTTGATGACGTGACTTACGTCATCAATGTCCAATCCGCGTGCGGCGACGTCAGTTGCAACAAGAATCTTAATGCGGCTTTCTTTGAATGATCCTAAGGCACGTTGGCGATTCATATGCGTTTTATTGCCATGAATGGATTCTACTTTGAATCCGCGGCCTGCGAGCAGTTTAGAAAGCTTTTCTACGCCATGCTTAGTTTTTCCGAAAATCAACACCTTACTGAATTCTGGCTGTATAAGCAGTTCGTGTAAGAGGTCAATCTTGTCTTTTCCTCGCTGTACTTTGATCACGTCTTGGTCAACGTTCTTTGCGGTATCGCGTGTCTTTACGGAAATCGTAACCGGATTGCGAAGGAATTCCTTAATCAATCCTTCAATTTCTTGAGAGAGCGTTGCGGAGAAAAAGAGCGTATGTCGTTCTTTCGGAGTCTGGGAGAGCATAAAGCGGATATCGGCGATAAAGCCCATGTCCAACATTCTGTCTGCTTCGTCCAAAACAACAGTTTTAAAGCGCGCGAGATTAATCATCTTGCGTTTCATTAAATCTTTTATTCTTCCTGGTGTGCCGATGACAAAGCGATGTGGACGGCGCAGATCAGAGATCTGGCGGCCAATATTCGCTCCACCAACGCAACAGACGGAAAAGAGACGCATGCCTGCCGCAAACTCACGAAGCTCTTGGTCAATTTGAATGGCAAGTTCGCGAGTCGGTACGACTACGAGAATATTTTCAGAAGGATCATGAGCCACCTTATTAATAAGAGGAATCAAGAATGCTCCGGTTTTTCCCGTGCCGGTATTTGCAATACCGACAATATCGTCTCCGCGCAAAATATGCGGAATCGCGCGATCTTGAATCGGCGTAGGAGCAATATATCCCTTTGCGGCAATATTACTCTTAATGTGGTTATGTATCGCAAAATCACTAAACGCGTGTTCCGGCTTAAATTGCTCTACAGCTTCAGTAATAACAGCTTTGTTGATAAATTTTGAGACATCAAGGCGCTTTTCATAAGGTCTCCGGCGGCCGGTAAACGGTCTCTGGGGACGGAAAGAATTGCGACCAAAAGATCTCGTCTTAAAGTTTCTATTCATATATTTTTTAAAGCCAAAGGCTCTATTAAATATAATTAGAGCGAGCCCAGGAGAAGGAGGCTCGCTGCGACATTTCTATCAGTGAGACTCTAGCTTTGAAGCTATGATAGCGCAAAGCTTTTATTTTGTCAAGCGAGAGCGTTTATCAGATAAGGGAGTAAGCTGGGCAGCGATACCGATCGCAAGGGCGATAATAAGTACGTTTTTCAGGATATATTGGCCTTCCAACGTAGGAATAAGGAATCCGCTCCAGGTTTCTTGAGGGAGGAGAAAAAGAGGCATTGCCGTCGTTACCATGTGGATCGCAAGAAGGGGCATAACCATGCGCTCCAATCCCTTTATAAGAAAAAGGACACCGATAACCATTTCAAAAAGCCCGAAGAGAATAAGGAAAGTATCAAAGGGCATGAAAGAAATCGTGCGCTCAAAGAGGTGCTGCACAAGCGGAGTTGCGGGGCTTACCCCGATAACTTTCAAAATTCCAAACCAGAAGAAAACCAGAAAAATGCCAAATCGTGCGAAGGGGTTAGCAATTCGTTTGAAAAAGGTGATGAGCGTCTTATCAATCGCGGATATCATGCAATGGTTAATCTAAGCTTCTAAAAATCCATGCAAGTAGGGCGAAAACAATGGCGTAGAAAATACCGTTCAATGTTGCGAAGAGTAGGATATTAAAAATCCCCGGAAGTGAAGCAAAATAGTCGGAAAAAGGCTGTATTACAAACCGCACCGGATAGAGAAATGGAATTGCGACAACTTCAACCCAACGGATTGCAAGTCCAAGTGTGGCGACAAAGGTTCCTACAAAACCAAAAATAAATCCTAATGTGGAGATTCTCATATATAATGATGTTACCATATCATGAACGAAATTATGAGGAGATTCCTAATCTACACAATTTTTTTTGCTAATCTCGCCGCTATTCTTCTCCTGTGGTGGAACGGATCATTATTGTTTTTTGACGGAACAACGGACGGCACATTTATTGCATTAGGGCGACTAGCAGGGCTTTTGGCAATGTTTTTTATTCTTGTCCAACTCATTCTTGTGAGCCGTGTCCCATTTATTGAGCGTGCCTATGGTTTTGATAAATTGAATAATTTGCATCGCATCTTGGGATACACGCTCGCCGCTACAATTCCCATGCATCCGATTTTACTTTCCTTGGGATATGCGATGTCACATGGCATTTCACCGGTGGAACAATTTATTGATTTTATTTCTAACTGGGAAGAAGTGAATAATGCGCTTATTGGATTTATCATTATCCTCACCGCCGCAGTTTTCGCACTTCCTAAAATTCGCCGATTTTTAAAATATGAGACATGGCGCGTTACGCATCTCGCGATGTACTTTGGTATTTGGTTTATCTTTGATCATCAGACCGAAGGGGCAACAGTAAGTCACGGACTCGGCATCACTTATTGGTTTGCACTGAATTTTAGCGTTTTTGGCCTAATACTTATCTATCGGTTTCTTCGCCCCTTCTGGCTATACTACCGACATCGATTTGTTGTAGATCGTGTTGAAAGGGAAACAGGGAGTGTAACCTCCGTTTATATTACCGGAAGAGATATGGAAAAATTCCGATATGAAGCGGGGCAGTATATTAATGTTGTTTTTCTCGCGAGGGGATTTCTACAGCCACATCCGTTTTCTATTTCCGTAGCGCCAAATGGAAAGTATCTTCGCCTCTCTATTAGAAACTCCGGAGACTTCACATCTCGCATTCCAAAACTTACTCCCGGAACGAAAGTTATCGTAGAAGGCCCGTTGGGGAGATTTACCGAACGCGCCGCGCGCACGGAGAAATATCTTTTTATTGCGGGAGGGATAGGGATTACTCCGATTCGCGCGATGGCAGAATCTATTAAAGAGAAGGGTGGAGACATGATCTTCGTCTACAATAATAGGAGTATGGCAGACGTTCCTCTCAAGTCCGAGTTGGACGCGCTCGTTATGAATCGTAAATATGTGTTTTCTGATATGGCAGAATCCGGTCATGAATTTGGAAAAGTTACTGCAGAGATGATCGCGCGTTTCGCACGCGACTTCCGTGATCGGGATGTCTACATCTGCGGGCCATGGCCGATGATGAAATCAGTCATCGCATCGTTACGGGAGTCCGGGGTTCCCAAGCGGCAAATCCACTTTGAAAAATTCTCGTATTAAGGGAAGAAATAGGTGCTTTTCCGGTTATAAATTGGATTTTTGGACATTATGAAGATGTGATATATACTTATTCCTTAAGGTCTTATTATTAATCATTATTTTTATCGTTTGATATGAACAAAACACTAGGAATTATAGTTGTCGCAGTGTTGCTTATTGGTGGAGGTATTTATTTTGCGACCAAAGGTCCAGCTACGGTGGATATGGAGAATGGAGATGCAAATGTAGGAGATGATATTGTAGAGAGTGAAATCCGAGAATTTACGGTTCAGGGATCAGGATTTTCATTCGCGCCTTCAACGATGAGAGTAAGAAAGGGAGATATAGTTCGCGTAACGTTTAAGAACACAGGAGGGATACATGATTTCGTGATTGACGAATTCAACGCTCGCACCAAACAGATTGCAAGCGGAGCAGAAGAAACGATTGAGTTCGTTGCAGATCAGGCAGGAACGTTTGAATATTATTGCTCAGTTGGCGATCATCGCGCAAAGGGTATGGTTGGGACGATAACGGTAGAAGAATAGTTAAGAAAGTTGATGAGTGGACAGTTAATGAGTTGAACAGTCTACTCAAAAGGAAACGACACAAAACAAAACACCCTCCGTAAAACGAGGGTGTTTTATTTTGCTAGTTTAGAACATTCTTTGCATAGTCCGTAAAATTCCAGCGCATGCTCATGAATACTTTTAAAATGTTTTGACTTTTTGAGAATCGTATCTTCCAAGATCTGAATATCGCATCCCGCTATTTCTTCCACACGCGCGCATGCAGTGCAAATAAGATGGTGATGATCTTGAGCTTTTACAATTTCATAGTGGGCGTGCCCGTGGCGAAGCTCCACACGGCGGAGGATTCCTTTTTCAAGAAGGAAAGAGGTATTTCGGTAAATCGTGACCGGATCAATATGGGGGAGCTGTTTCGAAATTCCCTTAATAGAGAGAGGAAGGGAAGAATTGAATAACAGCCCTAAAATGGCAAGTCGTTGTGGTGTGGCTTTAAGTCCCAATCTTTGCAGAATGGGAGCGGGAGAATCCGGTAGAGATGGAGAATGCGGTGAGGTTGTTGCTTCGCTTGACGCTGTCATAACTATCATGTTAATCTAAATGCAAATAATTTGCAATTAAATAGTAGTTAATAGATATAGTAGCTAATAGAGTGGATACGGTAGACTTGGTTTTTGGGTTGATGAATGGCGGGTTTAGTCTTTGATTCTTATAAGTCTCATAGATATTGCCTCGCCATTCACCAGGCTAAAAAGCACGTTTTCATCCTTTCTGCAGCAAGAACGCCTGGGTTCTCTGACTACGGAAAAACTCTCAACAAGGAGTAGCTCTTCGTGAAAATCAACGTCATACCGCTAGACATGACAGGAGAAGTGGAACTTCCGGAAGTCTGGAGGCAGCTCCAAGATCGGGGATTCCATGCGGATCTCTTGGATCGCGCAGACCGATTCGCACGACTTGGAGAACGAGATGGCTTCAGAGAGCAAGCGCAAGAAGTTCTTCGCATCACCGGGGAAGGGTTTTTGAAGCCCTTCAATTCCGCCGATTTCGCCCCGCTTGCCGATGATCCGCATTACGTCTTAAAGACCAATGTGCTCGCGGCTCTCCAAAAGCTCTCGTACGATTTTAGCAATCGCGTACCCTCTTCTGTATGGAATTCTCTTGCGTGTCTTATGACGCGAGAAAACCCAACGGAAGAAGCTTCCATTCTCTCCCAGCAAGATCGCTTGCCGATTGACTGGTGGTACGTGGATGCTGTGCTTCATGCGCTTGGAAAACCGCATGCACTCTTTCTCCATGTGCAGTCACGCATCTTCCAAGAAAGCGGCATGTTCTTTGATCACAACTGCGACTGCGAACACAGTTTGCAGAAACCGATCGAAGGAGGAATGCTTCGCTACAGTCTTCCGAAGGAGAACATCCGCAAGGCGACAGCAGCTCTTTTGTCTCACCTGCTTTCGGAGTCAGTGCTCATCCTGGTAGACAAGCTTCCGTTTGCGATGGGACTTTCTCCCGAAACCAATGAAGTGATGGCGCTTGAGGGCGCCTGAACTCCCAATTCACTCCAGCGTGCGAGCTTTCACGCTTGCACTCTGGAGTACTTTTAAAAAACTTTCGAATATTCATTCATATAAAAATATAATATATCTTACAGAACTATGATCTGGTCCAATTTTTTCATGACAAGTATTGTTGTTGCTGGAACCGCGGTTCTTTGGCGTAGTTTACTGAATAATTCAGCATGGCTTCGCAATGCTGTAAAAAATATTCTTCCAGGAAAAATTGCGAAAGCAGTAACCTGCGGACTTTGCTTCACATATTGGCTTGCCCTCTTCGCTGTCATTATTTCCGATCCGCTTCGGGGATGGGTTCCGCCATGGCGCTTTGCTATGGCCGTGGAATTAGAAAGTTTATTGAGTTTTATGACCTCGTGGATGGCGATTGGATTTGGAGCAGTCGCATTAAGATTTGTCTACGTCGTTATTCAAGAATCAGTTAATTACTTTACTCATACGCTTAATGCTTCTCACGGAAAAACACACGAACACTAATTTTTTTGTGAAGCACTGCCTCTATACTCTAACCCCCCCTAGCCCCTATCCCAAAAGTTTAAGCAATTCAAACGGATGGCGGTCTGTTCTGTTGCCGAAGATTGTTTTTGTAATGCGCTTGCGGTCGCTGGTATGAAACGACTTTTGCATGATTCGCGCGACTTGCTGGGGCGCGCAGAAATATACAGTTTCAGGTTGATGACGCTCCGCGTTGTCATGCAGTGCTTCGGCAAAAAGCTTCATGAATTCCGCACGGATTTTATCACGGATAGGTTCGCGTACCGCGCCGGAACGAGTAGCACCACGTCCACTGCGTGTCATAAAAAATCCTTCATTATCCGAATAGTGAGGGATTGGCGTCCGGATAGTTTGCAGTTCTTTGAGTGATCCGTTCTCCGCAAGGTAGAGTTTTCCCGCCCGTTCACCGGTAACGGCGATAAGAACACGTTTATTTTTAAATTGTGGAAGTTCTCGTTGTATTTTCATATATAGTGGTGCATCTATAACACCAGTCGTGGCATATAAATTTCTTAAACGGGCTTTCCTGGCTTTTAAATTCTGTTCTGTTGTTAGTTATAAGTTCTAAGTTGTCAGTTTCTGTATTTTGGCTTTTCTGCTACGATATCGGAAATGTTGAAAGACACGCTATGGGATGTAATCGTGATCGGGGGAGGGCCCTCCGGCATGATGGCCGCCGGTACTGCCGCGGAAAAGGGAGCAAAAGTACTTCTTATTGAAAAGAACGCGACGCTCGGCAAAAAACTGCTTATCACGGGCGGGGGTAGGTGCAATGTTACAAATTCCGAATTTGATACCCGAAAATTCTTGGCAAAGTTTAAAGACGATGGGAAATTCCTTTTCTCTGCATTTGCGCGGTGGAGCGTGAAGGAAACGCTGGATTTTTTTCATGTCCGAGGCATGGCTACAAAAGTAGAAAATGAACTACGTACGTTTCCTGTTTCTAATGCTGCTAAGTCAGTATTTGATACGCTCGTAAAATATATCCAAAAACATAACGTAACGGTGCTTTCTAATGCGAGCGTTGTTGAAATAGCGCGCGAAAGCAACGTGCTTGTTGGCGTAAAACTAAAGAATAAAAAAGTGATTAAAGGTAAATCGCTCATTATGGCGACGGGTGGAACGTCGCGTCCGGAAACTGGCTCCACGGGCGATGGCTACAAATGGCTGAAAAAAATCGGTCATACCGTTATTGAACCGACTCCTTCCCTCGTTCCCGTGGCGATCAAAGACGCGTGGGTAAAAAGATTGGCTGGAGTAAGTCTCTCGGATATTAAGATTACGATTCTCCAAAACGGCGAGAAGCAGGGTATGACAAAGGGGAAGATACTGTTTACTCACGTCGGCGTGAGCGGTCCCACGATACTTAATATGAGCAAAGATATCGGCGAACTGTTGCGTTATGGCGATGTCGTTCTCTCTCTTGATATATTGCCCGCGTACGATCATGGAAAGTTGAATACTAAACTCCAGGAATTATTCAAAGAACATGATAAGAAGAAATTCAGAAACGCGCTCGCCACGCTTATTCCACCCGGCATTGCATCCGTCATTGCGGAACTTTCGGACATTAATAAAGAAGTCGCGTGCAATAGCGTTACTCGCGAAGATCGATTAAAACTCGTAACACTCTTAAAAAATGTCCCGCTTAACGTACACAAGCTTCTTGGTGTTGAAAAGGCAGTTATCACGAGCGGCGGAGTGGTTCTAGAAGAAATAGATTTCAAAACCATGCGTTCCCGACTCTTCTCTAATCTCTATATTATCGGCGACTTATTAAACATTGATCGTCCGTCGGGCGGCTATAGTCTCCAACTCTGCTGGACGACCGGATTTATTGCAGGAGCAACAGCCGCGGAGCAAGTAGGGTATACTGCATAATATATATGGAAGAACCAATATTTCCCATACGGATTAACAAGTTTCTGGCGCTTCGAAGAAACTGCACGCGGAGAGCCGCCGATGAATTGGTGTCTAAAAAACAAGTTTTTATCAACGGCAGACTTGCGGTGCTTGGGGACAAAGTACAAGCAGGGGATAAGGTAGAAGTGCGCTATCGACGGAAGTAGGGCGAGTGTTTTTATAGTCATTACATTCCAACATTCTGCAGAATGTTGGAATGTTGTAGTTATCAAAGTGAGTATAGGAAGTATTGTAATTTATATGCATATATGATATAATAAAGGAAGTTTCCAGCTTGGAAACCCGTTCTCCCGACGGTATTGGGAAAAGCACTTTCACAAGGATACTGCTATGACTCGTTCGAAAGTCATGGTCGCGGACTCGAGCATTTCGGCTCCGCAGATGATGGATTTCTGGCGTAAGATCGGCGATGGATCAATCGATGGCATTCGGCTCCAACGCTTCCTTCATAATCCCTCTTGGGATAGTGATAAGACGGAAGTCACGCTCGCGCGAGCGATTAACATACTCGGCGAGCAAAAAATCGTCAGCATCGATCTGGCGGCAAAAGCTCGAAAAATTGGAGTGGGATTTATTGCGGAATTCTATAATCGTAGGATTCGTTACTCTGAGATGACACTTCGTGAGTGTGCTGAACAGAATCGCGATGGCGACGCCGACTGGCGTCTCACCTACTGTTTCGGCTTCTCGCTTCGCGAGCTTCGGGATCAGATCGGAACGGATCCGAAGAGCCAGCCTTGCTGTTACAGCAATGATTGGTGGTTGAAGAAACAAGAGGACGAGTGGGCAACGGCAAAACCCGAAACCGGCTACTACCTCGTTGACTTCAACGGCCGCTTCGCGAGGACCTCTTGGAATAACCAAGAACGGGAAATCGCAAAGCTCGGTGGTCAGTTCTTCCGGACTCCGGAAGCGGTGATCGCCGAAGCCATCACGACGATCTTCCAAGTTCACAAAGAACGCTTGCTGGAAGAGTGGTACCATTGGGGTTCCTCTCTTGGCTCGGGCGGCGGCCGCGTGTTCGTCGGTCTCTTCGTTCAGAAGGGATGGGACCTCTACGGCGGTCTTCCTGACTACGACAGCGACGGCGACCTGCGTGTCTGTATCGCCCAGAAGTTCCAGAGCTGAACGTTAACAAAACGAGTCTGTAAAAACATCGGCCGTAGAGGGAGACCTCTGCGGCCGCTTTTAATTTTTTAACGAAGCTCCGACGTTTTGATCGGAGTACTAAAAAATGAAAATAGTATTAAAATAAGGGATTTTTTAGTGAAATTTTCATGAACTTCATAGGAAATTTACAAAACTTTTCTTCTGGGTATACTTAGTTCGCATGCCGAGTTTTATAAAATTTACTATCGCAATTGAAATAGCAGTTATAGTGCTGGCGTATCCCGCGAGCGCCGCTATTCCTCCGAATATTCTTATACTAGAAAAATTCGCATCAGTTCCTATTGTTACACCTCTCTCCGTATCGGAAGATATATTAAATGACGAATTAGAAACTGTAATTGAGAATGCACCGGAAATCACGACGAATGTGAACGTTGATGTGGAGCCAAAAAAAATAGTAGAACCGGAGAAACCGGCGCCAGCCCCAAAGAAAATCTTTTCTATTGATCAAAGCCGTCTCATTATCCCTACCATTTCACTAGATAAGCCGATTGCTCCTGTTGGTCTTACCCCTGAAGGAGATATGGATGTATTGGATGATCCGAGTCGCGTAGGGTGGTTTAACGGCCGTGCCCTGCCGGGCGAAGTGGGAAGCGCGGTCATTGGTGCGCACGTGTACCAGGCATTCGCGAATTTAAAAAAACTCAAAGTAGGGGATGAAATATATGTTAAGCAGGCAGACGGCTCACAACTGCGTTTTGAAGTAGAGGAAATTGCCGTGATCCCTTACACGGATACTACCCATCTTCCAAAGATTTTTAATCGTACCGATGGATTGTATCTGAACCTTATTACCTGCCACGGCGAACCCGTTCCCGGTAAGTCTACATACACGCACCGCCTTGTCGTCTACACTAAACTCGTAGCAACGACGTAAAGAAATCTTACACAACATTCCAACATTCTGCAGAATGTTGGAATGTTGTAATTACTTGATTAGAAAATCCAATTGATCTTCTGGGACTCCGATTGACTTGCCGTGCTTGGCGACGGAGAATAAAAATCTCTAATGTTTCTTGGTTTTATCCGAACGTAAATGCAAATAGTAACGTGCCGGAATCCAAAACACGGAGTTCTAGCGTATGCTCACCAGGTTCGGTATTGCGGATGAGTTTATAAAGCTTACTCTCTTGTATCACTACTATTCCATTGTCGTTTACATCAACTCCCGCTTCTCCGGTAACGCGCTTGCCATCTTGCAAGACTTCAATTTCCACCGGCTTATCCGAACTCGCGACGATATAGACTTCCTTAGCGTTGTATTTGTATACAACCATTGCGTCTTGGATGGATTCCGCATGCTCGCCAGTGATATTCCATATCCCGCCGAGATAGAGCGTGTTAGGAGAAGGTTTCTCCGGTATTATAAAAGTTTGCTTTCCAGATTTTCCCTGCTGTCCGTTACCGAGATATTCGTTTCGCAATGAACCGAAATACGTTTCCGGGCTTTTGGCGGCTGTAGTCTCACTCGTGATAGTTGAAGAGACGAGATTATTTTCGGACAATACCATTTCACTCTCATCCAGTACTTGGGCGCGTTCGGCAAGGAGCTCCCTGATTTTCATCTCCGTTTCTTCGTACGCTCCTTCGCCGATGTGGTCATAGACGATATTGCCGTAAATATCTATCAGATATTTTCTTGGCCAAAAACGATTACCATAGGCATTCCACGTACCATAGTCATTGTCTAGAACTACGGGATAGGTAATGCCGAATTCCTGCATTGCGTTTTCAACATTCTCTTTATTTTTTTCAAACGCAAATTCTGGCGTGTGGATACCGATAATAATCAACCCCTGGTCTTTGTACCGTTCGTACCACGAAGTCACATATGGGAACGTGCGCTGGCAATTGATGCAGGAATACGTCATGACATCCAAAAGAATAACTTTTTCGCCGATATAGTCCGCAATGGTAATAGGGAGATCGTTTGTATTCACAAATCCTGAAGGGTTAACGATCTCTTTGTAGGGAATACCTTCCGGTACTCCTGATGCATTACGCGGAGTAATGTCGGGATTTTGAGGAGATGCAAAAAGCACGGCAACTCCGACGCCGACAAGAATAAGGATAGTAATGCCAAGATGATATTCTTTCCTCATATTATTTTACGCGCTCAAGGAGAATGTTTTCTATCTTCGTGATGTCAAAATAGCCGCTATCAAGAATTGCCGTTTCCAGCTTTTTTTCATATCCCAAGGCAATCAAGAGCCCGAGAACGATAAAAAGAATGCCGATGCCGCGTTTGAATTTACTTTTAGGATCAGAAAATCCCGAGAGTTTACTTGCAAACCGTTCGCCAAGAAGAGCGATAAAAAGCAGTATAAGAGACAAGCCAAGCGTGTATGCTAGTAAGTACGTTGTTCCTAAGAAAAAACTTGCTGGAAGCACCGATGCGAGAATCACAAAATACGTGGGCGAGCATGTAGAGAAGATAGGACCAAGTGCGGCGCCGATAACGATATCTCCCCAGATGCTTTTCTTTTCGTAGCCGGAGCCTAAAAGCTTATTAGAACCAATAGAGAGTTTTGCTATGCCAGGAATCTTGCTCCAAAGGTCGGGGAAGAGGAGCGTGATTCCGAAGAGGAATAAAATACCTCCAGAAATGTACGTCCATACTTCCGGCGAAACCATAATGAATGCCGTTGAAGCTTTGAGAGCGTAGGTAAAAAGAATAATAGAAACAGCAAGAGAGCCGACGACGATGTATGGCGTTGCCTTACTTCTACCGGACGCGGAAGAACCGACGACCACCGGAAGAAGCGGTAAAATACACGGTGCGAGAACGGTCAGTACTCCCGCGATAAACGAAACGGCGAGGAACGTCATACTTATTTAATATTTGAGATAAGGGCGGCAAGGGTTGGGGAGCCAGTCCATTTTGTTATCTGGTTTCCCAAAGAGTCCACTTGTACAAGCGTGTGCTGATAAGTAACACCATATTTCTGTTTGAGCGCGGTTGAGTTGTCATAATTTACGTCAAGGATAGTCACTCCTTCGGGAATGGCGTTCAAGTTTGATTTGATATCCGCATCAAGTGTGCGGCATGTTGGGCACCATGACGCCCGGAAGAAAAGTACTACCTTGCCTTTGTCCGCGAGAGCGAGCTTCTCTGGGCTGTATGCTTCGTATGATCCTTTTTTTGCCATCATTACATCTCCCTTGTCCATCACTTCCGTATCTTTATTCTCCATCATTACGTCCCCTTCTTTTTCCATAACGTTGCTGTCAGTTTTTTCCATCATCGCGCTATCTTCTGTGGCTGTATCGGGCGTAAGCCAGCTATATGAGCCGATACCAACGACCGCGAGCACGATAACTACTATAAGAATTGATTTTGTACTGTTCATAATTTTTTTAAATAATATTGCTAATACCTGTAAGTATATAACAACAAAAAACAATGTAAAGTCTGCTTTACATTCCTGTGGATATCTTTCAAACGTCAACGTTTACTGATACCGCTCAAAATAGATGCGTGCGATTAATTTTGAGACGACCATAACCACGAGTGCGATCGGGATCCACGGGTCAATAGCGTGCGAAAATCCTTGCATAACAAACGCAATCGTAAGGACAGCAAGGCCGGAAAGGTAAGCAATTCTCCCAGCGTTCATTCTGTGGATCATTTCTCGTTCGTCCCCTGATCGTTCTTTAATAACAAATCCAGCTAACACGCACATTACTGTAGCAACGCCGAGTAGTGCGAGCGTAACCGCAAGCGGAGGCATCCAGAGCATAAATGGGTCTGAGAGGAGGATAAGAAGCACGACGAGCACAAGGACTATGACAATATGTAGAATATTATTCTTCATTGCGTAAGATGGAATATGTCTTCCACGGGACGTTTAAAAATATCCGCGATTTTAAGCGCAAGCAAAACCGAAGGGGTATAGTTTCCCTTTTCTATCGCGATAATCGTTTGACGACTCACGCCGACTTTTTGAGCGAAATCTTCTTGAGTTAATCCCTGTTTGTTCCTCAAAAGATAAACGTTATTTGCAACGGATTTTTTCATTGTCTCATTTTGCGGGAGCGCTCATTTTTTATGTTCGCTCTGCAAGCACATAGTAAACCCGACTTTACCACAAAGGCAAGTCGGGGATTTGATGTAAGATAATTCTTCAACGCATGTTCAGGATACTTTTCTGCAAGCACAAAAAAACCGCCGCATCCCAGGTAGGGATAGGACGGTCGTGGAAACCAATTGAGACGAATGAAATGTTCGTTGGTCGTGATGTAATTGCAGATTCTATTTTTGTGTGACGACTTCCAATTCTGAACCATCATAACTTCCTATCGTTCCATTGGGGTGTCGGACGAAATAGAAAAGGCCATGTGCGGTGTGGTAGCCAATAGTACGCCCTTCAATATTCCATTCACGGGTTTGCCAACCTTCTTCTGTCCATTCTTCGCGGAGAGCAATATTTGGCTTGGTTGTTCTCACGAGCGATCCGGTAGGAATCGGCGGAAATCTTTCTTCGGTCATCGAATCCTCCTTGTGACTTAGATGGAAAAGAACACTAAATTATAAAATACACTATTTCGATCGGTGCGGGCAACCGACTTACCACAAGGGCAAGTCGGGTTTAATGTACGTCGAAAGCATACTTGTTTCGACGCGATTTTTACGCTTAAAAATCGGCTGCGGGGCAGGGACATCTCACGCGTCACTTCACTCCTTAAAAACCCTCGGTTTTTAACAATTTTCCTACACGGGAGGAATACCTCTCCTCCCGACCCCTCCTTTCAGTTCGAGTCCTGCCTACAATATAGATACAAAATAAGCCCACTACAGGAGTGGGCTTATTTTGTATATGCTGCGGGGCAGGGACTCGAACCCCGATACCATGCTCCAGAGGCATGTGTCCTACCATTAGACGACCCCGCATTCAAATAAGAATCTAGAAGCTAATAAGTAGAATCTAGAAGATACAAATAAACTCTTTAACTGATTAACTCATTATCTGCTTTTAACTGTTCAACTCATCAACTGTCCACTCATTAACCTCCCCAAATGCTTCGCGTGTAGTATACTTAAACTTATGAGGAAAAACAAACCGATTCTTGTTTGGATTTTTCTTGTTGTTATCCTCGGCGTTGTTGTATTTTTCGCGTGGAAATTGATAAGTCCAAATCAGCGGAACGTTGCCGCATGGAAAAATGCAGACGTACGCTGCCTTTCAAATCGCGAACCGGTAAGCGGAGGGGATTATTCTGTACTACAAATTCTGGTGGACGGCTCACCAGAAGCTATTCCGGAACAAATCGGTGTAGCAAAGCGTTGCATGGCGGAACTTTATACGTCGGATATATCGGGAACAATCTATATTGATCCTGCGACTCCGGAGAAAACATTTACGCTTGGTCAATTTTTTAAAATTTGGAGAGAGCCGATGGAACGCGAGGG
Source organism: Patescibacteria group bacterium (assembly GCA_038064975.1). Taxonomy (GTDB): domain Bacteria; phylum Patescibacteriota; class Minisyncoccia; order UBA6257; family 1-14-0-10-40-38; genus JBBTRX01. Next base: position 29,260 of record JBBTRX010000006.1, read on the forward strand.
ATATAAAATGCATATGACGGTAAACGGACTTCCTAATACACAATTTGAAAATCTAGTTTTAGAAGACAAACAGCTTATTATTCTGGAATATGACCGAAAATAATAATCAAAATACGGGGCAGCAGGCAGCGCCGAACGCGGAAGCTGAAAGCAGTCATCGGCATACGGAGAGTATTGAAGAGATGAAACAGCAATTGGAAGGGAATCCAAACCAGATTTCCGTCATTAAGCTTGTGGACGCGATTGTTGTTGCAGCTTTTGAAGCTCGTGCTTCGGATATCCACGTTGATCCGGAGGGGGATAAAATCCGCATCCGGTTCAGAATTGACGGCGTTCTTCACGACAATTTTTCTCTGCCAAAAAATCTGCAATCGGAACTTGTAACGCGCATTAAAATTCTTGCCGGCCTTCGCACGGACGAACATCAAGCCGCGCAAGACGGAAGGTTTAAGATGCAAGTTCCGGGCCACGACCACTTAGACGTCCGTGTTTCCATCGCGCCCACATACTATGGAGAAAACTGCGTGATGCGCTTGCTTGCAGAGCAGTCACAGGGGCTTTCGCTGGAATCTCTCGGATATTCTGTAAAAAATCTTGAAATTTTAAACAGCTCGATGCGCCGCCCGTACGGCATGATCTTGGCAACGGGACCAACCGGTTCCGGAAAAACGACATCGCTCTATGCGGTGCTTAAAAAATTAAACATCCCGGACGTATCTATCATTACGATTGAAGACCCAATTGAATACTCCATCGGCGGCATTGACCAAGTGCAGGTGAATACGAGAACCGGACTTACGTTCTCAGACGGACTGCGCTTTATCTTGCGTCAAGATCCGAACATTATCATGGTCGGCGAAATTAGAGACGACGACACGGCAAAAATCGCAGTTAACGCCGCGATGACGGGGCACTTAGTGCTCTCCACGCTCCACACAAATGACTCTGCGACGACTCTTCCTCGGCTTTTAGACATGGGAGTAGAGCCCTTCCTAATTGCTTCCACAATCAATATTGCGATCGGCCAACGCTTGGTACGCAAAGTGTGTAATGATTGTAGGGCAGAACGGCAGTTAAAACCGGAAGAGATTGTATCGCTTAAAGGCACGGTGCCGGATAAATATTTAAATCGCGACCAGACATTTGTGGTCGGAGTAGGGTGCAAGAAATGTGAAGGAACTGGCTACAAAGGCAGAATCGGTATCCATGAAGTCCTTCAAATTACGGAACCGATCCGCAAACTTATTATGCAGAGGGCAACCGCGGCGGAGATTCGGAGAGCCGCAATCGCGGAAGGGATGGTACCCATGTTGGAAGACGGTATTGAAAAAGCGATGAGCGGAGTAACTACAATAGAAGAAGTCTTACGTGTATTCCATGAATAAAAAATTTGAAAACATGTTTTTGCACGTTTCGTTGGATGAAAGAATTCTTTTCACCAAGAATCTTGCGCTTGCGTTAAAATCTGGCATCTCGCTCGTGAATAGCTTGAAGCTGATTGACCGGCAGACAAAAAGCAAATCCTTTAAAAAAGTTTTAGCATCGCTCATGGAAGACGCGAATCGCGGAGTTTTCCTTTCGGATGGGCTCGTGAAATTCAAAAATATTTTCGGAGATTTATTTATCAACGTCATCAAAGTCGCGGAAACAAGCGGTACGTTGCCGGAAAACTTGATTTATCTCGGCAATGAGCTCGGAAAAAAAGCTGAGCTGCGGAAAAAAATCCGCGGTGCGCTTATCTACCCGATTATTATTTTAATCGCGACAGTCGTCATTGGCGTAACGATGGTGGTCTTTGTATTCCCAAAAATTCTTCCGCTTTTTGAAAATACGGACGTCGTACTTCCATTTACCACGCGTACGCTTATTTGGTTCTCCGCAGTCATCTCCTCATACGGCATTTGGATCGGCTTGGGACTCATCGCTCTCTTTATCGGGCTTCGTTTCTTACTCAAATTAAAGCCGATAAGATATATCTATGACAGCTCGCTCTTTTATGTTCCTTTTTTGGGAAAATCTATTGTGAACTACAACATTGCGAACTTTACACGTACCTTCGGATTACTCCTTACGAGCGGCGTGCAAATCACAGAAGCATTGAACATCGCAGCGCTTACGCTTACGAATACCGTCTATCGGAGCGAGCTGGAAGAAGCGGCGAACGGCGTGCGCAAAGGAGAATTCCTTTCAAAATTTATTACAACGCGCCCTCGCCATTTTCCGATTATCGCTTCTAACATGATTGAAGTGGGCGAAAACACAGGCAATCTTACTGAAAATTTGAAATATCTTTCCGAGTACTACGAAAACGAAGTTGATGATTTTGTAAAAAACTTATCCAGCATCTTAGAACCGATTTTACTCCTCGTTATGGGTGGTATTGTGGGGTTTATCGCGCTTTCATTTATTACGCCGATTTATCAGGTGACACAAACGATTAGGTAAAAATAGAATAAGGAATAAAGAATAAGGAATTAAGAATGAAGCAAAAAATACAAATCCTTTATTCTTTATACTTGATTCTTTATACTCGTTTATTCTTGTGCACAACCCTTCGCACGGAAGGCGGGGTATAATAAGAAGTAATGCGCTTTTCATTTTTGAAACAAAAGCGTGGCGTTACATTGCTTGAAACGCTCATTAGCATAACGATACTTTTGATTATCGCTGTTAGCGTGTATCGCGGATTTTCCGCGCTCTTAGATATTCTCGGAGCATCACGTACGCGTATCGCGGCTGCTCAAGTTGCGAATGAGCAAATAGAAATTATTCGTAATCTTCCGTACGCAAGTGTAGGTACGGTGGGAGGCGCGCCGACAGGAGTTATTACAGCGCTGGTTACAAAAGAAAAAGGAGGGCTTACGTTTACAATAGAAACAACTATTCGCAATGTGGACGATCCGTTTGACGGATTGCTCGGCGGCTCGCCAAACGATCTTTCTCCTGCGGATTACAAACTAATTGAATTAAATATCACATGCGTGTTGTGTGATGACCCCACGACGTTTACATTTACAGGAAGAGCGGCTCCTAAAGGATTAGAGACGGCAAGCACGAATGGAGCGTTATTCGTTCAAGTAGTGGACGCTAATGGGCAAGCAGTTTCGGGGGCGACTGTTACTATCACAAATACAACAGTAGTTCCTAACATCAATATTACTGACGTTACAGATGCAAGCGGATTTTTAAAAATTATTGATGCTCCGCCGGCAGTCCAGTCGTATCGTATTACAGTAAGCAAATCAGGATATTCTTCGGATCAGACCTACACATCAAGCGTAGCAAATCCTAACCCTACAAAGCCCCATGTTACGGTTGCCATACAGACGGTGACTCAAGCGACATTCTCTATAGACCGCGTGAGTACAATTAATGCTTCCAGTCTTACACAAACCTGCGGAGGAGTCGGGAGTTTTGATTTTAGAGTAACGGGGAGCAAACTTATCGGCACCGCTCCCGATGTTCCAAAATTTAATCAAACGGTTATGACGAACAGTTCAGGACTACTTACATTAAATACTATAGAGTGGGGCAATTACGTTATGGATTTCACTCTGGATTCTAATTTAGATGTGTTAGGTACCATCCCGGGGCTTCCGCTTACCGTAAACCCAAATAGTACGCAAGATTTTAAAATTATTACGGGACCGAAAAATCCACGCGCGCTCGTCGTTACGGTCCGCGACGCGACGAATTCCCAGCCGCTTGCGAACGCAAGCGTAGTTATTGATTCGGGGCCCTACAGTGCGATAAAGACGACAGGTAAGGGATCTCTCACACAAACGGATTGGTCCGGCGGAGACGGACAATTAGTTTTTGGAAGCGATACGCAATATTTCAGCCAGGACGGAAATATTGTAACCAATAATCCTGTAGGGGACATAACGCTCGCGGAAACGGAGCCGTCCGTATACGCTGCTTCAGGAAACCTTACTTCGTCTCTCTTTGATACAGGTTCGCCCAGCAACTTTTTTCATCTCACATGGGAGCCGATAAGCCAACCTGCTGAAACTAACGTGAAATTTCAAATCGCGAGTGCGACTACGACAACACCATTTGAATGGACGTATCTCGGTCCTGATGGTACGGAAGGCACCTATTACACAACGAGCGGTACTGCTATTGCCGCGGAGCATAACGGCGACCAATATATTAGGTACCGTGCATTTTTGGAAACCGCGAGCACAACCTTTACTCCGTCCATTTCCGACGTGGGGATTACGTTCGCTTCCGATTGCGTTCCTCCCGGCCAGGCATATTTTGGTGGGCTTGCAATTGATACCTATAATGTAGACGTTACTATTCCGGGCTTCGCTCCGGAAAGCCAGCTCATGACAGTAAATAATGATTGGCAGGAATTAGAAGTAATGATGAATCCGCAATAAATGATATGAAGAAAAAAATATATAATGTTCGTCGCGTTTTGCTAAACCACGACATCTTCGTCGCTCTTCGCTCCTCGAAAGGTTTTACGCTGATTGAGTTTTTGATTACATTTGCCGTCATTCTTGCGGTTGGTGGCGGCATTGTCGTATTCCAGAGGGATTTATTTGTATTCAATTCATACATTGGAAAATCTCTTTCCATCGGACGGGATGCGGAGCGGGTGGTGCGTGATATCGTGAGAGAAGTTCGATCTGCTTCCCAATCTAGTATTGGGGCATATCCGATAGAAATTGCGAAAGACAATGAGTTTATTTTCTTTGCCAATATTGATAAAGGGGCAGAGCGCGAGAGAATTCATTACTATCTTTCCGGCGATGAACTAAAAAGGAGTATTATTTACCCCACCGGTCAGCCGCTTACTTACAGTACAACGACAGGAGCGCAGGAAAGTGTGCGGACGGTGCTTAGGAATATCATCTCAACTACCACTCCTATTTTTACGTACTATAATAATACCTATGCGGGTACGACGACACCGCTTACCCAACCCGTTCCGGTATTAAACATTCGTGTCGTAGGTATCATGATTACTGTTGACGAAGTATTAAATCAACTTCCTCCTCCACTCTCATTTTCCAGTAAAGTTACTATTAGAAATTTGAGAGATAATCCGTAAACCATAACCATGTGTAGTTTCAAAAAAAACAAATTGACGACAAGGAGTGGACAGATGCTTATCCACACCCTTCTTTTAATGACGCTTTCCGTTGCCTTTCTTACCGTACTTACGAATCTCGCGCTTACTAATATTACGGAAGTTACTCGATCGGTGCAGTCCGAGCAAGCATTCCAAATCGCCGAGGCGGGAATTGAATATTATCGGTGGCATTTAGCGCATTCTCCAGAGGACTATACTAACGGTACCGGACTTCCCGGTCCATATGCTGTTGATTATTATAATCGTGAGGGAAATAAAATTGGGCAATTTATTTTAACTATTACAGCCCCTATTCTTGGTTCAACGGTTACAACAATACGCTCCACCGGCATATTAGACGATGCGCCGGGAAGTGCGCGCACTATTGAAGCAAAGATGGGTATTGCATCATTTACAAAATTTGCTGTTGTGGCGAACGACACGATGTACTTTGGTGTGGGTACGGAAACCTTTGGACTTATTCACTCCAATGGAGGAATTCGTTTTGACGGACTTGCCCATAATTTAATCACGAGCGCCGTTGCGAGCTATAACGATCCCGATCACTCGGGACAAGATGAATTTGGCGTTCATACGCATGTTTCGCCCGTTGATCCGCTTCCTCCAGCACAGGTTCCCGAACGACCAGATGTCTTCATGGCGGGCAGGCAATTTCCAGTTCCAGCAATTGATTTTGACGGCATTATTGCAGATTTGGCGGAAATAAAATCCGATGCACAAGCAAATGGAACTTATTTTCCGGATTCCGGCCAATCTGGTTATGACGTCATTGTAAAAACTAACGATACGTTTGATGTATATCGGGTAAACAGTATCGTTCCAAAACCACAAGGATGTTCTAACGTTGTAGCGGATAACGACTGGGACACGTGGAGCGTCAATACAAAGACATTTTTAGGTAATTATCCCTTTCCTGCAAACGGACTCATCTTTTTTGAAGATGATATTTGGGTAAGTGGGCAAATTGATTCCGCACGCATTACGATAGGCGCCGCGCGTTTCCCCGAAACTCCCGGACAGATTAAAAATATCAATATCAATAATGATCTTCGGTACACGAATTACGACGGGACTGACGTTATTGGTCTTATCTCCCAAAACGATATCAACGTAGGGTTATATAGTGAAGATGATTTACGTATTGACGGTGCTCTCATTTCTAAAAATGAGCGAATCGGGCGCCTGTATTACCGTGCTCCAACGGAAAATAATACCTATTGCGGGCCTGAAGCCCTGCGGGATACCGTGACCCTTTTTGGCATGTTGGCCACAAATGAACGCTATGGATTCAGCTGGACCTGTGGGGGAGTGTACTGCTCAGGATACGAAACCCGTACCATTATTTACGATAATAATTTACTCTTCAGTCCGCCACCCGGATTTCCATTAACGTCTGACCAGTACGAAGTTTTCTCGTGGGAAGAGATCCGTTGATCAGTTAATCAGTGGACAGTTAATGAGTTGAACAGTTTAAGAAACGGAGATTGATTTCTTATCGGTCTTAAAATAAAAAAGAGCTCCCTCCCGTACATGATGTACGAAAGGGAGCTTTGTTCCTGGGCTAGGAGGGCTTGCGAACGCCGGCAAACCACCAGTCGTCGTCCCAGTCGAGGTCGTCGCGGTTGACGAACACCCCGCGCCCGTCGTGCCAACGGCCGAACGTGGCGTAGCACCAGTTGCCCTCGGCATCCTTCCAGTGAGTGCCGTGAGGCTTCTCATCCGCGAAGGCGGGGTCGGCTTCGTTCACGGCGGCGAGGGAGTAGGGGTCGGCGGGATTGAGGCCACGCAGATCGAACTCATGTGCAAGGTCGTCATCGGAGATGAAACCGTTGCGGTTTGAGAGGTCAGGTTTGAAGAACACAACCTCCACTTCATCGGCCGAGGCCTTAGGCATCGCATCCACGATCTTGCGGTACGTGTACTGCGCGCGATGAGTGGCATCGAGCGCCTCTTGTGGAGAGCGGCTGCGATTCACGTTGACCGTACGGACGATGAGATTCGAGATCGCGTGAGTGCAATCGCGGAAGGGAGCGAACATCATCATTCCAAGATTCGGGATACCGAGAACGTGTTGAGCGACATCCGAGGTGATCTGGGAACGATGCTTGCGCATCGCGTCGCGAAGTTTGTTCACGGCATTTTCGATCTGGCCGTCAGTCATTTCGGTTGCGGTCATGATCTTCGTCATGGCGTCATCCTTTCTTGTTTTCCGTCGGCTGGCGGATTTCCTCTGCGCCGAGGAGGCACTATGGTCCGATGTGGTCATAGCGAGGAGAGGCCTTTCACTAGGTAGGGAATAAGCCGCTTTTCGCTATGACCATCTAAATTCGTATCAAAGAGCTATGAACATATTATAGCATACTTTTATGTATTCTGTCAATATGCCACAAAAAAGCCGCATCATCTGCGGCCTTCTTGTTGTATATTTTTTTCGCTTTATACTTTATTCCTTATACCTACTACTTTCCTTAATTCTTATAATACACTCGTTTCGTACTAAACTCTCGTGCGATGAAGAAGATTATCAAGATAAGAAGAATGATGAGAAGAATCCATCCGAAGGGAATAGAGAGTCCAAAGATAGATGCAAGGAATCCTGAACCGCTGACCGTAAACGTGCGGTATGCGCTTGTGGATTGATCCTGATTGTTTGCGTCGCGATAATTCATAACAGCACCAGCAGTAAGCGTGTCGCCGGTTTCCATATTGTCTCTTACACGCAATGTAAGTCGTACGGAATTTTGATCCAGCGGATTAAGATTTCCAAGGTTAAAGGTTACAACGTTATTTGATTCAGAAGCTACCGAATTCGAAGATGAAATAAATTCCAATCCATCGGAAAGCGTGATGCGGAGCATAAGACGAGATACCGCGTGACGATCACTGTCATTCCAATAGTTCAATGTGTAGATAATCGTTTCTCCCGGAGCCGGATTATTATTGTCAGCTGTTGGAGAAAGTACTATTGACGGAGAAATTTGAGAAACTGGAGTGGATGGTTTTGGAGGCGTTGTCGGTTGTGGCGGAACAAAGACGCTTCGCGTTTTAAAGCTCGTTATCGTTCCGTAGGATGTGCCAAAGTTATTTGTTGCGGTTACGCGATAATAGTAGGTAGTATTCGGCGAAAGGCTAGGAAGGAACCATGAGAAAGGAATTGATCCTTGTCCAAATCCAATATCGCGAGAAACAGTTGAATTGCCGAGCGATGGAGTCGTACCCCATTCAAAGCGTGCAGTCGTCTGCGATCCGCGAGGATCAACAGTGCTGTTTAACTGCGCGGAGATAGTTTCTACAAGTGAAGCGCCATTTGTGGAAACAAAGGGAATATTACCCGATCCATTGAATCCCGATGAGGTATTAAATGAGAGGACAGAGCCGTATACGGTACCGAAACTATTCTGTGCAACAGCGCGGAAGTAGTACGTGGTATTCTGTGAAAGATTAAAGAGGCTAGTGAAGTATGTTGAACCTCCAAATCCGCTTCCAATGAATTGCTGATTGGTTGTATTGCCGAGCGACTGCGAAGTGCCATATTCAAACCATGCATTCATTTGCGATCCGTTCGGATTTGCGAATCCTTGAAGCGTTGCCGATGTTTGATTGATTGATGTTGCATTCAAGGTTGAAACAGTTGGGAAGTTGCCCTGCGAACCGCCGCTGCCAGATGTCGTAAATGAGAGGATACTGCCATAACTTGTGCTAAACGTGTTTTGTCCGACTGCACGGAAGTAGTAGGTAGTATTTGGAGCAAGATTTTGGATGGTGGATGAGAAATTCAAACTGGAATTTCCTGAACCGATACCCATGGATGCAGTTGAATTGCCGAGGAATTGTGAAGTGCCGTATTCAAACCAGCCGCTCGTGAAAGCAGAGTTCGGATTTACGGATCCATGCAAGGTTGCGCTATTCGCACTAATATTGCTTGAAAAAATCGTGTTCACAAATGGGCTGCCCGATCCGCCACCACCTCCGGTATTTCCACCTTGGGTAGTAAAGGAAAGAATGCTTCCAAATGTGGTCCCTGAAGAATTCTGCGCGACAACGCGGAAGTAATAGGTAGTATTCTGTGAAAGATTAAAGAGTGAAGCACTTACATTAACGTTCCCATTTCCGTTGCCGACAGTCTGAGAACCAACCGTGTTGCCAAGACTGAATGATGTGCCCCATTCAAATCGAACGTCAGTAAAGCCGCCATTTGGATTTACGGTACCGTTCAAAAGCGCACTGTTCTGTCCCACCCCGGAAGCGCTGTTCGTAGTTGCGGAAGGTGCCGATCCTGAAGATTGATTCGCCTGCGTAGTAAAGGAAAGGATGCTTCCTTGGGTTGTGCCGTAACTATTTGATCCGACGGCGCGGAAATAATAGGTCGTATTCGGAGAAAGATTTTGGATTGAGAACGAATAGTTTACGGATCCGTTGCCACTGCCTACGTTTTGATTGCCTACGGTGTTGCCGAGCGACTGCGAAGTGCCATATTCAAACCATGCGTTGGTTGAGTTGCCGTTTGGATTTGCGGAACCCTGAAGTGTTGCGGATGTTTGTTCGATGCTATATGCAGAGAGGGTAGTAATGTTCGGTGCTGATCCGGACTGTCCTCCACCTTGAGTTGTAAAAGAAAGGATAGTTCCTTCACTTGCTCCAACATTAGACGCTCCGACCGCCCGGAAATAATACGTCGTGTTTGGGGAAAGATTATTAATAGATTTGGAAACGTTTACGAAGGAAGATCCGCTTCCTGCTGATTGCTGATTTGTTGCGTTTCCGAGTGATTGCGATGTACCCCACTCAAACCATACATCGGTATTTTTGCCTTCAGGGTTTACAGAAGCATTTAAAGTTGCGGAAGTCTGACTTACATTAGTCGCTGGTTTTGTGATTACCGTTGGAAGGGAACCTGTAGGAGGATTGTCGGTCGTAGTGAAGCTGACTATTGCTCCATAGCCGATGCCGAATGTATTTTTAGAAACTGCACGAACATAATAGGTAGTTCCCGCGGTAAGGCTTGATACTGATGCGGAAAAATCAGTACTTAACGATTTTGGATAACTTGTAATATTGTGTCCCGTTGAGAATGAATTAGAGGGCGTAAGGGAAGGGCTTGTGCCATATTCAAACCACGTAATGACATTTCCAGTAGAGGATTGCGTTTCGTGGCCAGAGAAAGTTGCGGATGTTTTGGTTACATTTTCAGCGGAAAATGTAGTGACGTCTGGTGCTGACGTTGCGGAAACGGGGAACGCGAACGCAAGGGCTCCTATGAGTCCAAGTGCTATAAATACTGTATTTCTGGATAATTTTGCTGTCATACGGGTGTTTTTGATAATTTTACTTCATTAAGATGTGAATATTATGACGTTTAGGGCGTGATATTGTGACGCCTATAGTTCACAGATAATAGTAGATATATATGTATTTGTCAAGGGTAAGGGGTGGGAGGCATTGACAAATCCTCTATATTCGGATATTCTAATTCCCGGAAACTAGTGCATGGTGTCGGATCTACTGGCGTGCATAAGTTACTTGAAAACCAAGAAAGAAGGAGCTCTGTAATGAGCATTTCTCGCTTGTATCTCTGCATGATGCTTCTCATCGCTTTCGCTTGTCATGGGGGAGGCGGCGATGAAATGCTCGCGAGTCCCAAAGCCAGTTTCGGTTTCAAAGGGCGCGGTGCTGACATTCTGAATGTCAGGATCGACAACCCCGACGTCAACGCGACTCACTACGCAAGGTGGTATCTCGGTTCAGGATTTGTTGTGGAGAACCCGGCTGTTCAAGAGGGTTTTCACCAAGAAGATCCTCAGCAGGAAGTTTTCTACCGCGCGCGATTCGCAATTCCTTTGGGAAGAATGGATCCCGGGAGTGACGGCATCGAAACTGGAGTAGTGATGGTGGAGATTGTCCGGAAAAAAAACGGCCAATCAGCATCATCGCCGCCTCAGGACTTTTTCATCTCCCAGTTTACGGGAGGGTTCGTGGAGCCTCCTGGCGGAGTTGCTCTTGCTGCGGTTAACGCAATGAGAGATTCTGTCGTTCGCGGTATTGCCGGGATGCAGAAACTCGACGAATTCGCGAAGGGGCAATTGGTCTTTGATAATCCGCTTCATGCGGCTGTCCAAGATCTGATCGCATTGGATACGCTTGCCAATCTGGTGGAGCGGGCAATGGGAGGTGAGGTAATCTTCCTCGGCTTCCATGGTTCTGAGCTGATTGTGCTGGATACGTTCAGTCTTTCACTCATGGACCGTCTCGTTGCTACTATGAACGGCGCTCTTGCGAACCAATTGGCTCCGAATTCGCCGCCACCGGATATCTCGTCCTTCGGAAGCTTCTACCTCGTGATTGCTCATAACTTTGACGAGGATGCGGCAGACGCAATCAGAGTTGTCGGCGGTGCCGCAAGGTGCGGCTTGTCACTCTACGAAATCGCTCTCCAGGCAGACGGAAGTTCCGTTGCAAAGCTGGACGGTTCGACTCTGGGAGCGATTGCGTGGTTCAACACGTTCGCGACTGGATTCACTTCCGTTCTTATGCTGGATGCGCTTCCTGCGCATGCGGGAGTATCTCAAGGATCATTCGTGATCGTGATGGATGCTTCCGAAAGGATGGTTCCGTACGTGCATGACATTGCGAAATCTCATTTCGGTTCAGGGAACACGTTCTCTACGAAATACGGAGATGAGCTTTCGTCGGCGGGTGAGAAATCCGTCGCAGGTCTTCTTTCCAAGAAGGACATCATTCTGGGTGTCCAAGGTGGATACGTAAACACCTCGGTACCCACAAACGGTTTGCCGCCTCCTGAATTCACTGTGGAGCTCAATGCAGATAAGGTAGGAGGTGAGTACAACACCAATGTCTCAACCGATCCAGCTACAGCCGGCCAAACTCTGGTAATCTTCATCCTCGGATCTGACGGGTTCGTCAGTGGTCAGGAGGTCGTTACCGATTCTTCGGGCGTTGCTGTCGCAGGGCCGTTCAATGGCACTGGCAACGGCTTCGACATCGTGACCGTGGTAAACCCCAACACTGGGGGATTGGAATCCCAGGACGGCACGATCATCACCTTCCCGTGATCGGAGACAAGTCTCCAGTCATGACACAAAACGCACGCGGCGTCTCGGTGAAGAGACGCCGCTCTTTTATTTAAAATACAGGGTTTAGAAATTTGACGAATATAATAGAAAAATGTTTCTATATTAATAGTTCTTAACCACAAAAAGCACAACTCTAGTCAGGAGGGGCAGATGAGTCAAAAGATAGATCGGATTGCGGTGAATGCAGCAATTGAGGTACTTATTTCTCAGAATGATGAAAATGGCGAAGCTGCCCGCACCGTTATTGCTTATGGATCTGAATTGCAGCGATCAGGATTCGTGACATTTGAGAGTGTTAAGAGCACTAAATCATCGGGCAAGAAGATGTCTGGATATTCTCCAGGCCATGGAGATGTCCCAATTCAAGATCAGGAACGCAAAGAACGAAAAGAATGGCAGTTTGGTATTCACAAGGAAAGAATTGGATACTTCCGGCTTTGGAAGGAAGATGAGGGAGAGCTATGCTTCCATCATTTCTGGCAATCAAGTATTGCCACAAAATCCTGTGCTAATAGAGATCCTGATGTGTACGTTCTTGGATATGAAACTACCTCCCTGCAAATGGAATATTTTGCTATTGAGCGCTTGAAAACCATATGGACTTTCAGTATTGGAAGGAGGACGTACACAGTTCAACTCCTTTATCTTGAAGAGATCTATGGCAAGTCGCCAAAAATTTGTGGGATAAGGATTCACTCAAACTCCTCCTAGGGAAACATCTACCGCTTTCTTTCTTCTGAAAGGAGGCGGTCTTTTTTTAGACCGATACGAAGCAGAATATGCAAATGATACGAAACAATAGGTTCGTCGCGTTTTACTAAACTACGACATCTTCGTCGCTCTTCACTCCTCGAACTGATCAACTGTCCACTCATCAACTTCTTTAACTAGTTGTTAGTCGTATCAAAAATACTTGTACTTCTGCCTTGGGGAGCTTGCGGAGCTTTTGGTTTGCGCCGTTCGTAAATTACGAACGAAAGGCCAAGAAGCGTTGCGAAGACAATTCCTCCTACAACAATGACTCGTTTTCTAGTAAAGGGATTCACTCCTCCTAGATCGCCAATTGTGAACGGAATCGGATCGCCAACGAGTTCGGGGACACCGTTTCGTATCGCATAAATTTTAACTAAATATTTTCCGTTGCCGAGGCGTTCCACAATAACCTGACGTGAAGCTGCATCTACAAAGAGACTTTTTTGAAGAATATTATTTTCGTCAAAAATATCAATTCGGTATCCGGTAATCCCATCGGTATTTTCCGGAGCTTCCCAGGAAATAGTAACCGTGCCGGTACCGTCCTCGTTGTCTTCGGTCGCAGCTGACTCTTCGCCAGATCCGGATCCTGTAGGCGGTTCGTTATCTCCACCGGTTGGCGGAGGTTCGTTTCCGGAAGGAGGATTATTATTGTCTGGAGGAGGGGGTGGTGGCGGGGGAATAAATGCACCACAGTTTGGATCTGTGAGATCAATCAGTCCATCACCATCATTATCTATATTGTCTGAGCAGAGAGCTTGCGTGTTTTCAACTCCTCCAGTTGGCGGAGGCGGAGGCGGAGGCGGAGGCGGCGGAGGCGGCGGTTCGTTGTCTCCACCGGTTGGCGGAGGAGTTCCGGACGAGGGGCTTTCAAATGTTCCTGAAACATTTGTTTCGTTTCCCCAATTGTCTTTTGCAAATAGGATATAGGAATAGGTCTCATCAGGAATTACGGAGATCGTAAGTGTGCACGGAGTTTGTACGTAGGGGCAGACAGTGTAATTGCCGATGTACGCTGTACTTTGCGTTCCACTACCTTCCGGCCCGTACGTTACACGGTAATCCACAGGCTCATTCGCGGTAAAAGAAATTTTGACTGAATTCAATGAAAGTTCAGTTACCGTCGTCGTTCCAAGAATTGGGGGAGCGGTTTCATTTGTTTCATAGAGTCCATATTTAAACGCAAAACTTTGATCGTCTTGGCCTAAAAGCGCGGGCTCTACAGGGAAAAGAGTTGAAGCTCCTGCATTATGCGTAAGAATTTGGAATTGAGTTGAATAATGTAGTTGAAGATTCGGCATCGTCGTCACCATACGGATGCGATATTTTTTTGTGACGGTAATCGGAATTTGCGTGTCCAAATCTACATGGAATTTTGTTCCTCCATATTTTTCCGCAATAGTAGGAATGGTAACTGTTTTTGAACTGAGGAGCGTATTTGCTTCGTCACGGATTCCAAATGTAGCAGTTCCGGATGATCCAGTATTCGTGAGCCACACGTCAAAGCCGCTCAAAAAATCATTTGCTGCGTAGAATGGTTGGGCGGGCGTTTCTCCGAATGCGGCGAGCAGGCTTTCGTTGTCATCGGGAGCAAATTCAAAAAAGTTCGTGCCGTGCGCGAATGCAGTGCTTACGACAACAACTCCCAAAAAGATCGCGAGTAATCTATGGAGAAAGAGCATTGCCTTAATTGTATCAGGAAATGTGAAAAGAGCAGAAAAAGCTCGAGTGTTCTCATGGTGTACTAAAGCCCATATTTTCGGCTATAATCCATTCTATGGAGCCCATAAAACCAGATGATTCTTATCTTGAGGGGTTAAAGAAGCGCTCTATGGAGCCTATCAAGTCAGAGAATTCTTATCTGGATGAGCTTAAAAGCCGTTCCAAACAAACTCGTGCTTATACGCGTTATCAGGATACCGGCGTGCAGATTGCGTATCTCTTAGGAGATCTGAAGCATAAATCGCTCTATATTAAGCTTGCAAAAGAAGGAGATGCAGATATGCTTTTCCGTCTTGCAAAGAGTATTGCGGAAAATAAATTAATCAAAAATCCCGGAGCATATTTTATGCGCCTAGTTACTAAAAAAGACGATTCCAAATCACATGAAAATCGTAACGATAGAAAACGACGATAAAGCGGAGATTCTCAAAACAAGAATTCCTGATGTTGATATTCACGCGATGAATAAGAGTGTTATTCGCGAACTTGCACGTGATATGCGCAAAATTATGCGCGCCGCGGATGGCGTCGGTCTTGCCGCGAATCAAATCGGATTGAATATTAGAATGTTTGTAGCAGAAGTACCTGGCGAACGTGGTGGTCGCCCGAAATTTTACGCCCTCTTAAATCCCGAAATTATTAAAGTTTCTAAAGAGAAGCAAGTTGTGGAAGAAGGGTGTCTGAGTGTTCCCGGTATATTCGGTCCAACTCCGCGAGCCGAAAAAATAACTTTCGTGGGATACGATGCGAATGGGAAAAAAGTAAAAATAAAAGCCTGGGGTTTTCTCGCGCGCGTACTTCAGCATGAAACTGATCATTTGAACGGACATCTCTTTACGGAAAAAGCTAAATCTTTGCATCCCGTAGAAATAAAAAAAGTATAAGGAAGAAGGTATAAGGTATAAAGGTATGTCAAAAATAATTAATTTCACTGATCTTATTGCATGGCAAGAGGCGCATAAAGTAGTTTTGTCGTTATATAAAGCTACGGAACAATTTCCTAATAAGGAAATATATGGACTTACTAGCCAAATGCGCCGCGCCGCTATTTCTCTGACAAGTAATATTGCCGAAGGATTTTCTCGTAAATCTTCAAAAGAGAAAATACAATTTTATGCCATTACGTTGGGTTCAAATACCGAATTACAGAATCAACTTATGCTTGCTCGAGATCTGGGATATATTCCGCCGGAGCAGTTTCATTCTATATTTCAAGATATAATAAGAGTTCATAAACTAACTAATGGTCTTATTCGCGGTCTTCGGGAAGCATAATTCGCCTTATTCTTTATTCCTTATACCAAATACCTACTCATGAAATTCGCTTTCCTTGGTACTCCTGAATTTGCAAAAATTGTTCTTGAACAGCTGATAAGGGAAGGAATGCCCCCTACAGTCGTGGTATGCAATCCTGACCGCCCCGTGGGTAGAAAACACGCCATCACTCCTCCTCCGGTGAAAATATTAGCGGAAGAACACAAGATTCCTGTATTCCAGCCAGAAACTCTTATCAGAGACGAGTGGCAAGTAAGAATGAAAGGCGTTGAGTTTGCCGTTGTCGCCGCATACGCAAAAATACTACCAAAAGAAATTTTGGATATTTTTCAAAAAGGCATTATTGGCGTACATCCTTCGCTTCTGCCGGAATTCCGTGGATCTACTCCGATCCAAAGCGCAATTATTTCGGGAGTAAAAGAAACGGGCGTAACTTTATTTATAACTGATAAAAAAACAGATCACGGCCCGATATTGGCTATAAAGCGTTTTAAAATAGCTTCAAACGATACGTCGTTTACGCTTATGAGCAAACTTGCGGAACTAGGAGGAATGCTTCTTGTGGAAACTATTCCTCAATGGGTAAGTGGGAAGATTAAGCCGCACGAGCAAGACCACAAGAAAGCAATAATGACTAAAAAGATTCAGACGACCGAGGCATATATTAATCCTGAAGATTTAACCATTGCAGAAGATGGAGATAAAGAAAAAGCAGGCGTAATCGAAAGGAAAATTCGCGCGTTCAATCCGGAACCCGGTGCATGGACGATGAAAGATGGAAAGCGCCTTAAGCTTCTCCAAGCAATTGTAAAAGACGATAAGCTAGTGCTTCAAAAAATACAGTGGGAAGGGAAAAAACCAACGAAGAAATAAAATATGGATAAACTTCGGCTTTTTGCGGCAATTCCGATACCGGACGACATTGTGAAGAGGATCTTTAAAGAACTTGAGTCGGTAGAGAGAAATATTAGTTTCCCGATCCGTTTTATACGAACGGAGGATATGCATATTACACTCACATTTCTTGGAGAGCAAAAAAAAGATGTCATTGCGAGCATAACAAATGCTCTTTTACATACCGCGGAGCGGTTTGATTCGCCGCGCATAACATTCACGGATATTACGTATGGCCCTAAAAATCGAGGAGAGCATGTGTATACGCCACGCATGATTTGGCTGAATGGTTCCGTAGAAACGTCAGATGCGCTCGGTAAAATTAAAGAAGATTTTGAAGATCAATTATTAGACGAAGGATTGCGATTCACAAGAGAGTATCGAAAATTTACTTGTCATGTCACGCTCGCGCGGTTTCAAGCAGAGCATAAGATTGATTCTTCGGAACTTAATATTCCGTTTAATGTTGCCTTTGACGCATCAGAAATCCAACTTGTGCAATCGCGTCTTAAAAAATCGGGTTCTGAATACGAAACATTAGCGGAGTTTGAATTCCAGGAACAACCGAGCAATTAATTAGTATAATATCTGAACTTTTCTTGTAGTTAATTTTAGGTTGTTAGTTATGCGTAATTTTTGTACACTAATATAATGAAAGCTTTTTGGAAACATCAACTTGGAACTATCGGTGCGGCACTTTTGATTGTTGTTGTGCTTGGCGCTGGTTTTTTCTATGTCGGATACCGTGTTGGCAGTGAAAATCCGAAAACAATCCTCGTACAGGGTGTTTCAAACATAAATGATACGACGAAGGATGTTGATTTTGCTCTTTTTTGGGAAGCGTGGAACTTGCTTAAGAATACTCACTTAAAAGGCGAGGAGGTGAGCAATCAAGATTTTCTCTATGGCGCAATAGAGGGTATCACGACTGCGATTGGCGATCCGAACACAAACTTTTTCCGTCCGGAAGATTCTAAAAAATTTGAAGAAGATATTAGTGGAAAATTTGGCGGTATTGGTGCAGAAATAGGTATGCGCGAAGATCAGGTTGTCGTTGTTGCTCCGCTTAAAGCTTCTCCTGCAGAAAAAGCGGGACTGAAGAGCGGGGACTCCATTATTGCTGTTGATGGTCATCCAACGGCCGGACTCACCGTGGGCGACGCAGTTAAATATATTCGCGGCCCCATCGGCCAAGCAGTAGTTTTGAGCATTCTAAGAGAGGGGTGGTCGGAGATTAAAGATATTTCTATCGTAAGGGATACAATAACGGTTCCTACGTTAAAACACGAGGTTCTTGATGGGAATATCTCACACATCAGTATTTATAGTTTTAACGAGATCGCCCCTCGGGAGTTTGCAGAAGCGGCGCTTGCTGCGACCCTAAATAACACAAACGGAATTATTCTGGATGTCCGCAATGATCCGGGAGGGTACTTGGAAGTCGCGATTAATATTGCGGGTTGGTTTTTAAACAAGGGAGATATTGTGGTCAGCGAAAAATTCAAATCAGGGCCGGATCGGGTATTCCGAGCAGACGGTAACGGTCTTTTAAAGAACATTCCCGTGGTGGTACTTATGAATCAAGGATCCGCTTCCGCGTCAGAAATTCTCGCCGGAGCGCTTCGTGACCAGCGTGGCACAAAGCTTGTAGGGGAGCATAGTTTCGGTAAAGGCACGGTACAGGAGCTTCTCCCGCTCCGCGACGGCTCTAAGCTTAAAATCACAATAGCAAACTGGCTTTTGCCGAATGGTACTATCATTGAAGAAAATGGTTTGAAACCCGATATTGAAGTCACGATAACGGAAGCAGATGTAACTGCCGGGAAAGATCCACAGCTCAAAAAAGCAATTGAAGTTTTGCAGGCAGAAATTGAGAACAGAGAACAGCCGGTCGCGATAACAGAATAAGTATACTAACCATATGACCCGAGTAGTTCTTATCAAAGACGTAAAAGGCCTCGGTAAAAAGATGGAAGTAAAAGACGTTGCCGATGGCTACGCCAGGAATTTTCTTATCCCGCGGCAACTTGCCACACTCGCGGATGAAAAGATATTGAAAGAAAAATTCGCATGGGACGCGAACATTGCTCAAGATTCTGAAGACAGAACGAGTCTTGCAAAACAGATTGGGAGGAAGGAATTTATTTTTTTTGTTAAAACAGGGGAGCAGGGTCAGATTTTTGAATCAGTACACGCTGAAGATATTGATATAGAAATCGCAAAGCACGGTTTTGCAGCAGGGAAAGCAATTTTAGAACGTCCGATTAAAGTGCTGGGAATGCATGACGTCGTTATTGATTTTGGTAAAGGAATTAAAGGAACGGCAAAAGTGCGTATAGAGGCGAAGAAAAAATAAAGTCCCCCGCAGCGCGTGCGGGGGTTCGAGAGTTTTTATAAATCTTGGATAAAGAAGTTGTCTCCAAGCTTTACCCATTCGGCATTATCTTCCGGCTTGTCTTGATGTAGAGTCCTCGTGACATAGAGGAGGCGAGGAAAGCAGGATTTCTCTCCAGGATGAGGGGCATGATCCAAAGAGTCATCCAAATACAAAATTGAATGCTTTTCTAGTCTGTGTGTTTCGAAATCTTCCCTCCAGTCCGGGCTATCTGGGCATGGAGCTGCGACCCAAAAGCCTTTCTCTGCATTCTTCAGTTCGGTTGTGGGTTTGGGGGATTTAAAGAATGGAGCCAGATGGACACCAACAAGAGTTCCAAGAGCAAAAACCATGACAAATTCTACTGGTCTGGGAAATATATGGAGAAAAGAAAAACTCTTCTTAATGGGCATGACGGTGTTTCCTTTTGAGTTAGGAAAGATCGGGGCGTATCGGGAACTAAAATAGTTATAGCACGGCATATGTGTTTTGAAAAACACAAATCAAAGCAAAATAAAAACCGCCTTCAATACTGAAAGCGGTTTTTATTTTGATGGGGCTTCTACGGTGACAAGCTTGATTTTCGCAGGCGTGCCGTCAAATCGAGTCTTTCTTTTGGATGCAATCCGTACCGTTCCTGCGGTTACGGCATAGAGCGTGTCGTCTCCTCCTTTGCGGACGTTCTTTCCTGCTGAAAAGTATGTCCCGCGTTGGCGAATGATAACTCCTCCTGCATTCACTGTTTGACCGTTATTGACCTTGACCCCGAGGCGTTTGGATATTGAATCCCGCCCCAGTTTTGTAGAGCCACCCGATTTAGTATGTGCCATAATTTCGCGAAATACGCAGTGTTGAGCTTGAAATTATGAGCATCTCGCCGAAGTTCTGTTTATGGAACGAAGGCGGAGGCCATTTCTCGCTCGCGGTGCTATTTCTCACTTCACTAAACTGCTTTAGTAAAGCCAGTAGACAGTATAGTATAATGATTATATGCCGTCAAACAGCAGAAAACTTGTCTTTGATATTGAGACCATTGGAGAAGATTTTGAGGAGCTTGATAAGACTACCCAGGACGCGCTGACGCGTTGGATTGAACGGGAATCAGGAGACGATACGGAATATCGCCTTCGGCTTGATGATCTTAAAAATGGAATGGGTTTTTCTCCGCTTACGGGGCAAATCGTCGCGATTGGTGTTTTAGACGTGGAAAAAATGAAAGGAGGGGTGTACTACCAAGCGCCGGGACAAAAATCAAAACGCTTTGACGAAGATGGCGTAACCTATGAAGCCATGACAGAGGTAGATATGGTACGAAAATTTTGGGATATTGCGCGCGAGTATGATGTATTTGTTACATTTAACGGCAGGCAGTTTGATGTGCCATTCCTCGTAACTCGTTCAGCAATCAACGGTGTAAAGCCCACAAAAGATTTAATGCGCGGCAGATATCTCTATCAACAGCATGCAGATGCGATTCATATTGATCTGCAGGATCAGCTTTCGTTTTATGGCGCAATGCGGAGAAAAGGAAGCTTACACCTATGGACGCGCGCCTTCGGTATAGTAAGTCCAAAGTCCGGTGGTGTAACAGGGGATGATGTTACTGATCTTTTTAAAAGGAAAAAATATTTAGATATTGCTCGATATAACGTACGAGATATTGTTGCAACAAAAGAATTGTATGAGAAATGGGAAACGTACTTTAATGTTTGAAAAATGAACAATGGATAATGGACGATAAACTATCATCAATCTGTTTCGCAACATTCGCATTATAAATTTCGCATCGGTATGCAACTTTGGCTTCAACAACATAAGCAGATAGTACTTCTTTTCGTAATTGTATTTTTACTTGTCGTATTAAGTTTCGGGCTTGGATTTTTAGCAGGTAGTGAAACGGAGCACGCGCCGATTATTATTGAGAAAGCAGGAGAAAGTATAAAGTAGAAGATATAAAGTATAAAGCGAAAAAAAATTTCGCATCATTCGCATATTTTACTTCGCATCGGAATATAAAAAAAGACCGCCTCCGTCCCGAAGGACGTGGCGGTTTCACTAACTACTTGGCTTCTGCTGGATGTTTACAGTGGGCGAACGTGAACAGTGATTTTCCCTGCGTTCTCTGACATACTGCACTGGAGAAAGCATGGTTCATATGCAGTATACATATCACTCAAAATCTGTCCCGTTCTTTCCCTCTCTTCATATGTGTCGTAGGGAAGTTCTCGTGTAAGAAGCTTGTTGTGTATGGGTTTCTGTGACTGGGTCATGGATGTTGCCTCTTGAGCGATTACTTCTCAACCTCTTCGTAGAAGACAGTTATGGCAAGCATGCCCTGATCCACAATTGTCTGAAAAAGATGTTTGACCTCAATCGGTCCAGCAAGAAATTCATTGACAAGGGTTTCTCCCAATAGTTCCGATCCTGTTTCGATCGGACCACTGTGGTTTGCATGTTCATCTACTAGCATGACTCTGAATATTTTAACTTGCATGGCTAGTCCTTTCCGTTGAGGTTGCTGTTAGAGAATCGTTACGTCCAGTTTTTGTATTCCCCATGCACGCGCTGCTTCGTGAGATTCCATCCGGAGATCAATATGCCAGATGCCTTTCTTAGCATCCTGTCGCATACGGCCACCCGTATCATCCACTTCGCGTTCTCCAACTCCAGGAATCCAAAGCCGAGTACGATAGGGAATGAGTTTTGGATCTGCGGCGACGCCGTCGCAGATATGCGCGTCGTCACCGATTGAAGTTACTCGCTTTGTCTCACAAGCCCACTCGCCACAGCATTGCTCACAAAGGCAGTATGCGGTGACGGTCATAGGAATGGTGTCGGGCACGAGGAATTGAGCGAGCCAAACAAGTGGCCCCCAGATAAGTACCGCAAAAAGAATAAACTTCTTCATCTCTCCCTCCTTCGGTTGTAAAGGTGCTTAAAAGTAGGCCTAATGGTTACACTTTTCGGATATATTGTCAATATATAACCGATATGCTATAATATACAAAGCAATTCAGACGACTACTGGATGTGTAGTAATACACATTTAGAGGAAAGTCCGGACACACAGTCTTCGCGCAAGCGAAGATAAAGGTAGCGGGTAACGCCCGTCAGCAGTAATGCAGAGGTGCGAACAGTGACGCTCCGCGGCGAAAGTTTGCGGAGGAGCCCTATCCCAAGCTTGATGGCTTAATTCCGTTATAGGGAGAACAAAACGGAAGTGAAACGGCTAAATTCCTTATCTGTGTGCAAGGCCGTGTCCGTCCGCCAACCGGCGGACGGAAGTGCCGCTTGACCCTTTGAGTAATTGAAGGGCTAGATAAATTGTCGTCCTCCGTTTCGCAGAAGCGAAATGGGACAGAATCCGGCTTACGAATTGCCGATAACCGTCCAGCGAAAGCTGGGCGGTTTTTCGTTATAAGCTAGATGAACTAAAACATCCCTTCGGATTCCAAATCAGCTCTTATTTTTCCATCAAGCGCGAGATTTACCATTGCGTCTGCTTCTTTATTTTGTTCTCGCGGAATATGCGTAAATGTTACGGATTTAAAATCTAATCTCATATTCCATATTTCCATAAAATATTTCTGCAGTTCCGGTTCTTGGATCTTATATTTTCCGTTCATCTGTTTCACAATAAGCTCGCTATCCATACGCATATCAATATCCGTTTTCTTAGCCATAATTTTTCCAAGCAATTGTTTTGCTTTTTTAAGCGCTGAAACAACGGCACGGTATTCGGCGACATTATTGGTTGCGTATCCGATGGTCTCGCCGTATTTTTTATTTCCCACGATAAACCCGATGCCGGCAGGGCCCGGGTTTCCGCGCGATCCGCCGTCGGTAAATATCTTTAACGTTGAACTTTGGAATAATTCTTCGGACATATGATTATTTCGTATATCGCCACGGCGCTTTTTGATCGGATGGAAATGAGAATCCCGATGCTGCTTTATGCCCTCCACCACCTAACTTCTGAGCTATTTTTGAAACATCCATTTTTTTACCGTCAGATCGTAGGGATACATCAACTCTTTTCCCATTATCGGACCAAATAACTCCGGCAGGGTATCCATTCAACATAATTTGGTGTCCTATTTCTGATTTCAGCATAGCAGAATTGACCACACCTACGCGAACTCCGTTTAATATCGCAGGAGTAGCGCGAGAAGCAATTTCTTTTATTTTCTTTTCTTGATATGCAAGTATTGCCGATCCTTTTTCAGCTAATTTTTTCCGACCAACAGGGCTTTCAACTACTTTTGAAAGTTTATTCATTTCTATAAAAGACTCTCGAGTAAGAGTTATTCCAAATTCAGCAGTAATTTCCTTGGTTTTTGGAAGCTTAAATTTCCAGAGATCAATATCCTCTATATAACGGATGATGCGGGGAGTAGGTGTGCCTGGATGGAAATAATTCCAAGCGATCCAAGCTCCCGAATGAGTATCGCTATATCGATACTCGGGGGCACTAATAATAGCTGATTTTGAGCTTATATGATGATCTAAAATAATTATGCGCTTATTATTTTTTATGAGATTTTTTAATTCCTCTCCTCGGAATGTGAAATCAATCAAATAGATGGTTTTATTTTTAAAATTTGAATTGATAGGAATATTGTATTGTGTAGGAAAATATTCAGCTTGGGAGCCAAATTTTTTCCACGCCGCCCATGCACCAGCAAATCCGTCATTGCAATATGCATGATAAATAACCACAATATCTTTTTTTGGATTGGCGAGCGCAAAATCTTCTGCTTTATAAATAGTATTCGCCATACCTATTTCTTTTTAGTTAAAACTGCAATACCCGGTAATTCTTTGCCACTCATATATTCCAACATTGCTCCGCCTCCGGTAGAAAGAAAGCCAAATTTATTTTCTAGCTTGAGCGATCGAATACAGGAAACGGTTTCTCCACCGCCTGCGACAGTAAATCCTTTATGGTTTGCGAGAGCTTTCGCAATCTCTTCTGACCCTCTTGCAAACTTTTTCCGTTCAAAGAGCCCTAATGGCCCATTCCAAACTATTGTCTTAGCACCTTTAAGCGCTGCGACAAAGAGATCTGTTGAGAGCGGACCGATATCCAAAAGCTTGTTTTCCGCCCGCACAAAGTCTATAGGAAGGATGACTTTCTTTTCCCTCAGCATTTTTTTCGCGAAGGGTAGGGATGTCGGATCATATACGGAGTCTCCAATAGGGAATTTGCGTGCGGCAAGAAGAGTATTTGCTACGCCCCCGCCCAAAAGAATCGCTGCGGCGTCGTAAAGGAAATACCGAATGACTCCGATTTTATCCTTTGCCTTCGCGCCGCCTAGGATAAGTACGAGTGGTTTCTTTGGATGTTTCATGATCATATCCAGCGTTTCTATTTCTCGCTCAAGCTGAATGCCGGCATACGAAGGCAAAAGTTTTGGCAGGGCATAGACCGAGGCATGCTTGCGATGAGACGCCGCAAACGCGTCGTTAACGTAGATATCTCCGAGCGAAGCGAGCTCTTTCGCGAAGGCGGAACTATTTTCTTCCTCTCCCGGGTGGAATCGCAGATTTTCTAGGATAAATACTGAACCTAGAGGACTTTCTGAAATAGTCGTGCGGATATGTTCAGGGTGAAGTTCGGAAAAGAATATTGGGGCCGTGCCCAGCTTTTTTTTGAGATAAGGTAACGTGATATGGAGAGAAAACTCGCCATGCTTTATAGAGGACGGTGTAGGGCGTCCCCGATGGCTCATGATAAGAACTCTCGCTCCGGCATTCATAAGAAAGCGGATGCTTGGAATTGATGCATCAATGCGGAACGTATCAGTTTTTTGCTCAATATTAAAATCAACACGGAGGATAACCGTCTTTCCCTTAAGCTCTCCTTTTTTGCACGCTCTCAAATATTGCATTCACCTATTATACCCGAAATCAGGCTTAATTCCTTTTATTTTTCGTAGCTGCGCTTAGGAATGACACGAAAAGTGGATTTGGATCCAAAGGTCTGGAAGTCAGCTCCGGATGAAATTGCGTGCCGAGGAAGAACGGATGTTTTTCTTTTGGCAGTTCGGTTATTTCGGCCAAACGCCTGTCCGGAGACATGCCGGAAAATACCAATCCTTTTTTCTCAAGTCGAGTGAGATATTCGGGATTTACTTCATAGCGATGCCGATGCCGTTCTTTAATACGTGGCGATCCATATGCTTCACGGGCGATCGTGCCCGCACGGATGGAGGCGGAGTATGTGCCCAAACGCATAGTCGCGCCATAATTTTTTACTTCAATATTTTTCTTTTGCTCGGGAAGAATATCAATTACAGGATGTTTTGTTTCAGGGTCAATTTCTGTTGTATGAGCTTTTGGAAATCCATGAGTACGTGCAAATTCTATAACAGCGAGCTGCATACCATAGCAGAGCCCAAAATAGGGGATTTTCTTTTCCCGACAGTAGCGGATTGCTGCAATTTTTCCTTCAACGCCGCGACTGCCAAATCCTCCAGGCACGAGGACGCCACTATAGCTAGAAAGCTCCTTAAGTTTGCTCGGCTGTTTTTCAAATTCAGCGGCATCAATCCATTCAATTTTCGGTTTTACTCCCAGCGCGGCTCCGGCGTGCTTTATCGCTTCTAATACAGAAAGATAAGAATCCGTAAGGACAAAATCTCCACTGCCGAAATATTTGCCAACAATAGCGATTGAGGGAAAAATTTTTGCCTTATTGGTTTTTTCTACAAACTTCCTCCATTCTTTCAAGTCCGTCTTACGCGGCTTAACGCCTAGTTTTTCAAGAATAATCGTACTCAAATTATCTTTTTCAAAATTAAGAGGAACTTCGTAAATATTGCTAATGTCCGGAGCGGAAATAACATCCTTTTCTCTGATATTGCAGTTCTCCGCGATTTTTTCTTTTCGTTTCGTATCAAGCGCGCGAGCGGCACGGGCAATAATAATATCGGCTTGGAGTCCGGCGGAATTCAGAGATCTTGCAGCATATTGAGTTGGTTTGGTTTTAAGTTCAGTGCCTCCCGCTCCAAGTGTGGGAACGTAGCTTACGAGCACGACCAAAACATCTCCCGGATGCCGAACTTTCAGCATTCTGATCGCCTCTAAAAATAAAATATTTTGATATTCGCCAACGGTACCTCCTACTTCTGTGATTACAATATCTGCTTTTGCAGAACGGGCAGCACGTTCAAAACGGCTGATAATTTCCAAGGGAATATGAGGAACTACGGATACACACTTACCCGCATATTCTAAATTGCGTTCCCGGTTGATAACGGAAAGGTAAATACTCCCCGTTGTCATGTAATTCAACCCTGAAAGCTCTCGGTTTAAAAAACGTTCATAATTGCCCATATCTTGATCGCATTCCGTTCCGTCACTCAAAACAAAAACCTCACCGTGTTCGGTGGGGTTCATGGTGCCTGCATCAACGTTAACGTAGGGATCAATTTTTAGTGCAGTGACTTCAAAGCCGCGTGCCTGGAGAATTTTGCCGATGGATGAAGTGGCGACGCCTTTGCCGACTCCCGACATGACGCCTCCTACTACAAAAATATATTTTGGCTTTTTTGCCATGATTTCCCTCCCAGTATATCAGAAGTCCCGTCTTAATGGCTATGGGTTTTTGCGGCGAGGATTTTTATGTCGTGAAGTACTTCGTCCGCGTGTTCCGCGGGTTTTACCTTTTCGTATATTTTAGCGATTCTGCCTGTCGGATCAATCAGAAAGGATGTGCGCAAAATGCCTTGGAATTTTTTACCCATAAACGATTTTTCTCCCCAAACGCCGTATGTTCGAATGACATCTTTGTTTTCATCCGAAAGTAGCGTAAACGGAAGATCGTATTTTTCTTTGAACTTTTTATGGCTTTTCTCCGAATCTGCACTTACGCCGAATACCGTGATATTGAGTTTCTTAAAATGAGGGAAACTGTCCCGAATCATACATGCCTCTTTAGTGCATCCCGGTGTGTCGTCTTTAGGGTAGAAATAAAGGAGTACCCATCTGCCTCCCTGATCTTTTAGCGTATGTGTATATCCGCTTTCGTCGGGGAGAGAGAACTCTGGCGCCGGAGACCCTACAATAAGCTTTGTCGTTTTTTCCATAGTATATTACTCATTATACCTTTTCTCCCTATGACTTTCCTATGAGGGAGATAAAGGTTCCTTTCTTTGCAACTAAACCGTCCCGTATGAGGCCTTCTAATGCCCCTAGAATGCGTTTTTTAGGGGTTTTTGTGGTAATACTTAGTTTCACTACGGGGAGCGTTGGGGACGCAATAAGGGCTTTAATAATCTTTCCACGCACTTGTCTGTTAGAGCCAGTAAACGCGGCTTGTTTTGTATAATGGCGGCTTCTGCGATTCGGATTTTCCCGTCGCATAATTTTGCCGAGGTGCGATCCATAATCCATAAGTGCCCAGTGCCATTCTCGAGGATTTTTACGGTCTATGGTTTGCTCAATAATGCGAAGAATTTTTTGATCGGAGACATTCGTTTCCATAGGAAAAAAATGATGGAGATAGACTCTCCGGATATTTGTTTCTATAAACGGTTGAGCGTCATTAAACGCATAGGCAAGAATAGCTCCCGCGGTAGCAGGACCAATACCGGGAAGGGAGACAAGCTCCTCCACCGTCTTTGGTATTTTTCCTTTATGGCGGAGAGTTATTTCTTTAGCGCTTTTCTGGAGTGAGAGCGCTCGGCGGTTATAACCAAGTCCCTGCCAAAGAGCGAGTACGGAGTGAGTATCGGCCATGGCAAGATGTCGAAATGTAGGGAATGCTTTGATAAAGACTCTAAACTTCTCTTGTACTCGATCTACTTGTGTCTGCTGAAGCATAATTTCCGAAACAAGAATTTTATATGGCGTTATGGATTTCCGCCATGGCAAATCTCTCGCGTGCTCGCGATAAAATTTCCATACCTCGCGCTGGAAAGTTGAGTAATCCATCTAGCGTACGGATGATCCGGGTTCTACTGGCTTTTCCGGAGTAAGAAATACGGGAGTTTCGCCCGCGGCAAGGAGCATACCTTGGCTTTCTAGCCCCATCATCATGCGCGGTTCAAGATTTGCGACGATGACGATTTCTTTTCCGATAAGATAATCCGGCTCGTACGCCTTTCCAATACCGGCGATAATTTGCCGGTGTTCTTCTGGAGTTCCTCCGAGAGAAACAGAGAGTTTAAGGAGTTTTTCCGAACCTTCTACGCGTTCTGCGTGTATTACTTTGCCAACGCGCAATTCTACTTTTTTAAAATCATCAAAAGTTATCATTGTTACATAGAAATTTACAATTATTAATGCACAATTTACAACGAATTTTCATTATACATTATGCATTGTCCATTACTTATTATCTATCGTCCATTATCCATTGTCTATACAACAAAAAATCGCCCTGCTTGCGCGGGACGATTTTTTGTTGAACGAAACGTTCTTAGTTCCCAATGCTCAAAAGCTCTACTTCAAACACAAGTGTCGCGTCAGCAAGAATAGGATGTCCTGTTCCCTGATAGGCGAGTGAAGGCGGAATGGTGAGCATGCGCTTACCTCCAACTTGCATACCGAGAAGTCCCATATCCCAACCTTTGATCACGTCTCCTGCTCCAACCGTGAAAGAAAACGGCTCTCCACGATCGTATGAACTATCAAACTTCTGGCCGTTAGTGAGTGTTCCCAAGTAGTTTACGGAAATAGTGTCTCCCGTTTTAACTTCACGGCCTTCTCCCTTCACAACGTCCTCAATCTTGAGTCCTTCTGGGGTTGTCATAGTGGAATCGTTGTTTGTTAATGATGCGGTACCAGTATCTCCGGTAAGAACGCCCGTTTTCACTATCGTAAAGACGATAGCAATCGCGAGAACTCCTCCCACAATGGTAAGTATGTTTTTATTCATGGTAAATAATGATTTCGACTATTTTTGTATTATAGCAAGGTTTATTAATAAAGTCAAGCGTCTATCTACTGCCACTGGACCAAAATCGCTCCCATAATCATAAGCGCAAGAAGATTGCAGGCATTATTGATAAGGTAGAGCTTCATCGGCCGCTGTTCATAGACTACCTCATTAAATGTGAATGTAGCAACAAATCCGAGCCAAAGCCAGAATCCGAGCTGTATGCCGCCTGAAATGGTAGTCACGCCTACGAGCTTCACGAAATGTGCGAGAACATAGGCAATGACAAATGTGGGGATAAGACAGATTATAATCGCTTTTGTTCCAGAGCCAGATGCCCTTATTTCACTCTCGTTTCTTTTAACTAACTGCATCCATTGGCGGCCAAATACGCCTTTAGGTGAATACCAAATCATGCCGAGGATGATGTACGAAACGCCTGCCGCGAGAACAGACCAAAGATTAATATCGGTCATAGTATTGTACATAGTACTTTTTAGGGCACTTCGACCCGTGAGTCATCTTCCTTCATAAGTATATATTACTTTAGCAAACAAAAAACCGGGATAGTGCTTATAGGGCATTCCCGGTATCTAACCCCTTGATAGGTTATAGTGTCCGCGCTTCTTAGGAAGTAGGCGGTTAATGAAAGTAATATATTGAATTGTGAAGAACGACGATTCGAATTGTCCTGTCTGCACTGGTATTGATCGTCGTAACACGGAATTTTTTACATTACCGTGATGTTAGTTGTGTGTGCGGATAAACGGAGAAGTCTTATGGGCAGTTTTGATTTTGTTGTTGCATAGATTACCAATCAAGATAATTGCTACGCCTTCTTGTGCTCTGTAAGCCTTCCTACGCACACTCCAGGTTCATAATGCGCTAGAAGTTTTTCTAGCCGAAGGTTCGACCAACCTTCACAATATGAAACACCTACTAAGAAAAAAATGTGTCGTTTTTATCTTCCGCAAACTCTTCTTTGAGTCGTGTCCGTCCGCGGGAGATGAGTAGCTTCACGGCATTCTCTGTTTTACCAAGCTTTTTAGCGATATCTCTCGTGGAATATTTTTCTTCATAATGCATAACAAGCGCCGCGCGTTGCTCTTCGGTCAAGGATTCGGCTCCGTGCAAAATCGCTCGCGCCTCTATCGTATGTTCCATCGCGGGTTGTGTGTCTACGGGAATATCTCCATATTCTTCAAGCGAGATGGGCTTTTTTGATCGATAGTAATTAACAAGCGTGTTGTGGGCTATACGGATAAGATAGGTAAAGTACGATGCCGATCTTTTAGTAAACGTAGGGAAGGCGCGGAACGCTTTCATGAAAGTCTCCTGGGCAAGCTCTTCCGCAATACCTTTGCTTTTTCCGACGCGATACCAGAAATACTGATATACACGCTTAACGTATTTCTCGTAAAGGAGTCCAAATTTGCTCGCGTCCGCTTTTGCCGCATCTACTAATTTTTCGTCATCTTTATCAGTCATAGGTTTCTACTTGATATAACTCGTTTGTGGGCTGAAGTGCTACAAAACCAGAACCTTAAAACCCCCGAGCACGACGTAGGGTTTTAAAGAATCTCTAAACTTGATTTTCAGTGCGTCTGAAGAAGAGAAGGAAAAGCGTTGCGAGAATGATAAGCCAGACAATCCATCCGAAAAGCAGGCTTCCTGTGCCAAGTGTGAAAAGGCTGGAAAGTCTTCCTAGAAATCCATCCGCAATTCTTTCCTGACCTTCGTTTTCTTCGCTTATTCCGGCAAGAATTCCTTCATTTTCGTCATCTGCTCCACCTCCTGTACCGCTTGAATCATCACTACTTTGAGCAAGTACGCTTCTTACTGGGATGAGATCAAACTGATTTCCTCCCACGCCAAAGGCGTTGTCTGCAGTGTTGATTTCAGTACCAGTACCAGTACCCGTACCCGAGCCATCTCCGTTATTTCCCGTTGGGGGAGGGACATTACCGCCACTGGACCCGCCTCCACCACCTCCGCCCCCGCCACCGCTAGATCCGCCCGATCCTCCATTTCCACCACTAGGAGGAGTGGAGTTATCAACTACAGTTACAAATAATCCGGTTTTTGAACTTCCAAAAACACAGTTTCCGGAAACGACGGTACAGGAATCAATACTTTCCGGTCCCCATGGGCCGGCTTCGTTCATTGCGCGGAGGATTTTGAGTGTAGTTCCTTCAAGAGTTGTATCAGAGATTGGCAGGCTTATCAGAAGTTCCGTATTTGTAGTGAGCTCATCTGCTGAGAGTCCAAAACGGGCAGCAGATTTTGGCGCCATATCTTGAGGAATATTAGAGAGCGCGCTAGAGAGTACCTCGCTTACGGCAATATCCATCATATTAAAATTCTCGCCGTTGGTTCTATCAAATCGAGTGAAAGCGGGAATTCCCACAAGGCCGAATGAGGTCCCCATCGGGAACATGATTGTTGAAGCGTCGGGCACAAACGATGCGTAGGTGGTTGTTGAAACCCCGGAAAACGGAGCCATTTTAATTCCTAAAACATCGTAGAGTTTAATAACGCCAAAATTGCGATCAGTAAGAGTTGAGCCGCTCGTCGTAATTGTTTCAGAGAACGTATCGGGATTTGTCGGAGATATTTGTTTCCAGAGTGTGCTTGTATCATTAATCGCGCCTTCCGAAGGAACTATAAGATCAAATACCCATGTGCCGAGTTTAAACGGATTAAAAGAAAATGAATATCGCCCATTTTCAGTAAGTTTATTCACTTCCGTATCACCATAATACGCGATTACATTCCAACCCGAAATCGGGGATTCGGGATACTCTCCGTCAGTCTGCCAGACTCCATCTGCATTCAAGTCATACCATACCGCTCCGGATAGGGAGGCGTCAGCAAACGCTCCAAAATTCTTGTCAGTAATGTGCTCGTTTTCTCCGAGAGTAACTACATACACCGATCCGTTTCTCCGTTCCACGGAAGCGGTTATTTCAATTTGTTCAATAGATGTTGAAATAAAAGTGTCTTCTAATATCGACTGAAGGGCATTTTCTTCTGTTCCTAAAACGGACATTGCGGGTTGAGGTTCCGGAGTTGCTGGGGTTATTTGAGGAAACGTTTGAGTCCAAGCTTCATGGACTAAAACTTTTACTACATACGTCCCTGCTTCCAATGTATCAAAAAGGTAGTTGCCGGATTCATCACTGTCAGTCGTTTTAAGCGGAGCGTTTGTCGTTATGGGGGATGTGTATAACTCTACCGTCCAACCTGTGATTCCCGGTTCTTCCTCATCGCGCGTTCCATCGCCATCCATGTCTTCTATGATAGTTCCAGCGATAGATCCTCCCTGGATATTTGGCGAAACCGACATCCCTCCTCCTACTGGGGCTCCATGTGTCCGTTCTATATCAGATACGGCAATACCTCCAGTTGCCGCATTATCCGTAGCGGTATTATTTTGGCAGATTTGCGCATCTCTTGTGCAGATCTCTCTAGAAACAATGTCATCTGTTCTTTCCGGAGTAGATATTGCGGCAACATCCGCAGTAATTTTACTACTTGCTTCTACCTGGGTATCCAGCAATACGGCAACGCCGGTACCTGGTTCAAGTATGGTGATTGCCGAATCGTTAGTTTCACTACGTTCTTCCGGTAATGTGGCAACATCAACGGGTTGCCGAAATTCAATTGCCGTATTTTCAACTTCAGTTGCCGCATAGGTTATGGCAATTGCCGGATTGCCGATTGTTGTAATTAAAGTAATCGCGGAGATAACGGCAAACAATTTATTTTTAATAGCGAGAGAGGATTTTGACATGGAGGTCGATGTTTAATAATGAATAATTAAGTAATGTATCTATTCTAGCAATTTTTATGACTGGAGAATACGGCCTTAACTCATTTTATCTTCCTCGTGATTTCTACTTTAGAGGAAATATTGACGTTTATTATAAAAATGTTAATCTGTAACCTGTTCCTTTTTTCCACCAGCCGTGAGGAGGGGAGATGGTCAAGGAGAAGACTCGTCAAAAGAGCGGGAAAAAAATAAAGAAAGAAAAGCGACGATATTCTGCGTGGCTTTTCACCACCAAAGAACCGAGTCCAGTATTGATGTATGTTTGTGGAGTTTCTATGAAGCAAGCGGAAGCTCGCCTTCTGCGAAACTATCGGATGAAACATGCTCTCTCAAAGAGTTCACAAGTCGTTGTGGATCGATTGAGAGTTTCTCCACCGGAGAAGAAGTCGCAGGTCACTCCTTCTTTCCCTGAATTCGGGTAAGTGGAAATCAAAAATTCCGAAGGCCCCGTACAGCAATGTACGGGCTTTTTTATCTCCATAAACAAAAAACCACCCCGCAGAGCGGGGCGATTTTTTGTATCAATCTGAAAAGCAATATTATTGGATTTCAGCTTGAAGTTGAGAACGGGTTTCTATATCCCGAGTGGTATCTTCCAAAAGAGCATCGAGCTGGTTCAAGAGATCTCCGGAGAAATCAGCTTGAGCATCAATCTCGTTTTTCAATTCCACAGTACCATTTACCTTAGTTTGGGTTTTAATGGTCGGGCGAAGAAAGATCGGGGCAGTATCAACAGTGTCATTGACTGTGTCCGATGCCGTGTTAGAGGCATTGGCTGCGCGGAGGTTTATTTCTGCATTGAGACGGATCATTGCCGTATTAGCAATAGTCCACGCGTCATTGAATTTCCGCGCTGCTTCAAGGGCATTATTACCCCGAAGAGCAGTTTCTCCTTCTGCAAAGGTCTTTTTTGCTAACTCCACTTGAGAAGTAAGGGCTCTCATCAACTCGTCGTTGATTTCGCCTTTTCTTGAATCGATTAAACGCTCAAGATCCTCAATTCTATCTTCTGCTGCAAGCATGCGGCGTTCCGCATAAGGGCGAGAAGCATCGGTTTCCTCATCAAAACGTTCAGCAAGTGCAAGACGGATACGTCCTGCCGCTACGCCACGAATGCGGGCGCGGTCGGCGAGTGTTTCAAGTGCATCTCTGTCATCTGCTTGGCGTTCTGCGAATCTACGAAGGATATCTTCGTGGACTCGTACAGCATTTTCGAAGCGGGCATTAACGTCAGCCGCAGCTTCAAAATTCTCTTTTGCTTCTAATTGCTTGATTCTTTCCTCAACGTTATCTGCGTGTCTTTGGAAATTTGCTTCAATGCGGGAAAGTACGGTGTCGTTGATATCTCCATCTTGTGCAACCTGTTCGGCTTCAACAAGGCGGCGGGCAACGAGCGCTACTTGGTAGTTCGCTCTAGCTTCATCTGAAGTAAGAGTGAGTGCTCCGCGAATTCTTTCATTAATGTTAACTTTGACGGGATAAAGGGCATCTCCAGGAAGCGAATTTTGCGCTCCAAGGGAAACTCCTCCTCCAAGTAATAGTGTGATAGCTAGTATAATTGGC
Source organism: Patescibacteria group bacterium (assembly GCA_038064975.1). Classification (GTDB taxonomy): domain Bacteria; phylum Patescibacteriota; class Minisyncoccia; order UBA6257; family 1-14-0-10-40-38; genus JBBTRX01. Next base: position 63,751 of record JBBTRX010000006.1, read on the forward strand.
ATAGTTCGTGTATATAAGGTGAATCTTTGTAGTATCGACCTTTGCAATGTATGACGGATAAAATCAGTGTTTCTTACCGGATGTAATTCCGCAAACGCTTCAAGATAACGCTTAGTGGTGGATTTCTCCTCCTGCGTCATCATGATCTTTGCGAATAACTTTTTGAGATTGTTCTCCATAAAATGAATTTATTATGAACCAAGGGTATCTCGTAATTTCTTTACACCCCGGTGGATTCGTACGGAAACCGTATTTTCGCTTTCGCCTAGAATGTCCGCAATCTCTTTTGGTTGGAGATCATCGATATAGCGCATGATAACCGCGGTGCGGTATGGCTCTTCGATATTCTCTATAGCCCGTGTTGCGCGAAAGAGTTCAGCGTTTGCTTCCGGACCTCGTTCATCTGAGACGGGAGAAAACCCTGCATCATGAAGTATCTCTAGTGAAGATTCTCGTTTTTTGCGGGATTCATCAATAATCAGATTTGTCAGCGTTTTATAGAGAAAGGCACGAATATTGTCCGCATCTTTACCACCTATAAAATACTGCCATGTCCGAATGAAAGCCTCTTGAACGAAGTCTCTTGCGCGGGCTCTATCCCGAACGCGCACATATGCGTGTCGGAAGAGGGCATCGGCATATAATTCGTAGGCGGAAAGCAGTTTCTGTTTTTGGTTTTCGTGTTCCATGAGGTATGACGGATAATATAAGTAATTCTTACCAGCGGATAGTAATCTTCTTCATATCTATGATACATTGAAATCAGGCCCTTGGTATCCACAGGAAAGGAGAAACATGGCCGTGTTATTCTCTAATCCGCTCGCCTGGATCCTCCTCGCTGTCGCAGTCATGATCGCGATTCGGAACTGTTCCAAGCAACGAACGCGATTCCGTCTGTGATAAGCGCAATCCGCTCCCTAGTTTCTAGGGGGCGGATTTTTTCAATTCGCCTTATACTTTATTCCTTATACTAGATTCTACTTTTTACGCCTTCGGAAATATCACCGGCTGTTTTGCTCTCTCCGATCTCTGCATAACGTAGAAAATTCCGAGAAGGACAAGAATAAAGAAGATAATAAGCCAAAGGGGAATATTCAAGCCTAAAATAGAAGCAAGGAATCCTTTGCCTTCTACAGTAAGCGTGAGCGAAGAGTTTACCGTATGTGAAAATCCGCGCGCATCCTGATAGGTCGCAATGGCTTTAAAGGGAAGTCTGTCGCCATCATCGGCATTGCGAGAAACTTGGAGTATGAGCACGATCTCGTGGGAATCATCCGGTGCAAGCGTGCCGATATCAAACGTAAGTTTATTTCCATTTTCTTCTGTAGGCATAGGACCGGCTTCCACGGCCGTCACATCGTCCGGCAACGTTACCACAATAGAGAGTTTGCGAAGTGATCGTGCACTATCCGTATTTTCATACGAGAGTACATATTCAATTCTGTCTCCTGGACGAGGGTTTTCTGTATCGGTTGCGGATTTAAGCGTAAGGGAAATAGGAAGTGGTGTTCCGTTAGAGACCGGAGTGACGGGCGTTGGACCGGAAGGAATTACGACAGGCGGAAGATATTGAAAACTGAAAATAGTTCCCTGTTGGATGCCGGCATTTGTTTGAGCGACTGCGCGGAAATAATATGTTCTTCCTGGAACAAGACCGCTAATAAATTGGCTGATGTATCGCACGCCGGAAACATCTCCAATATTTTGAAGTGGTGTAACATTGCCAAGGTTAGTTGTTTCTCCCCATGTAAACCAGGTAACGGTAGAATTGCCGTTTGTAATAACCCATCCGTTGAGTACTGCGTTGGTTGGGAGAATGTTCGTTGCAGGATAAGTCGTTACGGTTGCGAGCGTATTGGTAGTTCCTCCGCCAGCTGGCGGACTACCACCTCCGCCGGTAATTCCTCCGCTCGTAACTGGAGCACCCGTAGTAAATGAAGTGATAGCTCCATACACGGTCCCAAAATCATTTTTTGCCGCTGAGCGGTAATAGTATGTAGTCTTTTCTTCAAGATTAAAAAGTGTATGGGCATATTGGAAACTACCATCGCCTTTACCGGCATATTGGTATCCGGCTGAATGTTCTATTGCTTGGGTTTTTCCCCATTCAAACCACGCAGAAGTAGAGTTTCCGTTCGGGTTAATGGATCCCACAAGGCGCGCAGAAGTCTCGCTCACATTAATAGGTGAGTTTGTTGATACATTTGGGGCCGATTGCTGGTCAGCAAAAGCTATATGTATAGGAGATCCAAAAAGAAGCGAAATAAGGCCGAAAATGGCTGCTTTCTTGAGTATTGTAATCATGGGTCATATTATATAGCGTATTCGTAATTTAGTCAAGTTTTCACGATAATTGCCGTATAAAGGGGGACTTGACTTCTATTGTGCTATATGCTAGGATGAGAGAGTAAAGTAAGATCATCTACATGGCTCGCCTTCGTAGGTGACCGGGTTGGGAAAGTAAGACGTCTTCGGCGTCTTCCCGCATCGGGCGATACTCCTCAACAAGAGAGACGAGGATTCTCGCAACAGAGACCGATATAACTTTCCCCTGCACCTTCCTGTAGTCAGAGTCACTTGGTCAGAGTCATTGTCGCTGCTGCGCTTGCGCTGCTACACTGCTCTACTGCATCCCCGGAACCGCGCGTCGGTTCCGGGGATCTTCTTTTTTATGAATAAAAAATCGTCCGATGCGTTCTGCACCGGACGATACTGGTTTTTCAGGCGGTCATCACCGCCTCCGTCATGAGACGGTAGTGCTCACTGAGCGCGTTCTTGGTTTCTTCCGAGATCTCCATTTTGAGGATGCCCTTTTTGCACGTCTCTTCCACAGCGTCGTGCTTCGCGCAGCTGGGCCTGTCGTAGGGAGTGATGAAGACGGCACCACCTTCGGGGACGGCAATCAGCCAGTTGTCTCCGATGGCGTAGGTGCCCTGATCTCCCATGCGGAATTTTCTCCTGAACGGCACGCCCTTCAAGACGAGATGGCTTGCGTCCACGAACCCCGTTTCTTCCAAACGTCGGATCACGTGACTGGTCATGAGGCGAGGGAGCTTTCTCTCGTTAAGTGAAAAGGAGAACACGAGACATGAGTGTCTCGTGTGACAATATGTACTGTTCACGAGTTTATCAAACACTATTTGAAATTTCAACCTCGCCTCGCCGTAGCTTCAGCGAAGGAGGGTTCGCCTCACCGAATCTAGGCGGGTTTATCTCGCCGAAACTTTAGTGGAGGCGGACTATGGCTGCAGAGCTTCTTCAACTTCTCCGTTTACGGAGATAATAACAGCAGTCACCGTAGGAAATTGTTTAAGTGTTTTTTCTATCTGCGCACGGATTGCGGTAACACGGCATGAACCTCCAACATTCTTATCTAACTCTTCGCTAAAATCTGCGTATGCCGTTCCATTAGTAATAGTAAGACTCTTGAGGAGTACGCCGGTATTAATATTCGTTTTATAATTCTCCTGTAATTCATAAGTGAGTGGTCCTTTCAAAAGTTCGTTCAAAGCAGCTTTGCCAACGCTCTGTGTTTTTGGAACGGAACGGGTAACGGGGAAAACAGCTGTGCATGTTGCTTGCGGATCAAGATCGTCATTACTGAAATAGACTTGAACACTCGTTGTTTCAGTACTCGTAAAACGAACAGGGATAAAGAGCGCGTCATCATGCTCTGCAAGCCCGGACGGATTATCTTTTCGGAGGATTAGCGTTCCTGTCGCGGTAGTGGGAGCGGTAAAGGAAATTATGCTGGAGTAGGGAACAAAATCTTCAGTCATCCATTCTCCTTGGGCGGTCGCGTAGTGTTGAACGAGTAGGTTGCCGTTGCCGTCTCGAAGCTCAACAGGAAAACTTGCTTCAAAAAACCAATATCCTCGCGCTTCGCCGGTAATAGAAAGCGGAGAAGTTACTACCTCATTCGGTCGAGGGTTTGTGATTTTAATTAAATTTGTTTTTTCCAACTCGTTACCGATGCTTTCAGTAAACGTAGTGCCGTCGGGCCGCTTACACTGGCGAGGATAGGATTCCATAATCGGGTATCCTGCTGCAACACACGCTTCAAAGCTTGTGATGTCTTTTGATTCTGAATAGTCGCCGAGTGCGTATACTCCCCAGAAAATAATTCCGGCGAGAAGGAGTAAGAGCGCGATGCTCGTTATCATTACATTTTTTGAGTAGTGGTGTGTCATATGTTGTTTGTAGTGAGTATAGCCGAATGGATTATAAGGTTACTAGAGGGTAAAGAGTCCGCGGAGAATCGCTGTGCCGTACGCGAGGTTGAAGACGGCGTTTCCGGCAATGAGAATGGGGAATATGCTAAGCAGTCGATATCCCAGAAATCCCATTGGCACAATGATAAGTTCATTAGGGAGGGGGACAAGGGCCGCGAAGAAGAACAAAATAGTGAACATGATCCACGGGCGCGTTTTAAATCGTTCAAGGAAAGCGTATATTTTTCGCTTCGGCGCATCTAACGCAACTTTGCGTGCCGCGTCTCCCACAAAGTAGGCAACGCTATCTGCAAGCACGGTGCCCGCGATAATAATAAGGATTGTCGGCCAGAATTGCAGGCCCGATTCAATAAAAAGCGGCAAAAAAGATATAGCCGGAACCGGAGCAATAAAATTAAAACCTGCGATAATAGAAGCAATAAAAACTCCGCCATACCCGAACCGCGCGACTTCTTCACGGATAAACTCATTCTGTCCTGCAAAATATCCAAGCCAAAGGATCAATACAAGAAGAGCGATGCCAAGGAAGAGATGCTTTGTCATACTGTAAACTTTTCTCTGCATGAAATGATAAATAATTAACAATCCACAATCGTCTTTTATTTTTGAGATTTAAGATTTGGGATCTTATTTATTATATTGTCTATTATTGATTGTTTATTGTCTATTATTTTTATTTTTTAGATTAATTATGATAGCTATTGATTATGGGAGTGATGAGCGCCATACTTTAATCTAGTTCCTCCTCATAACTATCTACCGAAAACAAGAAAGGAGCCTCCTCGTGTTCTACATCATATTATCCGTGGCACTAGCTTCTTTCGTTATGTACTTTTTTTTCTGGTGTGGGTATGAAGATATTCGATTGAATACCTTGTATGTAGTTTCTGCCAACAAGGCCACGCCTCTTGAAGGTCAAAAATTGTTGAAAGAAGAAATAGTAGTCCTTAGGCGGCATGTCGCAATCCTCCTTTTTTTGGGAATTGTTGTATCACTTGGATTCTATTGGGTATTGGAACTTACTGTAGCTGAAGAATTAATGACGTTCGTCATTTTCCTCATGCCTACGGCCTTTATGTCCCTTGCGTGGTTGAGGGATTGGTTGCTCATTCGCAAGCTCCAGTCTTTTCCTATTCCACTGCCAGAAGTTGTAGAACCTTCATTAGAGACCAAGACAGTATAAGAACCTTAATCTCAATGTGCGAGAGTAAGGTTCTTTTTTGTTAGTTTTAAGTTGCCCGGCGAAGCCGGGTCCGGCTTCGTTGGAAAATTTCTTTTATTCTATTTTACTAACTGCACAACTGATCAACTAAAAAACTGTTTTTAGTAGTCTACCGAGTTCGCCTTATGATACAAATCACTTCCATTACTTTCTCCATATAAAAGAGTGAGTACATAATCTACGAGCATGCTACTCCGTCTGGAAAAATTAAAAAGAATGGCAAAAGTAATAAATATGAAAGCTGCGGTCATATTCCAATAACTAAGAGGGATGGCAAGTAAAGAACTTATAACGGGAGTAATGATACGGATGGTCCCATGGCGAAATTCGGTCGCCGTCATGGTGTGGTTTGCAATCTGGCGAGAGATCCACGCATACCGGCGCATCATATAGAGCGTAATGCCGAGCATTGCAACATTCGTCGCATAAATCGCAATCGCAAGTTCAAGATCGCTGTAGACGCCAAGGAGATGCGAAGAAAAGGGGATGAGCGCTACGAAAAGCAGAAACACCGCATTGATGTTCGTAAAATAATTATTAATATTTCGCGTAAGCACGCTCGCGATGTAGTGGTGGAGCCGCCAATACGTAAAGAGCACCGCAAAGCTTAAAAGATAGCTTAAAAATAAATTTGCTTCCTCTTTCAAATAAAAGAGTAATGCTTCGTTCGTAATCGCGCCGTTCAAAACCGGTATGCGGATCTCGAGCACGAGAAGCGTCATGACGATGGCAAAAATGCCGTCTACTAAATTTTCAAACCGTTCCTGCTTCATGTACTAATAATATCACGGGTACCGTGATAGGTGACATAGCCTTAATTTACACAAATCTACCGTATCGACTTAAAGCGCTAAAGACAATGCCCGTCCAGATCGAAATGCAGCCGAAGAGTATGATCAAACTTGAAAATCCATAGGTCAGAATACCTAAGTTAAGAGCAGTAGTCAGTGTTGTTGCCGTTATCCAAATATCGCGCGCGGTATTTGCAGTCATTACAGGTTTGCCACTTGCATCTAAAATTGGCTGATTATTCTGATCAAGTTTTGGGATCTGGCGCGGCATTTCAGCATATGTTTTTCCGCCTGTTAATTTCAAAGCGTGCTCTCTGATAATATCCGCCTGCGCTTTCAGTGTTAGAGGTCCGCGCACGGGTTTTTCCGAAATACTTGCATCAGCGGGCGTTATAATTTTTTCTTGCGCTATACTTTTATAAGTAAACGCGATACCCAAAACACCACCAAATACCAATGCAACACCTGCAACAATTGCCAGTACTGATGAAATTTTTAGTAATTTTTTCATAAAATTATTTTAAAGCTTAGTAAATTTGAGTCCACGTATTACCTGCATCACTGCTTGTATAGAGTTTATTTTCTTTCGTAAGCGCATATACCACCATCGGATCGCGAGGTGCGTAAGTAATGTAAATTGGAAAGTCGGTTGAAAAGCTTTCTATTACAATAGACCGCCATATGGAACCGCCATCCTCGGTAACAAGAATACCTTTCTTTCTTGAAAAACCGATCATTTTTAGTGGATCACTAGGGTTTATAGCAAAAGTAGTTGTAATGCCTTGATATAATTCAGGAAAAACGTTTTCCCATGTTTCCCCCTGGTCCGTACTCAAGGATGTCCCATAAATTGTGAGCGCATACAATTTTTTTTCATCTTTCGGATCAAAGATAAAACCTATAGGTTGCGGTAGATTTGTTGTTTCTACAATTTCCCAGGCGTTCCCTCCATCAATACTTCTTTGTAATGTTCCTTCAAAATACCCATACATAAGCTGAGGATTTATAGGACTTATCGCCATTTCATGAAAATCCACAGGACCATTTACCCCATTTGAAATTTTTTCCCAAGTGAGTCCGCCATCTTCTGATTTTTGCACTCCGAGATTACCACCTCTTGCGGGATGTCCGCTTGAAAAGAATATATTTGCTTCGGACGGATGGAGAGAAAATCCCATGTAATCATCCTTGCTTGTACCAACTCGGTAGAGGTCTTTTTCATTCATGAGCACGAGAAGGCCGTGATGTGTTGCGATGTAGAGCTTGTTCGGATCTGCTATATCAACCGTGAGACCATGGCCATGAGAAATAGACTGTTCAGGGTATAGATTGTTTGCTGAAGAATTACTTCCTGCATCACTGCCACTACGCGAAAGTAATAGGATGCCACCCAGTACTGCCACTGCAATAATTCCGAATAAAAATAATTTATTTTGCATTTTAATTGAAATTAATGGAAAAATTATACATACCCATACTGCAAAGCCCTTGGAACGGCTGTCCTGCTTTTGGTATGCCCAGATCAATAACTTCTTCTCCTGTCTGAGCTAATATTTTTTGAAAACCAATCGAAGGAATCACAAGCGATGCCGAACAATCATATGTGCTATTTGTTTTTAAAATTAATTTTGTCGGGATGTCGGCTTGTGCTGTAGATACTTTAGGCGAGTATCCACCCCGAGCGTTTATGGTGATGTACTGAATACCATCTCTTATTTCGACGTTTTGTGCCGATCCGCCCGTATCCGTATTATTTTTTGACTGCCCAAAAAACACGATACCGATGCCTACGACAAGTGCGAGGGTGATGATTATATAAGGAATCTTGTTCATCGGGTAATTATATATTAAATAGTGGACTAATGATTCCGAGTCCGGCAAGTCCTCCAAGAAGTGCGAATAATCCGAGACCGATTACTACTACTCCAGCAGACTTAAAAAATAATGGAGCGTGCTTGCCGTGAGCAAATGAAGCTGAACCGAATGAAAGAAGGGCGAGTATCGGTAATGTTCCAAGAGCAAATGCGAGCATGATGAGAAGTCCCGACATAAAAGATCCGCTACTTAGTGCAGAAATCTGCATTGACTGCGTAAAGCCGCATGGCAAGAAGAATGTGGCGAAGCCGATAATAAGTGGTGTGAAAGTCTTGTGCTCTATGCTTCTGAAGAAATTAAAAATTCCCGAAGGTAATGCAACTTTATTTTTCGCAAATACTCCAACCAGATTTAAACCTAGTAATAGCATCACGACAGAAGCCAGAAGTCCCAAAATTGCAGTAAAGGTAAAACTGATGCCGATAGCATTACCGACTACTCCAAGAACTCCTCCTAATGCTGCGAAGCTAACAAGTCTCCCTGTGTGAAAAAGTAAAAATGTTTTAGTATCACTGACATTGTCCTGTGATACTTTTGCCGAAAGAGATAAGACCAACCCTCCGACGATAGCAAGACAGCTTGATACTGACGCAATAAGACCGATGATAAAACTAGTGACGGGTGTCACTGTTCCACCTAACCCGAAGTTGAGTATTCCTGATTTTTGTACAATGAAGAAAAGGGCGAGGAATGCGAGGCCAATAGGCAAAGCCTGCCAAATAATCTCATTATCTTTTCTTTCTCCGTCTTTTTTCTCAACGGAGAGAGAATAGCCGTTGTGTTTTATCTTCTCGGTTAGTATTTCTGCGAGTTTGTATTGGTTTTCATCAAGAGTGGTGTTGATTGAGACGGTTTCACGCTTCAAATCAACATTGGTACGATCGATGCCAATCTGCTCGTTTAAAGTATCTTCAATAAAGATTTTGCATGATGGACAATGAGTACCGGAAACATGGAATGTGTAGGTTTTAAGAGTTTGTGTAGACATAAGTAGATATTATCTCTCCTCTCTCTCAAGCTGACGGCGATACATAGCACATACTCCGGCCGAAATCGAAATGAGTGTGAGAATGATGGCATCATTGATGCAATGCTGGTATGTAAAACCCCAGACGGTTCCACCTTCTCCTGCGATCCATGCGCCGAGAAGAGCAAAAAATCCCCAAATACCAGCTACAATTGATACTCCGTGAATGAATGATGATTTTCCCATATATTTTTTTATTTATTATTTTTAATTATTTGTACCAGACCGCATACCAGCCTTGCATCTGCTGTATTTCTGCCGCCTGTGAAGTTTGAATGTTCTTTGCGAGTTGAAGCATCTCCGGACGTGCAGTTCCAGATTCAAGCATGCGTGCCATCATAATTGCCATCTGATGATGCGGAATCATCTGCTCTATGAACTCTTTGTCAAAGTCATCTGCATTTTTAAGGACATTAATATCCTGACTGCCTCCCATGTGCATACCGCCTTGAGACATCATTCCACCCATCATTGCGCTGTCTTTAGGGACATCTTTTCCAAACCAGTCTTTATACCAGTTTTTCATCTGTTGATTTTCAGATTCTTGCGCACTTACAATTGCCTGAGCTAGTGTTTTTATCTCCGGACGCTTAGATTTTTGGAGCGCAAGGTTTGCCATAGCGATTGCTCCATCGTGGTGAGGTATCATCTGCTCAATGAAATGTCTATCAATAGTACTTGTTCCAGCAAACTCTTGATTAGAAACGGAGTTAGTTCTCCAACCCATCATTCCGAAACCACCATTTCTATAGGGGAGTAGTGCTGACGTAAAAAATATTGCAAGAAGTAAACCAATAATTATTCCTCCTACACCAAATACAATTTTATTGTTCATAGTATGTATGGTTAATTTTTATATTTTTTTCGCTTTAATACGAAGCGAATTTGATACCACCGATACTGACGACATTGCCATAGCAAATCCTGCGAATACCGGATTTAAGAGCCACCCGAAGACTGGATATAAAACTCCAGCCGCAAGTGGAATACCAACAATATTGTAGATAAATGCCCAGAATAGGTTTTGTTTAATACCTCTCATGGTAATTTTTGAGAGTTTGATTGCCTTCACTAACTTTGAAATATCGCCACCAAGGAGAGTGATCCCTGCCGACTCAATAGCAACGTCTGTCCCAGTACCCATGGCAATGCCCACATCTGCTTGAGCAAGTGCGGGAGCGTCATTTACTCCATCACCAGCCATTGCCACCACCTTGCCCTGTGACTGCAGTTCTTTTATCTTCTCAAGTTTGTTTTGGGGTAGCACGTGAGCGACGACGTCATCAATGCCCACAAGCGATGCAATATATTTAGCCGCTTTTTCATCATCTCCCGTGAGCATGACAACCTTGATGCCTAGCTTGTGAAGATCGGCGACGGCCTGTTTTGATTCCTGCTTTATCTCATCCGCGACCATTACAAAGCCAAGTATTTTTCCCTCGCCCGAACGACCGGGGTCCTGCCCGACTGCGTTATTCAGGCGTGCGTCCGGTCGGGCGGGTTTTGTCGCAAGAACGACAGGAGTCTTTCCTTGAGCTGTGAATTGTTCGATCTTTGAAGTGTCGAACGCCACGCCGAGTTCCTTTATGAGCTTTGCATTGCCTGCAAAGTATTCCGTTCCATGTATAGTTCCCTTGAGACCTTTGCCTTGTATTCCTTCAAAATCAGACACGTCAGATATCGCAATATTCTTTTCTTGCGCATAATTCACGATTGCATGCGCAATTGGATGCTCTGATTTTTTCTCAAGCGAAGCAAGAATGGATACGAATTCGTCATCTTTGAGATTAGAGAAGTTTTGAATATCAACAAGAGTCGGTTTACCGATGGTAATAGTGCCGGTTTTGTCCACGATAACCGTATCCACTTTGTGCAATTTTTCTAGAGTTGCCGCATCTTTAATGAGAATCCCTTCCTTAGCTCCTTTGCCCACTCCGACAATAATCGCGGTCGGTGTAGCAAGTCCAAGAGCGCAAGGGCAGGCAATGACGAGAATTCCAACAAAAGATACAAGACCAAATGAAAGTGCCTGAGAGAATTCTAGATACTGTGACCCAATAATGAGCCACGCGCCAAGGGTAAGAAAAGCGATTACTAAAACAATAGGCACAAAGACTGCTGATATTTTGTCTGCGAGTGCTTGTATCGGAGCTTTACTCCCCTGAGCATCCTCAACCATCTTTATAATTTGAGCGAGAAGAGTTTCAGACCCAACCTTTGTAGCTCTGAATGTAAATGAACCACTAGTGTTGAGTGTTCCCGAAACAACACTGTCATTAATCTTTTTTTGTACCGGCATCGGTTCTCCGGTAACCATAGATTCATCAATAAAAGAACCGCCTTTGGTTATCACGCCGTCTACGGGGATCTTCGCCCCTGGTTTAACAATGATTACATCACCATGTTGTACGTCGTTTATTGAAATTTCAACCTCCCTGCCATCACGAATCACCAGTGCAATTTTTGCCTGAAGATTGAGAAGTTTTTCAATAGCATCGCCGGTCTTTATTTTTGATCGTGCCTCAAGATATTTACCAAGTGCGATAAAAGTAATAACTACGATTGTCACATCGTAGTATTGATAATCAACATTGATAAAAGGTCGTAGAGTTTCCTCAAAAGCCGTTACTACAAAGCTGTAGAGATATGCGGCAGTGGTGCCAATGCCGATCAATGTGTCCATGTTTGCTTTTCCATGGCGAAGAAATCTATAGAAACCGAGCAAATACGGCTTACCAACTACAAACAAGATATAGGTGGCGAGGATTGGAAGTAGGTGATGAAAAAATTCTTTGAGCGTAGAGCTCATCATAGGAGCGATGCTATATTCGGCGAGGATATCCCAGCCCATGACTAAGCCAGCAAAAATGGCGATGGGAATAGCCGAGAGCAATTTCGTTCGCATATCAGCCACTTCCATTAACTTCTCTTTTTTAGTCTGATTTAAACCTAAATGAGCCGCGTGCTCATTTTCGGACATACCCATTTCTTCGGCGCTCATCGGAACTTCTAGAGAGTATCCCAGTGGCTCAATATGTTTTGATAGATCATGAGGATTTGTCTTTGTTGGATCAAAAGATACTTTGGCTTTTTCTGTCCCATAATTTACTTCAGCAGAATGTACCCCATCCACTTTTTTAAAAGTCTTCTCTATAACAGAGGAGCAAGAGGCGCAATGCATGCCTTTTACATTGTAGGTTTGTGTATGCATATTATTTTCTCTTGAGCTTATATACTTTGATAATCTCCGCTTTCGCTTTAGCGGTCTGCCCAGTTTTCATCTGGTGATGGACGCAATGATCTAAGTGATTTTCAAGTAATACATCTTCAACATTCGATAATCCCTGCTTCACAGCTGAGGTTTGAGTAATTACATCTATACAGTAAGTATCGTTCTCAACCATTTTCTGAAGACCTCGTACCTGCCCTTCGAGTAATTTAAGGCGACGCACAACTTTTGTCTTATTTTTATCGTCCATATATTTCATATACATAAGTATACCCCCTGGGGGGTATACTGGTCAACTAGGCTGTGTATAAGCAAGGAGCGTCATGACGATCGCGAAAATGTCATTCGGAAGATTTTAAAACCGTTCCTGTTTCATGTCACCTTGTATTTGCTCACTCTGCCACAGTGTGGTTATATCATTCACAGGGTTCCACATCCACGACAAGGAGGGGAAAGTCATGACGGAAGAGGACGTTCTTTCTATGTTGAGAAGTCTTGTTGTAACTGGAGCTTTTATCGTAGTGGTAGTAGGCACCTTGATATTAATGGTATTGCAGTATCTTCTAAGAATCCTCGTCTTATGGTTTTCTCGTTATTTTCCAGGATTAGAATTCCTACAAAAGGAGGAGTAGAAGATTTTCACAACCCAAGCCAAAAGAAAGGAGATCTGATCCTATGCAGGAAGAAGCTCTCATTCGCTATTCTGATATAGGAGTTCTCCTCTGCCATGTTGTGATTATTTGGCTTGGTACAATCGTGATCATGATGTTCAAAGTATGTGTACCCAAGATAGTGGAGTGGTCGTTTGATCAATGGCAGGATTTCAAGAAGAAGGCAGGATGGTAACGTCAATGATGAATGGATCTATACGTTTCCCAACGTGACGCCTTTCCGAGAAGGGCGTCTTTTTTTATGACAGATGAATCACTGTAGATATAAAGTACATCCACAAGAGTGGATTTATCGTGCGTCGAAAGCATACTTGTTTCGACGCGATTTTTAGGCGTAAAAATCGGCTGGGGGGCAGGGACTCGAACCCCGATACTCGCCTCCAAAGGGCGATGTCCTACCATTAGACGACCCCCCAATCTTCAATAACTACCGTATTCTCGCACTATTTTGTCTACTTTTCAATTGCAGTGAATAGGAGTATCGTTAGCATATATGAAACGAAATCTATTCATCGGTTTTGCGGTTCTTGTTCTTATTATTGGTATTATCGCTTCTTTTGCTCCTACGGAAGAAAGTACAGACACTAGGGGACAAAGAGAAGTAAAGCTTGGTGAAACAATTGGATTTTTGGATGTAAAAATAAATCCTTTAGAACTTATAGAGGATAGTCGGTGCCCGATTGACGTTCAGTGTATTCAAGCCGGTACGGTGCGCGTGCAGACTAGAATTGTAAGCGGTCTTGGCGAGAGTACGATGATCATGGAGCTTAACAAGCCAATCACAACCGAAGCAGAAGAAATCATATTAATTAATGTTATGCCCGTTGCGGAATCAACAAAAACAATTTCCGAATCTGATTACGTCTTTACGTTTAGTGTTTCAAAGAAAAACGTATTATTTGTACCAGAAACAAATAACTTATAACGGGCAATCTCCCTAAACCCTACACCCTAGTGGCTAAGCCCTAATCCCTATTACTACCATGCAAAGAACTTTCATCATCGCTCTCATCGCTCTCATCATTGTTGTGGGACTCATAGTTACGTTTTCCAAAACAGAAGCTCCGACAGAAAATACTGCGGTTCTTGAACTCGCGGAGTCATTTTGTGGGGAACCAAATATTGCCGATGTTCAAGTTTCTCGAGATGTTGTTCGTGTTGTGAGCACGCTCACCGGGGGAGGATCAACATTTTATTACGCAGATGGTAGTGAATTGCAATGCCCGACTGTGGCACCGGAAGATATTTCCGCAGAGTGCAGCGTGGCGCTCAAAATGAGCGGATGGAAAAGCGTATGCGATGCGCTCGGTACTGAAAATGTAGATGCACGGAACACGACCTACACTATTGAAAACGAGCTCGTAACGCTCGTGGATGGCGTAAGTGAAATTGAATTTGTTCCGGGATCAACTGACGCGATGACGACAACCGTATTTGGAAGTCCCGTGTTCGGCGACTTGGATAACGATGGAGACGAAGATGCGGGAATATACTTGATTGTGCAGTCCGGTGGAACCGGGTCCTTCTACTATGCCGCAGCGGCTATACGGAATGGTGCGGTATGGGCGGGAACGAATGCTGTACTCTTAGGCGACCGCATTGCTCCGCAGACAATTGAAATTAAGGATGGAGCACTTGTCGCAAACTATGCAACAAGAAAAGTGGGCGAACCGTTCGCAGTCCAGCCTTCAGTAAATGTTTCAAAGTTTATGCAAGTTATGAATGGAAAGCTTGCAGAAGTAGAGCAGGAATAGAAAATAGGGTTTAGGGTAGGAAGCGAGGGAAAAAATAAGACCGCCAAGGACTAAAGATTTACTGGCGGTCTTTTTTATGAATACCCCTAGCGCTTAACGTGTATATTAGTTATCCTAAATAAGGATGCTTTGGCGGACCAGATCTTTTTCGTAGGTATGTGCCTACGGGGTCTGGTCCCTTTTTTATTTTTTCGTTAATCTAATTTTTGTTATACTAAAAAAATAATGAACAACTGGCATATGAAACTCAAGATTATTCTTCTTTTTATGGGTCTCGTAGTAATACTCGCAGTAATTCAGACAATTTTCTTCTCGGGAGTGAGGTAATAGGGTTCGGGAATAAAATCCTTGCGATCGGCTTATTTTGCGCATATATTAAATCATGCCTAAAAAATCGTTTTTCTTAGCTTTATTCCGAAAACTCATTAAATCGAAAATCGCGATCGTGGTTTTTGCTGTGTTTCTCATTATCGTAAGCGCAGTCCTTATTTTTAATGATGGCCCCATTGAACAGCTCGTTACCGTTAAGCGCGGCTCTATTAGCGAATCCGTATCACTCACGGGCAATACGACTCCCGTGCAAAGCGTTTCCTTAACCTTCAATAGTAGTGGCGTTATTTCCCGCGCGTACACGGATCTTGGAAAAAAAGTATATAAGGGCCAAGTACTCGCAGAATTAAATACTAAAGATCTATGGGCGGGAGTGCGTTCCGCAGAGGCGAGCGTGAATATCCAAAAAGCTACCCTAGAAGGATTAAAAGCTGGCTCACGTCCGGAAGATATCGCTTCTTCCCAAGCCGCGCTTGATAAGGCAAAACAGGATCTTGAAAATATGTATTCCGGTATTAGCGATACCTCGTTTGATAGCTATGCAAAAGCAAATGATTCCGTGCGCATCCAGCTTGACCCATTCTTTTCCAATGCAGAAACGACGAACCCCCAGCTTACATATACGACAGCAGACTATCAGTCGGAGACGAAAGCTGAAAACTTGCGCTATCTTGCAACCGTTGCGCTAAACGCCTGGCAGGAAAAGTTACTCAGCATCAGCACTACAAATACTGGCCTTGAAACGCTTGTACAAGAAGAGCTTACATATCTCGCGACAGCTCGCGATCTCATAAATAGTGTTTCAAAAACTCTGGATCTCGCGCCAGGGCTTACTGCAACAACACTCGCAACGTACAAAGCCGCAGTGTCCACTGCACTAAGCCAAGTGAACACAGCGATAAAAAATTTAAATACCATTTCGCAAAATATCGCTTCGCAAAAATTAACCGTTTCGCAATTGCAGGCACAATTAAATCTTAAGATCGCGGGCTCTCTCCCAACCGACATCGCAGCGCAAGAAGCACAAGTAGGGCAGGCACTCGCAAGTTTGGATAGCGCAATCGCAAAACTGCAAAACGCCCAGATCGTAGCTCCTATTAGCGGCATCGTCACGCAATTTGATGCAAAAATTGGCCAGCAAGCCTCCCAAGGCACTATTCTTGTTTCTGTCATGGCAGAATCTGGCTACGAAGTGCACGCCGGTGTTTCTGAAACCGATGTAGGGAAAGTTACGGTCGGGGATAAAGTCGCAATGACATTGGATGCTTTCGCTGGCGAAACATTCAACGGCACTGTTTTCTATATCGCACCTGCGGAAACGAATACCCAGGGAGTCGTAAGCTACGCGATTAAAATCTCATTTGATAAAGGCGAACCTCGGCTTAAAAGCGGGCTCACGGCAAACATAACCATAGAAACGAATCGTAAGGATAATGTGCTCATCCTGCCCCAATACGCCATTCTCCAAAATGACGAGGGGATATTCGTTCAAGTATTGGATAGAGAAACGGTTAAAGACGTTCCAGTCAAGCTCGGCATTCAGGATCAAAACGGCAATGTAGAAGTGGTCTCTGGTGTTAAGGAAGGGGATCAAGTGTTGAACATCGGCCTCAAATCGCAATGATCACTGTTGAGAGTCTAAAAAAGGAATATTTAGAAGAAGAAACTCCCACCTTAGCTCTGCAGGGCGTAACCTTCACTATTAAGAAAGGCGAGTTCGTTTCTATCATGGGCCCTTCCGGCTCGGGCAAATCAACCCTGCTCCACATTTTAAGCTTTCTAGATCGGCCTACCTCGGGTTCATATAAATTCCAGGGCAAGAGTATGGACGACATGTCAGACGAGGAGCTCGCGCATGTTCGGAATAAAGACATGGGCTTTGTATTCCAGTCGTTCAATCTGCTTTCGCGCCTTAGCGTATACGACAATGTAGAAATTCCTCTCCTCTATGCGAACGGCATTCCGCCCGGAAAACGGAAAGCGTTAGTAGAAGAAGCCGTTATCTCCGTGGGCCTGGAAGACAAGCTATATATAGAAGCGGGCAAGCTCTCCGGTGGGCAAAAACAGCGCGTAGCTATAGCACGCGCACTTGTGGCAGACCCGAATGTTATTTTTGCGGACGAGCCAACCGGCAACCTGGATTCCAAATCCGGCTTACAAGTCATGGAAATATTGGAATCATTGCACGACAAGGGTCGCACCATAATACTCGTCACACACGAAACACAAACAGCGGAATTCGCAAATCGCATTATTAAAATAAAAGACGGCATGGTAGAGAGTGACGAGCTGATTGCCTCAAATCGCAAGCGTAGGAACGGCGACTTAAAATAATTCATGCTCTTGAGAGACGCATTCAAAACTGCTACACGAAGTTTAACGCACGGCAAGATGCGCTCTATTTTAACGATGTTGGGGATCGTAATCGGCATTTCGTCCGTGATCGTCCTTATGTCCATCGGGCAGTCGGCGCAGGATCTTATTCTGGGCGAAGTGGAAAGTATCGGCTCCAACCTTATTATCGTGACCCCGGGTGCGCCAAGCGGGGACGCCTTTGCTCCGCCTCCTTCCGCGCAGGGGATAGTCATCACAACACTCTTAGAAAGGGATATTAAGGCCTTAGAGCGCGAGCCTTCCATTAAAGGCGCGGCTCCTATGGTAAGCGGCCAAGCAGAAGTTGTGTATGGAAATAATAATAAAACCGTAAGCTACCAGGGCTCTACGGCAGAATTATTTGTCATACAGAATCTTGAACTCAAGAGCGGATTTGCGTTTACTAAGTCAGACGTAAATTCTGGCAATCACGTGGCGGTAATCGGGCCTGACCTTGCAGAGACCTTATTCGGCAAGTACGTTAATCCGTTAAATAAAACGATTCGGGTTAAAAATATTTCGTTTCGTGTCGTCGGAGTTTTGGAGGCGAGCGGTACAGGTGCTTTTGGCGTAAACCAAGGCGATATGGTGATCATTCCGATCACAGTCGCGCAAAAGGAACTTTTAGGCATCATCTATTTCAACAACATTCTTGTACAGGCGAATCCGGAATACGAAATTGATTTTGCAAAATCGCGCCTCACGTTCGCGCTTCGCCAATCACACGGCATCACGGATCCGAAAAAAGATGATTTTATTATTCAAACGCAGGCAGACATATTGTCTATCTTGGGGAGCATCACTTCTATTCTCACGCTATTCTTGGCAGCGATCGCATCCATTTCGCTTATCGTGGGTGGCATCGGGATCATGAACATCATGTTAGTCGCGGTCACCGAGCGCACGCGCGAAATTGGTCTCCGTAAAGCCGTGGGCGCAACAGACGGGGATATTTTAAAACAGTTTTTAATTGAGTCGGTCTTGCTCACGTTTATCGGTGGTGCGATAGGTATAGCGGTGGGGGCGGGCATCGTGGGGTTAATTTACTTTGTACTTACCACGTTCTTTGCATCCCTAGGGTGGGTATTCGCGTTTCCAATATCAGCGGTGGTCCTAGGCTTTGCAGTGTCGGGTATAGCAGGGTTAGTGTTTGGTATCTACCCGGCTCGCCAAGCAGGGAAGAAGAATCCGATAGATGCGCTGAGGTATGAATAACTCTTGGAATTTCCCGCTGGAAATTCCACTGCGGAGGGAAAAAGCTTCTCCAAAAAGCCGCAAAATCCCCAGGGCTGGTGAGTGGGAATTAGGTCTTTGCGTCGTAGATAGAGGATGTGATTTTGACGCCCCCGCCTTGCAAGCAGGACTGTTTTTATTTGTAAAAATATACGGTACAATAATGAATATGATAATAAAGAGAATTTGTTTGTGGGTAGTTGTTACATCAATTATTCTTTTTGCGGTGATCGCGCTTCTTGCGATCTGGGATGTGATCAAAGACAATAGTTTCGTCTGGAAATCACTCACTTCACTTGCCGTGGTCTGCTTCAGCGGCCTCGTGGGCGTTGTGCTAAGCGATAGGATAAAACCGATACAATAATAAAAACCGAGCCTACTAGGGCTCGATTTTTATTTGTAAATTTTATTGAGAAGTTTTCTCAATGATCATAGCAGTGTTTTTCAGACAAGTTTCTTTCTTCCTTTCTTGTTCTATAAATTCACAAACCGAAATGTCTGGCAATAAAGCAGCAACCGAATCAAAACAGCCGTCTTTATCGGTAAGATTAGTAAGATTATTACAAAGAGATGGATCGTGTTCTTGTACTGCTAAGTTAATATAACAAGCGCGTATAGTATATTTCCCCACATTAAGACAAATGTCAGAGTTTTTAGTCTGCAGAGCCGCATTGTTATAACAAATACCTTGCCAAATTTCACCTTTTAATAATTTACACGCTTCAGAGTCGCCAGTATTTCTTACCACTTCAGAAACGCATTCGGGAAATGTAGCGCTACTAGAAGGGTCATGAATTTTAAAACACAAAGAAATGTCATTTTGCGCAATCGCTTTTTGTTGTAAAAGCTTACTTTCTTCAGATGTCTGATATGAAGTAATTGAAAAAATAATAAAAACAAATAAAATAACGGACAGAAAATAATTAAATATCTCAATATTAGGGCGACGTTCCTTTTGTCTGTGTAGTATGGAAACGATAATTATTGAAACAATTGCGACCAACAAAGCAGGGGTGGCAAACCATAACAACTCACGGAACGAAACAAGATCTGCTTCCGGCAAAGCAATTTTATTGTAAACAAGCGGAGAGATAAAAACCCATACCATAGGAGCAATCCAGAGCAGTATTTTAGTCCTATGATAAAGAAGAAGAGATGCTAAAAATAAAAGAAAAAGAATTCCAAAATGAGCTATTCCATACGAATTAAGGGTTGCGAAAAATCTGCCCTGATAACGGTAATTCAGAATAAGTCTTGGCAGAAGAGTAATAAGGGATGAGCCAATAATAGCAAGAGCAATATTATGTAGTATTTTTCTTAATGTTGCGTTCATATATAAATTCTATCAGATATTTTCTAGGTTTGCAGAATTGGGCAAAAAGGGGCAGAATAATTTGAAGTTACTATTCCTATAGAAATAGTTCGCGAACTCAAATGGAAAGAGAGGCAGCGCGTAGTCGTAACCAAGAAGGAAAAATCTTTGATTATTAAGGACTATACTCCGAAGAAGTAAGAGGGTGTAAAGAGATTTCTTACAGGGATATTTGAGGCAAAGGTTTTTCTGCTATTGATATATCTATGAATATTTTTCAAAAAGGAAATTTTGAACCATTGTCTAATGAATTTAAACGATTAGGATTTTTAGCTTTGCAACAACTATCAAAATTTCAAAAAAAATTTAATATTAGTGACACAGACACAACAATTAATTCTATTAGAGATACTATTGTTTCTAGTTATTTAGGC
The DNA here is from genome assembly GCA_038064975.1 of Patescibacteria group bacterium. Lineage (GTDB taxonomy): Bacteria > Patescibacteriota > Minisyncoccia > UBA6257 > 1-14-0-10-40-38 > JBBTRX01. Next base: position 84,234 of record JBBTRX010000006.1, read on the forward strand.
TTTGATCTTATTAATAAGAACAAGCATGGTTTCGATGCAAAAAATAGTAGAACCGGAGAGTTTCTTGAAGTTAAGCAGTGTAGTTCGTCTGCAAAAAGATGGGGTGGCACATGGAATGATACGAATTTTGAAAAAGCAAAAGCTTTTTCAAATGCAAAATTATTTACAGCAGTTGCTGTCTGGAGTGGCGCCAGTGATCTTCAATTTATTGTTTTTGGTCAGAATAAAAAGTTAGGTTTATATTTACTGGATAGAGTAAAAAATAGAAAAAGCGGAAGTCGTTCAACACAAACTATTAGTATAGAAAAACTTATAGAGTGGGGGTTTATCGTTATTGTGCCTCCCGACAAAAAAGTAAACGCAGTATTGAAACAATTAGCTGTATATAAAAAGGGAGTATCTAAATATCTTAATTCTAAAAACATTAAGAAAGTAAATAATTTTAGATAAATATGTTAATAGATAAATTTAATAAATTTCTAAAATCGATTGATCTTGAGGCTTATAGAAATCAATATAGGCCCGTTAAGATTGTAGAAATGGATTTATCCAAAGAGATACAAGCAATTGAAATGCTTTATGAAGTTTATTGGCATCAAAAAAGATTTTTGACGTTTGAAGAATTTTATGAAGAATATTTAAAAAGTAAGGGAAAAGAGATTGAAGTTTTTAGAAAAAAGACTACGATGTGCAAAGATTGTTTCTATAGAGGATTGCCTGCAAGAATTTATAGAACATGGGCTAGTATTATTACTCAAATACATGCAGGATATGTCGCTGAGTCTGTTTTTGGAACAGGGACAGTCTCTATGTCTATAGAACTTGATCATAAAGGAGCGGATTTTCAGGTTGAATATATAAAGAGAATTTTAAATTATCAAGTAAAAAAGAAATCTCTTGGCAGAGAAGTTAGACAAGAAAAACCAAAATCAAAGAACCCGTTAAAAGGGGAATTTGTAGATATTAAATACGAAGTTCCTAGTAGTGATTATTTTGAAAATCCGAAAAAGAAGAATGGGGATTATAAATTGCCATATGAAAGATTTAAAAACAATAAAGAATTAGAAAGATTTTCAAACGGCTTTGTTGTTTTTACTCCCTATGTTTTTCAGAAAAAGAAAAAGGAAATAGATGATACTTTAAAATAATTCAAGAAATATTTACACTAGATACTATCTTTTCGGCCATCCGTACGTAATCGGGATTAATCTCAAAACCGATATACGATTGTCCTAATTCTTTTGCTGCGACACATTCTGAACCAGTTCCCACAAACGGGACGAGAACCACGCCGTCTTTATTCGGAATTGCTGACCTGATAAGCCTTCTAGAAAGCTCAAGGGGTTTCTGTGTAGGATGTTTCATTATTTCATGTCCTTCGTGTTTCTGTAATTGTCGTGGCGCATGTACTTCGTCGCAGGTTTTGCATAAAAACCATCTTTCAATCATTCCTGCTCCACCAGCTAAAGCAGCGATTTTAATAACATCTCGGGGCAATGCTCCACCAGCATGAGCGTTGTAAATAGTCTCAGTCCCTCCTTTACTGAATCTTCCCACCGTTCCTTTTCTTACTTTTCCAGCAGCTCCATTTAAAAATCCTTCGGTATAGGGTTCCCTAACGTCATCTCTATTAAAATTTGGCTTCTCTTTCCAAGCGCAAATAATTGATTCATGACTTCTCTGCCAAAAATTTAAAGAAGCAACATTTTTATTCGTATAATGCCAAATTAACCAGCGTTTATTTATAGGGATTTCTACAGAGAGATGAGCTAAAATTTCACTAAATCCATATATAAACATTGTTCCCGCTGGTTTCATTATCCTAATACTTTGATTGATCCATTCTTTGCACCACGAAACATATTCACTTAATTCTCGTTTATCAATGTTATTTCCAAAATCTTTACCGATATTATATGGAGGATCAATTATAATAACGTCGCAACTTTCTGACGGCAAATCTGATAATCCTTTTATTACATCACTTAATAATATTTTATTGAGTGGGAGTTTTTGATATTTTTTCTCTTCCCTTTTGATTTTCGGCAAAACCGAAACATTTTGAGGATTTTCTTTAATCACATCAAGTACGATTCCTTGTATAGAAACATCACGATCATCTCGTAATATGATCGGCTCCATGTTTTTATTTGCCGGCTGTAATCGTATATGATTTTTTTCTTTATAGAATTTTTTTAACGTTGCTTCTTGATTATCTATTAATGCAACAACTTTTTCTCCATTGTTTGCCGTTGATTGATGTTTGACAAGAATGATGTCCCCATCATTTATATTTTCTTCAACCATACTATTGCCAATCACGCGAAGCGCATAAACATCTCCAGAAAGGGGGATTCTGTTTTGCGGTACAGCAATCGTTTCTTTTTCTACGTCAAAAAGAGTAAGGGGTTGTCCTGCGGCAATGGCGCCCAAGAGGGGAACTTTCACTAATTTTTCTGATCTGGATATCGTTATACTGCGCGGCTTATTGATTTGTTTATTTAATAAACCCATTTCTTCTAATGCGCTTACGTGCTGGTGTACGGTAGAGACTGCTCGCAATTTGAAATGATGCTTAATTTCTTGGAGTGAAGGAGCGTACCCCTTTTTAGCGGTGGAAGCGATAACAAAGTCGTAGATTTGTTTTTGTTTCCTTGTGAGCATATACTAATTTTAACAATAAAATACCGAAAGAAAACCGAAACTTATCCCCAGATTGCTTTGTGCATTTTTAGAGAGTAAAATACTAATGTAAATTTAAGGTCCGACTTAGAAAAAGCACTTCGTTTCTTCCAAGCCGGGCTCCCGCCCGGTTTTGTTTAGAAAAAATTAACAGTATATGATCAATGCAATAGAACTTTACGGAACCCTAATTCTTACTTTACTTGGCTTTATTGTTCCCATTCTAACGATTCTACTTTCTTTATTTCCACAAGGTACAAAATCATTAGCACTTAAATATGAAAATGAAAGAAAGCAAAGTGAAGAAAATATTTCAAATGAAATTAAAAAGAAAGAAACAGAAAAAGGACTAGATTACGATTCTCTTAAGGAGACGCTGAAAGGTTTAGAAAAAAAGAGGTCAGAAGCTAAATCAAAGCTTGAGTATTTACATCCAGGCAGCTTTCTTTTCAAAACAACGATCCCATTCATTGTTGCATTCATGGGCGTATTACTCATATTACTTGACATACCAATTTTTGAAACGATTATAGTATTAATCTCTAGCATTTTTGCTTTCGTAGCCGGAGTTATGACTTTATTTACTAGCATATCTGTTCTATTTGAAGTAGGAGAAATCACTAACCAAGCAAAAAATTCTAACGAAGAAAAAATAATTGAACTCTTATCAATTTTAGTTGAAAACAGTGGAACAGATAACCTTTATTTAAAAGAAGACGAAATCAAAGTGAAATTCGGTGATAAAAATCTAAAAGAAAACGAGAAGTTTGATTTTTCAGTTAACACTCAACATAAAATATCCATTAGGGTCCATAACAGCGCAGACAAGATGGCAAAAAATATTGAAGTAGGCTTTGTCTTTCCTAAAGATGTTTTAATAGAGAAAACATCTAATCTATCTTCAATATTTACAGATGAATCAATTCAAATTGTAAGATTCAAGAATGAAATAATTCAGGCACATGAAAGTAATGATAAAGGTGCTCTACGAATTACTTTTTTGAAACCCGGAGAGGTGTCAATAGATCTATTTATAAAAGGAGAAAACGTAAAATACAAAAGATTTTCTTTCAAACTTAATATAATAAACTAATATAGTTCTAGAAAAAATAATAAAAATGGAAATAATAAAAGATATTAAAGATCGCATTCAGTTCCTAGTAACCATTGAAATATTTTTTCTGACTTTGACTTACTCTTTCTTTAGATCTGTGGGAAGTGATGAGTTGGTGTCTAACAAGAATGCTTTCGCATGGGGAATAGGTGTTGCTTTTTGTATAGTGAATTATCTTTTGATCGGAAATTTTACTGAATTTAAAAGTTCTTTTCTTAAGAAAATTTGCTGGACTATATCTGCAAATATTTTCTTTTTTATTATACCGATTCTGATTTTCGCCTCCGCCATGAGCAATCCATTACCATCTTATTATAATTTACCATTTTATCTTTCTCTCACGGGAACATTATGGATGCCCATTATAACGACTGCTTTTATGGTTATAGGAGGAACTTATTTTAAATTTAAAAAATAATTATGAGGATAAACAACACATTCAAGCTCATTATAGCCATTGTTGTTTCCGAACTCGCCGGGATCATTGGCTCGGTATTCACGATATCGTCCGTCGCTGGCTGGTATGCAGGAATCGTGAAGCCGGCAATTAATCCTCCAGCGTGGGTGTTCGGACCGGTCTGGACGACGCTCTTTGCGCTCATGGGCATCGCCGCGTTCCTCGTATGGAAGAAAGGATTGGATCGTAGGGATGTAAAAATTGCCCTCGGTATATTTCTCGGCCAGCTAATCCTGAACACGCTTTGGTCAATTATCTTTTTCGGTCTACGCAGTCCTGGCGGTGCATTGATTGAGATCGTATTCCTCTGGCTCGCCATTCTCGCTACTATCATCGCTTTTGCAAAAATCTCAAAACCGGCAGCTTGGCTTTTGGCGCCGTATATCCTTTGGGTTAGCTTCGCGATGTACTTAAACTACGCAATCTGGGCATTGAATTAAAACATGAGTACAACATTCCAACATTCTGCAGATTGTTGGAATGTTGTAAATATTGCGCAATATTATTAATCAAATCACATTTTGTGCGTAATAGCGTTCATATATATACTAGATACAGAAAATAAAAACTAATTATGCAAAAAACATTACTTTCAATTGGAGGCGTTCTCATCATTCTCGTCGTGGGGTTCTTTGTGCTGAATAGCTACATATACAATGAAAAGCAGGCGGGCTTTACCGCAGGGGATACGGTTTCGGCTACAGGCACCGTGCTTGCTATTGATTTGGAACAGGTAGCCTTTGATGGGCCATTCCTGATTACCTTAAAGCCTGAGGACGGCAAGCTCCTCACAATTGCCGTGCCTTCTATGGGACTGCAACTCTGTGAGGCGTATAAGGCGCTCAATATTGGTGACGTATCGCTCATTAAAGTAGGCGACGAGTTTGAAGTGCGCGGAATCGTAGGCGAAGACGGCTCAATCGTCCCATGCGAATCCGCGGATCACTATCTGCGCCCCACGCCACTTATTGTGGAGGACTTTGAAGGCGAAGCAGATCCTAAAGTCATGACACTCAACATGAAAACGTGGAATTGGATATATGCAATGAGTGGTGGAGAGGAAATTCAACCAAAAGCTCCAGGCATATTTACGCTCACATTTGGTGAAGAAAATAGATTTACCGCCACAACCGACTGCAACGCCATGTCCGGCAGCTACTCTGTAGGTACCTCCACGATTGCGTTCTCAAAAATCATCAGCACAAAAAAATTCTGCTCAAATTCCCAGGAATCTGATTTCGCATCCATCCTTCAAAAAGCAACCGGCTACCACTTCACCTCCCGCGGCCAACTCATTCTAGACTTCAAAACCCCCTCCGACACCGCAGAATTCAACTAACCCTTACCTCACGACACTCCAACATTCTGCAGATTGTCGGAATGTTGTAAATAGAGCAAAACAACATTATGCAAAAAACGCTACCAATAATTATCATCATGATAATCATCGTGGGTTTTGGTGTAGCGTGGAAGTTCGTAAACAATGAAGCGCCGAGGGGTATGAGCACTGAATGCACGAAAGATTCCGATTGCCCCTCTCTACTATATCTCTGTGAGGAAACACAGGGTTCGGGAACGGTGTGCTCCAGCACCGACCCCACATGTGTTCCTACGCACACGACCATTGCAGGAGAATGCAAAGTAAAAGAAGGTAATCGTTGTACGCTGGATTCAGACTGCGCTTCCGGAAATATATGTAATAACAACCTTTGTACAAGTCCGATCGGAAGGGAATGCAGCGGACCAAGCGACACGAGCTGTCCCACGGATTTTGAATGCATACAAGGGTGCGGTTCGCCAGTTGGGTATCCAGGTGAGCCACCGCCTCCATACTTCTGTCAGCTTAAAGGCTATATTCGCTCGTGCCCTATTTGTCTTGCCAAACATACGTTAATTGATACGCCGCTTGGTGCGGTAGCAGTAGAAAATTTACAAAAAGGTACACCAGTGTGGACGGTGAGTAGTTCCGGCGAGCGCGTTTCCGGAGTAGTTACGCTGACGAGCAAAACGCCCGTTCCGTTAAGTCACAGGATGGTACAGCTTGTACTACAAGATGGGCGTACGCTTTCTGTTTCTCCAGGACACCCGACTACTGATGGACGCAAGGTAGGAAGCCTCACTCCAGGCGAGGTATATGACGGCGCTCGGATAATTTCTTCTCACCGAGTTGCCTACGGAGACGGATATACCTACGATCTTTTACCCTCGGGCGAAACCGGATTTTACTTCGCAAACGGGATTCTTCTTGATAGTACACTCCGCCCCTAACCCTTACCTCACGACACTCCAACATTCTGCAGATTGTCGGAATGTTGTGTGGTAATATAGAGAGATGGACAAGACGAAATCACCAAAACAGATGGAACGTCATCTGAAGGGGATGGCGAATCATTATCGTATTGAGATACTTCTTCTTATCGCCGATCGCTCGAAAATAACGCTGGAGGAAATTACCGACATAGTTGGGGCAAACGAGAAAACCCTTAGTGAACACACAGGTAAACTCTATCAAGTTGGACTGATCAATAAAAAATACCGCGGCAGGTTTGTAGAACACTCCCTGTCGCCCTACGGCAAAACATTCGTCCGTTTCTTACAATCATTCCAAAACACGCAATAACATTCCAACATTCTGCAGAATGTTGGAATGTTATTGTTTTTGTTTGCAAATCTCATGCGGTAAGAGCAGAATTAGCTTTTCAAACCCATTAACTCATCAACTGTTTAACTCATTAACTACATGAAGCTCCTCTGGCAATACATTAAGCAACAGAAAAAGATACTTATCCTTGCGCTTGTTTTAGCGACGATTAACCAAGTTTTCTCTCTGCTTGATCCGCAGGTATTTCGGCTTATCGTTGATAGATACGCTACGAATGCATCCTCATTTACTGCTTCGGAGTTCGCCCGTGGGATTTTAGGATTACTCTTGTTATCTATGGGAGTAGCGTTTGTTTCTCGTGTCGCGAAGAATTTCCAAGATTATTATGTAAGCATCATTACTCAGCGAGTCGGCGCTAATCTTTATGCCCACAGCATCCATCATTCATTCTCTTTACCCTACGCAGCGTTTGAAGACCAGCGTTCAGGTGAATTGTTGTTGAAACTACAAAAAGCGCGTACGGACGCGCAAACACTCATTACGAGTTTTGTGGGAATTATATTCCTATCCACGGTAAGTATGGTCTTTGTGGTTGGCTATGCCTTTACTGTTAATTGGATTATTGGCACGGTGTATTTAGCTATTATTCCGATTGTCGGTACAGCACAGTTTTATCTCTCGCGACGTATTAAAGGGGCTCAAAAAGAAATTGTCACGCAGACTGCATCCCTCGCTGGAGCTACAACAGAAACATTGCGGAACGTTGAGCTCGTGAAAAGTCTTGGGCTTGAAGCCCAGGAATCTGGACGATTGAACGACGTGAACGAAAAAATATTAGGTTTAGAATTACGAAAAATTCGGTTAATTCGCGCACTAAGTTTTATCCAAGGAACAACGATCAACGCTATTCGCTCGGCGCTTCTTTTCCTTATGATGTGGCTTATCTTCAAGCAGGCGATAACGTTTGGAGAATTTTTCAGTCTTTATATTTATCTCTTCTTTATAATGGAACCGTTATCCAGCTTGGGTACGATTGCAAATACGTACCAGGAAACCCGCGCGAGCATGGAGAAGCTTCAGCAAATTTTAGATACTCCTGCAGAAAAGAAACCGGAACATCCGCATACGATTGGTTCGCTAGACTCCATCACATTTAAAGACATGAGCTTTGCGTACAATGCGGGCAGCGAGCATTCTGCGAAGCAAATTAATCTCACGGTGGAAAAAGGGCAGACCGTAGCATTCGTAGGACCATCCGGATCTGGAAAGACTACAATGGTTAAAATTCTCCTTGGACTCTATAGGCCGACGAGCGGAAAGCTGCTCATGAATGGCGTGGACAGTGAATCTATTGATTACGACGCACTCCGTAGGCGTATTGGTTATGTCTCACAGGACACGCAACTCTTTGCCGGTACGATTCGAGAAAACTTATTATTCGTAAATCCCGAAGCAAGCGATTCGGAATGTATGGAGGCATTACGGCATGCATCCGCTCTGCCTATTATTGAGCGCGGAGGAAAGGGACTCGAGACAAGGATCGGAGAAGGTGGAATTAAAATCTCGGGTGGAGAGCGCCAGCGCCTCGCGATTGCCCGCGCATTACTTAGGAATCCGGACCTCATTATTTTTGACGAAGCGACGAGCAGTCTTGATTCCCTGACGGAAAAAGAAATTTCGGATACTATTAAAAGTATCGGTATTACGCGGCCGAACTTGATGACGATCATGATCGCGCACCGGCTCTCTACGATTGCCCATGCGGATACGATCTACGTTCTAGAACAAGGCAGGCTAGAAGAGCAGGGGACGCATAAGGGATTGCTGGAAAAGCGTGGTTTGTATGCAGCATTATGGAGAGAGCAGGGAGCAAACAGAGAATAGGGTTTAGGTCGAGGAGTGGGAGCGACGAAGATGTCGCAGTTTAATAAAACGCGACGTACTATTGAATCTATGTACTCCGTCTACATTCTAGAGTGTGCTGATAAAACTCTTTACATAGGGTCTACAAACGATTTAAAAAAGCGACTAAAGGCACATAACGGATTAAAGGGCGGGGCGCATTACACAAAAATTCGCCGCCCGGTGACACTCAAGTATTCGGAAAATGTGAGAACCTTTGCAAAAGCCCGTAGTCGAGAAGCGGAATTAAAAAGATTATCCAGAGAAGAAAAATTAAAACTTATACAATTATGAAACTATTTACATCATATACATTCACGTGGTGGCAGATCGGTATTTTTAAATTAGCGCTCCTTTCAATCGGTGCTGCAATCGGTGCGTATTGCTCTGAGTTTTTCCAAGCCAATATGACTGCGGTTATTATTGTTGCGGTTGTCTCAACCGTGTACGTCCTCTACGTAGCTTTGAAACAATAATAATGGAAAAGTACAATAAGCTCGTAAGAGATAATATTCCCGATATTTTGGATAAAAAGAATATCCCGTACGAAAAGAGGATCGCTTCGGAGAGTGAATATAAAACCGAACTTATTAAAAAACTGGATGAGGAAATGAAAGAATTTTCTATTGAAGGCAGTCCGGAGGAACTCGCTGACATTCTAGAAGTAGTTGAAGCGTTAAAAACGTTGCCAGAATATGAAACGGTGGAAAAAATAAAAAAAGAAAAACGTAAAGAAAAGGGTGGTTTTGAAAAGCGGATAATTCTCCAAGGAGAGAAATAAGGCTTATAAAACAGCGTTCTTTTGGGGGTCATTGACAAAATAGAGATTTAGGAGTATCATCGTCTTAAGCAATTAAGAGATGTGGTCGGATTTCTAAGAAGCAGAACAAAACAATTACCATGACAGGAAAAATCAAAACACTCACAGAAAGAGGATTTGGATTCATTTCTCGCGAAGGCGAAGCAAAGGATCTATTCTTTCATTCTAAAGAGTTGGTTGGTGTTACCTTTGATGAACTCAGCGTTGGCGACGAAGTCACCTTCGAAGTTGCTGAGGGAGAAAAAGGTCCGAATGCCGTAAAGGTATCTCGCGCATAAGACACTAATTTAAATCAAAAACCGCTTAGCCATTTGGCCGAGCGGTTTTTGATTGTGTATATTCATGAGCAGTTCACGGTATGATTATTACGGTAAAAAGGAGTAGAATGTAACTATTAAACAAATGGCAAAAAATAAAACAACAGATGGAAAATATGTAGACGGATTTGTGTTTGTAGTTTCCAAAAAGAAACTGGGAGAATATATTAAAATGGCGCAGTGGGGAAAAGAACTATGGATGAAACACGGCGCATTGGATTACAAAGAGTGTGTAGGCGATGATCTTCAAATAAAAGCAATGGGCGGAGTAAAGCCATTATCATTTTCTAAAATGGCTCAAGCTAAAGCCGGGGAGACGGTTTGTTTTTCTTTTATTGTTTTTAAGTCAAAACAGCATCGCGATAGTGTTAACGCGAAAGTTATGAAAGACCCAGTCATGAATGATCCCAAATATAAAGATATGCCAATGCCCTTTGATATGAGACGGATGGCGTACGGAGGATTTCAAGTAATGGTGGATGGGGGGAATAAAATATGAACAGAATTGTACATTTTGAAATTCAGGTGGAAAATCCTGAACGGGTAATAAAGTTTTATCGCGATGTTTTTGGCTGGGAATTTCCAAAGTGGGTTGAAGAACCGCCCTATTGGGCAGTAATGACTGCTCCAAAGGATAGTAAAGAGCCGGGTATTAATGGCGGACTACTTTTGCGTCCATGTCCTGCGCCTGCACTAGAACAGGGAACTAATGCATTTACATGTACAGTACAAGTTGATGATTTTGATTCGATAGCAGAAAAAATAGAAAAAGCTGGTGGTAAAGTCGCAATGCCGAAGTTCGCGCTTATGGGAGTTGCCTGGCAAGGATACTTTATAGACACTGAGGGAAATACATTTGGAGTCCATCAGGCGGATAGTAATGCAAAGTAATATTGAGCATCATCAATCAATGCATGCAAGATAAAAAATTTTCTATCGCACAACGGGCAAAGAGTATAACTCACGCGTGGCGGGGAATATGGCTATTCATGAAAACCACACACAACGCGTGGTTACATGTCGTAAGTCTTATCGTCGCAATAGCGATGGGGTTTTATTTTGAAATTTCTCGCGCTGAATGGATGGCGCTCATTCTTGCAGGAGGGTTCGTACTCGCGGCAGAGGCATTTAATACCGCAATTGAAATTGATATGAATCTTACTTCTCCCGACTTCCACCCCTTTGCACGAGACGCGAAGGATGTTGCAGCCGGCGCCGTGCTTATTACCTCTCTTGCAGCACTTGTTATTGGGATTTTTATTTTCTGGCCTTATATCTCCTTAAGCGTATTTTAAAAACCATATGATATTTAAAAATATACTTATTATCGCGTTAGTCATCGTGGCACTCTTGGGGGCGGGATATTATTTGTATACTACGCAAGATGTAGGACAAGTCGCGTGTACTATGGAAGCTAGAGAGTGCCCTGATGGATCATTTGTGGGACGTGGTGGTCCAAAATGTGAATTTGCGGCGTGCCCTAACGAAGGAATGGGTGGAATCCGCGGAATCGTACTCTTAGGCCCGATCTGTCCAGTTGTCCAAAATCCGCCGGCCGCGGAATGTGCGGATAAGCCGTATTCAACCCGGCTTGCAGTTACTGCTCCCAATTCATCGCAAGTGATACGGGAAGTTGAGTCGGATATCAATGGGAATTTTAGCGTTGCTCTTGCTCCGGGGAACTATGTTGTTGCCTCCGCCATTGCGGCAAATGTGCTTCCGTATTGTGCGGCGAGCGAGGTGATAACCGTGCAGGCAGGAATATATAAGAATGTTACGATCTTTTGCGATACCGGAATCAGGTAAGTGTATTGGCAAAGCCATAAAAATATGTCACTATAAGAACTTCAAGCCGTTGGGCTTGATTTTCTTATGCCAAGCAACGACGTTATTTTACGATTTGATACCGTATCGTTTGATTACGGGCCAAACGCCCCCATTTTAGACGGGGTAAGTTTTTCTGTGCGTACCGGAGCTAAAGTTACTATCATGGGTCAGAACGGTGCGGGTAAGAGTACGATCTTTAAACTCATAACAAGCACGCTTACGCCGGAAGGAGGCAATATCCATATCGGGCAAAAGCTCACGATCGCGACCGCAAAGCAGGTAATTCCACGGGATGACATGGAACTGACCGTGCGAGAATTTTTTGAAAAATGCTTCAGTAAAAAAGTATATGACATTGATCCGCGCATTGATGATGTACTTGAGGTAGTAAATCTCCATGCACCCCATGAAAAACAAATTAAAACATTTTCCGGAGGCCAGCAGGCACGCCTTTTGCTCGCTTCGGCGCTTATTCAAAGTCCGGATATTCTCCTTCTAGACGAGCCAACAAATAATTTGGATAAAGCGGGGATTGAACATCTTACTAAGTTTCTTATTGATTATAAAAAGACGGTTATCGTAATTTCCCACGATGCGGAATTTTTGAATGCGTTTACGCAAGGAGTGTTATATCTTGATGTATTTACGAGAAAAGTTGAACAATATGCCGGTAATTATTTTGATTTGGTGAAAGAAATTTCCGCACGTATTGAAAAAGAAAATCGCAAAAATGCTCGGCTCGCGAAAGAGATTCAAGAAAATAAAGATAAAGCGAACTTTTTTGCTCACAAAGGAGGCCAGATGCGTTTAGTCGCAAAGAAAATGCGTGAGAAAGCGGAAGAATTGGAGGCATCTAAAGTAGATGTCCGCAAAGAGGATAAAACCATCCGCCCGTTTTTCATCCAATCCCAGCCGGAACTTATTGGAGAAGTCGTAGGTATTACTGCGTTTACGATTATGAAAAATCATAAACAGGTAAAGAAAGAAGCGAAAATTTCTCTACGCAAGAAGCAACGCCTTCTTCTTAGGGGTCCGAACGGTATTGGCAAAAGCTCTCTTTTGGAATCCATGGTAAAAGGCACTGCAAAAGGAGTGACGATAGCTCCCAGAGTCCACATCGGCTATTACCGCCAAGATTTTTCTACGTTAAATTACGACCACACGGTTCGCGAATCACTCTTGGAAGACGTAAGTCCAGACCAAACGGAACAAAGCTTCCGGTCCGTGGCTTCAGGATTCCTTTTGGACGACGATATTTTAAAAGCAAAAATTGGCACACTCTCCGAAGGACAGAAGGGACTTGTTTCGTTCGCTCGGTTAGTACTGCAAAAACCAGGGCTTCTTATTCTTGATGAACCGACAAATCATATTAACTTTCGCCATATTCCGGTTATCGCAGCAGCGCTCAATAAATACGATGGTACGATGATTCTTGTAAGCCACGTTCCTGAATTTATCGCGCAGATTCATATTGATGAGATTTTAGATTTGGATAAATAGGCTCGGTCAAATATTCTCCGTCATCCGCTTCTTTCGTCCTGCGACTCACTCGCTTGTCCTCATCGGTTCAGTCGCTTTTAGCGACACCATGCTAAACCGATTGCGTGGAATCCGGAGAAATATCCGACCTCGCTTGATGGAAGAAAAGGCAAGGATATAGAGTCTAGTTGCAGGGTATAGCCACTAGGGGCTAGGGTTTAAAAGAAAATAAAAAAATATATGGAAAAGAAAATATGGTTTAAGCGTAAACAATATGGATGGGGCTGGTACCCGGTAACGTGGCAAGGCTGGACGGTTATCGCTGCGTATGTTTCGCTTATCTTCTTCTTTGCAGGAACAATTGATCGTAATTCTCCGGTTCGAGAAGTGGCTTTTACCTTTCTTATTCCTGTTGCTGCGCTTACCGTAATGCTTATACGCGTATGCTATCGCACAGGAGAGAAACCGAAATGGCAATGGGGAAGCTCTAAAGAAGAAAAAGAGAAGTAGAGAATTGACTTCCACTCGTTTTTTAATGTATTATCCTGAAACCTCCCGCGCGGAGATTTTTATATGGAAATTAGAAATATCGCAATTATCGCCCACGTTGACCACGGAAAGACTACTCTTACCGATGCTTTACTTCGACAGACAGGTGCGGAGAGTGAAGGCGTTTCTATGGATTCAAACACGCTTGAACAAGAGCGCGGTATTACGATTTATTCAAAAAATGCAGCAGTCTATTATAAGGATACGAAAATTAACATCGTAGATACTCCGGGCCACGCGGATTTCGGTTCCGAAGTTGAACGCGTACTCCGCTCCATTGATTCCGTGCTTTTGGTTGTAGATGCACAGGAAGGTCCAATGCCGCAGACACGCTTTGTGCTGAAGAAGTCCTTGGAACTTGGAATAAAACCGATTGTTGTTATTAATAAAATTGATAAGCCAGCGGCAGATCCGCATCGCGCGGAGACGCAAGTGCTGGAACTTTTCTTGGAACTTGGTGCAAGCGATGAACAAGCCGACTTTCCGATCGTATACGCTGTAGGACGCATGGGTATGGCAAAGAAAAAGCTCACTGATGAATCTAGCGATCTTACGCCACTTTTGGATACGATTTTAGAGCACGTAGATCCGGCATCCGACAACGCACCGGAACTTCCGCTAAAGTTTCAGCCATTCAATTTAGGATACGACAACTTTCTTGGGCGTCTTGCAGTAGGCCGTGTGTACGAAGGTACTATCGCGGCAGGACAGGATATTTTTATTAAAAAACCGCACGGCGAAACACGCAAAGGGAAAATAGCGAAGATTTTTGGATTCAAAGGGCTGCATAAAATAGAAACTGAAAAGGCTTTTGCCGGAGACATCGTTATGGTTGCAGGGCTTCCTGATATTGATATTGGAGAAACAGTAACCACAAATCCGGATATTCATCCATTGCCAGCGATTGCAATTGACGCGCCGACTATCGTACTTAGTTTTCTTATTAATAATTCTCCGTTTGCCGGAAAGGAAGGAAAGTTTGTAACATCTCGCCAACTGCGTGACCGTTTGGAGCGCGAACTGGAAGTGAACGTCGGGCTTCGCGTTGAATTTAATGCTAACGATATGTTTGCAGTCTACGGCAGAGGAGAGCTCCATATTTCAATCCTTTTGGAGAATATGCGCCGCGAAGGATTTGAACTCCAGGTTTCCCAGCCACAAGTTATTATCAAAGAAGAACACGGCGTAAAAGTAGAGCCGTTTGAAGAAGTTATTATTGATACGCCAGGCGAATACCAAGGCGCTATTATTGAGAGGCTGAGTATGCGCGGATTTGTGATGCAAAACTTGGAACCAATCGGCGAAGGTGTGCGTCTTACATTTGAAGGACCAACTCGCGGACTCTTGGGTTATCGCAGCCAGTTCGTTATTGATACGCGTGGAGAGGGAATACTTTCGTCCCGGGTTATCGGTTTCCGTAAACATGTAGGGGATATCCGCAAACGCGTTGTAGGATCAATGACATCTATGGTTGGCGGAAAAGTTTTGGGCTATGCCTTATGGAATTTACAAGAACGCGGCATGTTGTACGTTGCACCAGGTACTAACGTATATGAAGGTATGGTTATTGGTAATACATCCAAGGGCGAAGAAATGGCGGCAAATCCGACGAAAGGAAAACAGCTTTCTAACATGCGCGCATCCGGTTCGGACGATGCTATTGAACTCGTTCCTCCGTATGAACTCTCTGTTGAACGCGGACTTGAAGTGATGGCAGAGGATGAATATTTAGAAATTACTCCAAAGAGTATTCGATTACGCAAAAAATATCTGACGGAAAGCGAACGCTCCAAACACAAAAAATAAAAAGTAGCTCGCATTCTTTTCAAAAAGCTATCAGAGTTACTCGTATGCTCTTCACAAAGCTATCAGAATGACCTTTGTGAAGAGCATATTCGCTTAGATTATGAAAAGATTTGAAAAAATACTCGCTTAGAATGACATAAGGTACGCGAGTAGTTCTCAAAAAGAACCCTCGCTGAGAGTGGTTTAAACTAGAGTTTCTGAATCTCTTTCAAGTCTTTATCAGGGAGATACAGTAGGGCAAAACCCAAAATAATGCCACCCAAGGAACTAAAATAATGGTTACCGCCGAAAAACATGCGGTCAAAACCATCTAGCATGAGCCAAATGTCTCGCCAGATCAGGACGAGGGCGATAACGATGACTAGATTGTCGGCAAAATATTTGAACACATTTCGTTTCTTTTTCATACGCAATAAATCAATTATACTGGAGAGCATCCAATATTAAAAGATTATGCATTCCTCCCGGGGGTTCCATGACTATATTGTGCATGATTTATGCCAGCATATCGCCGGCATAACGTCTCGTAAAATGTTTGGCGGGTATGGTATTTATAAAAAGGGGATTATCTTCGCGATCATTGTAGATGGAAAACTCTTTTTTAAAGTCGGGGATACAAATAAGAATGATTATGAAAGCCGCGGACTCAAACCATTTACCTATGAAGGGCGCGGTGGCAAGCGATATGCGATGTCATACTTCGAAGTTCCTGAAGATGTTTTGGAACAGCAGGAGCTTTTTAGTGAATGGGTAGAAAAAGCTGTTCGAGTAAACCGTGAGAATAAAAAGACATGAGAAATCTTGCATCGCTTCGAAAAGAGCTTTACGGGCACGCAAATAAGGGGAAGGCAAAGATCCTATCCGGCTTTTTTAAGACCGGAAAAGGAGAATATGGCGAGGGGGATATTTTTATTGGTGTAACCGTGCCGCAATCCCGCGCCATCGCAAAGAAATTCCATCATCTTGAAATCCGCGACATCGGGAAACTATTGCGATCTAAAATCCACGAAGAGCGCCTCGTCGCCATACTTTTACTAGTTCATAGATTTATGGACGGCGGGAACAAGGCTCGAAAGGAAACATATGATTTTTATCTCAAGAATACAAAATATATTAACAACTGGGATCTTGTAGACCTTTCTGCAGACAAAATCGTCGGAGCATATCTTTTAGATAGGAATACGGATATTCTCCACAAGCTTACGCGTTCAAAAAATATCTGGGAGCGGAGAATAGCCGTAATCGCAACATTCCAATTTATTAAAAATTATCATTATAACGAAACAATACGGGTTTGTAGTAATCTTTTAGAAGACGACCATGATCTTATCCATAAAGCGGCTGGCTGGATGCTTCGCGAAGTAGGCAAGCGATCACTAGCAACAGAAGAACTCTTTCTTAAAAAGAAGTATAAAAAAATGCCCCGCACTATGCTCCGCTACGCGATTGAACGATTTCCGGAGAAAAAGAGAAAGGAATATTTAGAAGGAAAACTATAAAAAAGAAGAGCCCCGAGCGCGTGTGCGCCCGAGGCTGTGACTGTTGTGCTTGTGACTAGCAGAGAACCGGCTCTCTCTTGTCGTTGACACCGATGACGGCCATGCAGGCCGGATCAGATTTTTCCGCCGCAAGCGTACACCGTGTTCCCGGAGGCAGTTCTTGGAAATCCGTCGGCAAGAACTCGGTTTGCAAATCGCGGACACCATCGTTCCAAGCGGCGACTACATTCATTGCCCAAGTGTGAGGAACGAAGATGCCGTCTTGGAATTCCTTGGGAGTCGGTGTTCTATCTCTCACAGTTTGACTCTCAAGACTCGGAGTCCACAGGAGAATGCCTTTGAATCCATTGCCTTCCGAACCGGACGCGAGACGGAAGAAGCGATCGAACACTTCTTGTGAGCTGATACCGCAGGTCTCTGCAAGTTCAGAGAGAGAAACCCACGCACGTCCCTGCGGACCCCAATAGCTTGCCGGAGCGAACTTATTGCCTTGTTTCATGTTGTGCACCTCCTCGATGCCTTTTCAGGAGCTTGAAGAAAGAATGAAGTACTGAAATAAGTATATCATACTTCAAACTTAAAGTCAAGCATATACTCGTTATCCACATATCAATTCGTGAAAAAATAGGGTATGATTGCATATAGAAATTAGATACAAAAAAACGGTGCGTGAGGCGCCGTTTTTTTGTTGTGTCTATGAAGCGAGCTGGCCAACTCCAATACCAACGAGAATTGCGATGCCTCCCACAACTGCCATACGAAGCGCACTCCGCCACGGGTTAATATGTGATGCTTTTCCACCAACCGCTCCTAAAATGAAGAGTGTGACAATGGAAGCCGAAACTGAAATAAAGAAAGCGCGTTCTATAGTGAAAAGAAAATATGGAAAAAGGGGAATAAATCCAAAGATAAAATACGAGAAAAACATGACGACTGCGTTTACCGAAGGATTTTTAGAAGACCGACGCCGATGAGTAGTAAGTTCTTCGGCTGATGATTCGGAAAGGAAACTTCCTGCGCCCATAGAAAAGGCTTCTACAAAAATTAGCACGATCCCCGTAAGAAATATTTCAGTGCGCGGAATACCTGCGATTGCGATTCCTGAGAGAAGTCCGACGGTTGAGACGAGACTATCCTCAACGCCAAATACAAAATTACGATAACGGGCTGCTCGGATATTCTCTGACATAGTTCAAGTATATCATTATATAAAAAAACCGCCGGGAAGGACCAATGTCCTAACCGGCGGAGGGACCAGCGTATGCGGGACGCTGAAGGCTCAAAGCGAGAGCACGGACCATCGCTGAACCGAGAAACATACGGCGTGTGGAGAATCGGAAAGGGAAACGTACGCTCCTCTCCCTTTTGCGAAAACGAAAGAGCTGATCACAAGCACTCTCGTACTCTAGCGCAGAAACCGTAATTTGTCAACTCAATTTATGAAGAAGATGGCTTCGTTAAATGCTCAATGAGCGCTATTTCTAAGGGAATAGTTTGAAAGGGAGAATATCTCATATCGCTATAGCTTTTAATAAGAGCTTGAATGAGTCTAATATGTTCAGGATTTCTTATGAGATCTGCATGGCGAGAAAGCTGTTCCAATTCTCGATCCGTTAATTCTTTTTTTAATAATTCTTTAATCTTGGGATCAAATTTAAGCGTAATTGCACGGCGTAAATAATTAATCAGTTCTTTTGTGAGATCAATGGGGTTATATCCACCTTCATTTATTTCTGTGACGTATGTGAGCGCATCATCTAATTTGCCATTTAAAATCATTCCAGCGAACTCAGCGACCTTCTCGAAACCAACTTTCCCGATAATCTGTTCAACTGTTTCCACAGTAACTTCGTCTTCTAGTGAAGTGAGTTGGTCTAAGAGGGCTTCTGCATCGCGCAAACTACCTTCAGCTCCCGCGGCGATGAGTTCCAAGGCTTCATCCTGAACCTGTAATTTTTCTGCGGTCACCACCATCGTTAATTTAGCGACAATTTCCGCGAGCGTAAGTTTACGTAAATGAAATCGCTGAGTGCGTGAGGCGATCGTTGCGGGAACTTTTTCATATTCCGTTGTCGCGAGGATAAACATCGCGTGCGCCGGAGGTTCTTCTAGAGTTTTTAAAAGCGCGTTGAATGCTTCTTTCGTAAGCTGGTGCGTTTCATCAATAATAAAAACTTTAAAAGGATACGAAGAAGGAGAAAGCTTAATCGTTTCACGGAGAGAACGTATTTCATCTATGCCGCGGTTTGAGGCGGCATCAATTTCTACGACATCCATACCACGCCCTGCGTCAATTTCCGTGCACGGTTTGCAGGTATTACAGGGTTCGCCTTTGGCATGGAATTTTTTATCTGTTCTTCGCGTTTCGCAATTCGCGATTTTTGCGACAATACGGGCAATAGTTGTCTTTCCGGTTCCCCGGGGACCATAAAAAAGATAAGCATGAGCAAGCCGGTCCTCACGCGCCGCGTTGCGGATGATTTCAGAAATATGTGTTTGACCAACGATATCCCCAAGCGTTCTCGGACGGTATTTTCGATAGAGAGCATTCATAATAGAAAAATTGTAGCATAAATTCATTAATTACTGATTTTAGTACTATTGTTCTCACTTTTTCATTGTTCATTATTTATTTCTTATTGTTCATTATTGAATTCTTGACTACAATTGAGCATATGCGATTCAGAATTGGCCTTACAATATTTCTTCTTGCCGGACTTGTGAGTTCGTTTGTTCTTTTTTTATTTGCAACCGGCATTTTAACTCGAGTGAGTACATTTACCATAATCATTTCCGACTCTTCGGATATTAATCTCCCTCCCAAAACACTCGTAGTGAGTTCGCCAACTTCCAGCAAACTAGGTACGGGCTTTACAGATATTCCTCCGCAGAGTCCGCTTGCAAATCCGCCAGAAATTATCAAAGCCATATATGCCACAAGCTGGTCCGCAGGAAGTAAAACAAAGATGGACTATCTTATTGATCTCATAGCAAAGACGGAATTGAACGCAATAGTGATTGATGTAAAAGATTTTTCCGGTTTTATTACGTACGACACAACATTACCTCAAGTATTAGAGTATGGTGCACGGGAAATACGCATCGGAAAAATAAACAGTCTTGTAAAACGACTGCATGATGAGGGGATTTATGTAATCGGCCGCGTTTCCGTTTTCCAAGATGAACGGCTTGCGACGGCACGCCCTGATCTTGCTGCAGTAAGCAGTACGACACAAACAATTTGGCATGACCGAAAAGGACTACCATGGATCGATCCCAATTCTAAAGATGCATGGGATTATAATATTGCCATAGCAAAGGATGCGCTTGCACGAGGATTTGATGAAATTAATTTTGATTACATCCGCTTCGCCTCCGACGGAAATTTGAAAGACATCGTCTACCCGCATTGGGACGGGAAAACATTCCACGCAACCGTAATCCATAACTTTTGGAAATATGTCCGTGAGCAAATTCCCGACCGACCAATTTCCGCAGATCTCTTTGGACTCACAACCGTGAATTATGATGACCTCGGCATCGGACAAAAACTGGAGAACGCCATTCCTTATTTTGATGCGATTGCACCGATGGTGTACCCATCACATTACTATCCAGGATCTTTTGGACTCCAAAAACCAGCACTCTATCCTTATGAAGTAGTAAAAAAGTCCATGGATGTTGCCGTCACGCGTTTAATAGAGAAAAGCAGGCAAGTTACTGGGAATTTCAGTACCACAACTCCCGTTATACCCATCTCAACCTTCCGGCCATGGCTACAAGACTTTAATCTTGGTGCCGACTATACGGCAGAAATGGTGCGTGCCCAGATTCAAGCGACCTATGATGCAACGGCGGACTATCCGGGAACACTCTCCGGCTGGATGCTTTGGAACCCTTCCAATAACTATACGAAAGGTGCATTATTAGGGCCTGAAGCGGAGGAATAGGATTCGTATGACAACTACGCGGTACAGCGTTACCTTAGAGCAGTTTTCGGGCCCTCTGGATAAGCTCCTTGAGCTTATTGAAGCACAACATCTTGATATTACGGATGTAAGCCTTGCTGCCGTTACGATCGATTTTTTAGAGTACATTAAAAAACTTGAATCCGAAATTCATCCAGCGATTCTCGCCGATTTTTTATCTGTTGCAGCAAAGCTGATGCTTATTAAATCAAAAATCCTTTTGCCAGATATTACACTTACGGAAGACGAAGAAAGCGACATTAAAGATTTAGAATCACGCCTCACAATCTACAAACTTTTTGCGGCGCGAAGCGGCCCGGCAAGTTTAGGACTCCAGGAACTCTGGAATAAAGGACTTACGATGTATTCGCGGCCACTTTTTACTGAACTCGGAGATACGACAATTTTTTATCCCCCGAAGACACTGACTGCAGGGGATTTGGTATCGGCACTCCAAAATGTGCTTGCAGCAGTTGAGGAAATTACTCCTCCGGACAAAGGTAAGGTAAAAAGTATTCTCGTTACGCTTGAAGAAAAAGTGCAGGAACTTATCCATCGTTTTACCCAAGCGGCACGGCAAAGCTTTTCGGAGCTCCGAGAAAACAAATCTAAATCAGAAATTGTCGTTCTATTTTTGGCGATTCTGCATCTCATGCGACAGAAAGAAATACGTGTTGAACAAGAGGGAGCATTCAATGATATAATTATGGAACGCGAAAGTAAGAATATTCATGAATAATCCGGCTGAACAACCAGAAAACGTAACGGCACGCCTTGAAGCGCTTCTTTTTTCATATGGGGAGCCAATTTCCCATAAAAAAATCGCCGTCTTTTTAGGCATTGAGGAAGGCAGAGTTGCGGAACACGTTACGGTACTTCGAACAGAACTTATAAACAGTAATCGCGGTATTGTGCTGGTGGAGGAGGATAATCGCGTCCAGATCGCGACGAAGCCGGAATTCGGAACAATGATGCAGAGTATTATGAAAGAAGAGTTTTCGGAAAATCTTACTCCAGCAGCGCTTGAAACACTGGCGATTGTGGCTTACGCGGGACCAATACCCAGAAGTTCAATAGATTACGTGAGGGGAGTAAATTCTAGTTTTATTTTGAGAACATTAATGCTCCGAGGACTTATTGAACGTAATTCCGCTCCGGAAAAAGGTAATGTATTTGTCTACTCTCCCAGTTTTGATTTTTTGCGCCACCTTGGCCTTTCCAAAAAAGAAGATATGCCGGAATTTGAACGGCTGAGCGGCGCACTACAAAAACTGCAAGGAACGCCTTCACTACAATAAATGTCTCGAACAAATTACCAAAGTCTGCTATTTGCTTTACTCGTCCTCGGTTTTGCGTTGGTTCAAAAAACCGAATCCGGTGCAGAAGAATTTCGTAACCAACAAGGATTAAAGCTATATGATCCGACGTTTGCTGCAGAAACGATACCCACCACTCGTGAAGCAAATATTATAAACACGGTTCCTCAGGGGAAAAAAATGATGGGAAGTGCTCAATCAGTAAGGTTTGTACCCCAAGGAGAGGAGCGGCGGATAACCATGCCGAATTTGAGCGCACAAGCAGTTTTTGCGCGCGATTTAGGAGGGCCTCGCATCTATGCGGCGAAAGCAAGCGATACCGTGTGGCCAATTGCCTCTATAACGAAACTCATGACTGCTGTGATCGCCGAAGAAATGCTGAATGAGGAAAATCTCATCACCTTAAGTGAAACAGCGATAGCGACGGAAGGATTCTCTGGTGACTTTGCACTTCACGACATGTATGCGCTTTCCGATATGATTTCTGCGATGTTGGTAATTTCTAGCAACGATGCGGCGTACGCGATCGCGGAATATATGGGATATGATACTTTCGTCGCGGAAATGAATAAAAAAGCGGGCGTTCTCGGGATGGCACGAACATCGTATGCCGATCCGACAGGACTTTCTCCAATCAATACGTCCACACCGGAAGATATTGAGAAATTAGTAAGCTATATTCTTGTACATCATCCACATATTTTTGAAATCACAAAACAACCCTCTATTACAGTGCGTGAATTAACGAAAAATCGTGAGCACGTTATCATAAACAATAACGCTTTTTCCGGACGCCGCGATTTTCTGGGGGGTAAAACCGGTTATCTTGATGAATCGCTTGGAAACCTTATCTCCCTTTTTACCTTTGGGGAAAAACAATATCTTATCATTCTTTTTGGATCACAAAGCAGATTTAACGATACGGAAAAAATATATAATGCCATCAGGCAGATTTAGCGGACTATGACAATTCTTTTACTTGAAGCCATCAAGGTTCTTACGCTCTCTATGGTCGCGTTTATCATAGCGCTCGCGATAACGCCCGTCGTCGCTAATATGCTCACGCGCATGAAGGCGGGGAAGCAGATTAGAGCAAGCGGTGAGACTCCTATCTATACACGCCTCCATAGCGCGAAAGCAGGTACTCCAACCATGGGAGGAATAATCGTGTGGGGGACCGTTGCCTTACTCGCGTTTATTATTTTTATTTTTCACGCAATATTTGACGGATTCTGGAGTTATATTAATTTCATTGACCGCGCGGAAACATATCTTCCATTTGCAGCGATGATTCTTGCGGGAACAATTGGACTCATTGATGACGCACTCGGTATTTTACGCATTGGTCCAAATAACGGCGGCATCTCAGTGCGTCAAAAACTCGTCGCGTATTTCTTAATCGCTGTTATCGGAGCATTATGGTTTTATTATCGTCTTGATTGGGACACGCTTACGATTCCGCTCGTGGGAAGCATCTCTATAGGCTGGCTCTATATACCTCTTTTTATATTCGTCATCGTTGCGAGCGCTTTTTCTGCCAATGAAACGGATGGTTTAGACGGTCTTGCGGGAGGCGTTATGCTTTTCGCTTTTATTGCACTCACAATCGTTGCTTTTGCGCTGGGACGATACCATCTTGCTACGTTCGGAGGAGTAACAATCGGAGCATTGCTCGCATTCTTGTGGCACAACATTTATCCAGCTCGGTTTTTTATGGGAGACACTGGATCAATGGCGCTCGGCATCACGATGGGAATGATTGCAATGTTTACAAACACTACGCTCCTACTGCCGTTTTTTGCTCCCATTCTCGTGCTGGAATCCTTATCGGTTGTCATTCAGATCGCAAGCAAGAAATGGCGAGGCAAGAAAGTATTTCTTTCAACGCCAATTCATCACCACTTTGAGGCTCTAGGATGGCATGAAACCAGAATTACTATGCGTTTTTGGATTATTTCCGCTATCGCTTCCATTTTCGGACTCGCTATTTTCTTTCTGGACCGCTTACTTTAAACAATAGTACTTTCTTAAAATGGTATAATTAAGCCAATGATTTTGATTCGTGGCGGAGTAATTGTTGACGGAACCGGCGCTAAACCTTTTACAGGAGATGTAGCGATAAAACACAATCGCATTGTTGCCGTGGGAGAAAAATTTCCACGCGAACATGCTGAAGTTATTATTGATGCTAAAGGAGGATACGTTTTTCCGGGTTTTATTGATATTAATACGGAATCAGATCACTATCTCACGCTTTTTACCGAACCGGCGCAAAAAACATTCCTTCTCCAAGGCGTTACTACAATTATCGGAGGGAATTGCGGCACATCTCTTGCTCCAATCCTTTCAGGGACACTTGAACCGTTTAAAAAATGGACGAGTACCGACAAAATAAATATAGGATGGCATTCGGTAAAGGAATTATTAAATATACTTCGAAAACAAAAGCTGGGCGTCAATTTCGGAACGCTTGTGGGATACGATACTGTCCGTCATGAGATTGCAGGAGATGATTCGCGAGACCTTACGGAAAAAGAACTCGCTGTGGTCCAAAAATTAGTAGAGAGCGGCCTTAAGGATGGGGCATTCGGACTCTCTGCGGGTTTAGGCCATGTGCCAGGCAAATTTGTTCCCTACGGAGAACTCGCAAAGATATTAGAGAGCGTTCGCGAAGTAAAGGGAATTTTTTCTATCCATCTTCGCAACGAAAAGGAAAAACTTTTTGAATCCATGCGGGAAGCAATCCGTTTTGCCGATGAAACGCGCGTCACCACGCTCGTCAGCCATTTTCGCCCACTGAAAGGTTTTGATTCTGAATTTAATAAAGCATTGAAGGCAATAGAATTTGCGAGTAAGCGCTTGCAACTCTATTTTGACACCTATCCATTTGATACGGCACTCGTTCCGATTTCAGGATTGCTTCCCGAGTGGGCACGGCACAGTACGCTTCGTGAGATGTTGTTCCATCTTTCAAGCCATGAAACGGCAAAAAAGATTATGGATTCGTTTCCAGCGTATAGCGCAAAAGATATCACTATTATTCATGCAGATAGCGCACCGTATGCAATTCATAAAACAATCGGAGAATTTGCAGAAAGCAGGGGGCTCACGATTTCCGAAGGGATTATTGAGCTCATGAAAGTCACGAAACTACGTGCCGCAGTCTTAGTGCGGAGCGTTCATATGGATCTCGCGATCCAAAGCATGGCAAGCTCTCGAGCTATTATTGCATCCCACGCCCCAAGTTTTCATGATTCAGAGCACTACGCGAGACTTTCATCCACGTTCCCTACGTTTATTGAAATCATGGAAAAAACGGGGATTATGAAGGTTGAGTCAGCTATTCAAAAGATAACATCATTGCCGGCGAAACTTCTCAACATTCACGACAGGGGAACTATCGCAGTAGAGAAAAAAGCGGATGTTACGGTGATGCAAAACGGAAAAATCTCCCACGTCATTGTGAACGGTACTCTAGCTGTGGAAGACGGCACGTCTTTGGGAACCCTTAAAGGAACAATTCTTGAACACGAATCATGATATTTTTCTCTCCACGCAGAACGGGCAGGCATGTTGATTATCTTATCGTCGCCATTCTCGCGATTTTGGTTATTTTTGGCTTGGTCATGCTGGGAAGCGCTTCGTCTCATCTGGGAGAAACAAGATATCAGGATTCATATTACTATCTGAAACACCAAATTATGAGTGGTCTTATTGTAGGAATAGTCGGATTTTTTTTAGGATTAATAATCAACTATACCCTGTATCGAAAAATAGCCCTGCCGGCACTCCTTATTTCTATTGCGCTTCTTGCGCTCGTTTTCACACCGCTTGGTGTTGACGCAAATAACGCAACGCGGTGGGTGAAGTTAGGCCTCATTACGTTTCAGCCCGCCGAAATTCTAAAAATTACCCTCATTATCTATCTCGCAAGTTGGCTTGCAAATTCAAAATCCGAACGCCAGAGAAGCATTACAAAAGGATTCATTCCACTTCTTATTGTTCTCGGCGTGGTTGGAGGAATGTTAATCAAACAGCCGGCAACGAGCATCGTTGTAGTCCTTCTTGGGACGGGAATGGCTATGTATTTTACGAGCGGAGCAAAGATGACTCATGTGCTTAGTATTATAGGAATCGGAGTGGGAGCAATAGCACTTGTTATTGCTTTAGGGGGAGGATATCGATTAAATCGAATAAAAGCATTTTTAAATCCGGAACAAAACGCACAAGGATCAGCGTTTCACATTAATCAAGCGCTCATCGCCGTGGGATCGGGTCAAATGTATGGAGTAGGATACGGAGAGTCCACAACGAAGCTACAATATCTTCCGGAGCCTATGGGAGATTCTATTTTTGCAATTATCGCCGAAGAGTTCGGTTTTGTAGGAGCCATTACGTTAGTCGGACTATTTCTCACGCTCGTGATTAGAGTATTTATTCTGGCATGGCGCGCTCCCAGCCGCTTTGCGTCGCTTCTCCTTATTGGATTTGCAACGTTAATAGCGGTCCAATCATTTATCCATATTGGCGCAATTTCAGGTATCATTCCTTTAACGGGAATGCCGCTTCCGTTTATCAGCTACGGAGGTACTGCGCTCGCGGTATTTATGACTATCGGAGGAATTATTGTTAATATTTCAAAACACGCATAACATGGCTCGTGTAAAAAAAATAAAAATTCTGTTCGCAGGAGGAGGTACGGGAGGGCATATTTTTCCCCTTATCGCAGTAGGGGAACATCTCATGCATCGTATTACGGATGAAGGACTTGTTCCCGATATCCGCTATTTCGGCTCACCGGGAACGTTCCGCGGGGCGCTTGAAGAAAGCAATATCCGCGTCACTCCAATTGCATCCAGTAAATGGCGAAATTATGTATCAATTCTTAACATTCTGGATATTTTTAAATTTGCGATTGGACTCATCCAGTCGTTTTGGAAAGTGTATTGGTTTATGCCGCATGCAGTTTTTACGAAAGGGGGACCGGGAACCGTTCCTATTATCTACGCGTGCCGTTTTTATACTATTCCAATTATCGTCCATGAATCAGATGCTATTCCGGGACGCGCAGTACGTATTGCAGCGAAGCGAGCAAGACGCATAGAACTTTCCTTTCCTGATGCTGCCCCATATTTCCCCAACAACATCCCCTCTCAAGTAACCGGAAATCCCGTGCGTTCAGATATTGTTAAGCGCTCCGGCACGACAACAAAAGACGGAGTACGTGCTTCAAAACTAGAATTTGGTTTTAATCCCGATGAACCTGTTGTTTTAGTAATAGGAGGATCTCAAGGAGCCGCGAAACTCAATGAATTTGTTTTAGAAAATCTTTCCGAACTGCTCGTCCAATTTCAAGTACTTCATCAAACGGGGCTAGAACAATTTACGGGGTACAACCAAGAATATTCTTTTATGCACAAAGGAATGAGCGATGAGACGAAGCGCAGATATCATGTTGTGCCATTTTTTAGCCACAATATCGCATCCGCGTATGAAGCCGCAGATATTGTTATCGCGCGTGCAGGATCAGGGCTTATTTTTGAAATAGCTGCAATGAGAAAACCGGCAATTTTGATACCGCTGGAGAATTCCGCTCACGATCACCAAAAAATAAACGCGTATGCCTACGCCAAGTTGGGAGGAGCGAGTGTCGTAGAAGAAGATAATATGCTGGGAGGTATTCTTATTACTGCAATTCAGAAAATTCTTTCTCACGAAGAAATAAAACAAAATATGGCAAATGCCGCCGAAGGATTTTTCCGTCCTGACGCCGCTATGAAGATTGGAGACGACATTGTTTCAGTTATTGCGAACGAGAAATAAAAAAAGGCTACTTCGATCCAATAAGATCGTAGTAGCCTCGTTAATGACTGACTGGTGCTAGGCGATTGTCTCCTGTGCTGCTTCAAGTATCTTGCGTCGTGTGCAGACAGAAATACCCAGATTCCTACGGAATTTCCCGATGGCCTTTGCTGTAAGTCCAGAGACTTCAGCAATGATCGTATCAGGAAGCCGGCCCAAGAAAGGTGTGAGTTTTTCCATAGGATCAGTGAGTTCTGTATAGAAATAATCAATTCCAATCTTTGAGAAGGCATTTCTTAGCGTTCCATAGTGAGCCAGGGCGCTATGGTAAACAGCAGAATACTTACGCTCGAACTCTTGAGGATCGAAGTGTCCTCCAATTCGTTCCATTTGAGCAATGGTCTGAGAGGCACAATAGAAAGCAAGCTCTACAGATCCTCCACCGCTTCGCCAAATGAGTTTCGGTGTAAAGCGTGTGGAGCAGCGAGGGCAAGATGTGCTGTAATCGTTGGGATCAGCATTGAAGCCCTGGAGGATTTCCAAAGCAGTCAGCCGTCGACTGCACTTCGGGCAGGTTCCTTCAGGCTTATAGCTAGCATTACTTCCCACGGTCCCGTGAAGAACGGCAACCAGTTCCAGTCGCAACCCAATGGTTTGTTGGGCCAAGGATTGTCTCTGTTCGGTAGACAGCCGTTGTTCAAGATGCTGGCGTTGACGTAGACCAAAACCCATGACTTTCTCCTGGTAAAGAACTGATTAGAAGAGACTCTCATAGAGAGTGGAAATATGATAACTTATTTTTATAAAAAGTCAAACTATAGCTCCGTGGATTGCGAACGGAAAATAAAAAAAGACCCCCCGACCGCGCAGTATGCGTGGACGGAGGGGGAGAAAAGCCGATGATGCTGATTTTTTCGTGGGCGTATTGGGACACCACTAGGCTTCCTTCAAAGCCAGAATCAACACCATCGGTAGTAATCGTAAGCAGAGAGTGCCAGTATCCCTGCAGTGGCGAAATACCGAGTAGCCACCATCGTTCTACTATTGAGTGAAAATTGTCCCGTCTTTTCACTCTCTTAGAGGTAAGGACCTTCTGAGGAAGGAGACTCTAAGTTAGTAGCTCGGCGTCTTTCGAAAAGAGCTAACCCCATAACTGTTCTAAGTATAGCATATCCATAGATATTGTCAAGTTTCACCACAAGATATCCAAAAAAGCCATAAAACAAGGTATTATAGAGGAATACACATATGTCCCCAGAACGTCATATACGGGTGCGAATAGCGCCTAGCCCAACAGGATCCCTCCATATCGGAACGGCGCGTACAGCGCTGTTTAACTGGCTTTACGCGCAAAAGCACGGCGGGACGATGATTTTACGCATTGAAGATACCGACCGCGAAAGATCCAAACCGGAATTTGAGCAGGACATTATAGAAAGTTTAAAATGGCTAGGTATAACAATTGACGAAGGACCAATCCGCCAAAGCGACCGAACGGATCTCTATCGGATACGTTTAGAAGAACTTCTTACATCCGGCCATGCCTATTATTGTTTTTGCTCTAAAGAAGAGTTGGAAGGCGAACGGGCAAGTATGATGTCTCAAGGCATGCCGCCACGCTATTCAGGAAAATGTCGAGCACTTACCCAGCCCGAGGTGCGCGAAAAATTAAGAACCCATGCTAAATCAGTTATCCGTTTTAAAATGCCAGAAACCCGCATTTCATTCACGGATATAATTCGCGGGAAAATAGAGTTTGACCTTGGACTGATCGGCGACATAGCTATCGCAAAAAATATTGAAGAACCGCTTTATAATTTCGCGGTTGTTATTGATGATCACGATATGCGCATTTCACACGTTATACGAGGGGAGGATCATCTCGCTAATACGCCGAAACAAATAGCGATTCAGCGGGCTTTTGGCTTTCCTGATATGCACTATGCACATCTTCCCTTAATTCTTGATAAAGATCGCAGTAAAATGTCAAAACGCAACGCGGCGACCGCAATTCGTGAATATCGTGAAGCCGGTTACTTGCCCGAGACGATAATCAATTTCATTGCCTTTCTCGGATGGCATCCGCAGGACGATAAAGAAATTTTTTCCGCTCGCGAACTTGTCGCGGCATTTAACCTGGAACGCGTACAAAAAGCGGGCGCGGTTTTTAACGTTGAGAAACTAGATTGGTTAAGTGGGCAATATATTCGCAGTTTGGCTCCGGAAGAATTAGCAATCCGTATCCAAGAGCATCTTAAACTTGATGCTGATATGGAAAAAATAATTCAAGCACTGGGACTTGTCCAAGAACGAATGAAGCGACTCAATGATTTTTCAGATCTCGCGCAATTTCTATTTGAACGGGAAACGTATCACTCGGAAATACTCGTATGGAAAGAGGGGACGCCTACAGAAACAAAGGATAATCTGGAGGCAATGATAGAAGTATTAGAAACTCTTGCCGAAAAGGCATTTACCCGCGAAAATATACAAGCGGCACTAGAAACTCTTACGACTGAACGGGGACGTGGCAACGTATTATGGCCGCTTCGCGCCGCACTTTCAGGAAAAGAGGCATCTCCCGGGCCGTTTGAGATAGCCGAGATCTTAGGTAAGAAGGAATCTCTGGAGAGAATTAATATCGCAATTCGTAAATTAGAATAAAAATAATGAAGAAGTATTTTCGCAATCACAAATTCATGCGCGTTCTTGCCGTTTGCGGCATAAGCATGGTTTTTGTTCTTTTTGGATTTTCTACACTCCATGCGCAGACTCCGGACGATCTTAAAAAATCCATAGAGCAAAAAGCAAAAGAACTGCAGGAAGTGAATCAAAAGATCCAAGAAACCCAGCAAAGTCTTACGACAACTACGGCAAAATCAAAAACATTAAACCAAGAGATTAAAAAGATTGATTATCAGATCAGTCAGCTTAATTTGGGTGTAAAATCCAGCGAATTGAAACTGGAAAAACTCAAGCTGGAAATTGATTCCATAAGTTATGAAATAGCGGAAAAAGAAGAGGAAATCTCTCTCAAAAAAGGAGCGATTACGGAATTTTTACGACAATTGCAGGAAAAGGATAAAGAAGGGGTATTACTTATCTTTTTGAAGAACCAAAGCCTTGCGGATAGCTTATTTGAGTCCGAAACTATCCGCCAGCTGAATAGCGAGCTATCCTATGAGGTAACAGCACTCTTTAACGTTCGTGAAGCGCTCGCTGCGGCTAAAAGTTCTGCCGATCAAAAGAAAAACGATACTCAAATTGAAAACAAAGTTTTAATAAACAAGAAGACGATCGTTGAAGACCAAAAAGATAATAGGAAACAGCTCCTTACCGAGACTAAGAATCAGGAAAAACTTTACCAGGCGCAACTCACTGATCTTGAAAAGAAGCAGAGAGAGATTGGAGCGGAGATTGATAATATTGAAACCGAACTCCGCAAAAACTTTGATGATAGCTCATTACCAATTAAACGACCCGGTGTTTTAGGTATTCCGATCTTGTCACCAATACTCACGCAGAGTTATGGCGCTACAACGTTCGCGCAAAAAGCATATTCGTCAAAATTTCATAACGGTCTTGATTTCGGAGCACCGATTGGAACTCCTATTATTGCGTCGCGCGAAGGAAAAATTATGACGGTAGGGAACAACGGGAAGTATCAGTACGGAAAATATGTCGTTATTGAGCACGATAACGGCTTAAGCACGCTGTATGCCCATATGTCTAAACAGGTAGTAACCGGAGGTCAAACAGTCTCTCGCGGCGATATTATTGGATATATCGGTAATACCGGCTATTCCTTTGGAGCTCATCTTCATTTTACGGTGTATTGGACGCCAAGTTTATTATTAAAATCTTTGCCAGCATGCAATTGCGGCTTAGTTCCTGTCGGCGTGACGATCAATCCTATTGAATACATGGATAATATTTAATGAATGATAGACAATAAGAACTAGCAACTTATAACTGATAACTTACGACGAAAACGACCCATACGGGTCGTTTTTATGGATTATGAGGCCTAGGAGAGCCTTAGGACGTGTAAAACAGCCTGAAACATGTGAAACACAATCTAGGTAGAATCTAGTAGCTAGAATCTAAAAAATAGAAGTTCAGAGAGAGATAATAAATAAAGAAAATAACTCATAACGCACAGTGGAGATGTAGTAGAAAAATAATTAATTACAGATAAATATATTAGGGAATAGAGGACAAACAGAATAAATTATTATCCATTGTACATTGTTTATTATTTACAGAATCAAACAATTCGAGAGTTAAATACTATATATGTCGTAAAAGGTATATTGTGCGACATATCTAAATAATAAGAAACCGGCAGAAGGATTTACATCCCCTGCCGGATAGTAGGCTTTACGCAAGACTGCTTGCGATATCGCCTACGGGTTGAGCTTTTTCGTCAATAACTGCGATTGTATCTCCTTTGGGAGCCCTTGAAAGTTCTACTGCAAATCTTTTCCGCGACCGAGTCTCTTGAACAATACCAACCCATTTTTCTTCTGCCTTCGCAACGTCGAGGTCAAGATCCTCAGGAAGAAGACTCCCCGACCCGGGAATAGTACAGCCAGCAAGCACTTGATACGAAACTCCCTTTTCCAGTCTGGTAATAGAATCAAGTGTCCCTTTTTCTCTCTTTGTGGTGATAATATCTGTAAGTATTATCGAACCCGCAGCTGTTACAATTGCTAGTAGGGACCCGAAGAAAAAAATCATGCTACTTTCATCCGCAAAGATTCCGCTGATCAATGCGAAAATAAGTGACAAAATAACAAGACCGGGTACTCGTAGCACATGACCTCCTTGCGGTTCGTGGGAAAGAGCAGAAAAACCTTCAATAACATATAGCATGCATTCATAGGAAACGTCAAATATGAATTGTTATAAGTTGTTTCTATTTTAAGTGGTATAATGTCTTTTAATATGGATTGGTTTAAAGATGAAAAAGAATTTATGGAAGCGTGCGGATACGATATCGACGGCAAGTGGTATCCCCGCGTGACAAAGATTATCTCTATTAAGGCAAAACCCGCGCTCTATAGATATTACGGCGAGGCTGCGAGCTATAAGGCGGCGCAAGAAAGCACTCAAAAGTCCGCCGAAGAAGGAACCCTTATGCATGAAGTGGTTCAAAAAATAATGGTCGGGGAAAGCCCTGAAGTCCCCCCTTCTATCGCTCCGGCAGTTAAAGAGACAATTGATATATTGGAACGCCGCAACATCCAAATAGATCCGGAATCCATTGAGCGCCGTATCGTTAACTTTAATGAGCGCTATGCCGGCACAATAGACGCTACGGCCCTTATTGACGGCCGATTTGGAGTTCTAGACATCAAGACCTCACAAGCGATATATAGAGATTATAATTTGCAGACTTCGGCGTATATGGACCCTTTGAGCCGTGAGCGCGCTCACGTGCAAAGCCGATGGATATTGCGTATTGATCAGAATCAGATATGTAATCGCTGCAGTGCTACGCTCCGAACAAAAGGAGGAAGGGCAAAGCTAAAAAAAGCATATGGTAATGGCAAACGGGCATGTCCTGACGAAAGCCATGAATGGTCCGAAATGCGTGGAGTTGTAGAACTAAAAGAATTCCCCTACTGGAAAACAGATTATGAGGCATTTCTTTCGGCAAAAAAATTGTGGGAGTGGGAAAATGATTATTGGCTAAGAAGGATTGGATATCTAAGTTAAATTTAACTTAATTATTTTTCGCATCAGCATAAAAAAAGACCCCAGCTCTCGTAGAACGAGATCAGGGGTGGAGGAACCAGCGAAAGCATTCTGGGATGTCGGTCTCTCAAAGCTTTAGCTCAAACAACTAGGAAACGTGGGGAAGAGTGACCACGTCAGACCCGGAAAGAGGAAGTCCGGTTCTTAGTTGAAGCACCGAGCAAAGAGAGAACTGTGCAATTCCTTTCACTTCTTTGAGCGAGAGATTTTACACAGCCCATCCGACTAACGCCAGCGCTTTCGCCGGTCACGGAAACAAGAAACTGGCAAAAGGGAAAAACCCGCGACAGGACACGCGTCATCCACTAAAGCCAAGTACAATATGTGCTGCCGTAATATTACCTTCTCACGCTACGATGTCAAGGGGTAGATGTATTCCCATAATTAGTTATGGTTATACACAATAAATACTGTTCTAAGCTTCTACTCTTAAAAATGAAAAATTTGTGAAAGCTCTCCCCCCTGAAGTACTACCTTTTGTTTAGGTTCGAAAATATGATATGAAAATTGGTCAATAAAATCTTCGTTTTTAACGCGAACCGCTTTAAAATTCTTAAATGATTGGGCGGCGGTGTCAAAAACCTCTCTTGCCCGAAAGGGAGTATTCGCGCTCGTTACGAGGCGCATATTCATAGCACTCCCCCGCTTTTCCGGCTTGGATATGACTTGAAATGAAGCGGATTCTCCCAAAAGTTCTACCGTAGAAAGTTCTTTTGCCATGCGCGAAAATGCTGTCATTTCTCCCGATGCCTCTGTAGTTTTATTTTTAGGCACAAGATAACCTGCTTCCACGGCATGACCCACAGAAAAAAGATTGTAGTCGTGCATGGCATACATCTCCGTTCCGGGCAGAGCTTTTTTAAGATTATGTTCTATGAGCGGGTACACAGAAATAGGCATGGCCATATACCATGCGATTTCTTTACCAAAATTATGAACTGCTGCTTCTAACGTGAATGGAATTCGCGAGCGTTCTAGAGTGTCGTAGAACTCCGCGGCTTTCCCCGGATACCCCATTCTAAACACAGTTGGAGTTTTAACGGTAAAAAGTTGGACGCGTTCAAGGTGTCGTGAAAAATACTGAAATGGGTTTTGCATTATAGAGACGCTATGCTGAATGCTTTATCAGTATAACATCTCCATCTTTCATGCGATATTCTTTTCCCTCGGTGTGGATAAGTCCTTTGCGTTGCGCCTGCGTCCATCCGCCCGCGTGAAGTAAAACATTCCATGCCACGACATCCGCGCGAATAAATTTCTTTTCAAAATCAGAATGAATAGCTCCGGCAGCCTGTGGCGCGGTAGATCCATCCACGATAATCCAACTGCGCGTTTCTTCCGGTCCTGTCGTAAAAAAACTAATAAGGCCGAGCTCCCGATACGCAGCCTTTACCAACTCCCCGATATCAGTATCTGATCCGAGATCCGCGATAATACTCGCTCCCCCTAGGGAGGTAATAGCGCTCTTTAATGCCTCTGGCACATGGCTCTCTTTTCCGTTCAAAAGATAAATCTGTTTTTTTGCCGTTAGAAGCTGAAGTTCTTTAATAAGCGGTTCGTTAGCAAAAGCAATCACAAGCTTACCTTTCAAAAGTTCTTCCCGAACCTGATTTCCAACCTCAAGATTTTTTTTAGCATCCTTATCTCCCGATCGAGCCTCCGCTTCAAGTTTTTTTATACGCTTCTCAAGAATATCTAAATCCTTCAAAATAAGCTCCGTGTTAATAATTTCCATGTCCCGAAGCGGATCAATAGATTCTTCCACATGGATAATAGACTCATCGGAAAAGCACCGCAAAACCTGGACAATGATTTGAGTTTCGCGGATATGCGTCAAAAATTGATTACCTAATCCTTCTCCCTTATTTGCTCCCCGCACGAGTCCGGCTATGTCATAGAACTCAACAACCGCAGGGATTTTCTTCGCCGATTCAGAAAGTTTAGCAAGGTTGTCTACGCGTTCATCCGGAACAGGAACAATACCTACATTAGGATCAATAGTGCAGAAAGGATAGTTCGCGATATTTACATCATTATTAGTGATGAGATGGAAGAGCGTTGATTTGCCGACATTCGGGAGACCAACAATGCCTACGGAAAGTTTCATATTCAAAATAGTATACTTTGATTTACTATAAAAAAGAAGAGCCCCACGGCAACCGAAGTTGCCGTGGGGCGGGAGTCTTTGAAATCGTCGTTGCTCGAGGAGCGATCGTCTCACTGGCTTCCATATCGAGAAGAAGTCGAAGGATAGGGAGCGCCGTCTGATCGAGGAACTAGAGTTCCTCGAAATCAGCTCGATGTGTTCGCGGAGGGTGTAAGGAGTACGAAGAGGTGGCGTAGTTTTTCCCCCACAAGCGACAGAGAAGAGAGCGAAATGAACCTCAAGCACTATCTTACCTCTTTTGTGCTCTCTTCGCTTTCAATGACTCGCTTTCCCCATTATGTATCATGTTTAAATTAATGTCAAGCTCCTCAAGAATATCTTGCGGTATAGGAATAGCATTTCCTGGCTTTGAAATTCCCGGATAGCGCCACGCGGAAATCATGAGAACTTTCCCTGCTTTTGACTGAAAACGATCTGCTTTTTTCTTAGGCATAAACATAACCCAAATTTCTTCGGGATTTTTTCTCTGTTTGCTTTTCTGCATTACCGCGGAAGTTTGCTCGGCCACGCCTTCCTCTAAGCGATCGGGAGACTTCATAACTCTCCGTATTCGCTGTTCACTAAGCCCATAGAAGAGCATTTTATTTTTAATATGCCGTGTCCACGCAAACTGCCGGTCGTCCTTGGGAAAAGAAAATCTCACGATAATTAGAGTTCTTTTACGTAGAGTTTGCCTTCTACCCTGCCATCAATATATTGGATACGATTCGCTTTTGTTTGATTAAAAACTTTTTCCATAGCGGCGAGTGTTTCCTGAGGATCAAAACGAAGACTGAATAATAAACTTTTTCCTCCCGGAAGAGTGGCTGTTACTTCGTATGAACTTCTCTCTACAAGAAAAGCCGTGGTCGCGATCTGCATCTCCCCTACTCCATGAACAATATCTCGTAAACGAACATATTCTTCGCTAGGTAAAATAATTCTGCCGAGACCGAGATTTGCATCCTCCTTATCAAGGATTTTAGGGATTAATCCACCATCAGGAACAAGTGCTTCTTCAAAGGCAAACCCATGCCCCTCGTCAATCCAAAGACAGGATTTTAAAGACTCATCACACCATACTGCGAAAAGACTGTATTCCGTTATATTAATAGTTACCGTACGTCGGATCCAATTTTTAGTTATAGAAGCTTCTTTAAAGAAAGGCAAACTGATTGTTCCCTTTTTCCAAAACAACATATTTTCAGGACCCACAAGATTCAAAAAACTGTCATCCACCATTTGAGCGCGAATATTTGTCATCACGATATCAGCATTCCCTGAAAACTCACGCAGAGTAACATCAGTCACCCGAAAGAAACCCGATTCACGAATAAAAAAGATGAATGCTACGCCAGCGAGCACTAAACAACAAAACACGATATATGTCATAGCGCGTTTTTTAAAGCCTCGCTTCAGCCGTAAAAGATGCATTGAGGAGGGCTGCATATGAAAAAAATTATACTACGACGCGCAAAATAAGGGGGTTAATGCACGTTACTACTTCATAATGAGTGGTGCCCATTTTTTCGGCCAAAGATTCCGCACGAATTTCTTCCTTACCCTGTTTTCCGATAAGCGTCGCAATATCTCCTGGTTTGCAAGAAATCCCAGTCACATCTAAGGTCACGAGATCCATAGAAACCCGTCCAATAACGCGGGCGTATTTACCGTTTA
This sequence comes from Patescibacteria group bacterium, assembly GCA_038064975.1. Classification (GTDB taxonomy): domain Bacteria; phylum Patescibacteriota; class Minisyncoccia; order UBA6257; family 1-14-0-10-40-38; genus JBBTRX01. The sequence goes on from JBBTRX010000006.1 coordinate 121,957, forward strand.
CAAGAGCTTGTCCGGTATGCGAAAGCTTCCTATTAAAGCCATGCCAATATCCAATAGGAAGAATTGCGATATCCGTAGGTCTTATAGTACGTTCCGCAAGGTCATATCCTATAAATGAACCCTTAGGGATATGCTTTGTCTCACTAATAACAGCATGCCATGAGAGAACTGGCCGCAAATCAAATTGCTCGCCGAGCTGTGCCTCAAGTTCCTTTGAAGGCCACATCCCATAGAGTCCAATACCGACACGAATAGCATCCCGATGATATTCAGAGGAAACCATCATTCCTCCCGTAGCGGCAAGATGTTCTAAAATCTTTTGCTTTACCCCACCTTTACGAAGATTTTCTATAGCCGTATCAAACGCGATAACCTGCATGTCAGTGAATGTTGGATAATTAATGTCCTTAGCCGCCGCAAAGTGAGTAAATATTCCGGAGAGCATTGCCTGAAATTCTTCACCTGCTTTTACAATAGTTTCTCCTACTTTTTTCATATCGCCGGGATCAAAACCCTGGCGATGCATGCCGGTATCAATCTTGAGTTGAAACGGAACTTTTAGCTTTGTCGCTATCAAACGCTCTAATGCTTCGTGCGAAGAAATAGAAAGCTGGAGATTATATTCCGCAGCAGCCTCAATAAGATCTTGAGTAAGAGTAGGGCCGATGACAAGAATATTTTTAACGATTTTGCCATCACGTAATTTTACTCCTTCAATAACGCTATCTACACAAAAACCATCTACACCCGCCTGCTCCGCGATTTGAGAAAACTGGAGCAAGCCGTGGCCATACGCGTTAGACTTTACTACTGCGAATAACTGCGTTGTCGGACGAAGCTTTGATTTGATTAGCCTTATGTTATGCTCGGCATTCGCCCGATTAATCTCAATCCAAACTTTTTTCTGAAAGTTTTGAGTTTTATTCATCTTCGTATTACATCAAAGCCGGTATACGATCGGAGGGCTTTAGGAATCGTGACTGATCCGTCAGATTGGGAATGATTTTCCAAAATCGCGATAATAATTCTACCAATTGCAATTGCAGTCGCATTCAACATATGGACGTATGCTGGCTTGCCATCCGCAGCACGATATTTCGTTCCAATACCGCGAGCTTGGTAGTCCCCCGTATTTGAAGCGGAATTTGTTTCCCTATACCTGTTCTCACTAGGCATCCAAGTTTCAAGATCAAATTGCCGTATATCACCGAACCCCATATCCCCCGTCACAACCTCCACCACTCTATAAGGCAGTTCTAGTCCCTGTAACAACGATTCTTGGAGCGCTACGAGCCCTCCATGCTCCTTATCAGACTCCTCGGGCTTTACGAAGGCAAATAACTCAACCTTATCAAACTGGTGAACACGAAGAATGCCACGAGTATCTTTACCATACGATCCCGCCTCTCTCCTAAAACACGTAGAAAAGCCGACATATTTTTTCGGCATATCATTGTCATCAAAAACCTCATCCGCATGCATTGGCCCAATCGTGTGCTCAGAACTCCCCGCAAGGTAAAGATTATCTTTTTCTAAAAAGAAAGCGTCTTCGTCTTTGATAAATTTTTGTTTACCCATACCCACAAGCATTTCAGGCTTAACGAGTACCGGCGGGACAACGGGGATAAATCCCTTCGCCATGGCCATATCTAAAGCGTAACGGACAAGAGCGAATTCAAGAATAACAGCTTCGTTTTTTAAATAGCCAAATCGGCTTCCCGCAACTTTTCCGGCACGGTTGATATCAATAAGATCCATCCGTTCCGCTATCTCAAGATAATCCGCTTTCTTAGCATTTGGTTCTCCGTGTACGCGAATGACAACATTGTCCACTTCAGATTTTCCAATAGGAGCGGATTCAGAAGGAATATTGGGTAATTCTTTAAGCCGAGTATTTCGTTCCACCGTGAGCGTACGAAGAGCTTCTTCTCCTGTTTTTATTTTAATTTTAACGGCTTTTGCAGCTTCAATATTTCTTTCCTTGCTTAAACGGTTTAATTCCGCACGCAACGTATCAACTTCGTTTATAACCTCCCGCCACGCGTTATCAACGCGCAAAAAAGCTTCCGCAAGATCGGAGTCCATGTTCCGATTTTTAAGGGCGCTTTTTAATGCTTCTGGATTTTCGCGGATACGCTGTGGATCAAGCATAGTTTATGGATTGTGGTGTTGATTTTTTTCGCTCGCCGTAAGCACTACAATTTCGGGATGGATTCCAGCATAAGGAATAGCATCTCTAATTTCTTGTTCAAGAATACTCTGATTCGCGGCGCACGTGATAACATCCGGCTTATATTGCTTAATGAGTTGTATCGGTGGCATATCAACATTACCAATAACCACCTTCACAACACCGTCATTCTTTTTAAGTTCCTCAAAGCGGAGAGCGAGATTAGCGTGCGGCAGGCGTCCCAATAAATGCTCCACAACATGATCCTGAGCTACGACGACAATAAGCTCATCGCCATGTTCCCGTGCTTCAGTAATAAGAGCTTTATGCTCCTCATGCTCGCCGTCAAAAATACCGAAAAGAAGTACGCGTCTCATGACAGTTATTTTTTTCTTACCAAGGGGAATATCACGGTTTCTCGTACCGGTTTATCCATAAGGATAGCAAAAAAACGTTCCGATACCCCAAATCCAGCCGTAGGAGGCATGCCATATTCCATCGCCTCAAGATAATCCTCGTCAATCATCTGCGCTTCTTTATCCCCCCTTTCACGAAGTGCCATTTGATCCTCAAATCGTTTTCGCTGATCTAACGGATCATTTAATTCTGAAAATCCTTTTCCTAATTCTGTCCCGCACGCAACAATTTGGAAACGTTCTACACGATTCGAATCTTCTTCGCTTCGTTTTGCGAGCGGCTCGAGAGTGAGAGGAGGATTAATCAAAAATGCAGGCTGTATAAGCGTGTGACGGACCGTATGCTTGAAAAGGAGATCAATAAGCCGGCCTTCTCCCATTTCTCGGGAAACGCCAGGAATATTAAGTGACATAGCCTTTGCAAGCAATGCCTCATGCGTAGTAGTAGAGAGATCAATGCCGGTCCCCTTCTTGAAGAGGGTATAGTAATCAAGGCGAGGCCATTTTTTGCCCCAGGCGATGGTTTTGCCGTCGCGCACAGTCACGAGTTTGCCGCACGTTTCTTTAATGGCAGATTTCAGTGTTTTTTCCAAAAACTTCATGAGTCCATGATAATCCTGATACGCCCAATACATTTCCATCTGCGTATAATCCTGAAGATGTTCAGCATCAATGCCTTCATTTCTAAATATACGCCCGATTTCAAATACTTTTTCAAAACCCGCAACCATAAGTCGCTTCAAGGGAAGTTCAAGAGAAATACGCAAATAGAAATCCTGATTTAGTGCGTTGTGATGAGTAACAAATGGTTCGGCTTCTGCACCGCCGGGAATCGTTTCTAAAACCGGAGTCTCAACTTCAAGAAATCCTTCGCCCAAAAGAGATCTGCGAATTGAATTCCAAAAAGCAGCTTTTTTCTCAAAAAGTTTTTTAGTTTCCGAATTGAAAAGAATATCAAGATACCGTTTACGAAATCTTGTTTCCGCGTCAGTTAGCCCATGCCACTGAGAGGGTAAGGGTAGAAGGCTTTTTGAGAGCATCGCCATTTTCTTAACAGCTAAACTCTTTTCTCCGCGTTTCGTTTCAAAAACAGTTCCGAATGCGTTTAAAAAATCGCCGATATCAAGCGCATCATAAAATAAAGTAAATTCCGAAAAATCTTCTTTTTTAACAACCAACTGCAGAGATCCGCTTTCGTCTTCCAGATCCGCAAAAATAAGCGAACCCTGTTTACGGAGACCGCGCACTCTTCCCACGATTGCAATTCGCTTTTTTGATTTTACAAGGATCCCAAAACTATCCCGCACATCTCCTATGCGATGTGTTCTGGTAAGACGGGCCGGATATGGATCTTTCCCCGCTGACTTTAAAAGTTCGAGTTTTTTTACCCTCTCATTGCGAAGTTCATCAAGCATAAGAGAACGCTCCTATTCAATTTTGGTAATAGTATATACGCGAACGCCGTTGGGAGTTTTTACAGAAACCTTGTCTCCTTCCTTCTTTTCTAAAAATGCTTTTCCGATGGGAGATTCATTGGAAATTTTTCCTGCATCAGGAGCTGCTTCGTTTGATCCTACGATAGCAAACACACGTTCCGTTCCATTACATTCAGCACTCACGGTTGATCCCACTTGCACGCTAGAATGTGTCTTCGGCTTAGTAATAATAACGGCATCTTTGAGCATTTGCTCGATATCATAAATCCTGCGCTCAACTTGGCGCTGTTCGTCCCGTGCTTCCGCGTATTCTGCATTTTCAGAAAGATCACCGAGCTCTTTCGCCCGCTTGAGACGTTTCGCAACCTCAATACGTCTTGTTGTTTGTAAATATTCTAATTCCACCTTTAATTCCTCAATACGCTCTTTGCTTAGATATTCCATAAATGATATGTGTTCGGTTTACGGGTTTTTTACTTTTCAATAACCTTAATACTATACGGCGTTTGAGGGCATCTCTTCTACTCGGCTTTTCCGCCGAAGCTGCCACCAGATTGTAGCGGTTTCACGGCCTGTTTGCAAGTATGAAATAGGGTTTTTCTGCGATTTAATTACCATAGAAACGGGAATCTCTTCAATCCTGTAGCCTAGCGCCGTGCCACGAGTAACCGCTTCACACAAATAGCCGAAGTCTTGAGATTGCATACGTGAGAAAATAGGATCTACAATTTCTTCGGAAACACATAAAAATGGAGTCAAAACGTCTCTCACGGACGATTTATGCGCAAGACGAAACGCTATATTCATCCCCCCCTCTATTAATCTCCTCATGATTGGCATGCCTTTTACGCTTGATTCGGGATGACTGCGCGAAGCAATAAACATATGGGTATTTTCCCGGGGCGCAATGCGAGGAATAAGGGCGGCGAACTCCGCAACAGAAATTGATTCATAAGGATCAGTAACAAGCCGCCATACCCCTTTACTTGTAAGAACTCCAATTTTCACCGCGGTTCCAATACCTCTCGTTCCTGCATTTTGGATAATTTTAAGATTTTTAACGGTAGGCACTAGAGCATTTACTGCCGCAGCAGTCCTATCTTCCGATCCATCATCAACCACCAAGATCTCATAGGAGAATTTCTTTTCACGGAGATAGCGATCAACATCAAGAAGCATGAGAGAAATAGTTTCTCCATTATCGCGCGTTGGAATAATTACAGAGAGGTAAGGCTTTGCCATGGAATTCTTATAATAGCGGCGTGAGTATTTCCGGCAGTGTTTTGGTTACGAGAACGGTATGCTCAAAATGTGCGCTCAAACTTTTATCTTTCGTCCCATAACTTTCATCTTCTTTTTGGATGATCTCTCCCGACCCAACGGTAAACATCGGTTCAAGAGCAAAAACCATTCCCGCTTCAAGCTTGCGACCCTTTCCCTTATCCGCCTCATTCCAAACTGGAGGATCTTCGTGAAGCCGAGATCCGATAGCATGGCCTGTGAGTCCTTTGGCAACCGAAAATCCATACGCCCTAGCGATTGATTGTATCTCGTATCCAACGTCTCCCAATGTATTTCCTGGAACCATTTTTTTAATAGCGCGAGCAAGACCCTCTTCAGTTGCAGTAATTAATTTTTGCGCCGTCTCGGAAACCACATCAATAGGAACGGTAACTGCAGCGTCGGCATGATATCCTTCCCAAATAACACCAAGGTCAATTTTAAGAATATCCCCTTTTTTGAGCGCATAGCCGCTTGGCACGCCATGGACGATTGTATCGTTAACAGAAGCACACAGAGTCGCCGGGTACGGCCGTGTAGCACCGTCAGGACGATACCCAAGAAACGATGGCCTTGCACCAGCGTCTTGGATCATCCGAAATGCTATCCGATCAAGATCAATAAGACGAATACCTGGTTTCGCTTCTTTTTTTAAAATTGACAAAACGGCACCTAGTAAGGCACCAGCTTTTCTCATCTTATTGATTTCTTGTTCGGTTTTTATGAGAGCCATGCGTCAATTGCCTGAAAAACTTGATATGGCTTTAGCGCTCCATTTACGGTATGCATATTATATCCTTTTTCTTCTAACGTGCGGATAACAGGAAGCGTTTCCTCTTTAAATATCTCATATCGATGCTTAATGACGCGAGGAACATCCAACTTTCTCTTTCTTAGTTTGCCTCGACAGACCGCACAGGACGTAACGCCGGGCATAGCAGACGCTCCACACACCGAGCAGATTTTCCGTTTAGAATTTCTAGTGATGGATTCTTTTTCAGAAACCGCAATATGGAAAAAATATAGGTTCTCTTTCCCATAGAGGTTTACAAGAAGATCTAACACTCCTTCTCCATGAGGCTTATCAAATGTCTCTTCTTTAGTACGAAGCGATCCGCTTAAAATAATACCCATACCACACTTCGCAAAATATTTAATTTCTTGAAGGAAAATCTTAAGTACCCAGTCAGGATCGCATAATTCGCCGCCGTCAAAGCGCTTGCGCTGTTCTTGAATGAAAGCGTCATTTTTATTTTTCGGATCGTGCACAATAGACTCCAAAATTGATCCGGTATCAATATTATTGAGCCCTCTTTTTTTGCCCAATAAATACGCTTGAGTTCCCTTTCCTGAACCTGGAGGCCCATACAATATGACAGCGTTGTTCTGCATTTTTGGATTATAACATATCAAGGAGCTCGAGGAGCGAAGAGCGTCGAGGAGTGAAGAACGACGAAGATACTAAGCTTAGCAAAGCGGAGTGATACATTACTTGTTTCGTCGTAGTTTAGCAAAACGCGACGAACCTTATTGTTTTTCGCATCGGTATAAAAAAAGTTCCCACCAACGGATTCGTTGGTGGGAGCGTAGTAGAGTCTTCCCTGTATTACTCCAAATTGCGACCCATTCTCTCAAGAACAGCATTTGCTCTATGAATGATGGTAGTCTGCCCCATCCTGTATTCTTTCGCCGCCGCGGCAAGTTCACTTGCCTCCGTGCCGTGGTCAGCAACCAATCTCAAAATTCTTTCTTCTGATTCCCTGATCCCCGTCTCACGCCAGGCACGTTCCACTTTCTCCCGCTCCGCTAGCGAAACCACCTTCCCATTTGCGAGATCTGGGAATCGCACCGGAATAATCCTCCACAGGATTGCCACGTTCCCCTTCTCCACTGCGGTACTTACTTGCACACCGTCCTCCTCTTTAGGTCTCTTAAAGGAAAAACATCAACTCAAGAGCGGGTTGATGTTACCTTTCACGGAATCATATTCCTATCCGAAATTATTAGCAAGCCCTCTTAACTTTCTAAAAGTTGGGAGAGTAAATACCCTATTGTATTCCCTCGTATTCGCGAAGAATGAGCTGAGAATCAATCTGTTGCATCGTTTCAAGAGCAACTGCAACAACAATAAGGAGCGCAGTGCCACCGATCGTAAGTACTTGGACTTGAGTAATAAGCTGAGTGACGTTCGGAAGAACCGCTACGATACCAAGAAATACTGCACCGAAGAACGTAATGCGCTTCGTTAATTTTCCCAAAAATTCACCGGAGGGTTCGCCCGGGCGGATACCAGGAATAAATCCGCCGCTCCGCTGGAGATTTTGTGAAATCTTTTTCGTATCAAAGGTAATCGCGGTATAAAAATACGTAAATACAACAACGAGCGTGAAATAGATAATACTGTAAATAATCTGATTATTAAGAAATCCGTTCACGAATGCGAACGCGCGACTAGAAAGTCCAGGAGAAATAATTGCAATGATCTGCGCCAGAAATTGCGGAAAGAGTAAAATAGAAATAGCGAAGATAATAGGAATTACTCCTGCCTGGTTAACGCGAAGCGGAAGATAGCTTGTAGAACCTCCATACATTCTATTGCCGCGCACCCGCTTTGAATATGAAATAGGAACCTTGCGCTCTCCTTGATTAACGAAGACAACTCCGGCGATAATCACCACGCTCAAAACTAAGAAAGCGATGTATGTCGGAAGAAGTGATGAGTTATACGAAATAAATGCCTGGCGAATTGACGTCGGAATTCCAGAAACGATACCGGCGAAGATAAGGAGCGAGATACCATTACCGATTTTATACTCGCTGATAATTTCTCCGATCCACATAAGAACGATGGATCCTGCGACAATAACCGCGATATTTGAAAGTAAAGACGCGGTTGAAAGATGCGTAATAACATTCTGGCTCTCTAAAAGCTTCAAGAAGCTGTATCCCTGCAAGAAGGCAAGCGGAACCGTAAGGTAGCGGGAATACCGGTTGAACTTTGCCTTTCCCATTTCTCCTTCCTCGTAGTACATAGCTTTCATCGCAGGAAAAATCATCGTCAAAAGCTGCATGATAATGGTCGCCGTGATATACGGTCCAACGCCCAACATCATAATAGAGAGGTTAGAAAACGCCCCTCCTGAAAATAGGTTCAAAAAGCCAAAAAGCTGGTTCCCTTCCAAGAAAGCGCGAAGCTGTGCAGCATCTACTCCTGGAATTGGAATTACGGCTAGTAAACGAAAAATGCCCAACCAGAGCAAGACCATAAAAATTTTCTTGCGAAGGTCGGGAATTTTGAAGATTTGCAGAAATTTACCCATGATTTATTTTATATCAGAAACAATTTTTCCGCCCGCGGCCTCAATTTTCTTTCTCGCTTCAGCAGAAACCGGAATGTTATGAATAGTAACTGCGCTTTTGATTTCCCCGTCTCCCAAGATCTTAACCATTTGATCCCGTTTCGTAATGAGTCCAATCTCCTGGAGCGTCGAGATACTCACTTGTCCTCCGGAAAACTTTTTACCAATAATTCCGACGTTGAGCGCAATGATTTTAGTACGAAGATTTCTATTCTTAAAACCACGCAATTTTGGAATGCGTTGGATCATGTCCCGCTCCGCAGGGCGAATACGCCGTCCCGATCGGGATTTTTGTCCCTTTGTTCCTTTGCCGGATGTTGTACCACGCTTACCTCCTCGGCCAACGCGAGTTTTCTTTTCCTTTCGGGCGTGATGCGATGTAAGTTTGTGCAATTGCATATTAGTCGTTTAAAATTCTTACTCCCACATACGCTTTCGCGCCATGAAGTTGTTTTAACGCTTCAATAGTAGCGAGAGCATTCGTAAGTTTATTCGGAGTGCGTCCGACGCACTTCGCACTGATATCCTTCACTCCCGCGAGTGAGAGCACCACACGCGCTGCTCCTCCGGCAATAAGTCCGTGTCCGGTTTTCGCAGGCTTTAAGCGGATCTTTGCCGCGCTAAATTTCGCCTCAACTTCATGAGGAATCGTTCTCCCCTTGAGAGGAATAGAAATTAAATTGCGTTTTGCGTTTGAACGGGCTTTTTGGATAGTCGTTTGAACATCAAGTCCTTTTGCAACTCCTGCTCCTACTTTTCCTTTTTCATCGCCAATAACTACCGTAGCGCGAAAACGGAACCGTTTGCCTCCTTTTGTAACACGAGAAACACGGCGCAAATCAAGCAATGCGTCTTTGAATTCATCCTTTTTAACTTGCGGGCGTCCTCCCCGTTGTTGAGGTCTCATAATGTTATATCGTAATTCCGGCCTTGCGCACGCCATCTGCCAAGCTTTTTACTCTGCCGTGGTATTTATATGCTCCTTTATCAAGAACCAAGGCCTTTACTCCCTTTTCTTGAGCTTTCTTCGCCAAATCACCTCCAAGCTTCTCCGCTTGTTCGGCTTTCTTCTTCGGCGATTTCATACCACGAGTTGATCCGCTTGCGAGAGTAACACGAGCGTCGTCATTAATAATCTGCGCATGCAGATAGCGATTACTGCGAAAAATCGTAAGACGCGGACGTTCGTTCGTGCCCCTGATTTTTGCGCGAATCCTTGCTTTGCGCCGATCTCTAATTTGTACAATAGTCTTCTTTTTCATATCCGTTATGCTGCGCCAGCGCCTGCAACTTTCTTACCGGCCTTGCGGCGGACAGCTTCTCCGGTGTAGCGAATACCCTTACCTTTATATGGCTCCGGCTTTTTAACTTTACGGATAGTCGCAGCAACTTGGCCTACTATCGCCTTATCAATTCCCGTAACCGTAATGGTGTTTTTCTCTACAGTAACCGAGGCACCTGGGACCGAGTCTACTTTAATTGAGTGGGAAAATCCAACATTCAAAAGAAGCTTATCTCCTTCCATACTTGCTTTGTAGCCGACGCCTTCAACTTCAAGTTTCTGCGTATATCCTTCCGTTACCCCTATAAAAGCATTCTTCACTAAAGCAGTGACCGTTCCTACGTTGGAGCGTGCCTGCTTCGTAAAACCATTGGTAGAAATCATGATCGCATTATCTTTGATCTCTGCAGCAATAGATTGGAGTACTGGAATGGTAAGTTCTCCTTTCGCGCCCTTAATCAAAAGCTTGCCATCTCCTTTAGTGATGGTTACTCCCTGCGGTATCGCAATTGGTTTTCGTGCAAGTTTGCTCATAGGATTCTATTTACCAAATTTCAAATAATACTTCGCCGCCCAACTTTTTAGCGCGAGCATCTTTATTCGTCATGATGCCCTGTGGAGTGGAAATAACCATCATGCCGTAGCCCTGTTTAATGGCACGGATATCACGGTAGCCCACGTATTTCCGAAGTGACGGTTTGCTGACGAACTTAACACCGCGAATAGCGCCTCTGCCTTCTTTATAGTTGAGGCCAATTTCAATAATGCGCTTAGAAGTACGTCCTTTCTTTTCAGCGCCAGCAATATACTTGTTTGCCGCGAGCACTTCAGCAACCGCAAAATCCATGTTGGAATACGGAGCTTTTACAGAGTCCCGTTTTACCGCTTGCGCATTTTTAATTCTAGTTAAGAGATCAATATACATATAATTACCACGATGCTTTTTTTACTCCTGGAATTTCGCCTTGGGATGCAAGTTCACGGAAACAAATTCTGCAAACGTTAAACATGCGCATATAGCCATGACGCCTTCCGCAGCGAAAACAGCGCCGGACGATTCTGCTGGAAAATTTCGGTTTCTTTTTCGCTCGCGCTATGGTAGATTTCTTTGCCATAATTATGCTTTTTTGAGCGGAATGCTAAGCGACCGATAAAAACCAATTGCCGCCTCCCTCGTCATGCGTGATTTGGGAACGATAGTAATCTGAAGTCCAAACCCCGTTCGTGCGACATCAGGCATGATTTCCGGAAAAACTATAGTTTCTTTAATGCCTACAGTCAAATTACCATTCTCATCAACAGTAGAAAGCGCGATGCCTTGGAAATCTTTAATACGAGGAAAAACGATAGCAACGAGGCGCTCCAAGAAATGCTGCATGCGACGTCCGCGAAGCGTTGTTTTAAGACCAATCGTCATCCCCTCACGGAGCTTGAAGTTTGCAATAGATTTCTTCGCTGGACATGGAGCCGGTCTCTGTCCGGTAATCGCAGCAACGTCCTCAATAAGATTAGGGAGGATTTTGTCCTCAAAATGCGCTTGTGCCGTAGCAAGGCGGCCAAAACCCACATTGACGACAATTTTATCAATGCGCCGAAGAAGCTCGTCGGGGAGCATGAATCCTTTCTCTTTATGATCCTTATGTTTTGCCTCGGTAGTCATGGTTTCGTTATGAGCTGATTACTTTACCACACTTTTTACAAACACGGGAGAGGCTACCTTTTTCGCCTCCCATACCGACGCGAACTCCCTTTTTGCACGAAGAGCAATACGGCAAAACTTTTGCAGCATTAAGCGGTCGTGCGAGCGAAACAATCTCCCCTTTTTGACCTTCCTTTTTGGGGCGCACGTTCTTTTTGTACATATTAATACCGTCAACAAGAACCATGTTGCGTTCTGTGTCTACGGAAATAACCTTGCCGGTCTTTCCCTTATCTTTTCCGGCAATAATCTGTACAGTATCGTTTTTTTTGATTCTCATCATAAATTTAGACAATTTCTTCGGCAAGTGAAAATACTCCTTCATATCCCTTCTCTTTTACTTCGCGAGGGATAGGACCAAAAACGCGGGTTCCTTTCGGATTCTTTTTTTCATCAATGATCACAACCGCATTTTCATCAAAACGGATCCGAGTGCCATCCCCTCTCCGAATTGCGTCCTTACTGCGCACAACCACCGCTTTCACGATATCCTTCTTTTTCAAACCCTTCCGAGGTTCGGCAACTTGGACTGAAGCAATAACAACATCGCCAACGCCCGCGTAACGTTTGCGGCTTCCGCCGAGCACTCTAAAACAGCGGACGATTTTCGCTCCGGAATTATCGGCAACTTTTAAAATTGATCGTTCTTGTACCATATTACTGTTCTACTTGTTTTACCGCTTCGCGGGAAACCACTTTCCAGCGCTTCTCCCGACTCATCGGACGAGATTCTTGGATAACGACGGTATCTCCAATCTTGCATTCATTGTTTTCATCATGAGCCTTAAACCGCGTCGTAACCTGGTACGGCTTTCCATACTGTTTGTGTTTCTTAATCGTTGAGACAACGACGACGACAGTCTTATTCATTTTGTCTGAGGCAACAATGCCAGTAAGTTTTCTCATAAATTTATTTAGTATTCAAAATGGTAAGAATGCGCGCGATATCATGCTTAACTTGCTTAATTTCGCTCACATTTTTTACCTTCCCGGACGCGAGATCGGTTTTTAAATTCCACAAACGATCCTGCTGAGCTTTCAGTTCCTTAGAAAGCTCATCGGGCGTCGCGTTTTTCATTTTTTTAATAATTTCTTTTCCTTTCATATATTTCTATTCTCCTCCGACAACGCGGGTCCGTACAGGAAGCTTGAATCCGGCAAGACGAAGCGCCGCTTTTGCGGTCTCGGGCGAAAGGCCATCCACCTCAAACAATATCCTTCCTGGTTTTACCGGGAAAACATAGTGGTCAACTGCTCCTTTTCCTCCTCCCATAGTAACTTCCGGTGGGCGTGAAGTAACCGGTTTGTCGGGGAAAACTCGGATCCAAATACGTCCTTGGCGTTTTGCAAAGTTAGTAATTGCGCGACGGCCCGCTTCAATCTGGCGGGAAGTAACCCATGCAGCGCTTTCAGATTTCAATCCAAAATTTCCATACGCAAGGCGGGTACCGCGTGTTTCAACAAGGCGCTTACGTGAGCGTCCTTTATGCCATTTGCGATGTTTTACTTTTTTTGGAATTAACATACGATTTGTTTATTTTCTTTCTTCTCGAGTATCAAAAACTTCGCCTTTATATACCCACACCTTAATACCAACTGATCCATAGGTATTGTGGGAAGTAACTTGGCCGTAATCAATATTAGCGCGGAGCGTCTGGAGTGGGAGCTTACCTTTAGAGAGCGTTTCGCGGCGGGCGATTTCGTTGCCGTCAATGCGTCCTGAAACTAGGATTTTTCCACCTTCAACGTCGCGGTTCTGCATAACCAGATCAAGATACTTCTTAATCGTTCTGCGTGTACCAATACGTTTTTCAATATCCCATGCGATAGATTGGGCAATATACTGTGCGGAAATTTCTGTCCGCTTCAACTCTTCTACGTTTAAATTTACGGAGATTTTTTGAGTGAAGTTATGGCGGGCGAAATAGAGTTTATGGAGCGCCTTAATAACCGTTTTAGAAAGTTCTTCAATCCCCTTTCCTCCATGGCCGATAACAAGTCCCGGGCGAGCAACTTTAAGGGTGATACGATGAGCGTTATCCGCGCCGCGTTCAATATCAATGCGAACAATGCCAGCAAGTGTGGCATATTTCTGGATAACACGGCGAATCAAAACATCCTCTTCGAGTTGTTCCCGATAGTTCTTTTTTGGCCACCATCTGCTTCTCCAATTTTCGATGATGCCAAGACGAAGTGAATTTGGTCTAATTTTCTGTCCCATACTATTTAGATAGTCTTGCGTCTAAACATTTTCCTAAGTACGCCGTCGCCTTTTCCTTTAACCGGTTCTGCTTTGCGCGGAGCGTCAGTCGCCTTTTTCTGCGGTTCGTCGTGATCTTCTTTTTTCTGGATCTTTTTCTCTGTTTTATTCGGAGCATCTTTCTTTTTCTTTTCCGGAAGCTGGATGATAAAACGTTCCGCTCTTCCCTTACTTTCATGAAGCACGATAGTAACGTGGCTCATTTTTTTCTGGATCGGCGTAGCGCGGCCCATGGCGCGCGGAAGGAAACGCTTAAGCATCGGGCCTTGGTCAACAAAAATTCTTCCAACAATAAGTTTATCAGGATCAAGCTTATGATTCTGTTTTGCATTCGCGATAGCGGAACGGAGTAATTTTAAAAGCGGCTTTGAACTCCGCTGAGGGCGAAGCAAAAGCTGTGCTTCCGCTTCCTGGGCGGATAAGCCTTTAAGAGTATTAGCAACAAGCCGGACCTTACGGGGAGCAATATGCAGATAATTCAATTTTGCGACCTGTTGCTTCATAAGGATTATTTCTTAGCTGGTTCAGGTTTAACTGCCTTAGCTTTTTCAACCTCAGCTGCTTTTGCTGCAGCTTCAAGTTGTTTTTGCATTTTTCCTCCGTGGCGAACAAATTTGCGCGTTTGTGCAAATTCACCAAGGCGATGGCCCACCATTTCTTCGCGAATCATGACGGAAATAAAATCTTTGCCGTTATGGACGCCAAATGTGTATCCGACCATCTCAGGAGCTATCGCAGACTGGCGAGCCCATGTCTTAATAGGCTCCGTGTTTCCGGGCTGAAATTTCTTAAGCTTCCTCTCAATGCGAGGATCAATATAAGGGCCTTTTCGAGATGATCGTGTCATGATGATGCGTATAAGCGCGATAGATTCTATCACAAACGCTTTTTCTGCGCTACTTTCCTTTGCGCTTCGGGCGGCGCTGTAATATAAGGTTCCGCGACCATTTCTTCTTATTGCGGGTTTTTCTGCCTCCGGTGACTTTACCCCACATAGTTTTAGGCCGTTTTGTACCTCTTGGTTGTACGCCTTCTCCTCCTCCATATGGGTGGTCAACAGGGTTCATAGCAGTTCCTCGTACGGTTGGACGAATACCAAGCCAGCGGGACCGTCCTGCTTTTCCAAGATTTACCAAGCTGTAATCCGGGTTAGACATCTGCCCGATAGTGGCCAAGCTCATAACCGGAACTTTTCTCGTTTCTTTAGAAGCAAGTCGAATAATCGCATACGTTCCTTCGTGCGATAAAATTTCTACTGACGAACCTGCCGAGCGAGCAAACTTGCCGCCGCTTCCCGGACGATTCTCCACATCTGATACCTGCGTTCCCACCGGAATACTCTTCAAAGGAAGGCGGTTGCCAATCGTAAGTGGAGCCGTTTCAGAGGTAATAATAGTCTGCCCTACTTCTAATCCTTTCTGAGCAAGTACGTATGTCCGTTCTCCGTCGGCATAAATAATACGAGCAAGAAAACCGCTACGATACGGATCGTATTCAATAGCCTCAACAATTGCCGGCACGTTCATTTTAGAACGGGCGAAATCAACAACGCGATAGAGTTTCTTGACGCCTCCCGATTGATGGCGAGTAGTGATGACTCCACGATTGTTTCTTCCTGCATGCGTTTTCAATCGCAAGAGCTTTGCTTTGAGAGGTTTTGTGTTCGGTGTTAAGAATAGCCGGTATTCTATTCCGGTCATTCCTCTTCGCGATGGAGTTGTGGGTTTATATTTTTTCATACAGGCTTATGCGTGCGGGAGAATATCAAGCTGTTCCCCTGCTTGAAGGCGCACCATCGCTTTTTTATATCCCGGCTTTATGCCGATACTACGTCCCAATACTCTGGTTTTTGGTTTTGTATTTAAAACACGAACTGCATCAACATGCACTTTATAGATAGCTTCAATCGCTTTTCTAATTTCTGGCTTTGTGGATTTTGAATCAACTAAAAATACGTACGTTCCTAAAGATCCGCTCGTTGTGGATTTCTCACTGATAATAGGTTTTTTAATAAGAAACTTATTCATATTATGGAATGAATTCAATAGCGTTTTTATCAATTAAGACGTTTTTATACTGAATAACATCTTTAACGTTGATTGATTTCGCATCTAAACTTTTAACCTTAGGAATATTTGCAGAAGCGCGATAAATATTTTTTGAATCCGGTCCCGCGATAATGAGCGCTGAAGGCACTCCGATTTTCCCGCCAAAAAATCCTGTAAGAGTTTGGAAAAGTTCTTTTGTTTTTGGTTCTTTAGGAGACAACGAATCAACGATCCTAAGCTCCTGATCTTTTAATTTTTTTGAAAGGGCGCTATAGAGTGCAGCACGACGCATCTTTTTATTAATTTTTACTTCAAACTTCTTGTCATTGCGTGGACCATGGGAAACACCGCCTCCTACCCAAAGAGGAGAACGTGTAGATCCGTGACGAGCGCGGCCCGTTCCTTTTTGGCGCCATGGCTTTTTACCTCCTCCGCGAACTTCTCCGCGCATCTTAGTATGAGCAACTGGCTTGCGAATAGCGAGTTCTTGAGCACGCACGGCTTGTGTTACGAGATCAGCATTCCAGCGTGCATCAAAAATAGCATCGGAAAGATTAATTTCCCCTACTTCTTTGCCTTGTACATTATAGACTGGAGCTTTCATAACAATAGTGGTGCTTTTTAGAAGTGAACGAGAACGCGGCTGTGATTTGTGCCGGGAACCGATCCTTCCACGAAAAGTATTTTTTTCTGCGTATCAACATCAGCGACGCTCAAATTTTTAACCGTAACGCGCACACCGCCCATGCGGCCTGCCATTTTTTTTCCCGGTACAACACGCTGAGGAGCAGTACTACCGATTGATCCCGGAGCGCGATAGCGGTTCTTTTGTCCGTGCGTTTTTGGTCCACCATGGAAGCCATGGCGTTTTACAACTCCTTGAAATCCGTGGGATTTCGTAATGCCGCTTACAGCAATCAAAGTCCCCTCTTTTAACTCAGGAAGTTCAATTTCCGCATCAAACTGAAGAGGCGTAACCCCTATTGCGCGGTCTTGCTTGAAAATCTGAGTCATCTTTAATTTTTTTGCGTTGCCTTTTATTTTCTTCATAAGAAAGTATCTAACAAAAACTGCCAGGGGATTTGTCCTAGCAGCTTTCGCGGCCAAAACCCTCAAGGGTTATATACTATACCATCTTTATCTCAATGTCTACTCCCGCCGGCAGATTGAGTCTGGAGAGGGATTCTACGATACCCTGATTGGGATTTACGATGTCAACGAGGCGTTTATGCACCCGAAGTTCAAACTGCTCACGGGAATTCTTATGCACAAATGTGGAGCGATTTACCGTATAGCGCTTGATTTCGGTCGGAAGCGGAATCGGTCCGATAACTTCCGCATCATGGCGCATCGCAGTCTCAATAATCTGCTTGCAAGAGTTATCAATCAGCTTATGATCGTACGCTCGAATGCGAAGGCGAAGTTTTTCTTTTTCAATATCCTTTTTTGCCATGTGCGCAGTTCGCTTGTTACGCGATAATCTTAGTTACTACGCCAGCGCCAACCGTGCGTCCGCCTTCGCGGATAGCAAAACGCTGTCTCTCTTCAATAGCAATCGGGTTGATGAGTTTCACTTTAAAGGTAATCGTGTCACCTGGCATAACCATCTCGGTTCCTGCAGGAAGTTCAACTTCTCCGGTAACATCCGTAGTACGGATATAAAATTGCGGTTTATATCCTTTAAAGAACGGTGTATGACGTCCACCTTCCTCTTTAGAAAGGACATACACTTCTGCTTCAAATTCATTACGAGGTTTGAGTGATCCCGTTTTTGAGAGCACTTGTCCGCGTTCCACATCTTCTTTCTTAACACCGCGAAGAAGAATACCAACGTTATCGCCGGCTTTTCCTTCGTCAAGAAGCTTATTGAACATTTCAATACCCGTCACAACTGTTTTAACAGTCGGGCGAATACCAACTATTTCAATTTCTTCGTTCAATTTTACAATACCGCGCTCAATCCTTCCCGTTACCACTGTTCCACGGCCTTCAATAGAGAAGATGTCCTCAATAGGCATAAGAAATGGCTTTGCGATGTCGCGTTCCGGCTCCGGAACATGACTATCAAGTGCGGCGAGAAGTTCTTTAATAGCATTCGTTCCTTCGTCAGTCGCAGTTTTTGCTTCAAGAGCTTTAGTTGCTGAACCACGAATAATCGGAGTCTCGTCGCCTGGGAAATCATATTTCTTAAGCAACTCTCGGATTTCAGTTTCAACGAGTTCAATAAGTTCCGGATCATCAACGAGGTCAACTTTGTTCAAGAAGACAACGATAGAAGGAACACCAACCTGGCGCGCGAGCAAAATGTGTTCACGAGTTTGAGGCATTGGGCCGTCTGCAGCGGAAACGACGAGAATAGCTCCATCCATTTGCGCAGCGCCCGTGATCATGTTTTTAACAAAGTCCGCGTGCCCTGGGCAGTCAATGTGGGCATAGTGGCGTTTATCGCTTGAATATTCAACGTGTGAAAGCGAGATGGTAACCGTTTTCGTTGCGTCACGAACCGTACCTCCTTTAGTAATTTCAGCATAGGATTTCTCCTTTGCATTTCCCATGAGCGAAGCAACATGGACGATAGCCGCAGTGAGCGTGCTTTTTCCGTGGTCGATGTGACCGATGGTTCCCACGTTAACGTGAGGTTTTACGCGTTCAAATTTTTCTTTTTCAGCCATAGATTGATGAGCTTATTAATAATTAATAATAATTGGTTGTTTTTTATGATTATCGCCTTTTCGACGCGGAAACAGTAACTCTGATTTTATGCTATAGCAGACACCCTTGTCAAGAACTTACTTCTTCCCCTCGGCTATTTCCTTCGCGATATTGCCTGGAACCTCCTCATAACTGGAAAATTCCATCGTAAAATTGCCGCGACCTTGGGTCATAGACCGAAGCTTGGTGGCATATCCGAACATTTCGGAGAGCGGAACCAAAGCGTCAATCACTTTTGTATTCATGCGATCAGTCATTTCTTCAATGCGTCCCCGCTTGGAAGATATGTCTCCCGTGATATCACCCAAGAAATCTGGCGGAATGAGTACCTGTACTTTCATGATTGGCTCAAGTACAACCGGCTTTGCCATTTTTGCGCCTTCCTGGAATGCCATTGATCCTGCGATCTTGAACGCCATTTCAGAAGAGTCAACTTCGTGGAACGATCCGTCATAGAGCGTCACCTTAATGTCGGTCATTTGGAATCCGGCAACAACACCCTTACTCATAGATTCCTTGATACCTTTTTCAGCCGGAGCGATAAATTCATTTGGAATAGAACCGCTCTTAATCGCATTAACAAATTCAAATCCTTTACCCCGTTCCATGGGTTCTAACCGAATGCGTACGTGTCCGTATTGTCCTTTACCTCCTGATTGGCGGATATATTTTCCTTCAGCCTCCGAATTGGTCTTAATAGTTTCTTTGTAGGCAACCTGCGGTCGGCCAACATTTGCTTCAACGTTGAATTCCCGCTTCATGCGGTCCACAATAACGTCTAAATGCAGTTCTCCCATGCCAGCAATAAGCGTTTCTCCCGTATCTTGGTTGGACGAAACTCTAAACGTTGGATCTTCTTCCGCGAGACGGTGGAGCGCAAGACCCATTTTTTCCTGGTCAGCTTTTGTTTTCGGTTCAATGCGAATCGCGATAACCGGTTCAGGGAATTTAATTTTTTCTAAAATAATAGGATGTTCAATATCGCAGAGTGTGTCCCCCGTTGTCGTGTCCTTGAGTCCAACGATTGCCGCGATATTCCCAGCATCAACTTCGTCCACTTCTTCACGATGGTTTGCATGCAAGCGTACGATACGCCCGACGCGCTCTTGAATATTCTTTGTTGAATTTAAAATATAACTGCCGCGTTTTAAGACCCCAGAATATACACGGAAAAAGGTAAGCGCACCCACAAACGGATCCGCGGCAACTTTAAATGCGAGAGCGGCAAGTGGCTCATCTTTATGCGGTTTGCGTTCAATCGGCTGATCAGTTTCCAAATCAAGTCCTTTTGTTGGAGGCAAATCCGCCGGCGACGGCAAGTAATCCACTACGCCATCTAGCACGAACTGAGTACCCTTGTTTTTAAGAGCAGAACCGGTAAATACCGGGATGATATCCAGATTAATCGTAGCTTTGCGAAGAATCTTTTTAAGCGTCGCAAGATCCGGCTCTTTGCCTTCTAAATAGGCAGTAAGAAGCGTATCGTCTTGTTCAACGATTTTTTCAATTAACGTATGCCGGCGAGCTGCAACTTCACTTTTCAAATTTTCTGGAATGGGTATCTCAATAATGTTTTCCCCTCGCTCCCCTTCAAAGTGATATGCCTTCATCTCTAAGAGATTAACCAACCCTTCGAAATTCCCTTCAATGCCGATTGGAATCTGAACCGCAATTGCGTTCGGGTTCAACCGGTCTTGGATAGAAGCCAAGCTTTTTTCAAAATTTGCTCCCATGCGATCAAGTTTATTAATAAAACAAATACGAGGAACATGATATTCGTCCGCGTAACGCCAGTTGGTTTCCGATTGCGGCTCAACACCCGCTACGCCATCAAAAACCACGACTGCGCCGTCTAAAACGCGCATAGATCGTTTCACCTCAACAGTGAAGTCAATGTGACCTGGAGTATCAATGAGGTTAATTCTGTGTTCGTACAGTTTCTTTATCTCATCTTTATTTTTTTCTCCTTCGCGGCGATAGGTAGGAATCCAGAAACAGGTCGTTGCGGCAGATGTAATAGTAATACCACGCTCGCGTTCCTGTTCCATCCAGTCCATAACGGTGTCTCCCGTGTGCACTTCGCCGATTTTGTGCGCGACTCCAGTATAAAAAAGAATACGCTCAGAAACTGTAGTTTTTCCGGCATCAATGTGAGCAATGACACCAATGTCTCTTATTTTCTCAATTGGGTATGTAGCTTTTTCCATTTTGAAACAAAGAAAATTCCCTAGCCCCTACCTATTTTCTAGTGGCTAGTATTAGTTAATCCTTCCTTTACCACTTAAAGTGAGCGAATGCCCGATTTGCTTCCGCCATGCGATGCATGTCCTGTTTTTTCTTGATTGCGATTCCTTCGTTGTTCGCTGCAGAAAGGAATTCTTCCGCAAGCTTCATCGCCATCGGCTTTCCCTTTTTTGAACGGGCAGCGTCAATGATCCAGCGGCATGCAAGCATGAACTTGCGTTCCGGTCGCACTTCGCGGGGAACCTGGTAGTTAGCACCTCCCACTCTTCGGGAAGCAACCTCAACGGTAGGCGAAGCATTCTCAAGAGCTTTTTCAAAAATCTGGAGAGGATTTTCTTTGCTCGTCTTTTTTACCTGCTCCAAGGCGTCATACACAACCATTTCGGCAATACTCTTTTTGCCGTCCTTCATGATGTAATTAATAAAACGCCCCAACGCAACGCTCTCATGTTGGAGGTCCGGTTTCCGTTCTCGCTGATAATTCCGCTTCTTACGCATATTATTTTGCTGCCTTAGGGCGCTTAGCGCCATATTTTGATCGCGACTGCTTTCTGCCGTCTACGCCTACTGTATCCAAAACGCCACGCACGATATGATAACGAACTCCCGGCAAGTCTTTAACTTTTCCTCCACGGATAACAACAATGGAGTGCTCCTGAAGATTGTGCCCTTCCCCAGGAATGTATGCCGTTACTTCCGCGCCGTTGGTAAGGCGGACGCGCGCAACCTTACGGATTGCCGAGTTAGGTTTTTTTGGAGTCATAACCGAAACCTTAACGCACACTCCCCGCTTAAAGGGAGACGAAGAACGAACTGGCTTATTTAAAATATAGTTAAAATACCGCCCTAGTGCAGGCGATTTTGGTTTTTTATAAGAGCGCTTTCGGCCCTTCCTTACTAGTTGTCTAATTGTTGGCATAAAACGAATACGATTGTATCAGGAGGCGGATATGCTGTCAATTATTAAAGAATCGCCGCGGACCCGGCAAAGAGCACATACAGGAACTCAATGATCGGCATAATAAGCCTGAACCCAAAAAAGATAAAAAAGAGAAGGATCATGAATCCATGCTGTGACAGGAATTGTTGGACAGCATGATATTTCGTAGGAAGGAGAGCGAAGAGGATTCCCGATCCATCTAAAGGTGGAATGGGTAGGAGATTAAATACGGCAAGCAGAACATTAATAAAAATAACAATATTAATAAGAATAACGAGTTCCAAGCTCACTACTTCAGGAAAAAATCCGATACCCCGAAGGATAATACCAAAGATTCCCGCAATAAGAAGATTGCTTACTGGGCCGGCTGCCGCAATAATCCCCGCCCCTTTTTTTGGGTTCTTTAAATTATACGGATTATATGGCACGGGCTTTGCCCACCCAAAAATAGGACCGGATATTCCAAAGAGCTGTGGAATGATAAGCACGAGAGGAATAATTACCGAACCCAATGGATCAATATGCTTTATGGGATTCAGTGTTAGACGTCCCGCATCTTTTGCGGTTGTATCTCCAAGCCGAAGCGCTAAAGCTCCATGAGAAACCTCATGCACCATGACAGAAAAAATAAGTACGATGAGTTGGAAAATAATTATGAGAAGGTCGTTCATATGACAGATGAGTCTTAATTGTAACAAATTACAACAAAAGCATACAGGCATTCTATTGCCTTCAAGTATAGCTATGGTACTCTAAAAGCAGTGTCGCCGCGTCACCGTGGGCATTTCGTTCTCCGAAGCGATAAGGGAAGTGAGAACCAACTGTGATCCTGAACACAGTACCAACCTGAAACGCAGTGGAGGATCTGACGCGGCTCGCCCTCGCATTTCTCTTCGGAGAAGTGTGGGGGCGTTATTTATTCTAGAACATGAATGCGGAAGCAAACATGAGAGATCCAAAGAAGATCGCAAAGTAGCCGAAATTAATCCGACTCGCGAGCCGCATTAAGAAATCGACGGAAAAGTATCCGGCAACGAAGGAGAATAGGAACGAGACAATAGTATTTGCGGTAAGTGAAAATGATCCGACATTCAAAACAATATTTCCGGCGAGTACAATCGGCATACTAAGGAGAAAACTTAAGCGAAGCGCTTCATTATCATCAAAGCGACGGAGAAGGAGCGCGGAAACAGTAATTCCGGATCGGGAGATGCCGGGCAAAACCGCGAGGCCCTGTGCAACGCCAAGAAGCACCGCATCCACATTGTCCGCCTCCCCTGCTGAACGGAATCCTTTTATTTTTTTACTCACGACTTGTACAATACCCGTCACGAGCAAAAATATCGCGATAACCGCAGTGAGCGTTTTTCCGGCCAATACAAATTTCTCCGCGACTTGAAGGAATGACTGCAAAACAACAAAACCGAGCACGCCGCTAATAAGCGTTGCAAAACCCAGAAATTTTACTTGACTCTGCCGAGACGGATCTGTTTTCGGATACCGTATAACATCGCCGGTAATCCGCTTAACGTCGCTCCAAAAATAAACAAGTGCAGCAAAAAAAGTTCCCAAATGGAGAAAGAGCGAAAGACTGACCAGCTCATCAATACTCTCCCCTCCCGGGAAAAAGCGAAGTTTCGCGAAAATAACTAAACCCTCGGAACTGATAGGAATCCATTCGGTAACTCCCTGGATAATACCAAGCGTAATGGCTTCAATCATACTGCTCATACTTCCTATTATATACCAATAATCTCAACTGTTTTAATACGTGCTTTTCCGCCGGATACGATATGCACTCGAAATAGTCCTACCTTAAAGTACTTTGCGATAGATTCTCTAATAGCTTCGTTAGCTCTTCCGTCCACAGGCGGAGCGGTTACCGCAACGGAAAATATCTTCTCTTCAAGCTGAAGAATACGATTCTCATGTGCCCCTGGTTTCGCGTATACGATAATCTTCATTACGTAAATCTACTCTAGAAGCTTTTCTAATTTCTCAATCGGCCGTGCAAGAACCGCTTTATTTCCCTTCACTATAATTGGCCGTTGAATAAGATCTGGATGGAGAACCATTAGTTTGATTAATTCTTCGTTGCTATAATCTTTCTTTGCAATACCAAGTTCGCGATAGATAGGTTCTATTGTCCGCAAAATATCACGCGGACGAGCGTTCATTTTTTTAAAAATATCCGCAAGTCCTTTTTCAGTAAAAGGCTTTTCATAATAATTAACGTCTTCAAAATTCAACCCCTTTTCTTTAAGCGTTTTGACGGCAATTCTACACTTCGTACACGTGGGTTTTTCGTAAAGAATAATCTTCTCCATAGTTATAAGATTTCTCTTATTCTTTGTTGTAAGTTTTAAGTTATTAGTTTACTCCCGCGTTCTGCGCTGCCTGCCGATACGCGCAATAATCGCAATCAGGATGCGCTTCCGGCAATCCGTCTTTAACTAAACACGAATGGATGTCATAGAGCGTCTTCTCTACCCAATCCGGATTCCCTTCATATGGGATTACTTTAATATCAAATTCTAATTTCGCATCAAATGCTTCCTTATCAGTATCGCCGTTACAATATACAAAATATCCGGTGTCATTAACTTTGAAACCATTTTGTCGGAAGAGCCACTGATACACTTCCATTTGCCGTTTATACCCGATCTGCCAATCAGCATCCAGAGTCACTTCCCCATTTTTTGAAGTTGCCTTGTAATCAACAATAATCAATTCCTTCTTCGGATTTATCCAAATATCGTCAACGCCTCCCGTTACGAGAAAATTTGTCGGCGTATGATGAAATTGAATTCCAGCGCGGAGGGAATCCCGCCATTCATCCATTTTTTCATTGGCAAATGGAATTGCATCCACACCGTAATGTTTCATAAGCGGATGTTGCGTCTCTTTCGCGCGATGCAAATCAAATTCTTTCTTGAGAAGCGCGTCTACTGCAGAATTCAAACTAAAGGGATATCCCGGTGGCCGATCAACACCGAGCTTCCTATCCATATAGAAACATCTGGGGCAGTTTAAAAAGAGGTCTATTTTGCTTCGACTGATGCGAAAAGGAGCTTCGTCGTGTTCGTGATACAAATTTCTTGTGCGAGGTACGCGATAATATTTAGACATAGTAACCAGTATAAGGAATAACGTATAAAGAAGAAAGCGAATGTAATGAAAACAAAAAACCGCCCTGCGGCTACAGAACGGCTTTTTCTTAGTCAACTAATTAAATCCTTAACCCCTAACTTCTAGCTAGCTCGTTACTTCCTCCTTCACCCTTTTCGGCACGATAAACAAAGCAATGATATACGCGATAATTCCTGGAGCAATGCCGCTCATAAAGGTAAGAAATACATAGAGTAAGCGGAGTAATACCGCATCTACGTCAAAATACTCGCCGAGCCCGCCGATTACGCCTCCAAATACTTTGTTCGTTTCACTGCGATAAAGTTTTTTCATATGCCGTCATTATGACCTTTCGTGAATATAATGCAAGACGTCCATTCATCATTTCTCCATCTATATCAGCAAACCCTCCATTTAAAGAATTTCCAATTTCCAATTTTCATTATTTGAGATTTAAGATTTGAGATTTTATTTTTATATTGTCCATTAGCAGACTCTCTTCCCTGTTTTTTCTACATAGCGTTGATGATATTCTTCCGCGGGATAAAACGTTTCAGCTTTTTCAATTACGGTTGCGATTGGCTTTTGATATTTTTTTGATTTTTCTAGGCTTATTTTTGATTCTTCCGCGATTCTTTTCTGAACTTCCGTGTGATAAAAAATAACCGATCGATATTGCGAACCGATATCGGGCCCCTGAGCGTTCACCGTTGTCGGATCGTGCAGATTCCAGAAGACATCCAGTAACTTTTCGTACGAAATAACATCTCCATCAAACAAAACTTGAGCCGCTTCCGCATGACCCGTGAGATCCGTACATACCTCTTCATATATCGGATTTTTCGTATGCCCGCCTGTGTAGCCGACAACCACATCTAAAACCCCCGGCGTATGACGGAACGTATCTTCAACTCCCCAAAAACAACCGGCTGCGAATGTTGCTGATTCTTGTCTCATTATTCAGTTTCCGCCTTATACTTTATTCTTTCTTCCTTATACAAAAACGTTCCCCCTATTCCAGCACAGGAACCACTCCTAATGAATCAATTTGTTCGGGCGGAAGAACATCCCAACCTTCGGGCACATCGCACGGCGTTGGAAAATCACGAATCTCATCCGTTTTTGGATTTTGTGCTCGAGTGATTACCTGGATACAGAATTCTTGCGTTTCCAATTGCTGATTCGTGGCAAGCCAATATCCCAATATGCCGACAACCGCAACCGCGATGATGATTATTGTAGCATGTTTGTTCATAGTTTTGTGACACGTGAGATAGGAACAAGTGACAAGGAATACTTCATCCGCCTTGTCCCATGGCCCATGTCCCTAATTTACTACATCTAACCCCCTACTACCCCTACCGTGTCTCTCGTAACTAGTTATATATGAGAGCAAGGATATAAAGACCGATAAACGCATCTAAAAAGCCCCAGATAAGACCCGCAAAACTCCCCGTTACCGAAATCGTAAATCCGATATACAGCGGAGCTAATGCTTCCAAAAGTCCTGCCGCATATCCCGTCCACATTGCCATCCACGTAAAAATAAAAACCGATACCCCCCAAAGTATTCCTCCGGCGAGCCCAAAATTTTTTGCGTTTAATTTCATAATATTATTTTAAAAATTATTACTCTACCGACCTTAATTCTATTTTTCCGCCGAAGGCGGATCCGGCTCTACCGGACTTTTCTCCAGCGTAAGCGAAACTGAATTAATACAAAATCTCTTTCCGCCTTTATCTTTCGGTCCATCTTCAAAAAGATGTCCCAAGTGTGCTCCGCACCGTTTGCATACTACTTCAGTGCGCGCCATCCCTAAGCTTTCATCATTCTTCAGTTCCACATGTTCCCGATTCACGGGATCCGTAAAGCTCGGCCATCCGGAACCGGAATCAAATTTTGTGTCGGACGAAAAAAGCTCCAGCCCGCATGCACGGCATCGGTACATACCCTTTCCGTGCTCATCCCAATATTTTCCCGAAAACGGGGCTTCCGTTCCCTTCTCGCGAATCACCTGATATTCTTCTTGGGTAAGGTTTTCTTCTTTACTGAAATCACTAAATTCCTGTTTCATGAATGATGATTGTATTACTTGATTTTTGCCTTAATACCCGGATCTACGTTTGAACTAATGGTAAATAATGATTGTACAGGAGCATTATCTTCGTTCATAACGATCGTATCCAGAGCACCCTCACGAAACGCCTCATCGCTATTATCTTTAAATAGTACCGCGTTGTATTGATTTCCGTTCTGAAGCTTTTCATTCATCGTGATTAAAATGTCATAATGCTCCCCAGCTGAAAGAAAAGACGATACTCCAAGAAGTGTCAAAAAATTTGTGTCATCCCCTGCATAGATAACAACGAATCCAGGTTCTTGTAACTTTGCATAATCAATAGTTGCAACTCCATGAGGAATTTGAGTATCAGTAAAAATAGCGTTCGCATTATCACGAGCCTCGTTAACTGCACGGGCAACAGCTCGCGCATGAGATGATGCACTGTCCGAAGTGTTTAATACTATAAAAACGATACCAAGAATTACCACTCCAAGAATGGCAATTACTCCTAAAATATATTTTATTGAGTATTGCATGTAGTATAGTATATCGGATTTCTAGAACTCATTTCAATACTATCTCCAGTCGCGATATGAGCCAATTTATGAGAGCACAAGGAACAAGGATGAAGGTGTACCTAATCGGTACTCCGAGTCTGAAGCGACACAGTGATCACATAAATTAGCAACATTCCCTTTGGGTTACGCCTATTTTGCCGCATTGCATCGTTGCTCGTCGTGAGCCGATGCCCTGGCTTCAGTTTTCTCCTCATGCCTTGCGCTCCGACAAAATAGGTAGCAACGCGATTTGGGAATATTATTGAAATGAGTTCAGAACAAAAAAACGGCGCAACCGGTTTGGAAACCGATTGCGCCGAATGGACACTTCCCTAGAAAGACCGCGCTCTCTGATGATCTGTCTTCTGGAACGAACCCCTAGCTTTACCTACGCAGTCTCAGGGTAACGAGGCATTGTCCTCAGGCGAAGATGTGTTCGCCGTCAACTGCCCCGGCCACAATATTTGTGTTACAGCGCTAAGGGCAAGCGCTTAAGTGCTGCACTGGAATAGGTTTGGAGGTACTTTCTTCTTTCCACTTGGGACAGTTTAGGACCTTGCCGCGCTTTATCTCTCGTCACATGGAATGAACAATGTGTGCCGATGAGATCCCTGCTTTGGCAAAAGGGTTGCACTCTTTTTCGGCGTGCGCCGATGACTCTACATCTAGGCCCAGCCCATACGACCCCTCCTGTTTGAGTTCAACACCTCTATTGCATCCGCTTATACAAGTATAACGGACTATCACAATAAGAGATGTGAGGTACGCTTTTCAAACGGAGCTATCCCACTACGGCCACCCCATACGATCCTCCTTTTCAGATCTGTTTAGAGCCGTCCATAGAAGCTTCACGGTGTGCGTCTTTCGATGTTCTGCTTAGCATTATAGCACGCTCAGAAATATTGTCAAGTACCCCAAAATATGGCGTAATTTAAAGGCGCTCGTATACTTTTTAAAAAGCTATAAGAATGACCTTCTGAAAAAATATACTCGCTTGAGTTACGTACAGTATGCGAACGACTAGTGATAAATCGGAACAATATCCAACTCCCCTGTTTGCGGCATGCGGATAATATCTATAACCTTCCCAAATATTTTAAAATCTTTGCGAAGAATAATCGGCTTATACTGCGGATCTGGAGAGACTGGTTGGAGAATGACTGCATTATTCGCGAGCTGGAGTTTTTTGATAACTGCGAATCCGTCAATCACGGCGACAACAAGATCGTTTTCAGAAACCGCTTCCGTTACTTCAACGAGCACATAGTCCCCATCGTTTACGCCAGCATCCACCATAGATTCACCCACGGCTTTTACGCTGATCATTTTTTCTCTCGGGCGCCCTGCAAGCAGTTCGCGTTGCACACAAACAAAACCGGTAAACGAATCATCGGCAAATACATTCACATTATCGCACCCGGCAGACGAAATAACCGGTATAGTGACTGTCTCTGTTTTTTCATTCGGATCAACAAGGCGGATACTCCGCTGACCATAGTGTTCGCGAATAATAAGCCCCTTCCGTTCCAAACTCTCTAAATATTGAGAAACAGATCGCGGAGATGAAAGATTCATCGTGTCCATAAGTTCCGCGATTGTCGGCGCCATCCCATGCCCTTCAATATGGGTACGGAGCGCCTCATAAAACTCCCGTTGTTTCGCAGTCAGTTGAATATTGTCCATTAGAATAAGTATAACATACATATCCACACCATTTTATATACTATACATACATCTGTGGATAACTTTAAATGTCTATTCTTGCTTTCCGCTAGGCAAAATGATATTACATTAACTGGACGTACCTTTACATAACGACAACAAGAACAGTAAGAAGCGAGGAAACCCATGACCATTCGGGATTACCTTATAAAGAATGCAATGAAAATTGTTATGCTCACCGTAATACCAGGAGCCGCTTTCGTTCTCTTAGCCATCATTCTCGGCATGAGAACATATATGAGTAATCCCGCTTCTCGTTTAACGCTCTCCGTTGCTTTTGCAATACTTTTCCTCATAGGAATTATCTGGCTCATGCCCCTGAAGAAAAATTATAAAACTCCAGATGCGATACGAAATGATCGTATGAACCAACTTCTTGATATTATTATCCAAGACAGAGAAAAAGGAATACGAAATATCGGTAGAATAGATATTTTGCGAGAACTTACACATATCGCGGAATATCACACCAAAGCTTGCGCGCTCAAGCCACAAGAGCACTGTGAATGCGGAACAACTTCCGCGCGGAAAATCCTCCGCTTATGCGATCTCCCTGTTCCTAAGAACTGACTTTCAACCTTTCGTCCGGCTCCTGTGCCGGACGGTTTTTTTATATAACAAAAATCCCCGGCGAACCGGGGATTTTTGCACTTTCGGTACTATTTACCAATTGTTGTTGCGTTCTCCGCGGAATTCCCGCTTAGGAGCACGCTCTTCCATTGGACGAGCCTCGTTTACCACGAGTTTCCGGCCTTCGAAATCTTTACCATTAAACATTTCGATGGCTTTCTCCGCGCCTGCATCATCCGCCATTTCGACGAATCCGAAGCCGCGAGAGCGTCCAGTGAATTTGTCGGTCAAGATTGTCGCTGAAGCAACTTCTCCGGCTGCTGAAAAAGCATCCTTCAAAGTCTCTTCAGTCGAGGAATACGGGATTCCACCGACATACAATTTCTTTGCCATTGTATTTTTTGTACGTACGTAAGGCGACTGTCTTCTCGAGTGTCTTTCCTTACGCACAAACGGCTTGGGGTATAGCACATGAGAAACACTTACTTACAAAAAGCAGTGTAGCATCTATGGTCATGATTGTCAATCTATCCTACGCGTTGCTTCTCCAGTCCTTACCTGTTCCGACCTTTTTATTCCGGTGTTTTCTTATTCAGTAGTTTTTCCATCAAAATGCTCCTCCGCTATCTCAGCATCAGCTTTCGTAATATGCACCGTTCCGTCATTATGTTCCGGCGGAGAATAAATGGTATAGAGTTTCATATCCTTCCTGCCGGTATTAATAACATTGTGTTTCGTTCCCGCAGGAATTACGACGCCATATTCTTTTTCCACCTTATGCGTTATGCCGTCCAACACAATTTCACCCCGCCCTGTTTCAAAGCGGATAAATTGATCCAACTCATGCGTCTCCAAACCGATCTCTTCTCCCGGTTTCAAACTCATAAGGACAAGTTGGCTATTCTTTCCGGTGTAGAGTACTTTTCGAAAGTGAGTGTTTTCTTTCGTTAGCTTTTCAATGTTTGCAACGTATCCTTTCATATGTTTTTTTGTAATTAGTCAGATCATTTTTACTTATCTCTTATGTAAACACAATGAAGAGATAATTTGATTCACGAGCGAGACTAATTAAAGGAATTTAACCTGCAACTTATCCGGCAAAGCCGGATCCGGCTCCGCCGGACAATTTATTACTTACGTCCTTCTATTCCTTTGCACGATAAGACATTTTCATATACCTATCCCCTTTCTTTAATTCATCCAACATTTGTTGCAAGCGCTTCAACTTTGTCTCATCTCGTTTGGGTTGCATAATCCAGCCAATATAGTCGTTCTGCTGATACGGAGGCCGTGCGTTATACGCATCAACAAGTTTCGCGCCCTTCAAAGCGTGGACCATAAACTTCGGCATCGGATATCGTTTTCGTTTTAATTGTGACTTGGGCATGGAGAAATAGATTAGAGTTCTTTTATTGTACCAAAAAATAAACTATAGAAACAAAATAAATCCACTCAAGAATGACGCAAGGCCATTCCTGATTCGCGGGGTAGTTCATTCTAAAAATAAAATTTACTTTTTAATTTGACCGACAATTGTTGTTACGCTTTCTGCTGGTAAAGTGGTGATGAAATTGTTAGAAACGTCGATCGCAAAAACAGGCAACTTCCGCCAATACGCTGTCTTGGTTGATTGTTCGCCACTCAGGTTGGCGGAAAGTTGTACAGCGTTTGTATTGAATTTTACCGATTTATCGGAAGCATTATTGTTGATAACTACCCATACCATTCGTTTTTGAACATCGTCCCGAAAAGCAGTGACTTGAACCAATGAATCACTACTCGTAGTTTCAATTCTCACCGCCCCCTTATTGATAAAGCGGGCATAGTGGCCGATAGCGTATCCCATGCCGGTAATATAAACTTTATCTGCGACGTTATTATCAACCAAAACAATATCTCCTTCACTTGCAAAAAGATCATCTTCAAAACCCCTACCTTTAAAATGATCTTTTTGGGACTTAGCATCCCACATGGAATTCATGCCAAAAAAAGCTGATGCGTCGGCATAGAGGAACTCGTCATGAATATGGATAGCTCTGGCCCGAAAGACATCATAGGAAAGAGGATTTATCGGTTTACTCTGGGCCGCCGGACCTGAAGAAACTTCTGTCATAAACAATTTAACACCGTGCTGTTTTGCCAAATCCCTAAGTTGATTCCTAACCAAAATTCTGCTCTGGTCCGGCAACCCTTTGCCAGAAGTCTCTAAAATATTAAGTGGCCAAGAATAGGTGGATAAGTAAGGATAGGGATGATACGCGATTACTCCTACATATTGTCGTGCTTCAGGATCCGCAAAGATAGCTTTAGCCGTATCCAACGACTTAAATTCTGTTTCCTCTCCGGGAACAACAAATTTTACTTTGTTGAAACCGGCTTGACGCAATCGCGCTCCGGATCTTTTTATAATATCCACTACTGTTTGAGTTGAGGCGTGGCCCAGTTCTGCATTTCCTGAAAGTGGTTCATTAAAAAGCATTGCATAAATAGGTTCAACACCATATGTATTTTTCCAGTATGTAATGCCTGCAAGCACCTGTTCAGCGATCTCGTCTAGAAAAATATTATAATCAGCACTTTTAATATCGCCTAACCACTTATTTTTCCAAATCAAATTTACTCTGACATCGGGATAAAGATTAAAGTTACTCCCAGCAACATCTACCACTTTTTGTTTGAATATATCTCCCAAAACACTAGAGAAACCACTCCAATTCAAGTTGGACGGATCATTGTTGTCGTTTGCCTGATTATTAAAGAAGGTGGATATATTAGAATTTGAAGATGCTTCAAAGACAGTTGGAATCTGTCCGGTTGTAATTTTGACCTGATTAAAAATTGCATCAAGGGCTCGGCTACGCTGGGAGGGCGATAGTGTATCTCCAAGACTGCCACCATAGACCAGGGTTTGGTGGGTTGCCCCAAACCCTTCTATGGCTTGGTGTTTCTTGGCATTATCCGTTTTCACAATCACATCTGCATTTGCCTTATCTGTGGATATTGGCGAAGGTGGAGGAATGTTATCTTTCTGTTTATCCAGTAATTCATCAGAAATAATATCTTCCGTATTTTGAACAATTTCCTGCGGTGCAGTAGCGTTAGAATTAAAAATGATATAGCCAAAGATCAATATCACAATAATCGCGAAAACAATTTTAATTTTATTTATCATAGCTATAAATTTATTTTACTAGCTCTTCCATTTTTTGGCGGAAATTTGAATTCCGAATTTTGGCGGTGTGTATTATACAAAGTTCG
>JBBTRX010000007.1:0-125242 GCA_038064975.1 Patescibacteria group bacterium
TCTTTCTACGCTTCCCGATTCCTTTGTGCGTTCTGAAGCAAAAGAAAGAGAGGGGACAAGAAATCCGAAGATAAGAAAAATAGAGAGAAAACGGAGCATTTTACTGACTAAGAAAAAGATAAATTGCGAAAACTATCATCATTAGACCAGGAATCAAAGCTCTCAATGCTCTTGTAGTTTTGCTATAAATACGGTTATCCTCTGCTGGGAAAATATTATATCCATCTTTTTGCATCTTTTCCTGCTCCTTTTTCTCAAAATCTGGCTTTAGCAACAGCGCTAAGCCATAAACTGCAAAACATATACCGACAACTAGAAGTATAAACGGAGTCCAATCCATAAGATTATTATTGTGAATTAAGCGACTGTAGATAATTGAGTTGATTTTGAATTTGCTGAATCTGTAAATAAATCTGATCAAGTTGTTGCTGATACGTGGAACCTATACTCACCCCAACCGAAGGCTTGTTTATATCATTTTTCTGACCAACGTTTTTATATATTTGACTTCCAAAACCTGCCTGATCCGCTAAGTCCAAACTTGTAGTGAGTGTATCAAGAAGAAGAGTCTGTGACCCAGACAATACATTTGAGAATCCTAAGCCTATAGTTAATCCTCCAATTTTTACCTGATTAGCTGCGCTAGTTTTTTCTTGCTGTGAGAACTGGTCTGGATAATTATAATTCTTGATCTTGTAATCATATAAACTAACTCCAAAATTTGCGGCACCGAAATATGTCAAAATTTTTCCAATAAGAGGGAGAAAGGCAGGCGTAAATATCACCTCTCCACTCGGATCCGTATACCTCAAAGAATTATTCATCACATACGAATACGAGTTCAGCTCTTGTGGATTAGCCAAGAAACTCTCTAGAGACCGACCATACCTATTTTCAAATCCCTGATCCCCTAACGCCAGAAACGCCGGATCCTCACTCAAAAACCTCCCCCAATCCGTATTCAGATATCTCGCTTTCGCATACGTATAGCTTAAGGCATCTATATCATGCTCATGGCCCGTGTACTTTCTTCTTTCAATCGTTGTTCCGATATCGTTGTTCAAAGATCCAAATGCTCGATATTCAACTTCTTCTGTGATATTCGCAGAGTCATCGGTTACTAACGACGTTGAACGAAGATGATCTTGGGAATTCCAAGAGACAACGGGGTTACTAGTTCCCATTACAATTGTAGCAACAGGTACTCCGTTTACCGATATGTGTTCCGTGGTCGTTGCGTTCGCAGCTGTATATTCCTTGCTAAATGAGGGGAAAGCGAAACTCGTAGTAGCCGAGTTCGTGATATGGGAATAAACCCTCATTCCTCCTGTGTCATATCCATACGTAGCATATTTAGTTGGCTGTCCCGGGCCTCCGAAGGATTGGGAGGAAAAGCCGCTCGTTTGTTGGGAAGGAAGCTTGATTTTGACGAGACGGTTATTGTAGTCCCAGGTGTGAGTGAGATTGCCGGTACGATTCACGAGATTGCCATTTTTGTCGTAGGTTAAGGTTTCTGCACCAACTTTTGTTGCGGCATGGGGGTTCGCGAAGTTTTGAGTTGTTGTGCCTTGGTAGAAGTAGGAGCCTTGGGGAGAGGTTACGATGTTCCCTATTCCGTCATAGGTAAAGGATTCCGTATATGAGCTTGGGGAGGAAGATGAAGTAAAGGTATGGCCCGTTAGTCTGTAGAGGGAGTCATATGTGTAGTCTGCGATATGGTTCGGGAGGGTTGCCGTATCTGATTCTGCGACAATATGCGTGATATTCCCTACCTTGTCGTAGTCGTAGAGGAATTGTTGGAGAGTTTGAGTACCGTTGTCTATTGATTTTTGTTTCAGGCGATAGAGGGCGTCTGCGTCGTAGGTGTTGGTGACGGTTGTTCCGTTGGTATTGGTTTGAGTTGTGATGTCTCCTGTCGGGGCATAGTCAAAATCAGAAACGATCGTAGTAGTCGCTACCCCACTTTCTTTCCAGTACACCGCTTCAGGATGCCCTGCATTGTTATATTCGTAGGTAATCAAAGCATCGTTCGGATTTTTAATCGTGAGCGGATTCCCGAGATAGTCGTAGGTATAATCAGTAAGATATACATTTCCGTCTATTGTTTTTGTTTCCTTACTGATATTCCCTGCATAGTTGTAACGGTTGTTCAAAACCATCTTTCCCGCCGTAATAGTTGTTGTTGTTGCGACACAGAGACGCCCCACACCTTGGGAACAGGCATCGTAAGTGTATTCTGCTTCTAATCCAGAACCGGAAGATGCGTCTTCATTCAAGATTCTATTTAAATCATCGTATGCATACGCAACAACAACGTTGTCTGGTTTAACTTTTTTTATCAGATTTCCCGCAAGATCATAGCTATAGGTTGTTGATCCAAATTGAGTATCAGCGACATGATGCAAATCTTCCGCAAACGTGCGACGCCCGAGCATGTCATATTCAAAATTTCGTATATTCCCCGAGGCATCAGTGATTTTCTTGAGATTGCCGAGCGCATCCCAATTGTAGGTTGTTGTCGCATACGGAGATGGGGCTGACGAACCGTATTCATCAACTTTTTTCAATCTCTGAAATGCATCTCGTTCTAATGTTTTCTTGTTATTCAATACATCGGTTGTGGTCGCATACCAATCGTCATACACGATTGTCGTCGTTCCAAAAACGTTACCAATATCAGTTGCCCGCCCTACGGCGTCATAGACGTACAGGGTATAGAGATTATTATTACTTGTCGGACTCGTCTTATTCACGTCAGCGCTGAAATATGGCAAAGATTCTTTTGCCACGCGCCCTTGTTTATCGTAGAGCGTATCCCGCACCGCATATACCGCACCACCATTATCTTCCGCACGGGTGCGAGTTTGGATGACACGCCCGAAACCATCTACATAGGTTTTAGCATCGGTTGAGACGCTAGCTGAAAGATTATTTGTTTCATGCACGGCATATTGGTTTGGCGTATTGGTGTATGTAATCGTCTTTGTCGTAACCAACGATCCGTCCGCAGGATGAGGAGTTTTTTGTGTTATTACGCGATCCAGAGCGTCATATGCCGTTTCATAGATTTCCCCGTTGGGCGCGATGGTTTGTATTGGTTTCCCCGAAGAATAATCGTAATAGGATTCTGTTTCGTGTCCGAGAGCGTTTGTACTTGTCGCAACATAGAGATTGAACGGATCATAAACATAGGTTGTCTCGTTAGCGTTTGGATCACGTTCGGAGAGCATTAACCCGAAACTATTATATGCATGCGTAGTAGAGGCATACGTCGTGCCTTCAATCAGATATTCTTTTTTGGTCGGATTCCCCGCTCCGACTTCTCCGAATGGAAGATTGTCGTACGTTATTTTTTGATCGGCAATGATTGCATTCGCATTATCCTTAACAACTTCCCTAGAGCGAAGTTCTATTGTATTTGCCGTACTTGAGGCATATTCATAGACGCTTGTCCTTGTATCCGCCCCAATATCGGTAAAGTTCAAAGGATCGGATGCCGTTATCTCTCCCCACTCTTTTTGTTCGGTAAGATTGCCGTTCGTTGCATTAAACGCAAACGTCGTTGCTATATCTCTATGCGTTCCATTACCATCATACGTCTCGGTAATAGTCTGTAGTGGGTATACGAAAAATCGATCTCCAAAGATTTCAGATGAAAGTACATCCTCTTCTATCTTATTAGTAATGAGAACCATCAAATTGTCTCCTGCATCGCGACTATCCGTTCGGAATGACTTCCCAATCTTTGGATGGAAATCTTGATATTCATAGTTAGAAGAATTACTACTATTCCCTTGATGAAAATAATCAATCCTTTTTGATCCGTCGGGACGGGTCTGTGTAACGGTTTCAAATCCTGCGAATTTCCGATCATGTGGATCGTTAAAATAGTAAGATCCGCCGGCATATTCATACGTTGTCGTGCCCACAACTCCCATTACGGAATCGTATTCTCCAATAGCTTGGACGGTTTGAACTGTGATCGGAAGTTTTGCGTTTAGTAAAGTATTTCCACTTTTGTATTGAGGAGAAGCTTTATAGGCGACATTAATTTCCCCGCCTGTAGGCAACGTAATTTGAGAAAGTAGATCAGGAATTTTCCCTGTATTTAGATACAAAAACGTAATACAGTTCGGATATCTGCTATTGCACAAATTATAAATAACATCCAAAAGACCATCTCCATTCACATCCCCAACATATCGCCTCCCGTTATTATCTTCTGCGTTAAATGTAAAAGTTGTTGTTGTAAAAGATTTATTATAACCATCATTCAAATACAATAGACCCTGACTATCTGAAATAAAATCAGGAAAATCATCTCCGTTTAGATCAGCTAAAAGTGCCTGCGTAATTCCATTTGTTGAGTTTTCAAATGTATTACTTAGATTATTTGATGGCAATACCCATTCTGTATCCTCAACAAATCCTTCTTCAAAGATAGTGGTATTAATGAAAACACCAATATCGTAGCCAATAGCCGGAGTACGATAGGCACGATAGACATCATTAAGACCATCGTGATTCATATCTGCCATACGAAGACCAAAATAATCGGGAGTTTCGGATGAGATAGAAATTGACTCCATAGACAATCCGGTATTTCGATGCACGACAAATGCATTACCGCCAGAATCAAAAGCCCGTATATGATCAGGCAAACTATCGCCATTAATATCGGCAATCAGAGGACGGCTGTTACTTAAAGGATCTATTTCTTGGACTTCTTCATCCCATAAGGATGAATGACTCCACCCACTTCCCGTATTCATATATACACTTGACGATGTCGTAGCTGGCCCCGGAGAGCGCACAAAAGCATTAGCTAAATCTCCCCGAATACTAAAGACGGCAACTCCTTCGGCGTCACAAGGGTCAGATGAAATCGGACGCGTGCAGACAAAAACAGGATTTGATGTTCCTGCAATATTAGGAATAGAATATGTAGAGGTAGCGAGAATAAAGACAGAATTTCTGGTAGTAAAATTTCCGGTATTAAACCAGACTTTCTTTTTTTCTGTGGAAGGCGATGCTATAAAAGAAGATTGAAGTACATCAGCATAACTATCAGCATTAACGTCTGTCACAATCACCCCATCAGTGTAATCAAGTTCATAAATATCGGTATCAATACTATCAAAATCAAAAGACAAAATATTAGGAGTATAGCTAAAACTTGTGGCTGGTAACGTAGTAGTTGCAGAACCATTAAATCCACTTTGAACAACCTCACTCAAAAGAGATTTATCATTCACGCTATCCTGAACATAAGAAAAATCATATTGCCCCGTAGATACAGATCCGCTTTCTTCAATTTTGATTGTTTTTAAACGCTTTTGAGTTATTTCTTTAAACCCTCCGTAGAATGATGTGTGTATATCTGATCTATCTTCCCAAATGAAATTAAGAGAAAAAATTGAACTATTGGAATCTAGTGGAGAGTAGACGTACTCAATTTTATTAATATAAACCTGTCCTTGATCTTTAGAGTATATGAATTTAACTTTATTGCCGTCTGCATCTTGCATTCTATCTAACATCCAAAGATAACCCGTTGATGTTGCTGTTAGAAGAAATTGTCTTGCCTCCGTTGTTGTGCCAAACCAATACGTTTCTCCTGTCTTCGTTTCAAGCTTCCATGCATCCTCTAAGCCGCCCGTATGCGTGTACATATTGAACGATCCACTATCAACTTTTGGACCATATTCATCTCCAGAAATATGAGCTAAAGGCCCATCAAGAGAAGATGAAAAACTCTGCGATGATGTATTATACATCTCATCATTCCCCCACTTATTCTCCCTCTGAATATACGGAATACTTAAATTCCAGCCGTAGCCGACGAGCGAGCCATCGCTTCTATCCTGCGAGTTATAGACAAGTGAAAGTTCCGGAGTAAAGCCGTTTCTGCCCGGTGGAAGGTTGATAGGATAACGATAGGTTAAAGCGCCCGAAGAAAGATCTACGTCAGGTTTAATTTGCTTTACATCCGCCGTTGGCTGAACAGTGCTGTATGGTGGGTCGGATGCGGCTTTAGTATCCCCACGGCCGTCTCTTGAGCTACCGCTTCCGTCTTGAGGCCGTGATTCCAAACTTGGCGTTGCCGCATCGCGTGAAGAAGCGTTTGCCGCATTATTTGCCGTATTGCCGGATACGTCTGAAACATTACTATCCGTATCTCTAGTATTGCCATCATCTGAAGACGGCGTATCAATAGAAAACGCCGATTCTTGCATCGGCGCCTGTGTTACTTCTCCCGAAGCATCAATAATTTGACCAAATACTTGTGGAGGGAAAACTAAAGAAAAAACCATTATTCCCGCAAGGAACGAAACACTTATTCTACGCATGCGTTCATTATTCCTCTTCATGATTTCTTCATTATCGCAAAAACAATTCCTTTCCGTCAAACGACGATATTCACGTTTGCATTTTTAAACCTTTTTCCCTAATAAAGAGATTTTTATTTTTTCTTTACAAGACTTTTGTCTTTTGTCGTTTTTTCAAGTTCCCGAATCTCATCCCGAAGCAGAGCGGCTAATTCAAAATCAAGATTTGCCGCGGCTTCTTTCATTTCTTTTTCTTTTTGCTTTAAAAGCCTTTCCAGCGCAGTTTTTGATTTCGGAACCGGTTTTAATTCCATCTTCAGCACTTCTTCGGGAAGAATATCTCTGATTTCTTTGAAAATAGTTGTTGGCGTAATATTATGCTTCGTATTATACGCAAGCTGAAGGCTCCGTCTGCGATCTGTTTCCGAGATCGCGCGTTTAATAGAGCCGGTAATGTTGTCTGCATACATCAAAACCTGCCCCGCGACGTTACGCGCCGCGCGTCCGATAGTTTGTACGAGTGATGTTTCCGAACGGAGGAACCCTTCTTTATCAGCATCTAAAATTGCTACTAGAGAAACTTCCGGCAAATCCAAACCTTCACGCAAAAGATTTACGCCAACGAGCACATCAAAATCCCCTTTACGTAATTTAGTAAGGATGCGGATTCTATCCAATGTTTTAACATCGCTGTGGAGATACGCAACTTTTAATTTTTCTTTTTCAGATAAATATTCAGTTAAATCCTCCGCCATGCGCTTTGTAAGCGTAGTTACAAGAACGCGCTCTTTCCTTTCTACTCGTTCACGAATGCGCGGAATAAGGTCATCAATTTGGCCTACGACCGGTCGCACGATAATTTCCGGATCAACTAGTCCCGTGGGGCGAATGATTTGCTCCACCACTTGCTTGCTGTTTTCTTTTTCGTATACGCCTGGTGTTGCCGATGTACAGATAATTTGGTCTACCCGAGCCATAAATTCCGGAGATTTAAGCGGACGATTATCTGCAGCAGACGGCAGGCGGAATCCATAATCAATCAGCGTCTTTTTGCGTGAAGCGTCTCCCGCGTACATTCCCTGGATTTGTGGAATAGTAACGTGCGATTCATCAATAACCGTCAGAAAGTCAGCTTTCCCAGTTTTTTTATCCTTAGGAAAATAATCTAACAGCGTGTCCGGCGCTTCCCCTGCCTTTCGCCCCGAAAGATGGCGCGAATAGTTTTCAATACCGTTGCAATAGCCGATTTCCGCTATCATCGCGAGATCAAAATTTGTTCTGCGTTCAAGCCGTTCTGCTTCAAGTAGGAGTTTATCCTTTTCTAATTCTTTAAGGCGAGCATTAAGTTCGGCACGAATATCTTTAATCGCGCGCTCGCGTTCAGAAATCTCTGTAATAAAATGTTTTGCCGGAGAGATATAAATATCCGGCACCTGTGGAGTCTTTCCCGGACGGAAACCTTCCGTCGGATCAACTTCGTAGATATTTTGAATAATTCCGTCGTGGACAAATATGGAATAAATCACTTCTCTATCCGGCGGCATAATTTCCCAATTTTCACCGCGGATGCGGAATGTACCACGCTTTAAGTCCGCGTTCGTGCGCGTAAATTGCAGTTCCACCAGCTTCCTCACAAACTTTTTTCTATCCAGCGTATCGCCTGCTTTGAAATGAAAAATATTTTCCCGATATACTTCCGGCGCACCAAGGCCGTAAATACACGAAACAGATGCAACTACAATTACATCTTTTCTCGTTAAAAGCGCCATAGTCGCTGCGTGGCGCAATTTATCAATCTCTTCGTTGATCATCGCTTCTTTCGCGATATATGTATCAGAAGTCGGGATATACGCTTCCGGCTGGTAATAGTCGTAGTACGAAACAAAATAATTTACGGAATTGTGCGGAAATAATTCTCGAAACTCGTTCGTAAGCTGGGCGGCAAGCGTTTTGTTGTGTGCAATGACGAGCGTCGGTTTTTGGATACGTTCAATAACATTCGCTATCGTGAATGTCTTTCCTGATCCGGTAACGCCTAAGAGCGTTTGACGGTCATGCCCTTTTTTGAGTCCCTCGACGAGCTCATCAATCGCCTTTGGCTGATCGCCCGCGGGCTTATTATTTGAAACGATTTGAAATATGTTTTCCATTATAGAACTAAAAACCCCCTTGCTTTTGGTATCGCTGAGGGTACACGAGCAACTCTAATGCATTTTATTGAAAAAACAAACCTCGTCAGGATTTCTGACGAGGTGTAGAACTGCTAGTTCTCTAGAACGGATAGGGCCCTTCTGACCACTTGAACCCGAGGGATATCAGGACAATCAGAACAATCAGGAAAATTGCTGTTGCGAGTACGAAGATCTTCACTATGGACAAATCTTCCTTGACGCTCGCAAACCGAGGATCTTTTTTCTCCATGACCGTCCCTTTCGTCAAGAAGTGAAAGCTGAACGGATGAAGAACGAGAGCAAGAATCCCATGATTACGAAGA
Organism: Patescibacteria group bacterium; assembly: GCA_038064975.1. Taxonomy (GTDB): domain Bacteria; phylum Patescibacteriota; class Minisyncoccia; order UBA6257; family 1-14-0-10-40-38; genus JBBTRX01. The sequence goes on from JBBTRX010000007.1 coordinate 8,824, forward strand.
CCACGACAGTGGACCCGATCATGACCGGAGTCCATTTCTTCTCCAGCTTCTTAAACCTCGGCCTTCCTGACGGCGGACGAACCCCTCTCACTTCCGTAGATGTAGGCATCACTCCTCCCTAATGTTTCAGAGTTGTAGATTGGAAACGAACAAGATATTTACAATAACCCATACTTTAAAAGTATGCAAGTTATACTTTGAGATATCGCCGAATCGCGATGACTCCAGAAATAACTCCCAGAAAAACTCCGAACAAGACTTGGTATAAAAAGAGCATTCCGATATTGGTCCAAAAATACGTTTGCAAATCCATAGGAGGAATAAATGCTTTAATGCTTCCGGAAATAATCGCGACAAAAGGAGCGAGAAGAATCAAACTTAAGAGTGCGGATATGACGCCGAAAATAATCGCCTCTATAATATACGGACCGTTCAAAAAAATATTTGAAGCTCCGACAAGACGCATAATAGAAAGCTCATCGCGATTGGAATAAATCGCGAGGCGTATCGTATTAAATGTTACAAGTACGGAAGTGAGCGCGAGGAAAATAGCAACACCAAGACCTATGCGCTGTACTCTGCTCACCATTAAATTCAGCCGCTCAATAGCGGTCCGGCTTTGTGTATACGTGACGTTTTCAATAAGTGAGGAAAATTCTTCTCCCTGCAAATAGGAAGCAATGAGGCCGTATTCGTTCGGATCATTCGCTTTCACATTCAGTGATGCGAGAAGTGGATTTTCGTCTAAAACATCTAGCGCCTGCGTAATAACAGTACTCGCACCATTACGTTCGCGGAATAATTCTAAAGCTTTTTCGCGCGAAGTGTATTCTACCCCTTTTACCTCCTTCAATGTTTCAAGTGAGCGTTCAATTTGTAAAATCTGGTCTTCGGTTGCGCTGGTTTTAAAATAAACACTAATATCAATCTTATCCTGCAAGTGAGCAACGGCTATTTTAGTAACCGCGCCAAAAAGAATTAGGCTAGCTGATGTAAGCAGGGCGATAACCATAACAATAACCGTTGCCGTCGAAAGCAAAGCGTTGCGTTTGAAACTTAGGATGCCATATTTGATTATGCGATAAAGAGTTGTTGCCATTTGAGGAAATCTAATATTTAAAATCTAAGATTTCATATCTTACACTATTATTTTAATCTTTGAGATTTTATATTTGACCTGCCTGCCGGCGAGGCAGGGATTTTATTTTTTATCATACCGTTCCGTATTTGCCTTGCTTTTCATCACGAACTATTTTTCCGTGTGCTAATTCTACCACGCGCTTCTTTAAAAGATTCACGACATGGCGATTATGCGTAGCAAGGAGAACGGTCGTGCCAAGTTCGTTAATCTTCGCGATCAATTTAATAATATCTTCAGTATTTTTTTCATCCAAGTTGCCGGTCGGCTCGTCCGCAATCATAACCTTGGGATGATGGATAAGCGCGCGGGCAATAGCAACGCGTTGGCGTTCCCCTCCGGAAAGCTCGTGTGGAAAGCTTAATTGCTTATCACTCAAACCCACCATGTCTAAAACCTGCGGGACGAGCTCGTCAATTTCCGCCTGTGACCTTCCCTCAACTTCAAGTGCAAAGGCAACGTTTTCAAATGCAGTTTTTCTCGGAAGCAATCTGAAATCCTGAAACACCATACCGATCTGCCGGCGAAGCGACGGCAATTCTTTGGAGCGCATTTTATTAACTTCGTAGGAACCCACGAGAATGCGACCCTTACTAGGACGCTCTTCTCCAATTAAAAGTTTCAAAAGGGTTGATTTGCCTGCTCCCGATCTTCCCACGACAGAGACAAATTCACCTGGGTGAATTTCAAGATTAATATCCTCAAGGGCAATAGAGGCCGCCTTACCTTCGTATGATTTGTAAACGTTAGTAAATCCGATCATAAGTATGCGAAAGCCTTAGCGAAAGGCACATGCGAAATGTTTAACAAAAGCAAAAATGAAATAACAGGAGAAATGCGCATGCCTTCATGAAGGCATATAAAAACCTATATTATTTTAGCATCATTCTCCTTCTCTATTCTATCAACTATTAGTCTTTAATTGTAACTCACTTTCTATAAATTTATCCAGATCTCCATTTAAAACCTTATCGGGATCGTGATGCTCAACTTTCGTGCGATGATCTTTCACAAGCTTATAGGGATGGAGGACGTACGAGCGTATCTGACTTCCCCATTCCGGTTTCACTTTCGTACGAAGCTCTGAGATTTTATTTTTCTGCTCGGTTTCCAGAAGGTGGATGAGCTTTGATTTTAAAATCTGCATCGCCTTCTCGCGGTTCTGTTGTTGGGAACGCTCTACTCGTGAAGATATAACGATGCCTGTCGGTTTATGTGATACGCGCACCGCGGTTTCCACCTTGTTTACGTTTTGCCCTCCCGGCCCTCCGGCACGTGAAAAACTTACATCAATATCTTCTTCCGGTATCACAATGTTGCGATATTCGATAGTTGGAAGAATGGGAACGATTTCCACGAGCGCAAATGACGTGTGACGAAGTTTTTTTGCGGAAAAAGGAGAAATGCGCACAAGGCGGTGTACACCCATTTCACGTTTCAAGCCGCCATATACAAAATCACCCTTAATTTCCATCGCACGATCGTCGGTCATGAATGTTTTCCATCCACGACGTTCTACGTAGCGCATATACATGCGGAAGAGCATGTCTGCCCAGTCTTTTGCATCATCTCCACCAACGCCAGGATATATCGTAAGGTGAGCGGAATATTTGTCGTATTTTTCTTGCAGGGGTTGAAACATAAATAACGAATGCAGTCTATCAGAGTTTGAGAGACAAAACAAAAACCCCGCAAAGCTTTATAAAAGCGAAGCGGGGTTTGAAAACCATCTTTAGTTTTCTTAGGAAACGAGAGTAAACCGAGGACCCCTGTAGTCCGGACGCTCAACGATGTCTTGAAACATTACGATTGGGCGAGCATATGATTTACCTCTACTGAAGACATAATATTGAGTCGTTTCTGGAATGAAAACTACCAACTCCTCATGCGTTTCTGTATGCTCTGCATTGCTACATACAATACCCACGAATAATCCATCCATGATAGCTTCTTGAACGCTTTTTTCAGATGCAGCACATAAGCTATCAAGAGAAACTGGCATGGGACAATAGTCTGCATCGAGAGTATAAATCACCAACCTTTCGTCGGTTTCATCATGTCTCGCAATACCCAAAGTTCTATAGAGAGATCCTTTGAAATGCCGATAGAGTTGCCCCGTTTGGATAGTCTCTGACGTAACCATATTCTGACCTTCCTTCCTGGGTTTGAAAAGAACTGGAAATTACTTTCTGGAGCCGGAGGTGAGAATCGAACTCACGGCCTGCTGTTTACGAAACAGCTGCTCTGCCCCTGAGCTACTCCGGCTGAATGAATTCAAATTTCGGCGGGCAGGTTTACCATCCGCCGGTTGGCGGATTGCTAAGGTGACCTAAAAGCCAGCCGATTGCGAAATTGAGCATATCACGGATATACGGTACCCTCAATATGGTACATTCGTAAATTTTCAACGAACCGGAGGAGAGTTCTCATGTCTGAAGTCGATCCGTACGATCTTGATGGCACTGAGTATGCTCGTATTCTTCGTGAAGAGAATAAAGACCCTCTCAAAGATTCTGTTGATGAGGGTCCTCATCCGCTCCTTGAGCGAGATGCTCTCGTTGCAGACCTCATGGATCATCTCAATGAGTTCGAGAAAGATCTCAATAGTCGCCGATATCCAGAAGGCCGGTGGCGGACAGATTCTTATCACGAATTTGATGAAGGATTTCTCTTGCGCCGAGAAATCTTGATCGCTGAAGTCTTGCGCTTCATTCACGAAGGAAGCAAAACTGTCTGATGCCCCCGCGCGCTCTTCGCCTGAACAGCGCGCTTTTTTATATCCATTACTTAAATAAAGAACTACGTCAGACTCGTGAGCAGAATACGGGAATCCAATATAGTTTGGTCCATAACAATTTTGCGGATGATGAGTATGTTTACGACTTCATTCGAACTTACTTTATAGTGAACTAGTCGAATCCACTTTATCAAAAATTCCTGGCTAAAAAAAGCCGCGCCGCGGAGGCACGGCTTCATCCTTTCGAAAAAAACAGAGATGGATTATCCAAAAGTAAACGTAAACGCTTTGAGTCCGGGCTTTTGAATTTTCAGTTCAAGCGTGTTGGTTTCTGATTGATTGCCTTGAATAATTTTATAAAGGCGTGCTTCTTTTATCTTTAACACAGTCTTACCATCTAAAGTTCTAACAATATCCGACCCGGCTTCAAGTCCAAGCGGTTCTCCATCGCGGAGAACTTCTACAACTATTTCAGTGTCCGATTCCGCGACAAAGAAAACGTCCTTTGCAGTGTATTGATATATGATTCTTGCATCAGATGCAACGTTTTGAGCAAATTCAGGTGTTACATCCCAGCCATTGCTTGGAAAAAGGAAGTCTTTCTCGTTGGGTTCGCGTGCCGATCCAAAATATACCTCAGGGCTTCTTACACCACCCTGAACAGGGATTTCTTTGGTTATTGACTGATCTATTGTCCCGCTCTCCCCTAATACCGCCATTCTTTCGGCGAGCGCGTCCTGAATTTTTTGCTCCGTTTCTTCATAGCCACCTTCCCCGATATGGTCGTATACCACATAGCCATCAATATCTATCAAGTACTTTCTCGGCCAGAATCGGTTCTGGTACGCATTCCATGTTGAATAGTCGTTATCAAGGACTACCGGATACTTGATCTCCAGTCTCTTCGTCGCTTCAAGAACATTTTGGTAAACCTTCTCAAACTCAAACTCCGGAGTATGAAGCCCGATAATAACAAGCCCCTTGTCTTTATATTTTTCATGCCACGCGTTTAAATACGGTGTCGTGCGCTGGCAATTAATACAAGAATAAGTCCAAATATCGAGGAGCACGACTTTTTTTCCGACAAATTCACCTATAGTGACAGGGTTCCCGTCTGTATTGATGAAATCGTTGGGGGTCGTAATCTCTTTTGCAACAGAATAAAGCTTCGCTTTTTCTTCTTTACCTATCGTTGTTTTTACATCTACTTTTCCGCCGATTGTGTTGCGAGAAACTTTTTGCGAATTGAGATAGAAAATTCCACCGACAACGAGAATAGTGAGCAGTCCGAAGCTCATTATTTTTTGAGGGGACATATTAAGCAAGCGTTTCTTTCTTAACAGCGGTTGAGGCAAGATAAGAAAGAAACCCGGGGATAAGCGGCAAAATGCAGGGACTTAAAAATGATCCGACTCCGGCAAGAAAAGAAACGCCGAAGTTAAAGATGGTAAGTGAGCTGATACCGCCACCAATTGATGTCGTTAAATTCAGAGCGAGAAGAATATCTGTCAGGAATTGGAGATTCGCAACACGAGAGAGAGTTCCGGTAAAGACCAAAACACCCAGTGCGATAAGAATAACGCCGAAGAAATACTGGAAGTAGAGAAGTTTCTTGCCTAAGCGATTGATAAGCGCTTGCGCTTGGTTCGTGAAAAGCCCAACGAGAAGGAACGGGATTCCGAGCCCAAGCGTGTAGGCGACGAGAAGCAAAAATGCACTTCCAGCCGATGTTGTTGCGAGTGCCAAAATTGCGCCAAGCGCCGCAGAAACGCACGGGGTCCACCCCACGGCGAATGCCGCACCAAAAACAAAAGAGGTAAGATAGTGGGAACGAAACCGACGCTTGACGAGAATCTTATGATCCGTCTTTAGGAACGCCGGAGTGAATAAGCCGAGTAAAAAAAATCCGAATAGAATAATAATAACGCCACCGAGTCTACCCAACCATTCTTGAACAGTGTAGGATGCGCTTGAAAGAACCGTCTGCAGGAGCACTCCAACAAGAGAGAACACCAGCGAGAAGCCAAGTACAAAGAAAACGCTTGAGAAGAAGATACTCCAATCGCGCGTAGGTTTTTCAGAAGATACGACTTGATTCATAGGTTCTATTTTTTATTGAGCGATTACTTTGTTTATCTCATTAAGATAGCGTGCCTTGTCCCATTGATCTGGCGCCTTGAGTAATTGTTTTCCGTTCTTCACAAACACTTTTGTGTGCTGATAAGGAATGCCATATTTAACCGCCAGAGCTTTCTCGTCACTATCGGTGTCGCTATCTTTGTAATTAATGCGAATCCCTACCACGTTGTCAGTCGTTAATTCGTTAAACGCAGGATACAAGGCGTTTGCCACCTCCGTCTTACAAGTCGGGCACCAGTTGGCATAGAAATAAAGAACCACAAGTTTGTCGGTTTTTATTGCTGCGTCGTAATCCGCTTTTGTAAAATCAAGAAGAGGCGCGGATTTTCCGGCAAGAACCATTCCTGTATATTTCGTCATCATTGCTCCCTCCTCTTTTTTCATCGTTTCTCCCGCTTTCTTTTCCATCGTACCGTCTGGGTTTACCATAGTGCCATCAGGTTTAACCATGGTCCCATCGGGTTTCACCATCGTACCGTCTGGCTTTACCATAGTACCGTCAGCTTTTACAACTGTGCCGTCCTCTAATGTTTTTTCATTTGCTGGCGACTGTGCTGTTTGTGATTGGTTGCGCGTAGCGAAATAAGAAATTCCGCCGATCACCACAACTAATGCAATTATTGCGATAATCATAGGCATCGCAAACCCCTGCCTGCCGGCAGACATGGCTTTTTGTGAATTGTTGTTTGTCATATATTTTTTCGTTAATTACGGATTCACAACGAACCAGACACCATTGACGTCCTGTCCTGTAGTGTCACCTGCCTTCATATCTTTAGACCAGAAATAAAGTGGTGCACCATTGTAGGTCGCCTGAATGGTCCCGTCTGCACGAGTAATTGTTCCAACTGCACCAGTCACTCCGGCTCCCGCAGAAATAGTCGCTCCCGCAGAAACGTTATATGCTGGCCATTTCGCGATGCAATCCCCCGCGCAGTTACTTACACCCGCACTGTCCTTTGTGAAGCGATACAATGTCATGCCATCTCCAGCAACGAGATATGTACCGATCTTTGAAGATGCTGAAACAACAGTATTTAAAGCGATAACATCGTGTGCCTTCTTTGACATCATCATTCCCTCGTCCTTTTTCATCATACTGTCTCCTTTGTTCATCATCGCCCCGTCTTTTTTCTGCATCATTACCTTCATCGCAGCGCGGGTTAGCGGACCGTAGTAGCCCGTCGACTTCACGCCGAGCATGGTCTGATGCTTCATCACCGCTGCTTTCGTAAGCGGGCCGAAATATCCCTTCGCGACTCCGGCGGGAATCATGAGAAGCCCCTTCTCTTCAAGGAGCATCTGGAGGGTCACGACTTTGTCACCGCGCGATCCGAAAAACAAATCCTCTTCGTGGGTCATGGTATCGCCCGACATCACGGCGTCTTTTTTCATCATTGAGTCGCCTGTACCCGTCATTGTATCTTTCTGCGTCATTGAGTCACTTTTCTTCATCATGGAATCGCCCGTTGTTTCCACCGCAAAAACGCTTCCTGCTACAGCAAACATTGCAACCAACGCGAAGGTCGTCGCGCCAATTTTCAAATTCATTGTGTTGTTCATATAATTATTTTCTATTTTACTAAAAAAATATATTACTATATTCTCGACTACTTGCTTAATGATATGCCCTCATAAAAATGATGTCAAGTATACTTTACATAGCTATTGTGCATAACCCTACTTTACTAATGCATTATCCAGTTTTTGTTTATCAAATCCTAAAATAGAAATTTTGGATCCGTCGTCTTTCGTAATTACGGTAAACGGTACTCCCATCTGCCCGGACTCGGCAATCATTTCTTGAACAGCCTTTGGGTCTTTATCAACATAGATTTCTTCAAATGTAATTCCTTTTGATTGCAGGTACTCCGCTTCCATTTTGCAGTAAGGGCAAGTTGTTGTTTTATATATTTTAATTGTCATGGACGTTTTAATTTAGTTGCTAATCCGACCATAGATAAGAGTAATAATTTTTGCTACGATCATTCCAGAGAGAACGAATACAAGCCACGGATCAAGATTATGATCGAAGCTTTGGACAATAATACCGAGTGTGAGTAGCGCAGTACCGACAAGAAATGCAATACGACCAGCCATCATTTTGTGAAGTCCCTCCCGTTCGTCTCTATGATTTTCCCTCCATACAAAACTCGCAAAAAACGCAAAGACTACGACAAGTCCCAAAACCATCATCATGAGGAGCGCAGTCGGCATCCAAAAACCAAATGGATTGAGGAAAAGGATGAGTAGAATAATGAGTATTCCGGAAATTGAGACTTCTTGTAGTAGATTATTTTTCATATTTTATTTGGAAAATATCCTCAACTGATTTTTTGAAAAATTTAGCTATTTTCAAGGCTAAAGTGATTGACGGAGTATAATTTCCTTTCTCAATGGCGATAATCGTCTGACGGGTTACTCCAACCGCTTCGGCCAACGCCTCTTGGGTAATATCAGATTTTGTCCGTAACTCGTAGACTTGGTTCTTGATGATTTCCTTCATAATTCATATATCTGATATATTTCAGTATAGTGTCTGGGAATTCGAATGTCAAATTAACTTTACATAACCCATCTCTGTTTTTTTGAAAGAGTGAAGCCGGGGGCGCGGCTTTTTTTAGCCAGGAATTTTTGATAAAGTGGATTAGACTAGTTCACTATAAAATAAGTTTGAGCACAGTCGTAAATATACCCCAGTTTTGTTGCGGAATTAGTACAGTGGTAGTACGATAGCTTCCCAAGCTATAGACGCGGGTTCGATTCCCGTATTCCGCTCACGGATTAGATCTACTTCCGAAAAACTATCTGTTCCCCGTTCCAGGTAAGCACGGGGTCAAGGATATAGATTTTAGCGTTTTTTCTTGTTTCAGCAAGCCAGGCAAGATATGCATCTTGCGTTTCAAACGCCTCCCCCGCCACGATCTCCTCGCGCGCCTGGGGAATAAGAACAAAAGTTTTGAATTGATTGAGGGGAACGCCATAGAGCTCCTGAACTGCGTTTTCTAAATCTGGATTTTCCTGTTCCAAGGTCGCGATGCGATCCATAACGCGCTCGTCAAAATCTGCTTTTTTTATTTCCTGGAATTTATTCAAGAGCAATTCGTTTTCAACAAGCTTATCTAACGTAACGCGCCGCACCTCGTGCCGGTTCACTTTATTTACATCCTCTTCGCTTGCTCCAAAGAATTGTCCTGCTTGCGTATAGTAATGGAAAATTGACGTGCTCGTTTGTTCAAAACGGGATGCGCCTACTAATTTACCGTTCACAATCGCGACAGGATACCATCCTTTTTGGATCGCAATATGCACGCCAATGCCGCACACCACCATCGCGAGAAAGAAAATGAGTAAAGGAATTCTTTTCATATTATTCATTGTTGGGCACTAGGATAATAAGCCGCTCACCAGGTTTTTTATAATGAAACAAAGCCTTGATATCTTTTTCTAAATTTTCCAAATTCCCTAAATAATCAAGATTCTCTTTAAGTTTTGCATTCTCTTCTGTAAGCGCGGAGAGTGTTTCCTGCGCTTTGTTTCGTTTGCGCTCCTCTGCAAGGCGGCCAGTATTTAACCGGAGCAAGTGTATGCCGGCAAATATCGCAATTCCAAGAAGGATAACCGTACCGAAAATACGCATACCCTTATCATACCTCCCGCTCTATCGTTTGAGAAGTTCTTTAAAAATACTGGCGGGAATTTTTACCTGACTACTCGTTCCCCGCTCTTCCAGCCGCTTTTTGCCCCGCTGTTGTTTCTTCCACAACTTCATTTTTCGAGTACGATCTCCTCCGTAGAGATACCCTGTTACGTCCTTGCGGATCGCGGGGATGGTTTCACGGGCAATAATACGTCCCCGTGCGCTCGCCTGCAATGCCTGCTGGAATTGTTGGCGCGGGAGTAATTCTTTTAACTTTTCCACCGTCGCTCTGCCTTCCCGCTGGATATCGTCATCCGGAATAATGCGCGTAAGGCCGGGAATGACCTGTTCCGCGACTAAAATCTCCATCTTAGAAACATGCGCAGGAATAAATCCGGAGAGTTCATAGCTGAACGATGCAAACCCTTCTGATGCGGATTTTAATTTGTCATCCAAATCGCTTACCAAATCTGCGAGCGGAATCTTCGCCGTAATCAGCGTTTTTTGCCCAGCGGATTTAACCTCAAGACCGGAGAAGCGAAAAATATTTGAAAGTTGTAAAATTGCGCCGAGATATTCGGGCGGAGTCACAATTTCAATATCTGTTACTGGCTCTAATACTTCCCGATATTCATCGGGAAAATCTTTGGGATTCGTGATCGTAATCCACTCGTCTGCGTTTTTTTTAATTTTATACGCTACTGACGGAAAACTATGAACTGTTTCCACATGAAATTCCTGTTCAAGGCGCGCTGCCGTTATTTCAAAATGCAGACGGCCTAAAAATCCTCCCTTATATCCGCGCCCTAAAATTTCGCTTGTATCCGGTTCAAACGTAAGAGCAGAATCCGTGAGACGAAGTGCAGAGAGCGCCTGTCGAAGCGTATCGTAATCACCCGCGTCTTCCGGATAAAAAGAAACGAAAACGACAGGATTCGGTTCGCGATATCCAGGTAACGGATCAATATGGAGAAAGCGATCGGCATGAACAGTAAGCGTGTCTCCGATTTTTACTGCATCAGCATCTTTAATACCCGTTGCCACATATCCAATCATCCCTTCTTCCAGCACGGACTCCGTTTTCATTTGGGGGGCAAAAAAACCAACTTCTTTTATTTTAAATGACGATCCGGTCGCTAAAAACTTCGCAGTCTCTTGAGGTCTGAACGATCCTTCAAAAACGCGAGCAAAGGCAATAACTCCCTTATGGTCGTCGTAGAGAGAATCAAAAATAAGTGCACGAGGCGGAGCATTTTCTTTACCCTCTCGCGGCGGCGGAACGGTGCGCACGATTGCTTCCAAAAGTTCGGGAACTCCATCTCCGGTTTTTCCCGAAACGCTCATAATGTCTTTCTCGCTCGCGCCAATAAGCTCTGCAATATCATGTCGAGCAGTTGCAACCTGATCGGCGTCGGCAACGTCAACTTTATTTACCGCTCCAACGATAAAAAGGCCTGCGCGTTTTGCATTTTCATAATTTGCGAGCGTCTGTGCCTGAATCCCCTGCGTCGCGTCAACCAATAATACCGCTCCTTCAACCGCCATAAGCGCACGGGAAACTTCGTAACCGAAATCAGAATGCCCGGGGGTATCTATTAGATTTAGGGTATAGGGTATAGCGTCTAGGGTATAGCGCATACGGACCGGCGCCATTTTAATCGTAATACCGCGCTCACGCTCTAAATCAAGCTGATCTAAATACTGCGGCTTCATAAGCCGTTTATCCACCGTTCCGGTCGCCTCTAATAACCGATCTGCAAGCGTGGATTTGCCGTGATCGATGTGAGCTATGATTACAAAATTTCGTATTAAATGCTTCATGTGAGGAACACTCTACTCTACCCCGTAAGCAAACGGAAGGGCAAACAAAAATCCCCCGATTATCGGAGGGTCTTTAGAATCCCGCTTGTACGAGTTCCTGGAATGTTTCCAGGTGGGTGGGCTCGGCAAGAACTCCACGGAGCTCTGCAATTCGCCCTCCCTGTCAAGAGTTTTTGATCCGGAACTCTTGAAGCGGGACGTAGTAATTATAAAAGAGCGCTCTAAAAAATTCAAGTTTGAAGACGACCCTCCTTTGCATAAAGCTTCGGAGGGTATCCGCTTGAGGCGGATAAAAAAACCAATGCATGCGAAATGCATTGGTGGTTGAGGGTAGAGAATCTACACAGTTTGAGGCAACTCTACTCTCGTGCGAGGTTTTTCATAAACTTCATTCCAAGAAAACGATCCAATTGTAACATTCTCACGAAGCTCGTACGTCTCGTATCTGGAATGCTGTCCGGAACGAACGAACTGGGGCAATTCCTCAAATGCCCCATCTTCGTCTGCGGCCTCCAAGACTCCAAGCACTGTTCGCTCCTCGCCCCGAACGCCCACGACAATGAAAGGTTTGTAGGCCAGCGCGCTGACCAGTACTTTGGCTCTCTCGTCCTCCTTAGTCGCACCACTCATAGTGTATCCTCCTCCGGTGTTCTTAAGACCCAGAAAATCAGAGTACCACAAACTTACTATTTACACAAGTTCGTCCGAGCTGTGGAGAAGATCGAAGTTGATTTTCTTATATGCAAAAAGTTCTTCGGATGTAAAGAAGCGAGCTACTTCTTCTTCTGGATTTTCTGCCGCGTCCGACGCATGGACAAGATTGGATTGCATACTCATACCAAAATCTCCACGAATCGTCCCCGGTGCTGCTTCATACCCTTTAGTAGAGCCAACGAGCGTGCGCACCACCGAAACAGCCCGGAGTCCGGAAAGAGCAATCGCTACAATCGGCGAAGACGCCATATATTTTTTCAATCCTTCAAAAAACGGCTTGTCAGCATATTTGCCGTAGTGCGCCATCGCGAGCACATCGTCCATCTGCATCATTTTAAGACCAATGACTTTTAATCCCTTGCGTTCAAAGCGATGTAAAATCTCGCCCAAAAGTGCGCGCTGGAGAGCATCTGGTTTGATAAGTACTAATGTTTTTTCTTCTTTTGGATGGTTGCCGTTCATAGTTATTTCTTTTCTTTCGTTACATTCAATCTCAATTCTTTGAGTTGCGCCTCATCTACTTCTGACGGAGCATCCATAACGGAAGTTCTGCCCGAACTTGTTTGAGGAAATGCCTGGACTTCGCGCAAATATTGTTCTCCTGTGAGTATCATCATCATTCGCTCAACGCCGTGTGCAATGCCGCCATGCGGAGGTGCTCCATGAGAAAGCGCAGTTATCATATGCCCAAATTCCCGATCAATATGCTCATCCGAATATCCTAATATCCTAAATGTTGCGCGAAGCATTTCTGGATTATGAGCACGAATACTTCCTCCGCCTACTTCATACCCATTACATACCAAATCATATTGAGACGTTAAAATCTCGCCTATATTCTCGCCTCTCATAAGCCACTCAATATGTTCTGGCTTGGGATGTGAAAATGGATTGTGCGTAAACGTCCATTTACCCTCTTTGTCTTTTTCAAAAAATGGGAAATCAGTAACCCAGGCGAAGGCGAGTGTTCCGTCCTTTTTTTCTTCTTCAGTCCGCAAATCAAACTTATCCGCGCCGAACTTTTCCATCGCTTCAGCATAAGTAAACACGGGGAATTGTTTGTCCTTAAGCTTATGTCCCATGTCAGTAACAACGGTTTTTACCATTGCCTCATCAAGGGCCATAACTTCTTCGCGAACCGCGAAACTCATTTCTAAATCAATTTGCGTATGTTCAAAACCACGATCCGCGCGCAAATCTTCATCGCGCACGCAACGGGCAATTTGAAAATACCGCTCAAAACCAGCCACCATGAGGAGCTGTTTATATTGCTGAGGGCTTTGCGGAAGGGCAAAAAACTTTCCCGGATATACGCGTGAGGGAACCAAAAAGTCGCGAGACCCTTCGGGTGTTGATTTCGTAAGGATCGGTGTTTCTATTTCTTTAAAGTCCTTGTCAAATAAAAATTGACGGATGCGATTAACAAATTCCGAGCGAAGACGCATATTGTTCTGCAAACGTTCGCGGCGCAAATCCAGATAGCGATATTTAAGTCGAAGCTCCTCGTCAATTTCATGACCATCAGTATCCAGTGGAAACGGAGGAGTCTCAGCTTTGTTTATAACTTCAAGATAATTTGCTTGCAATTCAACTTTACCGCTCGTAATGCCTGGATTCCACATTTTTTCCGGTCTTGCCGCAACGACACCTCTAATCTTCACCACCCATTCAGGACGGAGTGTGGTCGCCGTTTCATATACTTCCTTTATTTGGGGAGTAAAAACTACCTGTGCGATACCCGTCCGATCCCGTAAATCAATAAAAATAATTTTGCCATGATCGCGGCGCGCATGCACCCAGCCGGACATTTCTAATTCCTGACCCTCAAGATGTGCGATTTCTCTCGTTAAAATTCTCATAAGAATAAAGAAACTGTATCACAAGGCGATGAATAAAAAAATGGCCAGTGACCGAAGAATTACTTCGATCACTGGCACTATGGTGCCCGGAGTTCCCCCCCGGAAAACTGGAGGCACCGGCCTCCTCGCCGAACCTGCTCTCCGACGAAAAGGTATATTTGGGGCGTTATCTGATTCGACACACAGCTACGAGTGCATATCAAGAACCAGCTTCAGGACCTGCTACGAAACGGCCAGTTCGCATCGTACGGCGCCCCGAGAAACGACGAAGTCCACCTATCGTTTTTCACCTGACCTTTAGAGGATACGGAGCCCCTCATAAGGTTTTAACGATCCTCTTTGGTCGTCCAGAACCACCCGAAGCGACCTAAGAGAACTTACGAGAAGTGTATCATATTCCATTCTTATTCTTCAATCGTTGTGTATCCTGATTTTAATTGTTCCGTTTATGTCAGTACGTACAATATTCTCTGCAAATACATTAATGCGATCAAGCGCCTCCTTCGTAGGATGTCCATAATTATTTTTACCAACGCTCACTACCGCAAGACGCGGACTTACAGCTTTTAGAAATGCGTTACCAGAAGAAAATTTAGATCCATGATGCGGAACTTTTAATATATCTGACACAAGACCAGTCCCCCGTGCTATGAGTTTTTGTTCCATCGCGATGGAAATATCTCCGGTAAAAAGAACTCCAAGCCCATTACCGTCGCTAAAGCGCGTTACCACACTCGCGTCGTTTGGATCTTTTGGAAAAAATCCCTGCACAGGATTAAGAATGGCAAAATCATAATTTTTATACCGGATAGCATCTCCCGTATTGATTTGGATGTAGGGAATTTTTTTATCGTGAAGTGCGGAGACAAGTTCATGATATATATTACTCTCTCCGGGAATACCGTTGCCAACAAATGCCCCTACATCATACTCACTCACAACATCAAGAAATCCTCCAAAATGATCTGCTTGCGGATGACTCATCATGACCATATCAATATATCTGTCTCCCTGAGGGAGAATCTCTTGGATGCGCCTCAGTGCTAAACCGTTGCGCGGGCCCCCATCAATAAGTATTTGTACATTACCAGGGAGCGTGAGAAGGGACGCATCACCTTGTCCTACGTCAAGGAAAAAGAGCGATGACGTGTCATAGAGTCCCACGCTTCGCGCCACGGAAAACCAAACAATACTATTCGCAATTACTATAACCGCTATCACGAAGACTATCCCTTTATTACTCGCCATATGTTCTTCTTAATATAATGCACCCCGATTATGCCGGCTATAAGCGCCACCGCAAGGAGTATTCCGATACTATTTACCGATATGCCAAATGAAAAAGATGACGTGAATTCAATAATAGTAATAGCGTAACCGGAAAAGATATGAGTAATGAGCCCGATTGCTTGCGCAAAATATAACGAAAAGATTGAAGCGCAAAGCATAAGAAATCCGAAAAACATCGTAATAGGAATAATCGGCAATACGAGCATGTTGGTAATAACGGAAGTAAGTGAAACGAAATCAAAACGGAGCAATAATAACGGAAATACCGCCGCCTGCGCGGCAATCGTGTTTAAAAGGTTTTCCCGCCAGTGCAGAAATCCCGACTCTTCTTTAAATCGCAAAAATGTTTCAAGGCGCGGAGCGAGATATGCAATTCCAAAAACCGCTAGGAAGGAAAGCTGAAACCCAATATCGTATACAAGGATAAAAGGATTCTGTGCCACCATAACGAATGCAGAAACTGCGAGGGTATTCCGCAAGCTATAGGGACGGTCAACGACGTTCGCGAGCAAGAGTATGCCACCCATAATAGCTGCCCGCACTACGGATGCGGCAGCTCCCGTCATTATGACGAAAAGTGTTATCGCCGTAATTGCAACAATAAAACGCCATTTTCTTTTCAGAAAAAATCCTGCGATAAAAAGAATGCCGCCGGCAATGATCGTGATGTTATATCCAGAGAGAGCGATGAGATGTGTTGTGCCTGTACGTTTTAGCGCATCTTTAAATTCTTTACTCATCGCTGCAGTTTCTCCGAAGAGAAGGCCGGAAACAAACGCTGCATGCTCTACCGGCAAGGCACGAGAAAGTACTTGCTCACTCGCGTGTTTTATCCTAAATAATTTTTCTTTTATCGCATTCCCTTCATGCTCGCGAATGCGCACTACGGAAACTCTCGTACCCACACCGTACACGCCGTCTTTTTTGAGATATCCCGCGAATCCCCCCTCCGGAACAAGTACGGTACCTGTTAGTATTACCTTGTCTCCATACTTCATTTCCGGATACCGAGGAATCTTCGCGTATATTTTCCCCCGATATGCACCATCCACTTCTACAATAACAGTTTGATTTTCTCTCGCGTACGCGATGTCCTGTATAACGCCCGTCATTTCAACAGGTATGTCATAGGGGATGGTAAATCCGCTATTTCGCATTTCATATCCTTGAGCATACAATCCTCCCAAAATAATAATTCCCGCGAGCATCGCGAGTACTTTCTTATTCCAGAGATAAAAAACGGCGCCCGTAAGTAACGCTATCGCAAACAGTACGACGATGCCATGCATGGATTGCGGAAGCATAGTCTGCACCGCAACACCTCCGAGGAAAAACACAATAAAATAGAAAGCTCGATTATGGAGATGCATGACAGTTAAACAGTTGATCAGTTAATGAGTTGAATAGTTCACTTCAACATTCGAGCATTACAACATTAATCATGGTTTTAGTATAAAACGAGACCATAAAAAAACCGAGTACATCACGTACTCGGTAGAGACATGCCTTTCTCCTAGACAGAGAGACGCTCTCCTTTGCCGTAACACTTCATACGACGAACAGCGCGCGGATGCAACGAATCTCTTGGAAAACCACGAGGCCCTTGCGTATGCGAGCGAAACCAACCAGGAGCTGGATGGCGAAGCTCATCCATCCGAAGCCACGTTATTTGATACCCCCCAAAGATTCCATGGGTGGGATCACAAAATCCGATAATGAGCAGAAGTTGAACAGGACGCTCTTTCACGGAAGCTCTCTTTCTTTTGACGAGTCACCAGGAAGAAACAGTCCAGTTTTTTATATTAACAATCTCTTCTGAAAAAGAAAAGAACCCGACACCCCTTGCGGGATGCCGGGCAACTCTCTTGGACGAGAGTTTAGCTTCGTACAGCGAAGGAGGAGCCAAGACTGCACGAAGTGTTCCTATACTTTCGCATATTTTTACAAATAGTCAATCCCTTATAAAAGAAGAGGCCCGACGTCGTGAGACGTCGGGCCAGACAAGTTTTGTTATGCCGAGAAGCGTAGGGTGAGCGCTCCTCTCCTGTCTATGGCACTTTTTTAAAGAGAGCTTATTCTGGTCTTCTCCTCACCAAAGCGAGGCGAATCCAACGAGAGTCCTTGATTCCACGACTGCTTACTCGCCATCCGCCAATGGACACCGCATCGTCAAGATGACAATGGTTGTTGCGAATGAGTATGCGAAGCTTTTTCGTGTTCACCAGGTTCAGCCCTTAGCACCTTTCGGCAAATGGAAGCTGCTGACGTAATACGAGGATACTACCTCTTTTCACGCCTCATCGCTCCATCTTTATCTCAACACCCTTGGGGGGTGCATTGATACGCAGACTTCACGCCTGCACCGTCTAGTCCCTTCAGACTCGTTTTCGGCGATGTTGTCGACCCCTCTATGAAGAGGGCCATCGCCTCAAGTACACCGTATGTTCCGCCATTGACCCTCGGGTCCAACCGAAAGCCATTGACGTTGCTTTTGTCATTATAGCATACCTATTATTCTTGTCAAGTGCCCCCCTAACTTTTAGAAGGTTGGGAGGGCAAGCCCCTTTTAAACCCGTAAAAACTAGAGAATTACGCCTCCTCCCAACATTTCACCGGATTTGGCATAAAACACAGCAGATTGCCCCTCGGCGATGAATTTTTGCGGAACTGCAAAAATTAGTTTAGCGCGTTGTCCGGCAGGGCCGGATCCGGCTTTGCCGGACAAGTTCGCTTTTGCGAGCGGTGCGCGATATCGCACTCGAGCGTAGATGGAGGTGGAAGTAGTTAATTGGTGGATGGGATTAATGAAGTGCACGTTCGTAAGTTCAACTTCTTTGCGATACAACGCTTTATTATTTTCTCCTTCGGCAACGGTAATGGTATTTGTCGCCATATCTTTACTTGCGACATAGTATGGACTCCCTGGGTGCTCTTTGCCTGCCTGCACGTTCAAATGGAGACCCTTGCGCTGTCCGATAGTGTAATTAAAAATGCCGTGATGCTCCCCTACAACTTTTCCATCCGTTGCTTTAATAACTCCAGTTTGCGCAGGAATATATTCACGTAAAAAATCCTGGAGCGTAATCTGTCCTAAAAAACATACACCTTGAGAATCCTTTTTCTCGGCGTTGGGAAGTCTAAATTTCTTTGCAAGCTTTCTCACTTCTGGTTTCGTATAATTCCCGATTGGAAAAAGACAATGCTTTAACTGTTTCTGTGTAAGCGTCCAAAGAAAATAACTTTGATCCTTGTTCTTGTCCTTAGCCTGATACAGTGAATAACCAATCTTTTTATTTTTGAGATTTGAGATTTGAGATTTAATGTAGTGTCCCGTTGCCACATAGTCCGCCCCCATTCCGAGTGCGTGTTCTAAAAACAATCCAAACTTTATTTCCTTATTACACATCACATCCGGATTTGGAGTGATGCCCTTCCGGTAGCCTTCTACCATATATTCAACTACGCGCTTTTTATATTCATCCTCAAAATCTAGTGTATAGAAAGGAATACCAAGCGTTTCCGCCGCACGGCGAGCATCCTCCGCGTCTCGATCCGCGCACCCGTCTACGTTCCAGCATTTCAAGTGTATACCTACTACGTTATATCCTTGTTTTTTGAGCAATGCGGCGGCTACAGACGAATCTACTCCTCCGCTCATTCCAACAAAAACTGTTTTTTTCTTGCCTGCCATATTCCTTGCAAAGCTATCAAAAGAATATTATAATAGCAAGCACAAATTAGCGGTGGGACAAGTGATAAGTGACATGGAACATGTGCCTGACCACCCCGACGCGGAAATATTTTTGATCTCCTATTATCCATTATTCATCGTCTATTTTCTCAATGTTAAATTATAATGAATTAAGAAAAGGAATCGTGTTTGTCCTTGAAGGCGAACCCCACCAAGTCGTAGAATACGAATTTTTACGCATGCAACAGCGCAAGCCTGTCGCAAAAACAAAACTCCGAAATCTTATTTCAGGGAAATTATTTGAGCGCACGTTTCATCAAAACGAAACGTTTGAAGAAGCGGATATGACTCGCAAAACAGCAACCTATCTCTATAGTAATCGTGGTGAGTACTGGTTCTCTGAAAAAGGAAATCCTAAAAATCGTTTTTTACTTACAGAATCCATCGTTGGGGAAGGAGCGCAATTTTTGAAAAATAATACCGATGTTACAACACTCGTATTTGATGAAAAGGTTATTAGTATTGAACTTCCTATCAAGGTGGAACTGACGGTAAAAGACGCCCCTCCAAGCATTAAGGGGAATACTGCACAGGGAGGAACAAAAGCCGTCACACTGGAAACCGGAGCAATGCTTAACGTTCCACTCTTTATAGACTCTGGCGACATTGTACGCGTTAATACTCAAACTGGAGAATACGTAGAGCGCGTAGAGAAAGCGAAATAGCGAATAGGTATAAAGTATAAGGTAGTAAGTATGAAGCGAAGAAAATAATTAGATAGAGAACGGCCGCCATGCGATATGGCGGCCGATGTGTTCTTGATTGAACTAGCGAGGTATCGTTCCCTCCTTTACCATTCTACCTTCCTGAATGTCCACGATTTGGTAAAGGTCAAACTTCCTACAGTTTTCGCTGTTCACGATTACCTCGAGAGCTTCCTCCGGTGAATCGAAAGAGAGAGGTTCACCAGGTCCACGAAAGACTTCGTGATTGAAACTCAGGACATCTTGCCAACCTCCAAACTCTTCATACTCTTCCATCACAAAAGCGATGTAACGCTTGAGCGCCATGACTACCCTCCTGGATTTAGAACTGAAAACGTGAAGAACCAACTCTATTATAGCATACCAATGTATATAAGTCAAGCTCCTTTTGGGGAGTGAATTAAGGCTATATATTTTGCCTTATTCTGCTTTTTTCTCGTCCTCCTTACCTTTATTCTGCAGGGCTTTTGCGAGACTAGAACGCAGATCGTCTATATTCACTTTTGCTTTAGGAAATTCTTTTCTCTGCTCGCGGGGACGATCCTGCCGTGGAGGCTGGGGCTGTAATCCCTGTTGCTCGCGTTCCTGTTTTTGAGGTTGAGACTGAGATTGAGGTTCGTTCCTATTCCCAGGCTTAGGAACCAACGTCTTTTTAAGCGAACGCTCATCTCTGCGCTTATTTTTATCATCCATACTCTCGCCTGTTGCAAGCCACTCTCCGGCAATTTTTTCTTCTACTTTCGCGCGGGTCGTTGCGTACCGGTCCCGAGTATTTTCAATAATAAATTCACGCTGGGAATGTTCCAGTCGCTCAAAGGGCATCAAAGTCTGCGCGGAAAACGGTCGGGAAGAAACACCATCAATCATCAGTTTTACGTAAATATTATATTTAGTGAGATTTATGAGGTCGTTTGCTTCAAATTCCGGCAGAAATTCCTTTTCCAAAAATTCGGCATCTTCCGCTCCCACGCGGAAAAGCAGCATTGTTCCCACGTTGCCGAAAATTGCATCGCGCACTTTAGTATTGGAGTCATGCACTAACTGCCCGATATATTGGTGCGCCAAGATAAGACACAGACGATATTTTCTTGCTTCGGAAAGGATGTTTGCGAAAGAATCTGTAGCAAAGTTCTGAAACTCGTCTACGTAGAGATAAAAATCTTTACGATCCTTTTCCGGAATATCCACGCGAGACATCGCGGCGAGCTGGAGCTTGGTAATGATCATGGAACCTAAAAGCGCGGAGTTACTCTCGCCCATTTTTCCTTTAGAGAGATTTACGATAAGGATCTTCTGCTTATCCATCACATCGCGCATATCAATCGTGGAATTGGTCTGCCCCAAGATGTTTCTAATGAGCGGGTTGGAAATCAATTGCCCGATTTTGTTTTGAATTGCCGCTGTCGCCTCCGTTTCAAAACGCTCGGAATAACGAGCAAATTCGTTTACCCAAAAACTTTTAATAACCGGATCTTTCAAGTTTTCAACTACTTTCGCGCGGTAATTCTTTTCCGCCAAAATACGCATAATACCCAAGATCGTTGCGCCGGGATATTCCAAAAGCGAAAGCAAGGCGTTATTCAAAATATATTCCATTCTCGCGGACCATACGTCCGGCCAGATTTTTTTAAACACGCCCATGATACCGGAAGCAACGAGATGCCGGAATTCCGGATCTACTTGCTCCAGAGGATTAAACGCAATCGGATGTGCAACATCCGAAGGATTGAAGTAAATCACATCCTCCATGCGCTCTTCGGGAATATAGTCCAAAATCTTTTCCGCAAATTCGCCGTGAGGGTCCACAATGCCCACGCCCTTTCCGGCGCGAATGTCTTCAATAACCATATTCTCAAGGAGCGTCGTTTTACCCATACCTGTCTTGCCAATGACATACATGTGGCGGCGGCGATCATCAATTTTGATGCCGAACTTTTTCCGTTCGTTCCTAAAATTTGTCTCTCCAAAGAGCGTGATTTCTTTCATGGTTATTCAATAGGCAAACTCTGCGGCGGCTCGCCTTTCTTCGTTTCAGTATAACGGATAAGCGGAGCTTCTACCGCAATAGACGGGAAGTGATAAATAGTCGCGAGTTCTTCCGTATTTAATACAGAAGCCTTGGGCGGGATAAGTCGCAAGCGATATCGGTCAAACATTCTCCGTTTACGCAGATACGTCTTTCGATCTTGGAAGAACCCTTTCTTGACTGAAGTCATGGTATTAGTATCCGGTCGGAAGGAATTCAAATTCTGCGTATTAAATTGATGGAACGCGCCTACAATCGCGGAGATGTTTGAACGGCTGAAACTGTCGCGGCTATCTACATAAGCAAAGCGGACCAGTGTTTCAAAGCCAACCTTAGATATCTTATGTTCAATAGCGGCGACAATATCTTTTTCTCCCGGTGTAAGTTCCGAAACTTTCCCCTCTTTCTTTTCTTCTTTTTTCTCTTCGCGAGGTGCCGGAACTTTAAACGGCGCTGCTGCTAAGTCTCCGATAAAGTTAGCGACAGGAGAAGATTTTGATGCCGGCTTTGATCCCCGGCCAATCATTTTGTTAATAATCTCCTTTGCTTCTTTTGTCCAATCATCACCCGTCGGGCGGATGAGTATTTGGATCATAATCATCTCGTCGTCTTTCAGACGGGACATGACTTCCGTTATCGCCGCGATTGGATCAATGAGGGCTTCTTCTGTTTTTTCTTCAAATTCCGGATAGGTCCGTATGGGATATGGGCTTTCACGAGCAAGAATAAGTTCCATACCAAAAAGATCATAGATATCGTTCGGAATGGTTAAACCCAAACGACTAACATAATCATCCGCCTCGCTGATTTCAGCGTCGGGATATTGGGCGTAGATAGAAGACTCTACTAAGTTGCGGTGGTCTTCGGGTGTACGTATAAAAAATTGCACTCCGCCGGCGTAGCCGACCATCTCGCAAGAGAACCAGATTTCTGATTTCCCTTTGACATATTTATCCTTAAATTTAATCCCGAATGAATACGTACTCCGGAGCGCCGCAAAAATCTGCTCCATTGCTTTCGGCGTTTTCTCAATACTGCGAGGAATATGAATTTCCAGCAGTTTCCATTTAATGCCTAAAAGAAACTTAATCCGAATGTATTGCAGCCAGATATCTGCCAGTGCAAAACCAAGCGCAACAGGAAGAATAATCCACCATGTGGCTTTAATAACGTCAAAAATACTGGTAAAGATATCTCCCACGGCCATTGCTATCAGTTTTACATGTTTTGGGTCCGTACACCAGGAGAACAGCTACGACTCACGAGATACTTACGCTTCCCGAACCGAATATCTGCCGTCAGAAAGTGTTGAAAAATGCTTTTTATTCTGGAGGTTAATAAGAATAGTGCCATCCTTCAAAATACGCTGTTCTTTTACTTTGGCGACAACTTCCTGTGAGTGAAGCGGTCCATGCTTTTTTAAGATGTGGGCGATAATTTCGCGTGCAGTTCCCGGAATAGCTCCGAACTCATCAAGCGTATAAATTCCGCGACCGACAAGAACAAACCTATTATCCTTAATCAATTCGTTATGAATGGTCTGCGTATTTGTTTTCTTCGTTTTGCGATATTCCGCGATGCGTTTTGCAATCTCCGTAAAGTGGAGCGGAGCATTTTCGCGCTTCAAAATAAGGTATGCCCAATCGCGAGCGGTCTTTGGATTTACTTCCGCCCAATCAACAAGTCCGAAAGCACCGAATGGGCCTTCCGCAAATTTCTGTGAAATAGCGAAGAAGTTTTTTGCGATCGGAGAAGAAACGCCATGTTCTTTAGCAAGCGATCCCACTACTTCGTCAAACGAACCACTGAGCACATCGCCCTTCCGGTTTTTCATTACTCCGGTAAGTTTTACGATAAATTGCTGGGCACGCTTCTTGTCTGCCTCCTGCGCGTACCAAAAGGGATGCCAGTTACCATAAGCATCGCGATCCGGATGCGCAGATCCTGCGAGTTCAAGTAAAAAGGCGGAAACATTTTTAAAAACTTTAGCGTCAGCTTTTTCTCCAATTGCACCGTGCAAATAGTCAAAGAAAGAACGCTCTTCCTCTACTCCTCCAACTTCGCGCAAACGGGCATTAGCAGCCTTACTAAGACGTGCGATAAAAGTATGGTCTTTTTCTTTTATAAGCAAACGGATCGCCGCAGATTCAATCTGGCGGACGCGTTCGCGGGTGATACCATACTTATCCCCAATGGTCTGAAGCGTTTCCGGGTTGCCGCCACCAAGTCCATAGCGAGCAACAAGAATATCGCGCTGGCGGGAATCCAGTTTGGTGAGAAAAGCCTTCAAAAAGGCTGAAATATTGGTACTTTGTGTTTGCACTGCCATATCTTTAGTTGTGTTATATAAGCATATACTAACTTTTAAATTACGTCAATACCCCTCCCCACCCCCGCCCGAACGTATCGTCCGGTACGGGCAGGCCTCATTTTCCCTGTTTAGACTACCCTTATTTCTTCTTCCAGAGCGTAAGTAACGGACTCGCTAAGAATATGGAAGAATACGTTCCGATAACCGTTCCTACACCGATCACAAGCATGAAATAGCGTAAGCTGGGAGCTCCCCAGAAGAAGAGCGCAACTACAACGAGAAATAGCGTAAGAGAAGTATTAATAGATCGAGCAAAGGTTTGGTTGACGCTCGTGTTTACGATGCCATCAAATTCATCGCGAGCCGCAGATCCTGCGGAGCGAAGATTTTCCCGAATGCGGTCAAACACAACGATCGTGTCGTGCACCGAAAAACCGATAACGACAAGAATCGCGACGACAAAGTTCGTATCCACCTCTGCTCCATAGTAATAACCCAACACTGCATACAGTCCAGCGGGGACAAGCGCGTCATGGAAAAGAGAAACGAGGGTAATGATGCCGTATTTCCAGGAACTTACGGGATGTAAAACCTTCCGAAATGCGAAAGCTATATAGAGAGAAATAGCGACTAAGACCAGAATAAATGCCGTGAGCGACCGCGAGCGGAGCTCTTTGCCAATCGCGGAACCGATAGTTTCATAACGGAGCTCGGTTACTGCGCCGAATTCTTCAACTAGACTCTCGCGATGTTCACGATGTTCTTCTTCAGAAATTTCGGGCATACGGATAAAGAATGAATCCCCGCTTGTTTCTTCTGTAATAATCGGACTTTCAATTTTTAGCGTTTCTATCGTAAAGCTTTGGAGTTCTTCGCGGGTAACCGGCTCTTCAAATGAAAGCTGCCAGAGCGTGCCGCCGGAAAAATCAATAGCGAATTTGAACCCGAAGATCGCAATCGCAACGATACTCGCAATCGTAAGGAGGAGGGAAATACTGATAAAGATTTTTTTATTGCCGATGATATTCATATTAGTTCCGTATGAATGAGCGCATCATAGCGCGCGTTATGGTAATTGCGGAAAACATAGAAATAATTACCCCGATTAAAAGGGCGAGTGCAAATCCTTTGATAAACCCTGTCGTAAAATAGTACAAAATAACTGAAGTAATAATCGTCGTGATATTAGAGTCGCGAATAGAAAGCCAAGCTCGCTTAAAGCCGTCTTCAATAGCACCGAGACGAGAAACGCCCCGTTTCAATTCCTCCTTTGTGCGTTCAAAAATAAGAATGTTTGCATCCACCGCCATTCCGATAGAAAGCACGATGCCCGCGATACCGGCGAGCGTCATCGTGATGGAAAATATTTTAAACACTGCGAGGTTTAGTACTACGTAGATAACAAGCGCAAGAGCGGCAAAGACGCCGAACGTGCGGTAATAGAGGATCATAAAGAGAGCGACAAATGCGGTACCAAGTGCGCCCGCGAATAATGTCTTCCTCAACGAGTCAGCTCCGAGCGTTGCGCCAATCGTCTGTTGAGTTATGAGCGAAATCGGAGCAGGGAGCGCGCCTGCGTTAAAACGGGACACTAAGAGGCGAGCTTCGTCCGGCGTGAAGTTGCCAGTGATCTGCGCCTGCCCTCCGGAAATCTTCTGCTGTACAACGGGCGCGGTAATAAGATTGCCGTCAAGAAAAACAGCAATTTGTTTTCCAACATTCCGCTCGGTTAGCGTTTCAAAAATCTTTGCTCCCTCATCATTAAAATTAAGGCTTATCTGAGGCTTTCCGGTAACTTGGTCAAAGAAAACAGAGGCGCTGGTGATGTACCGGCCAGTAAGCTCCGTAGGGATAAAACTATCTTCTCCCGGAGTCTCTCCTTCCGCAGGAAGAACTTCTTTAACTTCCGCAAAGAGTAAAAAGGGAGTCTCTCCGATTTCATTAATTGCCTGTTCTACATCTTTAATGCCCGCGAGTTCAACGTTGATGCGATAAGAATCCCCGCTCCGTGCGGTAACGACTTGTGGCTCTGAAACGCCGAATAAGTTCACTCGCTTTTCCAGAACATCCCGAAGACCTTCCAATACCGTGGAACGATCAGCTTCCGAAACTGCACTCATATCCACTTCATACGCGAGGTGCGCGCCTCCCACCAAATCCAATCCTAAGCGCCACGGCAATACTTTGCCGATAAAGCTTGAGGGGTAAATAAAAAATCCCCCGACAACCGTGACAATCACGATAAGCACCAGAATCCAGACAGAAGTTGATCTCATAATGTAAAAAGAATGGAACTATTATGCATGGGAGGAATGAAAATTGCAACTTCTTTCAAAAACAGAGCTGAAAGGTTTCCTTTAATACAACTAAATTTGACTCCAAGACGATGTAATGCATAAAAAAGACCCGACGTTCGAAAACGTCGGGATAGTGATACTCAGGTGTCGACCATCCGGTCGGCCTGCTCCCATCCGGAGAGAATGATTTCAATACGGCGCTGCACTTGTTCGTGGGAGAAGCCAGCGGCCACGCGCAGAGATTCCAAATCACTCTTCAAGGCGACCTCCATCCTCTTTTTCCAGCACTCATATTCCTTCGTACCCAGGATGGGATCGTTGCAATCAATACCGTCACTACTCTGACCGATTTCCTGCTTCTCTGACCTAGACACAGCACACCTCCGAGAGAATATAGGTTTACTACCTGACTCATATGATGGAAACCTTTCTCCACGAAGTGAGGTCACGACTTCAGAGATCAACGCCCAGAAGTCTTTAGTGACTCTAATACTGCAATCTAGTCAGGTCGGCGGAAACATGATCTACGGTGCCCCCAAATGGAATCGAACCATTGTCAACTGCTTAAAAGGCAGCTGCTCTACCATTGAGCTATGGGGGCAATAATACAATGAAGAATAATGAAAAAACGAGTAAAAAGCAAGAATAAAAACTCTTTTTTATAATTAATTGAAAAACTATTTTATTAATAGATCATTGACGAATGAAATAAGAATGTGCTTTTTTGTTATTAGTATGTTCCAAAACCACAACCAAGGAGACTCAAGCTGTGTTCCTACAACGCCTTCTTGCGCTTTGGGATAAGATCTTGTCGGAAATTTTGTATTCACCAATAGTCAATACTGGAAATCAAAATGGAAAACATGAACGAACTTATCTCATTTACCCCGGTCGTTCTATTGCAATAGTAGGCACAGATGGAAAAATCCATACTATGACCGGCTTTTGGTCAGTGAATCACTATTATGATGGGAATAAACTTCTGAGGCGCATTCTTGCAAGAAAGGATCTTAAAACAGGAGAACGCCTGGCTACAGAAGAAGAGGTGTTGCAGTATCAAGAGAAGTTAAGAAAAGAATTTATTGGGGGTTTTGAAGATTATAATTAACCTACGATCACACGAACCCTGTTCATATCCCGATGTTTTCAAGCGTCGGGTTTTTCTTTCTAAGCGCTTCTCGCTTTTTGTTAATAACATCCATGTATAGGAAGATGTAGTGCAGTCTGGAGTCTTCGTATTGGTTGCTATCTTTTTTATAATGCGACGAACTGCTTCCGTGATATTCTAAGGGTATGCCACTAGAGTCACATCCAAAGCCAGCGCAGAAACCGATAGACTTCTCTCAAGAAAAGACTATTTCGAGTATCGTAAAGAGGGCTCTTCAGTATACGCAAATATCGCATGGATATGCCCTAGATCTTGGTTCCGGAGTTGGCCGTAATTCGTTTTTCCTAGCCGAGGAAGGATATTCAGTCGTTGCGGTTGACCAGGACTGCAATGTGCTAAGGAAACTTGCCCAAGAGGCACATCGACGAGAGTTGTTAATCGAAACCGTATGTACGGATATGACTTCATACAACGCTGACGCAGACCGATTCAACTTAGTTATCAGCATCAACACTCTTCACTTTCTCCCCAGAACAGACGTATCAAAAGTTATCGCGCTAATGAAATCGAGCACTGCTATCGGAGGCATACACGCAGTTTCCGTACAAACTACACACAATAAACCGAATAAAGTGAAGCGACTATTCGACGAAGGTGAGCTTAAATCGTATTACTCTGATTGGGAGATTCTCCACTACTCCGAGGATTGGGGAACTCCTTTTCGCCTAGCACCGCAAGGTCCAGTATTCACGAAACATCGGGCCGAAATAATCGCACGTCGGCGGGCAAAGTAAATCTACAAGATACTTGACAAGCTAATAGCTGGATCGCTATACTATCACCAGCATCAAGACATCTTTAGGGGTTTGGGATAGGACTCCGTGAGCCCCTTGGCTTACGAGCGTGGCAGTCGTACGACAGGTACCAGCAGTCAGCGCCTTCAATGAGCGTAGTCCTGAACCCCGCTTTTTTATGAACAGAAACTATACAGTATATTTAAAATAAAATTTTTAGCCGTCGTTCTCCATGCTAGTAAAATTTTTTTTATTGATTTTCATTCTTTCCACATCTCAATTTCTCCCCTCACAACTTCTTCAATGCTTCGTGAGCGACCAATAAAATAACCTTTGAATTTTGAATAGCTTTGATCGGGTTGCAAGACTCCGTTCGCATAATTCATAACGTCTGACTTTTCATTAACAATAGATATCTGAAGATATCCGCCTTCATCCATCAAACCACGAACTTGGTATGATGCAACTTTTTCCACCTCATTGGTTTTTAATACTCCTTTAATCAAAGTGCCGTACTGGCTAAGTTTGCATTTGAATTGTTTTTCTCGCCGCGACTCCCCATAATGAACAACACCAAACCAAACTCCTCCAATTTTCTTTGGTGGTTTTTTGAATAAATTTCGTATCATATATTTAACCCTCGTACTCCATGTATTTATTTTCTCACTATATTAAAAATGCATCAAATCTTATTTTCTTTTTAAAGAAAAAGACCCGACGTTCGAAAATGTCGGGTCGAGTGCGGGTCGCAGCCTCTTCCGTTGGTCAGCTCAAGGTCGAGCGACCGTTGCTGCAAGAAGACCCGTCATGGTCGGAGAGGTGAGGAGGACTGACGACATGAGACAGGAACGCGTGGCCAGCAGGCGCTGACCACTGTTGTCAACAGGCGCGAACCAGTGATGGCGCGTCTCCTCCTCCGAGCCATGACGGGTGAAAGGTAGATGGAGCCCACTCCTTAGAGCGGGCTCCATTGGCAATCGAGACTCTCATTGTCCGATGAGTCTTCCCCGGCTTCTGCCAGAGTTGCTTGTGATCTCCTTTTACTCATCCATCAAGCAGCTCATCCTTATCTCAAGGACAAGCGAGAGATGACTCACTACGAGACACGAAGAACTAGCGTGTACGGAACTACGAGAGTCAAGACTGCCATCGAAAGGCGGCCCAAAGAACCAAAATTATGATAGTAGATTTCTATGAATACTGTCAAGCAGCACTACTTATTGATTCAATAATATATGATACAATTTTTGTATGACTACATGGACACACCCTGAAACACACTCTGGAGAAGTATTTTTTATCAATCTCACCTCTACAATGTTTGAGAAACTTTCTCTCCGTACAAAACGGAAAGGAAATACCGCCCATGATGGCGAGGGTAATAAACTGGACCATGCCGATTGGTGGCCCGTATTTGTGCAGGTATCGGAACTTTCAGAACGCGAGCAAGATATTTCATCCGCACGACGGCAAATAAAAGAGATTTTATATAAATAAAAAGAGCCCATCTCGTAAGAGATGGGCTTGGCTTTTCCAGCCGACACCGGAAACCCTTGTTCTTGAAGGGTTAGATGATGTCGTGCCAGGCCATGGCTGCGCTTGCGATTGTGATGCAAGCGGCCGCTGCGATGAAGAGTCGTGCGAAGTGCTTCATCAGTTGTCGTCCTCCATGAAGAATCCTTCTTTCTGTGTTGTTCGTCACATAGCGTGTCCCTATCCTTGTGAGCCACCACTCTGCGACGATGCTCTTCTCATAATAAACATTATTATTGCAATATACCAGTGCGTTACTATACAGGTATTAAACAGTTTCTTTGTTGTCGAGTTTTCCCTTCTGCTAGATGTTTCCAGGCCAAGATGTCCGTCGACGCTCCCAGTCATTGTCTCCACCGATTATCAAGGGATTTTTTTGACGATAGCGTCGCTCTGCTTTCCCAGCTTGACGGATAATATCCATTCGCGTGGGAGGAGACTTTCTATCCATTCTTGTTCTCCACGCCTCTCTTCGGCGATCTTTCTCAACCTCTCTCTCAGCTCGCCGAATAATATCCATTAGCGGGAATGGCTTTTCATCCTTTTTCTTCACGAGGAAATCCCCCTTTCCCTTAGAATCTTGTCACCATGAAGTTCTCTCACAAATGCTTTTAACAAGAGTATAAGAAAGTTATCGATCCAGTTGTCGGTCATGAGTCTCTCCGGTAAAACCTCTAGGACCATCTTTCCCATAAACCCTTGTGTACCATTGGATGGATTCTAAATCATCAAAGAACCCCTGCATCGTGATGAGACGAGGAAGATGCTTCCCTTCTTGTTTGTCCCTTTCAACATCCTTTTCCTCCAGAAAAACAGTCTGACATTCAAGATCCGCCTCTTGTAAGGCCACCTTGGCTTGCTCACTGTCTGCGCCAGCATCAACGTAAAGCGTTCTCGGTTCGGATTTTCTCAATTTCCAGGTTGTTTCCACTAATCTCTCCTTTGTTAAAGAACGCAAAAAACCAGAAACTACCCTAAGGTTATTCTATCTTCTTTTATCTATAAATGAAAAGAGCCACTAACCCCTGCGGGTTAGTGGCTGCGCTAGCCCCTTCCGAGGTAGCGGCTTAGAAAATGACCAACGGAAGGACTCTTTGTGCGGCCGCGATGAATCCCTGAGAATCAATCTTATGCTTTCGCACTCATCGACCTCTCAGCCGTTGGTTCAAGTACTACCATACTACATCCATGCTGAAGCATTAGTAAATACTCTTACAACACCGTTCTTGACATATTGATTTTATCTATGCGAGAATAACTCGACGGCTGGAGGTTGTCGTAGGGCGACCGCACATGAGCGCAGAAACCCTGACTCATGACCAGCTGTCATTTTTTTGCGCACTTAACCGTTTCGGTTTTAGAACCTGGTTGTACTCAATGATACCTTTCAGCTCAAACTGACTACATAACTCTATCAACCTGGCAAAAAGTGCATCCACAATTCGAGGTCTCCCTCGATACGGGGCACAGCCCATTTAGGACGTTTTGTTTTGCGTCAGTCGGCACAACTCGAGTACTTAAATCGCCTCTGCTATACTAATAGCACTTGGTCCAATGGCAGAGCTCTAGAGCTCTGGAACTACCTGTGGCCACTTCAAAAGGTCCTCCCATTAGCCATTTTCAAGGCCGCCACTTCTCTCCGGAAGAGTGGCGGCCGCTTTTATTAAAACCTCTTGATTTCTAGTTGTGCAAACAAAAATAGCGGCTGAATCCATTGTCGTAAGACGACAGATTCAACCGCTATGTAGCGCTGATAGAGATCACGGTCGCGTAATGAGAGTCCACCTGCGCCCTGGTCGAAGCCATTGAAGCGCATTACGAATATCACTCATTGTCACGCGCTCGAGATCGTTTCCGATTTCCGTGAGCGAAAGTATTCGCTGGTTCTCAGCAAGATCGATAAGCACACAGTCGCGAATACCATTGCCCGTCGAGTCAGTCATGAAGTTACCCGCGAGAGCTCGACGCTTGGTCTGCTCAAACAAGTCTTCACGTTCCCCCATAGAGGCAATGCAGATCTCGATGACTTCCTCGATCTCGTCGATCGCTTGGAGCGCCAACGCACCGCAGTTGATTGAGAACTCGTAGAAGTTCCGGAAATTGTACTGAGAACTATTTATGGAGTAGCTCCACGCACGCCGCTCTCGCACCTCTTCGAAGAGCATTTCATTGAACATCTCCTTCAAGATACGAATCACTTGTTCATTGATGTTACCTGGAATCTTCGCGACGCTTTGGTACGAACCAACCTCGATAGGAACCGTCATGTGTTTCGAGAATTCGAAGACGTGGCGAGTTTCTGACGGTGAGGCAACATCGAATGCTGGAGTCGGGAGCGGCGTTCGGCCCCCCTTCTTATTTGTCGCAAAAGGACTCTCGGAAAGAAGCTCGATGAGTTCTGACAACTGCATTCCGCCGACACCAACGATACTTATGTTCGCCGGCGCATAGTGTGTGTCGTAATGCGACTGCAAGTCGCCCTCTGTGATTCGTCCGATTGATTGGGGATTCCCAAGCGGGCGAGTGAATCTTTCGAGCCAATGCCCAGCATAGAGTGTCTTTTGCTTGCGCATATCCAGATCGTGCTTGAATATAATCGGATAGTGGCGATGAAATTCGCCGACGATCACCTTACGCTCTCGCTCGATGCACTGTTCGAGTCGAGCCGACATTAACATGTGACCAAAAATTGAAAATGCTCCAGCCAGTATTTCTCTCTCTGTCGGAACAAAGAATCGATAGTGCGTATAAGCATAGCTAGTCGTACCGAGATTAACCTCTCCTCCGCAGTCCTCGAAGAATGCTTCCATTCTCTTCTTGGAGACATTGGTGTTCTCCAAAACGACATGTTCAACAAAGTGAGAGAGCCCTTCAAGGCCGACTGGATCATTTTCGGCTCCACTGTGAATCAGGAATCCCATGGCTTCCCATGGACGTCCTGGCCAGTGAGCCCCATGCACCGTTAGTCCATTTGGCAAGGTCGCCGACTGGAATTCAGCGTACGGATCCCACATAGAGAACCTCCCTTTCTTGAGAGATATAGTTTTGGGAAAGAACGAACTTACTGTCATATAACAGCACCTACTCTCAAATATGTCAATCACGAACTCAAGCCAACAAACACCAAGAGCTTTGGGACACAAACAAAGCCCCCAACGGCTGTGCACGTCTTAGAGTAAGTGTAGGAGCTCCGTCAACGAGTGAATCACGTGCATAGGGCTACCGGTATGGTCGTCAGGGAGTTCATTGCTGAACTTCCCGTTCTGAAACCAGATGGTCTGCGCTCCGTTTTCGTTCCCCCACTTGATTCCGCGACACACCCGATCATCCACAATAACGACTTCGTCTCCCCGTAGATCGAGATCGTTCAATGTCGCGCGATAGCTCGCATCTTTGTCGTTTGCCGTGAAGCGAATCGAGGAAAATAGTTGTTCGATTGAATGACTGCGGAGCACGCCCATCCTCGCCGCAACCTCCTGGTCGGGCGCTAGAGAGACAATGGCTAGCTTGTAGCGAGACGAAAGGTGGTCGAGTACAGCTTTTGTATCGGAAAAGAGAGTCTCCTTGTCGCGATCATAGAGTGTTCGTCCCCAATCAAAGATGATTGCCTTGTGTTGTCGTGGCATGAACTTAGACTACCACTGCAAGGATCGCGGTCAATACGAGGTTGACTGCAAACAACATTCTCCATGACAAGTAGTTGACAGATTTTTATTAAAATTATATAATGATACGTATACATTTGACCTTTAGCAGTTGAATCCTCGTTGGCATTCGAGAGCGCGGCAATTTCTGTTTCGTTCTCGAGATGTCAAGGAGGCATCCATGAAGACCGTGGCACGGGTGGATACCACCCAACCTTCCGATTCCTGTGCAGCAGAATTTCTTCGCGACTGTGAGAGGAAGCGCGGACCGATCGACTACTATCCTCAAGGCACCCAGACAATGATCTTGGGTACCGAGCAATACTGCTACCTGTTCCTTCGTTGTGCTGAGTTCCTTGTCATCCGACCGGTCCGGTTCATCGAGCGGCAGTTCATGAAGTTTGCAGGGTAACGATAGCTAATCAAAGACCCGACGTTCAACGTCGGGTCTTTTTCTTACTCTCATCATGCTCAAGTCCCCGAATGTTCGGGGACTTCATATTGGGTTGGAGCACGATTCTACACAGGTTCAGGGACGTTGTGGACTTCAGGGAGGTTGGAGCGAAATGGATCAAGCCACCCTTCCCTTCTCTACGGTTACCTACTTGTTGCGCTCGAGGAAACTTCTGATCTCCGACTGACTACATAACTCAACCAACCTCTCAAAGAGTGCATCCAAAGTTCGAGGTCTCCCTCGATACGGGGCACTAAAATCTTTGCTTTTTCGCCTTAATTTCTATAGGATTTCGTAAGCACATTCCCAAAGGAGGGATCCCCATGCCCATCACTGCCTTTCTAGTGAGACTCCCCTTCATATTCTTACTTGCGCTTATCGGCGTTTGTGCCCCTATGCACGATCGCGTGTATTATATGATGCAAGGTTTAGAAGGGCATATTCTGGAACATGACAATGAAGTAATCATAAGACGAAAACTACGTCCATTGAACCGTTTTGAAAAGTGGCTTTTCGGGCCTATCGTGGCGTCTGAACACAAAAGAAAGGGATAAAAAAGTCATGTCTCCGCTCCCCCAGGAAGTAGAACGAGTGAAAGCCAATATCTCACATATTCCCGGAATCAGAGTTTTGCCTTCAATTGGTGAGTGGATATTGGTAGCGACTAGCGAGTCGCGGAAGTTCTGCG
The DNA here is from genome assembly GCA_038064975.1 of Patescibacteria group bacterium. Classification (GTDB taxonomy): domain Bacteria; phylum Patescibacteriota; class Minisyncoccia; order UBA6257; family 1-14-0-10-40-38; genus JBBTRX01. The sequence continues at coordinate 43,472 of JBBTRX010000007.1, forward strand.
AGAAGCTGTACAAGCTTGATAATAAACCACCTCCCCGAGCAAATTTTTGCTCGGTTTTTTTATTTCATTAATATTTCACAACAATAATAGTTATATTAAAAACAGTTCTCTGTTCTTCTACAACTCAAAGGAGGTAACTTAAATGTCACCCGAAGAAAAAGAAAGGGCAATAGATCTATTCAAGGCAATTTCAGGTCTTTCCCTTACCACCGAGCCCGTAATTGCCAACTGGATTGATGCAGTCGTCGGGCAACCAGAGAAAATTGAAAAATATGTGAATTTCCGACTTGAGCAAAAAGTTGTAGTTGTTCCCCGCCAAGGACCTGGCGGAGTGATCAGCATCAGAATCTCGGACGAACCAAGAGAAAACGACACAACGGCCACTCTACTTCGCGAAGCAATCCAGCAAGCTGCATAGCCGATCCGAGCGTCTCTCTTTGTGAGAGCGCTCTTTTTTATTCCAATTCTCCTTTTAAGTCTTCAAGAAGCTTTTTCGCGTTCGCAGTTAATTTCTTCGGGAATTTAATATCCATATCCACGAGTAAGTTACCGCGAAGCGGACTCCCCAATTTCGGCATACCTTCGCCGTTTACTACAATTGTTTTTCCAAAAATAAAGTTAGGAGGAACGTCAACAGAAATTTTTCCGCCTGAGAGCGTTTTGACTATAACTTTTCTTTCCAAGAGAATGTCCGCAAGATTTGCGTCGTGCCGGATACGCACGTCGTCCCCTTCGCGTGTAAATACCGGATGCGGTTTTACCCGAATACGAATATAGAGATCTCCTTCGGAAGCACTGTTCGGACCTGCTTCTCCGCCGCCCTGGATTTTTACGAGCTGGCCGTCATGCACGCCTGCGGCAATGCCCACCTGCACAGTTTTTTCTCCTTGAACACGTCCTGCTCCGGAACATTTGCCGCAAATTTTATTTGGAATCTTGCCTTGGCCCAAACACTTCGCACACGGCTTTACCTGCGCGAAATTACCGAAGAATGTTCTCCGGGACTCCTGAATCTCTCCTCTGCCGTCGCACGCAGAACACTCCGTAAACCCTTTCGCTTCAAAATGTCCTTTTCCCTTACACTCCGTGCAAGCGATAAATGTTTTAAATGTAATCGGCTTCGTAACACCGCGAAACGCGTCTTCAAGCGCGATTTCCTGCACAAGCTCTAAATCAGATCCGCGTTCATACGCACGCCGTTTCCGCTTTACGCCCATACCTTCAAAAAAGGCGTCAAAAATATCCCCTAAATTTCCTAGGTCATCAACATTCACAGAATCAAACCCTTCTCCGAAATTGCGGAAATCAAAACCGCCTTGGCCGCCGCCTCCCATATTGCCGCCTTCAAACACACGGCCAAAACGGTCGTACTGGGCGCGCTTTTCTTTATTGCTTAAAATTTGATACGCTTCATTAATTTTTTTAAACATGCCGTCATCCCCCCCGGATTTATCCGGGTGGTACTTGTGGGCAAGCTTGCGATAAGCGCGCTTAATCTCCTCTTCAGTCGCGCCTTTCTGGACGCCTAAAATTTTGTAGTAATCTTCTGCCATAATGGCGTATTTAATTAATAACGATTATTTCCTGGTCAACGGATTCCCGATGGATGTGGATAGCGTCCATACCTACTAACACCTTAAAGACCATAAACGCAACTCCTACGATAAGCCAATTGAGGAAAAATGCAATGCTTTTCACGAATCCGAAGATAATGACGCCAATAGCAACGAACGCAACTGCTTTGAATGTTGGAGGGAGGGTTATGAATTTCCCGATCGTAATTTTATAGAGCACATCTAGAAACTTGTCTCCCGGACCAACAATGAACCCGAAGTTTTTGTGAATAGAATCCGCAAGAGAATCAATGGAGTCAGCAATCGCCTGTTCGGACTCTTCTCCAAATCGCGATTCAAAAATTGCACGTAAAGCGTCGTGGAATGACCCCTCAGACGAAAACCCCGGAGCAAGCTTCACGATAATCCCGTCAAAAGTTTTAAAGAACGTGGAGAACGTATCCTTTGATGAAGTAAATTGCCCGGCGCTCAACACCGTCATGAGCGTGAGCGTGATAAAAATAGCGATACCCGTCATAGCAAACGATTCAATGCGCGGAGCAATGCGGAAAAATTTTATTTTCACCGAATTTTCCACCAGCCGCCTTCCTGCGACGAAACTCATCCACAAAAAAACCGTAAGCAGTGCTCCCCCAATCGCTGCCTGGAGCGTAAAGCGCTGTTCAATCGGTATCCACACCATGATCGCCTGTAAGAGCGCGAACATTCCCAACATGCTCCGCGACGTGATGATCATGGGCTGAAGCACGACGACGGCAAGCCAGAGGATCGCCGCAAAAGACGTCATCACGAGCGATCCGAAGGAAGGATCTACAAAAACATTCCGAAGTGTGTAGCCAAAAAACAAAGCGAAGAGAGCACCGATACCGCCCAATATTGCTATAACCCGAGGATACCTGCGAGATGGTTCTGGCATGGGAGTTATTATCTCCCAGTATACCATTTCGCCCGCCCTCACACGAAAGCCGTGCAATCTTTACTGCTTTGGCTCCTCTCTTTCATCTCCAGAAGTTGAGCTGTCACTTGCGCCATCTTGTGGATTTTGATCCCCTCCGCCAGCCGGCGGATTCTGATTATTGTCCTTACCATACATTACAGCGCCGATCTTCTGAATTTCCTGTGAAAGAGCTTCTGTTGCGGAACGGATCGTTTCCACATTATTGCCGTCTTTCACGGATTTCAGCGCGTCTATTTTTTCTGTAACGCCATCACGGATGTCTTTTGTTATTTTGTCTCCGGCTTCTCGAACTGATTTCTCTGCGAGATAAATCAACTGATCGGCTTGATTGCGGACTTCCACGACTTCTTTTTTCTTTTTATCTTCTTCGGCGTGTGTTGCGGCTTCCTGCTTTAAGCGCTCAATTTCTTCTTTGGAAAGTCCGGTAGATGCCTCAATACGTACGGAGTGGCTCTTGCCTGTCCCTTTATCTTTTGCGGAAACATTGAGAATTCCGTTTGCGTCAATATCGAACGACACTTCAATCTGCGGTGTGCCGCGCGGTGCCGGCGGAATGCCATCCAAAACGAATTGTGCGAGCGTTTTGTTGTCTGCCGCCATCTCGCGTTCTCCCTGCAAAATACGGATTTCAACCGATGGCTGATTTTCCGCTGCAGTTGAGAAGACTTGAGTTTTCGCGGTCGGGATTGTCGTATTTTTCTCTATAAGCCGAGTAAAAACTCCACCCAAGGTTTCAATACCGAGCGAGAGCGGGGTAACGTCCAAGAGTAATACATCCTTCACATCACCCTGCAAAATACCCGCTTGGACTGCGGCGCCCAAGGCAACCACTTCATCCGGATTGATGTTGCGATGCGGATCTTTGCCGAAATACTCGCGCACTGCTTTTTGGATCGCGGGCATGCGTGTCTGGCCCCCAACAAGAATAATTTCGTTGATATCCTTTTTCGCCATGCCGGAATCTTTAATAACCTGATCCATGATTTTCACAGATCTCTCTATAAAGGAGTGAGAAAGCTCTTCCAATTTCGCGCGCGTAAGCTTAAGCAAAAAGTGGCGCGGACCCGAAGCATCAGACGTAATATATGGAAGATTAATTTCCGTTTCCATAGCGGAAGAAAGCTCATGTTTCGCGCGTTCTGCAGCTTCTTTCAAGCGCTGGAGTGCAAGTGCGTCCTTGGAAATATCAATGCCTTCAATGCGTTTATATTCTTTCGCCAAATATTCGTTAATCGTCTTATCAAGGTCGTCGCCTCCTAAGTGCGTATCGCCTCCGGTAGATTTAACTTCAATCGTGTCGTCGCCGACTTCAAGTACGGAAACGTCAAACGTACCTCCGCCGAAATCGTAGACCACGATCTTTTCGTTCTTTTTTTTATCAAATCCGTAGGCAAGCGCGGCCGCAGTCGGCTCATTTAAAATGCGACGGACGTTTAACCCCGCGATCTCACCTGCATTTTTGGTTGCTTGGCGCTGGCTATCATCAAAATATGCCGGAACAGTAATAACCGCTTCGGTAATCTGTTCACCAAGTTTCGCTTCTACATCCGCTTTGATTTTCGCGAGCGTCATTGCAGAGATCTCTTCCGGCTTATATGCGCGGTCACCCATCTTAATTTCTATACCGCCATTCGCGCCTTCCTGAATGTCATACGGAAGCCAGCCTTTATCGCGAGCGATTTCTTCGTCAGTCCATTTGCGCCCAATCAAACGCTTCACCGAAAAAATAGTATTCTTCGGATTCGTAACCGCTTGCCGCTTTGCGAGCAAACCTACGAGACGTTCGTTTGATTTATTGATAGCAACAATAGAAGGCGTAGTATTGTTGCCTTCTGCGTTTTCAATAATTCTTGGCTGTCCGCTTTGGATCACGGCAACTGCTGAGTTCGTTGTTCCTAAATCAATTCCAATGATTTTACTCATATTTTTTAATTATTTCTTTAATATGGTTTATCGGTTGACAGATTCCTATGTTCGCAGGAATGCGGACCATTTTTTGATCAGGAGATTGAACGGCTTGAGATACATTACCGCTAACCATTGCAATAACTTGACCACTTTCCTTTAGGAAAACGGGTGATCCGCTTACTCCTGGATTTGTATGCGTATCAACCATTAAAAAATGCAACGAGTGATCACTCCCTTTATATTTCATTGCACTCAATATGCAATGAATTGATGTCATGGTAATACCGAATCCCATCCCAATTAACTCAGTTGCTAATGGATATCCCATAAATAATAGATCATCTCCCTCCTGTAGCGCTGCTGGATCACCAAATTCGTCTGGTGAGATATAAGCGAATTCATTTTTTTGATCAGATGCTGGAAGTAGTCTCATTAGAGCCGTATCGCTTTCCTTATTCATCTCCAAAAGCTCTACTTTATATGATAGATAGTTATAAACTCCCTTTGATACTTCCTCATTCATTACTTGCGCTTCAAGCAATTCAAGTTCATTACTAGGAATACTATTGTATACATGAGCTGCTGTTATAAACAGTCCTTTAGAGTTAACTATAAAGCTAGTACCTCTCACACTAATTTTCCCCTCCGCTTTATTGGCAAGACGTAAAAGAAGAATTGCCTTTTTATTTTTTTCAATAATCTCTTTATTTTTCATATTCATTTTCATTTTTATGATTGTTTTTTAGACCAATAATTTTTCTTTTAAATTCATTTTTTAGAATTTCCGCCCCATCCTCGTTCTCAAGGAGAATTTTTTTCTTTTCATCGGATAGTCTATAAAGAACCGGTACTCCCATAACAGCAGCTATGACTGTTTCATGTTTATAACCAGACGAGATCAATGTAAGATTTCTTTCTCGAGCAAAGCTTACTGAGCTCTTATCCTGTAAACTTCCAACTGGTAAAAAACCAATTGTGGTTGATGTTTTTTCTATCTTAAACTTTTCAATAATCTCTCTTTTTTGAGTATTCCAAACATGACTTCCATCTGAAAATGGATTTGTTGTTTCGCTTGTAAAAACATCTTCTGGATAGTATGTGCTATCCGGATAAGAGTTTGTTAAGACCCTTAGTTTTTCACCTGAAACTGCATTCAAAAATGCATTATCTGGTGTAATCCCATTCGTTCCATTTGTTTTTGGAATTTCAAAAGCTGCTTCTTCTTTAAGAAAGGCTATATTTCCCGATTTATAATACATATAAATATCTTTCTCTCTCATAGATTATTAATTTTATTTTGCTAATTTAACCCGTGCGGCGCGGATGACTCTTCCGTGCATAGCGTATCCCTGCTCTATTTCCTCAGCAATCGTTCCCGGAGGATGAGTGGATACCACTTCACCAATTGCTTCGTGGAAGGCCGGATCAAACGCTTTACCAAGCTCTACTACAATCGGTTCCAGTCCCCTGCGCTTCAATATATCTAAGAGCTGTGTCCGTATGAGCCGCATTCCAGCGAGATCGCGTCCTGCTCCAGGTGCATTAGGCTCACTCATGAGTGCTCGCTCAAAGGCGGCAAAGCTGTCTAATACGGGAATGAAGTCTTTCAATGTTTCCGTAAGCCCGAATTTGAGGATTTCCTCCAGCCGGCGCCCTTCGTCTTTTTGAAAATTTACGAGATCGGCTTTCGCGCGCTTCCAGCCATTCAAATATTCATCGCGTTCGGTTTCTAATTTCTTTATTTTTTCGCCGTTCGTATCTGCTTCGTTAGGGATTGTATTCAAATTATCTTCCATATTATTCGTGATTATTCATGTGATCTTTTAATTGGACGAAGAATCGTATTCGACTTCCATAATCCATTCGCTTCGGCCCGATAACAGTAATCAGTATCTCCTCATCGCCAATTGAAAAGCGGTCTGCGATTACGGAGAGGTGCGGACTTTTCGTAATCGGATTTTTCCCAACAAACACTGATGGATTATCCTGTCGCGGTATCGTTTCAGAAAGTTCTCCCATGCGCGCGTCTAATGTTTCAAAATCGCGGATAATGTCATAGATCTCGTCCAAATCAGTAATAGTATGGCTTTTTACTAAATCCCCGATCAACTCATGGATATTACTTTTCACCAGCGATCGATTGGTTGGAGTGTAGCCAACACCCAGTACACCGAAATGTTCCGCTACATTATTTACGAATCCGGCAAATTGCTGGCGCATTAGAGCTTCTTTGAGCGCCACGATCTTCTCGCTGGCTTTGCGATGCTCTTCGTGAAGATGATTTAAAACTTCGTGAACAAAAAACTGGTAACCCTTGTCGGTAGGGATCCTGCCGCCCGAGGTGTAGGGCTGCATAAGATATCCCGATTCGGTGAGCGCGTTTAATTCATTGCGGATAGTCGCCGGTTTTACGTCAAAGCCGTGCTTTGAATACAACTCTCCGGAGCTGATCGGCATACCCGTCTCAATAAATTCCTGAACCGTAGCGCCTAAAATTTTCGCCATTCGTTCCGTCATTGTCCTATCCTAAAAAATTAGCAGTCTTATGTCAAGAGTGCTAAACGAACAGAAAACCTATAACTAACGACTTATAACAAAAACTCAACCCTCAGAGGGGATAATAATTGACAAAAATACTGTTTATATGCAATTATTTTCGTGATCCGGACAAACTCCGGGAACGAACCTTAACAAGAAAGGAAAGTCAGATGAACGCACTAGATCAAGCGTTCGCTTGTGCCGCTCCTCCGATTTCCGAACCAGAACTTCAAAAGCGCCTCGCGAGAGTATCTCACCAACTTGAACGTGTGCGGCAGGAGGAAAGCCAACTGCTCGGCATAGAATCAGAAGCAAAGAAGAAGCTTGCCGCGATTGCCAAGGAACTCGAGAAAGAACGATCAAGTCTGCAATGGGTAGCTAGCAGTCCTCATCGGATTGGCTATCGCCAGATGAGTATGGAGCCGCTCTCTTGGCGAGATAAACACGGCTATCCGAGGATCGTTCCATTCTCTATTGATTCCCCGGAATTCAAAATTCATGTTAGCAAGGAGAAGTACGGTCTCAGCATTGAGGCAAAGGGGTTTGGTTGGTCGGCTAAAGGATTGCTTGTAGCCGGAATTGCATCTGCCTTTTTTGGTTATTACTGGAAAGGCAAAGCCACTCCGGAGAACTTCGAGAGTGTTGAGGGGTCGACAATGGTAATGTATATCTTTGCCGTACTCCTGCTCCTAAGAGGAACGTTCCTGTTCGCAGTGTCACGCCACTTTCTGGCGAAGAAACGGAAGCAAGAAAGGGAAGAAATTTTCCCTCTCCTCCCGGAACCCCTCGCTCATTGTTTCAACGATGTGCGATCTTTGTTCGAGAGAGAATTGGAGAAGAAATGGCTTGGAAGCAAAACCATCGGTGTGACCTACGCCGGCGTGATCCCCGCTCCTGTTCGAGACAATATTCGAAAAGCGAAGAAAAACTTCAAAGACGTTTTCATTCTCGCTGAACCTGGAGATTGGAACGTCGCAGAAGTGTTGATTGATCCGCTTGTCGTGGGCTGGGACGGATCGTCGCTCTGGCTCGTGGACAAATACGACACTACTCCTACTGAGGATTACATCTCACAGGAATTCACTTCCTGAGCTGATTACGAAGAGCGTCATACCGGAAACGGAATGGCGCTCATTTTTTTATTTTTAGTTATCAGTTTCTAGCCTCGACTTTACATCGCGTTTTAAATGATTCAACTCCCTAACCCCTAATCCCTAGTGGCTAAACCCTATTGTCAGTTCAAAATACTTCTCCCTACCAAACAAATCAGAATGATACCCACCGTGTTCGCTATAAAAGAAACAGGAATTAAGTATTTCATTTCAAGTTTAGAAATACCCATCATAGTGAGTCCGAGTTCATCCGGAAGAGGAGAAGCAATAATAATCATACCCAGGAAGGTAAACAGCCAGCGAAATGTTTTAGCATGGAAAACCTTCAGGAATCGTTTCCGTTTCGGGTGGCTTAAAAGATGCACTAATTCATCCGTAACATGCGTTTTTAAAAGTTTGAAGAGTACGATGTCCCCCAACACCGCGCCCACGCCTCCTACGAGCGCGATTAGAATAATTGAATTTGTTTGAGCAAGTTCAGCAAACGCAACCGTAGCGGGAGCCGTCGTGAAGAGTGATGTAAAAAAGAAACCTATTACAAAACTTCCAAGGAGTTTCAGCTCTGTACTTGCGGAAAGAAAAAGTTTAAACGTAGGGCTCTGCACTAACATTACTGCAATAAAAATACTCGCCGCAAGCATCGTTACGTTTTCCAGTAGATGGCTCCGAAGCGCGATTTTCTCACGATGAGAAAGAGGATGTGAGTGAGTCGTTGAAAGCATACGTTAATTAAAAATTCGTCACTCTTCAAGATCCCCATAACCTGTCACGTATGACAGGTTATGGAATTGCATCATAAAAGAGATTGGCGATATTTTGGGTCGCAAGATCTAAAATACCCGTTTGAGGAAGTCCATTTTTTTTCTGAAAACGTTTTACTGCGTCCGCAGTGGCACTTCCATATTGCCCAGTAATAGATCCTTCAGGGTATATAAGCTTACTTTGCGCAAGATAGAGCTGTAAGAGCGTAACCGCTTCTCCGGAAGAACCGATAGTGAGAATGCTCGTGAACGGCTTCCCACCGGAAGCAGATCCGCCCGCGCAACCCGCGGCATTCATATATTTCCTGGTAGAAGCGCCGAAGAATCCAGTACCTCCTCCTGCCGGAATGCCGACTGGAATCAGAATTTCTGCCGCATTTGCGTTTTGCAATGCCTTTACCGTCTTTGCTGTAAGCGATCCGAAGAATGGCGTTTCACTTCCTGCTGAGCCTGGTCCCGAGAGAGCAATGGTAAATCCTTTTTGATTCAGGCACTGTTGAAGCACTTTAACATCGGCACCAGTGTCGCCGACTTTCAAACTGCGCGTGAAGATAAAGGATGCCGTTCCCCCACCTCCTACATTTTTTGTCGTGACTTCAACAACGTTTGCGTATCCGGAATTTCCATTCGCATTGTACGCACGAATGCGGAAGTAGTACTTCGTGTTAGCGGTAAGATTTTTCTCGTTCCAGAAGTAATAATGCGGAGGTAATGTCTTAATTTCCGTAAACGTCGTACCATTTGTACTCATCTCTAGTTTGTATCCTGATTGTCCAACAGTTCCACCCTGCCAGAATAGACGAACAGTGGTCGTATTTATCGCATACGCAACAAGCTGAGAAGGAGGTCCTGGAGGATCTTCTGGAGGCGGAGGAGGATTCCCTGTATCAAGAGGAGTAGTAACCGTTATAGTGTTCGTATAATCCGAATTCCCCGCGCTATTGAATGCCCGTACGCGATACCAGTATGTTGTTTCGCCCTGCACGGTAACGTCATTGAAGAGCCCTTTATTTGCGAACGATGTATTAATTTCAGAAAATCCAGAAGATGACGAGCTCGTACTGCGCTCAATCTTGAAGCCATCTTCATTATCCGCATTATCAACCCATGTTAATTGGACATGTTTTGCTTGAATTGCCGCAGCAGCGAGATTTGATGGAGCGATAGGAATGACTTGCCCCGACGTGTCCATATCATTATCAAGAATACTGATCGTCGCAGTATTCACTGATCCGATACTGTATGCGGGATTCGTACTCAAGGACAACATAACCGTTTCCGTCGGCTCTTCAAAAAGATCATCAATCGGCGTTATGGTGATTGAAAGAGATGTCTGTCCCGCTGGAATTGTTTTAGGAGACGTTATTAATTGATAATCCACGCCATTTGTCGCCGTTCCTGAAACAGTGAAGTAGACTGGAAGATTGGCTGTTATTAATCCCGTGCGCGAGACGGTAAATGTCCCGGTATTACTATTTGCTTCTCCAGCAAACCCGTCAGAAGCATCAATGATAACTACTGGTAATTCAGGTCCGGAACAATCTTGAGCAGTAAACGAACCCACGATGGAATAAAGTTGTGTAGCAACATAAGATATACGCGCTTGATACGTTTGATTTGCGATAAACCCGAGCGGTTGAGTAATAACGGTTGGCGTAAAGTCATCAGGAGCAACCGTTGAAACAGTCCCTGTTGGAATAAATTTATACCAGAAACCGTTTACCCAATTATTATCATTATCAATATCAACGTAATATCCTTGAACGCCATTCGTGCTTGTGCCACCATCCGTCCATGCGACTGTTGCTTTAGAATTTGCACCCGAACAGAACGGAGTTATCGTCGGAGCCGGAGGAGAAGTAGCCACATCATTATCAGTGATAGTTACGGATCCTGTATCAGCAGAACCGATCGTGTACTCTGCGCTTGGTGAAAGCGTAAGCGTTGCACTTTCCGTAGACTCTACGAGAGCATCGTCAATAGGCGTCACAACAACCGTCGCAGACGACTGCCCCACAGGAATAATTCTTGAAGACGAAAGTAATTGATAATCAGTGCCGTTTGTCGCGTTCCCTGAAATTGTGAAATTGACTGTAAGCGAACTTGTTGTCACTCCTGTGCGAGAGATAGTAAAGGTTCCTGCATCTATTCCGGTTTCGGATGCCGTAGCATCAGTCGGAGTAAGCGTAATCGTTGGCAAGGAAGGAGCGCTGTCGTCGTCAAAAATATCAACTGTCCCAGAGCTCTGCCCGAGTACGTAGCCAGATCCAGAAGTAAGTGTCACAGCAACCGTTTCCGTTCCTTCAATAGACGTATCATTGATTGGATTTACTATAATAGTTGCCGAAGAAGCGCCAATAGGAATAACTTTTGGAGAAACTACTTGCTGATAATCAGATCCATTAGTAGCCGTTCCATTAATCGTGAAATTAACCGTAAGAGCACTTGTGGTTGGACCTGTACGCGTAACCGTAAAGACGGCGGGGTCAGGCCCGAGCTCAAACGCAGTTGGGTCAGTGACAGAAAGAGAAACTGTTGGTGTAGATGGTGGAGCATCATCATCCACAATATTAACTGTTCCCGTGTTTTGCGTTCCAATACTATAATTTGCGCTTGTTACCAATGTCAGAATTGCAATCTCTGTCGCTTCACTAATTGCATCGTCAAGTGGCGTAACCGTGAGAGTAATAGACGTCTGGTTAATAGGAATAGTAATTGACGACCCAATTGATTGATAATCAGTTCCATTCGTTGCAGTTCCTGATATTCCTATATTAACCACAAGAGCATTTGTAGTTGCACCTGTACGCGTGATTGTGAAAACTCCCGTATTTGTACCCGGCTCCGCAGCATTACCATCTGTGGTTGTAATCGTTACTGTTGGGAGTGTGGGTGCTGATACTTCATAGAGATATACTATTTTCGTTACCTGATTCGCATTAACAGCAACTGATGTTACACAGAACGTACCGTCGCATGTCGGAATAATGGTATACGTTGCAGGATTTGGTAGAGAGCATTCAGTTCCTCCTTTTGAATACGTACATGTTGCAACTCGTTCAGTAAACCCAGGCGCATCGGTAGCCCGTGCGGTATGTGACCCCGTAGATAAATCCCTAAACACGGCTGGATTTGCGGTTGTAAGCGTCAAAGCATCAACCTGTGCCTGTGTGCCTAATGGCGCGCTCGTCACAAGAAGGTCTGAGCCAACGCGTTTTACCATAATATCTCCCATACCCGTAGGAGGAGGTCCATCGTTATCCAAAAGACTGATTTGACCAGGAGTAGTCCCGACAAGAATATTAGGATCGTTCGTACTTGTAATCGTAAGAATTATCGTCTCAGTAGACTCGCTTAATGCGTCATTAATAGGAGTAACGGAAATATCAATACTCGTTCTATTTACTGGAATAGATATTACACCCGGAAGCGTTCCGTAATCAGTGCCAGTAATTGCTGTCCCCGCAACAACATAATTCACTTGCAATACTTGTGAAGTATCTCCTGTACGCAAAATAGTAAAACGGCCCACAACATTTGGCTCTGCGGCATTCGCGGAACCAGAAGTAGAAACTTGTGACGAAGTAACAACTTCAGAAGCACACGTACAACCTTGCGCAAGCGCGGTGAACGCAGGGACACAATATCCTTGTGCTTGGGATGCGTATTGTGGATTCAAAGGTAATACGCCACCAATTCCTCCGCAGGTATTTACTCCTCCTGGCGCTCCTGCGGGTCCGCCGGTACCTGGAGCATCACATTCTTCTCCTGGGTCTACAATAAAGTTTCCGCAGAATCCTGCTTTAGGAATATTATTTACAAAACATCCGGAACCGGAATTAATGGGAACCCATGACCCATTATTCCATTGCATTCCTCCGCATGTTTTATCGTTGCAATCTATGAGGCCATCAGAATTATCGTCAATATTATTAGAACATTGCTCTTGTCTGCCAGGATTGATATTGAAATTATTATCATTACTGTCTCCTGCGCAGGTTGTAAATCCATCGTTGTCATTATCCGAACAACTCGTTGCAACGCTTGACTGATAAAATCCATTTACAAAACCACCACCTGAACCTGTTGGGACTCCTTGCGCAAACGTAAGCCCACAAATTGTCTCGTCATAGATTTTATACAAATCAATACCATAGTAGGTCGGGAGTGGATAAGTAATACCATCTGATTTAATAACCCATTTTCGCTTAAAGTTATCTCTAAATTTTACCAAGTATTCTTGGAATAAATCCTGTGCTCCATTTTTCAAAAAATTAGGATCAGTTTTTCTAATTTCGCTCGCAAGAACAAGTTCATAACAAAGCCCCGCATACAGTTCTTCGTCTGATTTGCCGTACGTAATCCACTTTGGATTCGGATGGCTTGGGTCTTGCCATGTGAGAGGAAAAATATATGAAGCAAAACCAGGAGTACCTTCAAAAAAGAGTTGTCCATTTCCATTTAAACTTTGTACCCAATTGCGCAATTGACTTGCGTCTTTATACATATAGGTATAGACGCCGTACAAATTCTTCTGAATATTATTTTTAATAGTATTCAAGACTCCAGTATCAACGCCAGGCGTAAACATTTCTCGATATGCGATAGCTTGTCCTTGAGCAAGGATGCCATCCATGTAAAACCGATTAGTTTGAGAAAGTGAATCAGATGACCCCGTATCTCCTGACTCTCCATTTCCTCCTGGACCATGAAGTTCGCTTGCATAGATACCTACCGGATAACAATCTCCGGTTATTGGATTGGTTCCGCGTGAACAATCCGGCACATTAAATGATGGGTTTAAGCTGGTATTAATAATAGCGACTGCCGAAGCCTTGTATGCCGGATCTTGGGTCATTCCATAGAGACGACTTAACCAAATAAGCGATCTCCCGCGTGCCCTCCCTCCTAGCACCTCAACTCCCTTCGTTATTCCCCAAATAACGGAGCTTGGAGAAGTTTCTCCTTGCATTATAGTTTGAAACTTTCCAACATAATCTCCCGCCAAAAGATAACGATAATATTCTATTGCAACGGACAAGTGAGCCGGCTCTCGATTAGCCCAGCCATGCCATGGTTTTCCGCCAGCAGCGGTGTACGTATTAGCATACGTTGCCGAATTCGTCGTGTAGAGAGTCCTTCCGTTCGGATCAGTGATATGCTGTTGTTGGTTTGGATACCCCTCACACATACCAAGCCAATCCAGTGGATTCCATGCGTCTTTACATTCATACGTTTGGCCCGGAATGTCTTCGATATAAGGTACTCCATATCTATTAAGGTTCGTTTCTGAATGATTTTTTTTTGCAAAGCCTACAATATAGTTCGTTACATGGGAAGAATTATAGGCGTCATAACGAAGACCATCAATGTATTCCCTTTGACATTCCTTTTCGCACGAAAGGAGATAGCGAACCGCTTCCAGATTGTCGGTATAATACTCGTTTATATAACCGGTTGTTGTCTGATTCTTACTCATTTCAGAAGTATATGACCCAAAGCGATGCCCATTCGCAGGATTATTTGCCTTGCTTGTGTACGAATTAAATTTTGCCTGAGCATCGCCTGAAAAATTAGCTCCTGGATTAATCGCGGAGGGACTTGGTAATTCACGGAAGAACGAATCATCAACTTGTGCCCAGCGTGCGAGCGATTGCCCGGCACTGATATTATTTTCTTCCAGAGGATGGAATGAAGCGGTAGAAAAAGAAATAACTAAACGGCTCAAAAGCCCCTGGGCAAAACCAATATAGTTATATTGGTCAGGAATGCTGGAAATTGATGGCCCTTCGCCGTAATTTGCGGAAAGCTGTTGCTGTCCGTCGCTCGGCATAATCCAATACACCGTTTTTTGAGCAGTAGGTGAAGACGGACAATCAGGATTCGATGCAGTTGCTGAAGTGCAGATAAAAGAAGGCTTGATAATGTTAGCGTCTAAAATATATGCACGATTACTTACCGTTCCCGTATCAATCGTTATGCCAGCATTCGTATAGAACATGGCTCCTTGTTGGGCATTTATATAATTGAAGCCGTTATTTTTTGGACCTCCACTTTGTGCTGGCGCCGGCTCTTCATCAAAGTTATTGGAGTGCACGAGCATATGATCCACGAGAACCTGATCGCTTCCACTAAAAACTGTTATGAAAAATACCGAAGTAAAAAGATATGGCAAATCTTCCGTCGCTCCACCGGCTACGGGTTCATGCCGTTTGTGAATTTCCCAAACTTTTGCTACCGGACCATCTTCAAGTACGCGCACGCAATTCAAAGGCATTGTTCCCGCAAACCCGTTGCATTTATTTGGATAGCCATCCACATCAAGTACAGTCTCATAGTCTCCACCGCGAATATCTTTCGCATGGACTTTAAGTGACTTACCATTTTGGTTGCGAATAAGATCATTAACATTCGCGTTCATTTGGAACGCCGGAGAAGAACCCGTCGTAATGGAATAGTTGAGATTACTATTTGCCGGAAGCGTTACCAAGACGCGAGCGATGGCGGTTTTTACAGACCCAGTATTATAGAACGTCGTTGCAAATACCTGTGTAGGGAATGCTCCGATCTTAATATTCGCGAGCGTGGGACATGATGGCGTCTGTTTCAAATCAGGAAATGAACATTGATACTGTCCTTTCTGGAACGAAATAGGAATATTGACTGGCTGATTGCTGACCGAAAAAGAATTTTTGTTGCGAATAAAAACTTCATTGATGTCTGGAGCTACTTGGGCTGTTAAATTTTCGCGCGGAACAAAAGAAAGGTGTTCCCATCCGCGAAAAAAGAAAAAAGAAAATCCTGCAATAAAAATCGCAAGAAAAAGAAAAAATGGCGCGAGAGGATGATTCTTCTGCATTGCCTTCAGTATATACGCATATTTATATTTGCCTCATATAAAATTGTTAATAACTTAGTAACTGAATACTATTTCTCGCTTGATTCCTAGTATTTATAGAAAACAAAATAAAAACTCCACACAAGGTGGAATTTTTATTTTGCTCCCGAGCCAGGCCTGCCTGCCGGCAGGCAGGCAGGGATCGCCTCTCATTCAGTAGAATGACCTACTGGGTCGATCTTCTGACCTCGAAACCTTCAGCTCCTCCTCGGAGCTTGCGGCCCGCGGTTCGATTCCTAACACAGGAAATTTTCAAACCCTGTCTTGTACGGGGTTTTAAAATTTACTCCCTCTGTTGGATACGTTTAGAACTATGCAGTGGATTAAAATAGCTAATGAATTAGAAGTATCTGGTTTTGTATAAAAAAGGAGACCGCCGTCGATACAGAACGGAAGACCACCGTTATTTTCCGGGACGGCTTGCGAATGTTGCCTTGAGGTTATGACTAGACTCTAACAACTAAAAGAACCCCGACAACGATAGCAGCGACCGCAGAAATTACCTGTGAATACTTAAACGGAAAAAAATGACTGATACCGAAAGCGAGAAAAAACACAACTTCTGCAATGGTAAGTATTGACATCGAATATGATCAATTAAATTTAATGAACGACCTTTTATTCATTCTAACAAAGAAAAATAAAACACCCCAGCACGTGGGGTATTCTATTTTGCTCCCGAGCCAGGGATCGAACCTGGGACCGTCGCCTTACACTTGTCCTACTATTACTAATAGGGGTGGACTATATCATCGCCCATGAAGGGCGCGAGGTACTTCGCCTGCATCAATTAATATTTGATCGGCTACTCCCTTGCGGGATAGTCTCTACACCTTCTCTGATTACTATCAGAGCTTGGCTCGGGATTGCCCTTGGAAAGGGGTTTCCCCGAATTCACCTCGTTTGCAACCTAGATTGCTCTAGGAGGCTGCGTTATGCCGGCTTCCACTTCGCGATGACAATTGGCGCATATCAGGATACATTTATCGAGTTCTGATCTCACCCTCTCCCATGATCTGGTATAACCTTTATCTCCTACGCCGAAATCTTTTTCAGCTGGATTCAGGTGGTGAAAATCAAGAGCTCCTTGATATTTTTCGTATCCGCATATCTGGCATTGCCCGCCTTTGTAGGCAATAGCCATTGTTTTGATTTTGCGCCGGCGTTTTGCCACTGCACGAATAAGTTCTTCTCGCCGATCGGCATATGTCCGCTTGTCAGCCATATATGGTAATTTTACCATTTTATAAGCCAAAGCGTGTTCACAGGGCGCCGCTCTACCGCTGAGCTACTCGGGAATATTGAGTTATAGGCTGTTTTGTAAACAGCGTTACTATTATAATGAACTATACTTAAATCGCAATATGTTCAAACACATTAACGTTTCAATCATCGGGGATGTCCAGGGAGTATTTTTCCGCCGGACGGTCAAGCACGAGGCGAGCCGGCAAGGCATTAGTGGCTTTATTCGGAACGAGCAGGATGGAACGGTATACATGGAAGCTGAAGGACCAGAAGAAATCATTGATATTTTTTCGGCGTGGCTCAAGAGCGGAGCTGGCGAAGGAACACACGCGATTAAAACTATTGATATCGTAGATGGATCATTCAAGGCATTTGAAGGATTTGAGATTAAAGAATAAGAAGCTTCGCCGCAGGCCTGGCTTGGAAGCCAATACATGAAGAACCCTCTTATCATAATCGCGATTGTAATCCTCGTTATCGTTGCCTATGATGCGATTCGGATATTTTTTCTATCTCAAAAAACGGCGACTTTAGAGCAATCCCCTTTTAATCGCAAGATCAGAAACGCCATATTTAGGATCCTGGTGCTGGGCGATAGCACGGCTGTAGGGATAGGAGCCGAGAGGCCCGAGGACTCGACTGCAGGCAGGCTTGCTCAACTGTATCCTGGCGCTGAAGTTATAAACCTTGCTATGAGCGGACAGCGCATTTCAGGTCTTGAGGAAATTTTAGCAAAAAGAGAAGATGAGCATTTTGATATCGTACTTATACAAATAGGAGCAAATGACATTATACGACTGACCTCGATGGAAGATATTGAGTCGGGAATCGAGAGTATACTTACAAGGAGCAAGAAGTTTGGTGGCAAGATTATCTTTCTTCATTCTGGCAACGTTGGAGATGCAAAATTTTTTCCTTGGTATGTGCGGCCCATTCTTTCAAAGAGAAGTTTACAGGTCCGAGATATATATAAAAGAAAAGCTTCCGTGCACGGGGTCCTGTACGTTGACCTCATTGACTCTCAGGTTTCAGAAAAATTCAAAGAGAGTCCTGATCTATACTATGCAAGCGATTTATTGCACCTCTCAAGTGAAGGATATGCTCTCTGGTATGAAGAAATAGCAAATAAACTCCAGGCGGACGGTAATGAAAGCGGCCGAGAGCAATAGCACGAAACTGATATATGGCAGAATTAAAAACAAAAGCTACAAAAGAAAGTGTTACAAGATTTTTGAATTCTATCGAACCTAAAGAAAAACGATCCGACAGCTTTGTCCTCGTTGGACTGTTTCAAAAAATTACAGGCGAAAAGCCAGTTATGTGGGGGTCAAGTATAGTAGGTTTTGGAACGTATCACTATCAGTCGGAAAGAAGCACGCAGAAAGGCGACTGGCCTTTGGCAGCATTTTCGCCGCGAAAACAAAGTCTGACGCTGTATGTTATGGAGGGTAATAAAGATAGTCAAGAATTATTTAAAAAATTAGGGAAATATAAAACAAGTCTTGCTTGTCTATATATTAATAAACTTTCTGATGTAAACCAAAAAGTACTTATAACACTTATCAAAAAATCATTTCAATATATGCAGAAGGTTCATAAATAATAATCCTCATGGATCCCAACCCAACCAAAAAAGGCTCGGTCCACAAACTGCCGACGGATTTACGAAAGGCTATTACTTCTTCTTCGGCAGCGCGAACACTATGGGAGGATATTACACCACTTGCACGTAATGAATGGATCTGCTGGGTCATCTCCGGCAAAAAAGCGGAGACGAGAAATATCCGTATAGAGAAAGCACTTTCAAAGCTTAAAGGCGGAATGCGTAGGCCTTGCTGTTGGGCCGGTTGCCCCCATCGTTAAAAATAGAATTGTTGTATGTAGAAAAAACCGACGCGAATTTTTAAGGAATAACGTTGTAAAACGAATGAATGCTGTTTTGTGTTTCTGCGTCTACTATGCCGGTTTCGGATAATTTATTTTTCTTTTGGAAACGAATCACTGCCTGGCGCGTCAGATTGCCATAGTACCCGCTCACCGTTCCCTCGGGATAGATAATTTTATTTTGCGCCAAATACAGTTGAAGGAGCATTACGTCCTCACCGGAGGAACCCACTAGTAATACCCGTGAGAATGGCTTATCGGTAAGTCCTCCCCCTTTGCACCCTAATGTATTCATATACATTCGTGTTGAAGCGCCAAAAATTCCCGTCCCCCCTCCTGCAGGAATACCAACCGGAATAAGGATTTCTGTCGCATGCGTATTTTGAAGTTCTTTTAAAGCAGCTGCAGTTAGTGAACCGAAGAACGTTGTCTCCTTACCCGACGATCCTGTACCAGAAGAAGCTATGATGAATCCTTGTGCATTTAAACATTGTTGGAGAACTTTCACATCGTTTCCTGTATCCCCCGTTCGCAAACTACGTGTAAATGTAAACGAACCTCCGGCACTTTTAGTCGTCGCATCAATGACGTTTGAATATTCAGAATCTCCCGCACTGTTGTATGCGCGAATGCGAAAGTAGTACTTCGTGTTAGCGGTAAGACTTTTCTCGTTCCAGAAATAATAATGCGGCGGCAAGTCGCGGATTTGCGCGAAGTTCGTTCCATTAGTACTCATTTCAAGCTTATATCCCGTTTGCCCTTCCGAACCGCCTTTCCAAAACAAGCGAATCTCGTTTTCTGAAATAGCATAAGCAGTCACGTTACTCGGTGACTCCGAAAGAATTGAGTTTACGGGCGGAGGAAGCAAAGCTGTGTCGCAATTTTGAGTAGGAGTGAACGCCACTATTTCCGAATACGCTTGCGCTGCGGAATAGAGCACGCGCACGGAATACGATTGCCCGCTTACCAATACGAGCGGCTGGGTTATCACCGTCGGCACGAAGCCCTGAGGCACAATCGCCACGAGCGTCCCTGCCGGAACAAATTTATACCAAAAGCCATTCACCCAATTTCCATCAGTATCAATATCAACATAAAATCCTTGCGCGCCAGAGGATCCGTTTTCTAGCCATGAAACTGTTGCTTCCGTTGCGCTTCCGGAACAGAACGTGGACACCGTGGGCGGAGAGAGTGGATCTCCCGGTGGCGGAGGTGGTGGAGGTGGTGGTGACGGAGCGCTATCGTTGTCTAATAGAGTAACTGTCCCCGTATTTGAAGAACTGGTTGTATACCCAGCGCTTGGCACAATCATTACCGTCACGCTTTCCGTATTCTCAACATTCACATCATTAATCGGAATGACATCAACTAAAACAGATGATTGATTGGCAGCAATCACAGGTGAAGTAATAATTGTCTGATAGTCCACACCATTCGTTGCTGTTCCACTAATGGAAATGACGATAGGCAGAGCGTTTGCAGTGCTTCCTGTGCGCGAAATAGTGAATAGTCCGGTATCCGAGCCAGCTTCTGATGCAGTCGCGTCTGTTGTAGAGATAGAAACAGCCGGTAAAGAAACCGCTGTTTCAAATCCAGAGCGAATGTAATTGTTTACGTTTGCTGCAGTATACGCATCATTCCAATTCCCTTTTGATTGTTGGAGAGCTCCAGTAATAAACGCGCTGTAAGTCCCCACTCCGCCTATGCTTGCGTTATACGTTGCAACGGAACGCATTGGGTCCAAGTAGGTTTGCTTCAACACTCCTGACGTAGTATCTCCCACTTGGTTTTTCCAAAAGCCAAGCGTTTGAAGTGTTTGGTTTATCGTCGTCCACTTTGTAGCGCCACTATCGGGAGTACTAGAATAAAAAGTATTATTACTACTATTAAATTCGCTAAAGCCACCAGACTGCTGATGGTCAAGATGGGGAGTAGTTAAAGAAGAATGTTGGAAATTGTTTCCGCTCAGGGAAATATTAGTGACTCGCGGAGCTACACCATCAATCTGCAGGCCGCCACCCCATTCATAGATCGTATTATTCTGAAGAGCGAGATTATGAATACCAAAATCCAATTGACCATTCTCGCCTTTATGCATCCCTTGCATCGCGATGGCAACGGGCTGCGTACCTAGTACGTTGTTTGCGATGATATTATCCGCGATAGTTCCGGAACTCACGTTTGAGATAACCATTCCCCATCCACGCTTCTCTGAGGAGTTAATATTTTTTCCATCCAGAATAACATTATCTTGAATATCAATCATTACCCCATTTGCCGCTGGACTATTACCTCCACCTGCAACAAATGCAATACTATTTCGAACAAAAAGATTATTTTCTATCACGCCGCCCGAACGCATTTGTGCGCCATGAGAAGATCCGTCCGCTATAATGTTTCCGCGCAAGATGACGCCCGAGTTGCCGTTATCAATATAAATATTATGGCTAAAGATATCCGCACCGGCACCCGCAACCGTTTCGCTCCAGCCATTGTGATAAAAAACATTTTCTTCCATCAACAAACCCTGCACGTCATATGCATACATTCCCTGTGAGCTTCCGTTCACCGAATGCACGGTATAAGAATTCAGGATGACCGAGCGCCTCAATGTATAATTTTGAAGACTTCCGCCAAAACCCTGAAAAACAATGCCGGTACGATATCCTTCAATTTTGAAGTCTTCAAAAAGAATATTAGAACCAGGTTGCAGGAAAGACACTCCAGCCTCATTACCATTTGCTCCATCATAGGTATCGGCTAAAAAATGTAATCCCGTAAAAGCGACATTAGTAATAGTAGGCGGAGAGCCGCCTCCGTTATTAGTCCACACTGCCCCTCCAGTACCAGTCTTAAGCAAAGGCCGCACTGAACTCACGCCATAGGAAGATATGAGCATTGGCTCTGATGCAGATCTTCCGGACATTTTCCATTGCCCGAGCGATTCATTAAAAACATCTCCTCTTTTCAGTAACAGCCCATCAGGATAGCCATGTCGCAACAAGGATTTACCTGCGCTGATTGTCTTTTTTGCCGTTCCTTCGCTTAACCCATCATTTGTATCGCTTCCCGTAGATGAGCTCACATACACAACTCTTGTGTCCGCGCTCGGAGAAAATTCTGTCCATCCGGAACCGGACGACGAACCTAATTGAGCGAGAAGCACCTCATTGCCATTTGGAAAACTAGAAACGTAAGTACTATAGAGAAAGGCCACGACACCGATTATGGCTACGAATGTTAAATTTTTCCGGTTAACCATAAATAGATGTGAGAGAATTCGAGGACGCTTGTCGTTTCTACCAGCATAACTCTTATCTATCGCTTTCCATATTTTTAATATGCACAGTTATGAATATTCGTTTCACGTCGGAAAAATATGTATAATAAAACATATGAGTAACCACACTAATCAAGGAGGAAATATGGTTTATTGTTTAGGGCTTATCGGCGCTCTCATTTATTTTATCGGTCAAGCAACAACATTTTGGATGGGAGTTATAGGAGCTTTGAAAGCTTTGGTATGGCCTGCATTTTTTGTGTATTATGCGTTGGATTTCTTATTTAAGTAACTCTCCCTATCTCATCTGCTTCTCTTTACTATCCACTACGCTAATTATTGTTGATGGTTTTCCGTTCAGTTCTCCCTTATCAATAATGAATGATACATTTGCGCCAAAGTATTTTTTTGCTTCTTCAATAGTTTTCGCCGGCGGCTCACCCTCCAGGTTTGCGCTTGGAGCAACGATGGGGCCCGTTTCCCGCAGGAATTCAATAAGCCATTTTTGTTTAGGTAAACGGAAAGCGATACTTCCGGTTCCCCTATGCAGATATGAAAAAGATTTGCTCTCGCACGGTACAACGATACTTACCGGTCCAGGCCAATATTTTTTAAAAATTTCTTTGGTTACTGCATCAGGTTTAATATTGAACTTTTCTATATCACTCTCTGTACTGATTAATACAATGAGAGGCTTACGCGAATCTCTTTTCTTAAGCTGATAGATCCGTTCAACTGCCGAAGGTGAAAACGCAGAACAAACCAGACCGTAGATCGTGTCGGTCGGGATAACTCCAATTTCTCCATTTTTAATCAGTTCAACCTCTTTGCTGTATTCCATATATATAGCGATCCTAGCAAAGCAATCTATGTGGCGTCTACTGGGGAGTTCTAATTCCGTAAGTATTTGGTGTTAGAATTTTTTAAGCGGATATGATACTTTCAAATTAGTTCCCCCACCACTGTACAACCAGGAGCATAGCGATGTGCGGAAGAGACAATGATGTAGTCGAGCGTCGCTGTAGCGTTTGCCATCAAACGTATTATGGAAGTTTGGGACACATAGGTTGTCCCGCTCAAAGGAGGAAAAACCCCCAACAAGCGGCGGAACAAGAGCAAGGACTATCAGTTCTCGAAATCGATGAAGCCCTCGATAAGGCGGTGAGGAGAGTCACTGGACCACCCCATCATCACTAGTCTTCTCAGTTTTCTCAATGAGCACCTGGCTGACCATGTGCTCTTTTTTTTATCTTCACAGATTTTTTATCTTTCATTGGTAATCTTTAATTCATGAAAACAGTTACCACAATTCTCATTGTTGTAATAGTACTCGGTTTCGGATATTGGCTTTTTAGCCGTTATCTCGTCTCCAAACTAGACGGCAGTGGAGTTCGTATTGAACAAATACGGACATATGTTTAGTAACTGCCTTCTCTAGGGAAATATATCAAGAAGATAAAATTCACGGCCGATTCACTCGTTAAGAGCTATACATTGAAGACCTAGGATCATGAACAGGATCTTCCATCATCGGTTATTCTTCCCCATAGCACTTATCGTGCTTGTTGCTGTTTATTCTCTTGTCGTGTGGGGACCGGCCTTGGGAGAGCAATCAGATCCGCCATCTTTTCCAGCAAATATTGCGGAAAAGCAGGAAGACGACTCAATCACTATTCCATCTACTCCAAAACCAGTACTTTTCCGCTACGTAGAAATTATAGATAGCTGTGGGCCCCATTATAATGGAGCCTGCGTTAATATGCGTTCCGGACCCGGAGAAACCTATCCCGTCGTTAGCAAACTCCGTACTGGCATGGTGCTGAAAGTTAAAGACAGCGTTACCACAGAAGGAGGTAAGACCTGGTACGAACTTCTACCCGATGATCATGTACGCTATCCGGAACGGGTAACGTCAGATTGGTATGTCTCCGCTGAGGTCGTGCGCGTATTTTATGATGACGGAAGTCATACGCTTCAACGAGGAGGAACCGGATCAACGATCGTAAAAACTATCGTTATCAATCGTTCTCTTCAAGAGCTCTACGCGTATGAAAATGGAACTTTAGTAATGCAAATACCTATTTCCACCGGAAAGGAATTTACTCCCACTCCTCGCGGCACATTTACGGTATACAAGATGACACCGAGCCGCTACATGCAGGGCCCATTGCCTGGCATCAGCGATCAGTACTACGACTTGCCCGGCGTCCCTTGGAATCTGTACTTTACGAACGGCGGCGCAGCTATTCACGGCGCGTATTGGCACGATAATTTTGGGCAACCTTGGTCACACGGATGCGTCAATCTTCCGCTTGACAAAGCGAAAGAACTTTACCTTTGGGCTGAAGCTGGCATGTCCGTGACGGTGAAAGATTCATGAAGAAACTTGCTCATAATTTCTACATGTGAAAGCATGATGAATGCTATCATTTATCATCGCAATATTCACACTTTTAGGTACAATATTTCCCACTCCAGTTCCCGCACAAAGTATCCCCGTTCCTGCAACTCAAACTATAACAACTTCGTCTACTTCTACTCCGACTATCCCCGTCTCTCCATCTCAAAAAATATCAGCTTCCTCCACGACTCCTCCCGTTTCAACCACACCACAGCCCATTCCAGTAAAAAAGATTACATCGGGAACGCCCTCTACGAGCACTGTTCCTCATGTGCCATTTTATTCCCAATTTAAAGACATTACTTCCGTAGAATGGAAAAAAGTTGGATGCGGTATTGCGAGCTTAGCGATGGTATTGGATTACTATAAGCCCGCAGTTTCCGTAAATACCCTACTCCAACAAGGCATTGATTCAGGAGCATATTTGAAAAATGCCGGCTGGACCTACAAAGGCTTGATTGGCGTAGCAAAAAGACACGGTTTAGATGGCACAAGTTATGACCTTGGGAAATCAGGCAAAGCGATAGCGTTTGAACAATTCAAAAAACAACTCGCGAATGGTCCCGTTATCGCATCGGTACATTATAAGTTTGATCCGCAGAGTACCATTCCCCACCTCGTGGTTATTAATGGTATGAGTGGTGACTCGGTCTACTACAATGATCCGGCTGCAAACGGCGGGGAAAAGATAATTTCTTCCGATACATTCCTCAAAGCTTGGAAAAAAAGATTTATCGTTATACGGCCGGTAGATAAGGTTTAGTGATTAATCTTCATTAATACTTTAGATACCAACATGCTAGTATTTTAGTAATGAAGAACAGTATTGGATTAGCTATATTTTCTGCACTTATCTTTTTTTCTTATACCACCGTATCAGCAATTGATTCGGCTTCTATTATTATTTCTCCCGTGACGGTTATCCAGGGAGAGCCGATACTGATAGCTGTTTCAAATGCAGATGCGTCTGAAGTACAGAAGATTTCGTTTGATACTGTTTCGCTCGGCATTTTTACGTATCAGAATAAGCCCACTGCAATCGTGGGAATAGATCTTTATAAAAAGCCAGGGACGTATCCCGTTTTAGTTACGTTAGCCGATGGCCAGATTCTTGAAACGAAAGTTATTGTAGGTACACGAGAAAAGATAGAAGCGCCACTTGGCATTCCAGAAAAGCTCGGCGGAAATACTCCTGCAAGCCAGACTAAGCTCGTCACTTCCCTTGCCGCGGAAAACAAAAGTTTGGTAAAGCTCCGCACCGGAACAAAATCATTTTGGAAGGAAGCGTTCAGATTTCCACTCAAAGAAATCACGATTACGGACGACTATGGCTACTCCAGAACAACCGGAGCATATTCCATAGCTCACAAAGGCACTGATTTTCGCGCGAAGGAAGGCACAGCAATCAAGGCTATTAATCGTGGCGTGGTCCGCGTCGCGAAAGAATATCGGAACTACGGCAAGACGGTCGTCGTAGATCATGGACTAGGCCTAACTTCCCTCTACATGCATCTTTCTAAAATCAAAGTAAACGTTGGCGAGCTTGTTTTGCCTGGACAAGTTATTGGTCTCAGCGGAAAGACGGGCTATGCCACGAGTCCACATCTCCACCTTAGCGTGCGCCTCAACGATATTTCCATTGACCCGCTAAAGTTTTTTGAGCTTTTTAAATAAATTTCGTATTTTTTTCTTCTTGCAGGAAACGCGGATACTTTTTTGACGAGCTTTTAAATGTTATCCACTTATTTTGAAATTATTTTTCTAGTACCCATGGTATTCTATTTTTAGTACTCACCCAACGTACCGGAGGAGGTATGTATGGCACAACAAGAACCCCTTTCCGTTCCGAGAGAATTGGAACAGGCAATAGAGCAATTGAAATGCCATTCACATATTTCCGAAGTTGTTCGCGGGGTCTCTGTAAACTGTCTTCATCATCATAGGTCAGGTACCGTAGTATTTGAAAGAGAAAATCCCTACGGAATACGCGCGAGCGCGTACACAGAAAACAGAGTCTTGACGCTCTATCTGCACGTAGAACACTCGCATCGAGAAGAGATCAAACGATTCCTTTCGACGCTTACGCACGGATAGCTGTGAGCCGCCACGCCCTTCGGGACGGAGGCGGTTTTTTATTGTAGAAATATTGACAATCCATAGTATTCTGCTATAATTTGCAACGGATCATTTTTACCCCCCAATACTTCAACGAGGAGAACTACAGGTGCAAAATCTCGGCGAACTACTCAAGGAAGCCGGCGTTCCAGGAGCCAGAGCAAAAACTGCGAAACCCCTGGAAAACGTACCTAAAGTGACTAGTCAAGAACTCGCGCAGATGACTGGCGGGAACTTTAATCTCGTGAGTGCGTCTGCGAGTCTTTTCCTGTCCTTTCCTGTGGACACTCGGGGCCGGTACATAGGTGCCTTTTGCCGAAACACGCCGGACGGGAAAAAGGGCCATGAGTTGTGGCTTGAATTCGAAACTCGCCAGCGTCGCAGTCCAGTGAAGCCCTATGTCTTCACGAATTTCGGGAGAGAAGTCCTCGCCGACGCAGGCTATCCGGTGGAGTGAATTCCTACAGAAAGGCAACCGTGCTACACAAGCGCACGACGGACTCGACTCAAGCAGCAGCTAACATCGCCGATCGTGAATACGATGTTGCGTGGAGAGATGCCGCATATCAAAAACAGGTATACGGTTTCACCTCCATCGACCCCGATGAAACATGGACGCACGTCTATCACGAAGTTCTGCAAGAACTCGTGGGATACTGCCCTTCCTGATTCCCTTGCGCCGCCAATCCCTTACCGGATAGGCGGCGCTTCTTTTTTATTTTCTAATGTAAATTAAATGTCCATCGCACTTTACTAAGTCACGATGTCTTCGTCGCTCCTCGCTCCTTGAGAAGTGCGTGGTACACTAGATTTATGGACCAACTTATGAAAGCAGATATTTTCTTTTTTATATCTTCTATAGCAACTGTTGTGCTTACAGCGCTAGTTTCTATTCTTCTTTTCTATCTTATTAAAGCCGGAAAAAATCTTTCTGAACTTTCAGAGGTACTGAAAGGTAATATAAAAGAATCAAAAGAATTTATTCAAGATCTTAAGGAACGCTTAGAAGACAATATTGTATTTCGGCTCTTTTTTCCTTCACCACGGAAAAGAAAAGAAACTTCAGCGAAAAATCATAAAGGAAAGAGCAATACTTAACTATTACTCATAATTTTAAAAAAACCTATGCCAAAGAAAACTACAGCAAACGGTGGTGGAAATGTAGCACTCATGGGAGCAACGCTCGCGGGAATCGCGGCAACGGCTTATTTCTTCCTCGGGCCGAAGGGAAAGAAACACCAAAAACAAGCAAAGGCTTGGGCGATAAAGATGAAAGGCGAAGTTGTAGAAAAGCTGGAACGTGCTAGAGAAGTCAGCGAACCGATTTACCACCAAATCATTGATACGGTTGCAGCAAAGTATGGTGAAGAAAAGGATGCTAACCGTAATGAAATACGCGAATTAACAGAGGATTTAAAAAAACATTGGAAAACCTTAAGCGGCAAAGCGGGTGCCGTAAAGCACAAGGTAGTACGAGGCGCGAAGAAAGCTACGGCGAAAGTGACAAAAGAATAGGCGTGGAATCGCAATAGAAAAATGCCATCGTATGATGGCATTTTTCTTGCAAGAATCTAGTACAACGCTCCGCCACTCTAGTTTTGGCTGCCGCTGTTGCTTCCGCTATTACTGCCGTCGTTGCTTCCGCCTGGCAAGTTCAGATCCACGTTAATATCGTTTGTCCCGTCATTGGGGGTCGTATCCGCGCGAACCGCAAACCACCAAACTCCGAATCCTACGAGAAGAAGGAGTACGATTACTATAAGGATAGTATTGGTACTGGACACATTGTTATTCTCTTCCATGGTAATGTAATGGTTTTTTAATAGATATCGACCACTAATTCAGATATCTGAACGTTTTTCCCTAGCTTTTATAATGCGCCTAGGCGCATTAAGATGCTGTGAATTTCAAATAATAAAGAATGGACAATGAATAATAAAAATTAGCTGAAGTTAATATTTTTTGTTATGCTTCATTATAAGTTAATCCTTTTTCTACGATCATAAATATTATGAAATCAAGCTTTACTCCTTCCATCTTGAGCGTCATCCCGTTAGAAATTTTGTCCCACTCGCCATATACTATATCTATGAATCACCATAAATATAAACCAGCCCTACGGGGACTATTTCTAACGAAATGAGCAAACACAATAAAGACCAGTTCAATAATCCTGTTTCAAAAAAAGATATTGAAATGAAAAATATGCATCGCACGGTAGCCGCACGTTTGAATCCTGACGCGCATAGCTTTAATTTGAAACCCGTACGCAAACCAAAAGCGAGCGGTAAAAAAGGAAATAGATAACTCCCACTTAAAAGACCGCAAGATTCACTCAGCGGTCTTTTTTGTATAGCCAGTAGTAATACTTGACATTATTACTATTGTATGCTATTATTAAAGAGTTAGAAACTCCCCAAAACAAGCCTAGAAAGGAGGTGCGGAGTGAGCACTTTAACAATCGCAGGTTGCATCATTGGCCTTTCGGTCTATGTGCCTCTCTGCATTCAAGTTCTCTCAGGCAGAGCAAAACTCAATTTTGCCACCTGGATACTGTTCGCGATCCTCGATGGCATCACTGCGGGTGCAATCTACTACGCAGGAGGTAGCTACTTTCTACCAGCAGCCTATACTCTCGGAAGCCTGGTAACGTCGGTATGCGTTCTGAAATCCAAGAATTTCTCGTGGACGCGGTTCGAGACGATGGTCACGTTTCTCGTAGTCACGTGTCTCGTTGTCTGGATCATCTCTGGTCCGACCGTTGCTACAGTAGCAGGGACAACAGCAGTTGCGATCGCCTGCATTCCTCAGTTCATCGATACTTATCGAGAACCGTGGAAGAGTCCCCTTTTGAGCTGGAGCGGATTTATGATCGCGAATGCTCTTGTTACTGCAGGCGGCGCGGAATGGTCCATTGAAGAGAGACTTTACCCAGCGGTCTGCACGTTGCTTACGACCGCAGTCGTCCTTCTCACTGTCCGGCGGTACTGGACGAAAGAGCCTTCCACTATGGAATCAAACATCTAGAGTTACTCGCTCTGTACACTGAACGAGCAGGAGCCCACTACTTCGGTCGCGGGCTCCTTTCTTTTTTATATATTATTTGACAGTTATCCTCCTAAGCAGTAATTTTATGCCAGATCCTCTCATCTTTCTCCAGTCCTTAACTCAAGGAGTTTCCGTGGACGCCTATCGCAAAAACGCACTACTCTCCGTTTACGACAAAGAAGGCATCGTAGAATTCGCCTGGGGACTCATTGATTTGGGATGGAATCTGTTTAGTTCAGGTGGAACTGCCAAAGTTCTCCAAGAAGCCGGTCTCGCCGTCACTGACATCGGTACCATTGTAGGACCGCCTATTCTCGGTCACCGTGTTGTCACGCTCTCACGAGAACTCCATGCCGGACTTCTCGCGCGGAACACGCCGGAAGACCTTGCTGAACTTCAGCGGATCGGCGCGCCATACTTTGACCTTGTTTGCGTGGACCTGTATCCGCTTCAAGCGGAAACGGAACGTGAAGGGGCAACCATGGAAAGCGTGATTGAGAAAACCGACATCGGCGGACCGACTCTTCTTCGTTCTGGCGCAAAAGGTCGGCGTCTCGTCATTTCAAATCGTGAATCGCGAGAACTTGTCCTTCGACACCTTCAGGAAGGTACCGGCGACGATCCCGACCTTCGCCATATGTTTGCAATGGAAGCCGAACGGTTGGTCTCACGTTACTGTGATATCTCAGTACGATTTCTCGACTCTCACTTCGAGACCCTTCCTTCGGTTTCCTGAAAGGAAACACGCTCCGCCCCCCCGCACGACCCCTCGGTCGTGCGGCTTTTTTATTCATCTCATTATTTCTTCATTGTTTAAGAAATACTATGAGCTTAGCTCCCATTATCTCTTGGGTAGCCATATTCATTTACATACGACAACATTACAACCAACCTGAGGAGTGGCACCATGACAAACGTAGTCTGCTTTGGCGGAGGCACCGGCCTCCCCGTCCTTCTTTCGGGACTGAAGAAAAATCGTGATCTTGAAATATCTGCGATTGTGACTATGTTTGACAACGGAGGAAGCTCTGGTGAGCTCCGAAACCAATTTGGCATTCTCCCACCAGGAGATATCCTAAAATGTCTTCTTATGCTCTCTGAAAATGCTAAAGAAGAATCAATCCGAGATTTGTTTTTGTACCGCATTGAAGACGGCGACCCCCCGAATCACACCCCAGGCAATATGATGCTCGTTGGTCTCCAACAGACCTACGGAATCATGAAAGCCGTAAAGATATTACAAAAGATCTTTCGGACGAAAGGAAATGTTTATCCTGTTGCGATAGGATCAAGCCACCTGTGTTGCGCATATACAGATGGGGATGTCGTGCATGGAGAGACAGAAGTGGATGAAGGGATCCGTAAAGGAAAGACTCCTCAACGCCTCTACCTTATGCCAACAGTACAACATAACGAGGATATTCAAGAAGTTATCGGCAGTGCAGATGCTTTTTGTGTCGGTCCGGGGAGTTTGTACACCAGTATTATCCCTAATTTTCTTCCTCATGGAGTGAAGAGGATGCTCATGGATTCTACGGCACCTATCATATTCGTGAGCAACCTACTCACGGAAGGTAAGGGTATGACGAGTAGCGCTCTCCATCATCAGATAGAGATCGCTGAACAATACATCGGCCGCGAAGTGACGGCGATCATCGCAAATACCAAACTTCCTCACGAAATGTCTTCGGAGATTCTGGAAAAGTATGCCAAGGAAAAAAAGTACCCCATTCTCTGCAATGGAGAACATGATCCGAGGTACGTCAAACGTGCCCTATGGACAGAACCGACGCTCGCACGGCATGATTCCAAGCTCCTCTCTTGTGCCGTTCACGACGCGCTCAACCAACTTTGTCCCGCATAAGGACAAATAACGCCGCCAAGGATTTCTCTAGAAATCCGAGGCGGCTCTTTTTTTAAAAAAGGAACTTACTTAACTAGTATATAAATCAAAAATAGCTTTAAGATCCGCGAGACTCGCGGGCTTTGTAAGGTGGTGATTAAACCCCGCCCGTTGGGCACGCATTTTATCTTCTTCCTGTCCAAAACCAGTAAGTGCAATAAGAACAACGTCCGAAAGCTGGGGATCTGTCCTTAATTTTGTCGCCACAGCATAGCCATCCAATTCCGGCATTCTGATATCCAATAAGACAATGTTCGGCTTCTCACGAAAAACTGCAGTCAAGGCTTCACGCCCCGAATAGACCGCAGAAGCATTGAAGCCGGCGAACCCTAAGAGCTTTTTCATTGCGTCCGCCGCGTCTTTATTGTCGTCAACGATGAGAATATTTTGCGTCATTAAAATTTTTACCCCCCCTTCGGTACTATTGCCGTTCATCATAGTACGAACAGGAATGAGTGGCAATTTCACCGTGAATATACTCCCCTTTCCTAATCCCTCGCTCTTCGCTGAAACCGTGCCACCATGGAGCTCCACAAGTGAGCGTACGAGTGCAAGCCCAATTCCCAATCCTCCTTTGAAATGAGCTGAAGGAGTTTCTTCTTGAGTAAACAAATTAAATATTTGAGAGATCATCTGCCTACTAATTCCCCTCCCGGTATCCTGAACTTCTATGATCGTTGATCCATTTTCTAAACGGACACGAAGCCAAATTGTTCCGCCTGATTCGGTATATTTTATAGCATTAGAGAGTAGATTTACAATAATTTGCTCAAGCCGTAGAGAATCTGCTATAAGCACCACGGGCTGGTCCGGCAATGAAATCTCGAGCGTATGCCGGGCTTCTTCAAGAAGCGGATTTATGGAATTGACCGTGTGATCAATCAATTCTTGCAGGCGTATTTCACTTACGTTCAGTTGGAGCTTATTTGAACTAATACGCGCAACGTCAAGAAGTTCCTTTAAAAGGCGCGTAAGCACTCCGAATTGGTGCTCAATCATAGCGATACTTCCCTTGAGCTCCTCGTCTTCAATACCGCGAAGTTTTATGTATTCCAAAGAACTCGTAATCGGAGCCATGGGGTTACGAAGCTCATGAGAAAGGATGGCTAAAAATCTGTTTTTAGCCGTAATTTCATCCTGCAGATCTTCAAGAATGTTGATAACTGCTTTTTGTGTTTCTGTGTTGCCACTGCGTTCAAGCTCCAGGTCTTCGAAAATATTCATCATCGCCTGCTGCAAATATTCCGCATCCATGCGTGCGCGCTTCCGCTGCATTCCTAATGATGCCATAAGGCGCATCGTATCCGGAGAAGTATTTGCAGTAAACAAATCGGACTGTAATCGAGATATTGATTCAGCCAATCTTTGTTTCGCGGATTGTATTTTTTGTTCTTTAATTTTCATGCTTCGTGGGATAACTTTCTTAATTCTTCAATTTCTCTTTTAAGTTCAATCATTTTAAGTTCTCTTCCCACGGTAAGCCGTTGGAACCTTTCCAATTCTACGACCTTTCCTTCAAGGCCTTGCGCATATTGCGCGAGCTTTTTTTCTAGCTGTTTACGTTCGGTGATGTCTTGACCCACGCCAATAACACCGATGATGTTGCCTTGCACATCACGGCGAGTCGTAGCGTTGAGTAGTACGTCACGGCGATCTTTGCGTTTTGTATATAAAGGGAATTCGTAGTTCGCGGTTTCCATACCCGTGAGCGCTTTGTCCAAAACTTCACGTACAGCAGTCCTATGCTCTTCGGTGATAAATTCTTCCACGAGATTCCTACCTAACGTCTCTGCCTTCTCATAGCCGGTGATAGCAACAGCGGTGCGGTTCCACTCCGTTACGCGGCCGTTCTTGTCGATGCCGAAGATTGGAGCATTTACGGTATCAATAAAGTTTGCGAGCTCTTGGGCGATACGAGCAGATTCAACTTCAGCTTTTTTACGTTCAGTAATGTCTTGACCCACGCCAATAACACCGATGATGTTGCCTTGCACATCACGGCGAGTCGTAGCGTTGAGTAGTACGTCACGGCGATCTTTGCGTTTTGTATATAAAGGGAATTCGTAGTTCGCGGTTTCCATACCCGTGAGCGCTTTGTCCAAAACTTCACGTACAGCAGTCCTATGCTCTTCGGTGATAAATTCTTCCACGAGATTCCTACCTAACGTCTCTGCCTTCTCATAGCCGGTGATAGCAACAGCGGTGCGGTTCCACTCCGTTACGCGGCCGTTCTTGTCGATGCCGAAGATTGGAGCATTTGCGGTATCAATAAGGTTTGTGAGCTCTTGGGCAATACGAGCAGATTCAACTTCAGCTCTTTTACGTTCAGTTATATCGCTTAACGCTACAAACGTACCGATGATCTTACCGTTCTCATCTTTTTGAACAGTGGCATTATAGAGGACGTCTGTAAATCTTTTATTGCTTGTATGGCGGACGGTAAGCTGGTAATTTGCGATGGACCCGTCTTTGAGCGCCCGGCGATACACGGCCTGGGATTTTGCGGGTTCAGTAAAGTAGTTAGAAAAATTAGTATCAATAATTTGCATTCTTGGAACTCCAGTTATTTTTACCGTAGCGTCATTTACGTCAATAACCCTTCCTTCCGAGTTGATAGTAATTAAAGGATCAAGGCTCGCCTCAATAAGGCCACGAGCGTATTGCGAGGTATGGGATGAATTGTCTTTTGCGGTTTCGTGATGATGTATTTTTATAAGGGCTTTCTTTAGCATATACATTAAGCACTTACACTATAGATATACGACCCGGGATATGCAAGGTCAACGATAATTCCAGGATAATTTTCTCCTTATGAAGCTCAAATGAAGATAACCTCATCATTCTCTCTTCATGCATCTCAAACTACAGTAGTACTTTACTAAACTCATAAATGGCACATAAAAAATATTCAATTCTTATCGTGGACGACGACAAGAGTGTTGCCCATTTGATGCATACGTTAGTTCGCGGACTTGGACACGAAGCACACTGCGTCTATGACGGCAGTGAGGCGATTTCGGCATTCCGCACCCGCAAGCCGAAGGTAATCCTCTTGGATATCGGACTCCCTACCATGGACGGCTACGAGGTCGCTCGGACCATCCGCAATCAGAATCACGAAGATCCGGTAATCATTGTGGCGGTGACCGGGTACGGTCGGAGAGTTGAAAAAATTAAGTCAGAAGAAGCCGGATTCAACTATCACCTAACCAAGCCCGTCTCCATAGAGGCGTTGAGGCATATTATTGACCCACCTGATGAAGAATTTTAATCAGCAGAAGGAAGCTTCACTACTAAAGACGTACCATGGGTATCTCCGCTTTCAATAGAAAGCGTTCCGCGATGCCAGTCAATTATCTTTTTTGCAATAACCAGCCCTAAACCGGAACCCCGTTTTAACTCGGAATCTGTGCGAGGAAATTTCTGAAAGTTTACAAACGTAGCTGCAGGATTTTGAGAAAAGACGGACTCTCCCCCATGCTCTATGCGAAGTTCCGTAGTGCGATTCAATTTTTCAACTTTTATTTTTACGGCTCCTCGATTAGGAACCTGCGCGAGCGCGCGTATCAAAATATTTTCAACCATTTCTTCTATATCGCTCGCGCTTCCCACGACGAGTGCTGCCTCTTTAGCAGAAACGATAATCTCCACACCGGTACCCGCAAACGCCGACTTTATCCGCTCAACGATTTTCCGTACGAGTGCAGCAAGATCTATTTTTGATTTTGAAACTTGGCGCATATCCTCGTTGAAATAGATCACCCGTAAAAGATCTTTCATGGTTTGTGCCATGAGATCTACTTCTTGATTCATATCCTTAATATAGGCTTCCAAAAGCTTTGCCGGACCAGCAGGCATACCTTTATGCTCATACAAGAGAACTTCCGAGCCTGATTTAATGATCGCAAGTGAGGAAGAAATTTCGTGCAGCATATCGCCTATCATTTTCTTCTGATGTTTCATCGCGGCCTGAAATCTCAGAAACAAAACAATATAGGCGATAAGAAGAGTAATTGCTATCCCGAAAAAAAGTAATGAAGTCATGCGAGGTTTCTCAATAGAATGTTCCGCTTTCCTTAGAAATTTAAATTTCTTATCCTTTCAAACGATACCCCACTCCCTGAATGGTTTCAATGAAATCGCGATGATCTCCTTTCGCTTTGAGTTTCTTGCGCAAATTTTTAACGTGGACGTCGATAACGTTGCTAAAATTATTTGAATTAAAATCCCACAACTGGCTATAGATCTGCTCGCGGTTCAGCACCTGATTAGGATGCCGCATAAAATATTCCAACAAACTAAACTCTTTCAAGGTAAGAGAAACTTCTTCCCTATCCAGGAAAACGCGCCGGCTCGCGGTATCCAGCACTAAATTATCTATAGAAAGTTGAGGAGGTAATACTTGATCCGGCCGCCGTAGGAGCGCCCGAATGCGGGCGAGTAATTCGTCAATTGAAAAAGGCTTCGTAAGATAATCATCGGCACCCAAATCAAGCGCCTGTACTTTATCTTTCATGGTGTGAAGCGCTGTAAGAACAATGACGGGAAGTTTAATATTTTTTTCCCGAATCTCTTGCATCACTTCAAAACCAGTTTTCTGAGGAAGCATAAGATCTATAATTGCCAAATCATATTCTTCGCGGTGAAGCGCGAGGCGCCGCTCCCCAACATCCCCGTCTAACACATAGTCCACGGTGTGGCCATGCTGTTCCAAACCCTGCTTTAACGACCGAACCAATTTTTCTTCGTCCTCTATGATAAGAATCCTCGCCATGATTTTTTAATGTCCCCGCTTTGGGAAGAAATATCCTCCCTAGCCATGAGTAATTTTTAATAATTCACATTATTCCCTGAATTGGGAATGCAGTGATGCTTTTTGAATGATAAAGCCTTGAAAATGAAGGCTTCATGAAGAACGATGAAGATAGATTTTATAAGCCATTTTGCTTATCTTTATCGCAAAATGTTTTTTTCAAAAACACCTTTTTTCCCCATGTTCATGATTCACTAACGTTTCACTCGTAAGCCTCTAAAATGCATAGGTCGCTCGTTGCGTGAAGCATATACCCCACTTCAGATATACGCAATGCGACTGCGCAAGAAAACTAGGCGCACAAAGGTCGACATCATAAACCTAACCATATAAACATTATGAATATAACTAATAATAAAGATGACATTAAGCAAGGTGGTCAGGGAGGTTCTCACGAAGGCGGAGGCTCACGAGA
The DNA here is from genome assembly GCA_038064975.1 of Patescibacteria group bacterium. GTDB lineage: Bacteria > Patescibacteriota > Minisyncoccia > UBA6257 > 1-14-0-10-40-38 > JBBTRX01. Next base: position 80,325 of record JBBTRX010000007.1, read on the forward strand.
ACGAGGGGGTTCTGATGACAGTGATTCCCGCGAAAAAGGAGGTGGAGGATCACGCGAGAAAGGCGATGATTCTAGCGAACGAGGGAGTGGCTCACGGGAACGGGGAGGTTCGGATCGCGGAGGAAGTTCTCGGTAACATCTATTACTCTCTCCCCGAGGCAACAACCCGCGACTAAAACTGACCACGGCCTGGTATGTGGCATGTGGAAAAGAGGAAAAAAGGATATCTAAAATAGCAGAATGGCCATAAGACGCGATAAAAAACTATTATCGCGCCGCCCCCGACATCCTCATGATTGCCATAACCACATACTGAGAGATTCACGGCAACCCATAGTACAAACAATATCCGCCCATATGGGCGGATATTGTTTGTAAAGAATTGTACAACCCTACGATTAGAGAGAAAGAACTTTGTAATCCGTAACTTCAACATCCATAAAATCAGTGCGAATTCCGAGACCGTGACTTCCGGTAACCGGCGTACCGCCTGTTGCGCCCGTATCAAGAGCTTGAGCAATAAGCGTCCACGTTCCTGTTTTGCCCTGATCCATATAGAGTTTAATGTCTACGCCAGCTGGTGTATCTTTCACTATAGTTTTTATGCCTAGCCACTGGTTATGCGGAAGAAGATTAGGATTGGTCGTTGCGTTGTACGTGCCGGGAAAGACCGTTGCAAACGCAAGCGAAGTATATGTCCCATTTCTTTTTTTCTTGATTACTGCCTTGCCGTCAACGCGAAGGCCGGCGTAATAGAGATTTTGCCCATCTTGATAACGATTAAAGAGTAGAAGCGCATTATGTTCAGCTTGATTCGGACTGTTGCTTAGATTATCGGCAACGATATTAAAATATGCTGACTGCTCGTAATTCTGCCAAAACTTCTTTGTAACGAGCCGAAAGATATTTTGGGGATAGAAACCGTTGTCGGTATCTATAGGATTGTTCGCAGCGTAGAGTAATTTCCAGGGATCATTCGCGGGAAGACTCCCGATAATCGTGCGGCCTACGCCGTTTGCAATATTAAAGTAAGCTCCAGAATTTACCCACCACTCCGCATCAGCGCTCTGAGAAGGAGACGAAGCTTCTATAACGGTCCGGTTAGTAGAAAGCCCATAGAGAGAACCATCACCTCCACCGTTGCCTCCACTACCACTACTGCCGGATGCGGGCCCTCCTACCAAACGATAGGTGTCCATTTCTATATCCATGAAGTCACTTCGGATGGCAGGCTTTCCTTCCGCGGTAATGGGAGCGCCATATTTTGAACCGTCATCAAGCGCTTCCGCGACAAGTTTCCACGTGCCAGTATTGCCTTGGTCAAGATAGAGTTTCACGCGAACCGCGCCCGAGGTTTCGGTTAATGTTTCTGTCCTCAAACCCATCCAGGTATTTATAGGAATAAGGTTCGGCGTCGTTGCCGCATTATACGTACCCGGGAAAACTTTTGAAGAAGCCATCGTGTAGTACGTATTGCCTAATTTCTTTTTAATCACAACTCCTCCATCCATCCGGATACCTGCGTAGTAGAAAATTTCGTTATTTTGGTAACGCGAAATAAGAGAGATGCCATGATAGGGCTTACGATTTGTGGCATTATCAAGATTATCGCCTTTGATTCGTGCATAGATTGACTGATCAATATTTTGCCATTTGGTTCGAAAGAAGACTTGAAAGAGATTCTGAGGATGAAAGCCATTATCGCTTGCTTGCGGCTGGGAAGCTGCATATATCGCCTTCCACGGATCATTCGCGGGAAGATCTCCTGAAATAGTTTTGCCTACGCCGCCGCTTAATATGAAGCGGCCACCGGAGGGAAGCCACCAATAAGGACTAGTACTTTGATTCTCTGTATTTGTCTGAACAAGAGTGCCGTTTATATTAAAATTATATGTAAACGGCGATGTTACTGTTGCCGCCTCACTCGCTTGCACTTCCGTTGTAAGAGTTCGGGAAGGGAACAGGGTTACAGTCGCGATTGCCACAACTAAAGCAATCTTTCCGAAAAACGCTGCAGAATTTCTAATAATCATACGAATAAACTCGGCTCTTTGATAAAAACCTAGAGAAACTCTTTGTTAGAGAGTACTAATCCCGGTAGAAAGAGAAGTCCGATACTACAGAATTAATTTGTTTTTATTATTAATGCGCGCGTGCTGTCCTCCAAAGGTTTGCGACAATTATTCCTAGGGGAACCTAAGTACCCTAGCAAGAAGAAATGAAGTGCAAGCCATGATATGTGGATAACTTATGAAGGATTTTTTAGAATATCAAAAAACCCCTATTGTATAGGGGTTTTTTGGTCTACTTCAATGATCTATTTCTTCATTAACGCTTCATAATTTTAGTGCCTTCCGCAACAGTAACGACCGGAACGTTATTTGCTTTTATGTAGTCGGTAATTTCCTGAAGCATCGCCGGAGTGGTGCTATAAGGGCCACCGGTAGTATCAATATTATGGAATACTAAGATCTGCCAGCGTTTATTCTTAACAGCATCGTCTATCCATCCTTTGACCTGCGTCATTGTTACACCAGTCTGGACAGCTCTCCGCTCCAAAAGAAGCGGATCCTCGTTTTTATCCGTCACTCCTCCGTTTGAGGTTCGTGTTCCTTCGTAAATTTGTTTTACTAAAGCGTTTGTCACCCTATTATAGGCACCGAAAGGATACACAAACGTTGTAACGGAGCGAACCCCAATCGCGAGAAGATCTTCGCGAGAACCCGCAATTTCTGAATGCAGTTCAGATTGCGAAAGCGTTGTCAGATCTTTATGCGTTCGTGAGTGCGATCCGATTTCATGTCCGGCTGCCTGCATGTTGAGCACTTCCTGTTGATTCACATATCCGGGAAATCCAAAGTTTTTGGTGATAATATAGAAGCTCGCTTTGAGTCCCGCATCGGTTATGATCGGAAATCCATAGTCATATGCGTTTCTATGTCCATCGTCAAAATTCAACGAAATCATGCCGGTCGGAAATTTTGACGGATCAGCGTCAGCTGTTTCGGCAAAACTATAATTATCAACTGTGAGAGATCCGACGCTTTTGATTACGTGGAAAACGCTGATACTTGTAACATCCGCTGGCATCGTGAAGACTTTTACAAACTGTTGCCAGTCCGCCGAAGCTTCTGGCTTTCCGATATCCATATATTGGAATGTGCCGTTCGTCTTCGTTAAACGCACCGTTAGGTAACTCTGAACGTTAGAGTTATAGTAGTTGGAGAATTTATAAACCTTGCCCGAGACTACCGGTACGTCCGTGAAATACCATTTTGCATCACCGGTCGTATAATTCGTAATTTCAACTTTTGCTGCTTTCTCACTGTTATATCCGGGACTCACGGGATAGGTAAATACTCTCGTATTGCTTCCCCATCCGCCCTTCGCCCAGTTAGCAGGATTGCCGTTGGCGGCAGCTGTTTCAAACGAAGGATTCTGGATAAGATTAGCCGCATCCTCTGCTGCATCAGCGCTCATGGGATGCAAGCTCACGGAAGAAATTATTGCTACTACGAAAGCACTGGCGATCGCGCGCCATGCCGCGGTTTTAAGAAATCTGGTGAGTGGTGTATATATACTTCTCATAGTGGTAATGGAATGTGATTAGTTATCTTGGATTATGAAACTCATTATTTTCTTAAGCATAGTGATAAGAAAATCGTAAACGAAGCTACCCTCCAGGGTCGCTAAAGACCATCTGCCTAAATTCTAGATCCATAAAATCAGATCGGATTCCCGCGTGACCCGATTCCAAAATTGGAGAGCCCGTATCTGACTTCTCGCTGTCCTCAATGGTAAGTACTTGGACCCACTCTCCCTTATTCTCCTTATCTAATGAAAGCGTGATACGGACAGTGCCATTATCTGTATCCTCCACTCTACTCATGATTCCTATCCAGCTGTTTTGTGGAAGAAGATTCTCTCCCGTTCCGCTCCACTCCGGTTTGTACGCGAGTGTGTAATATTTCCCGTTTAATTTTTTCTTGATAACGGCAGCGCCATCAACACGAATACCAGCCAGATATAATGTAGCTTCGCTCTGGTAACGCCCCAATAGGAATATTCCATTTGAATCGTTTCTATTCGGACTTGGCGTTTCGTTGTAGGAAAGGATCCTCACGTACATCTTTTCTTCAACGTTTTTCCACGTATCCCGTGTAAGTAGGCGGAATAAATTTTGCGGACGATAACCCTGATCAGTATCAATAGGATTTGTAGACGAATATGCCCTCCTCCATGGAGATGCTTCGGGTAATGTGCCGGTATTTGTTCTCACGATGTCGCCGTCAATTTCAAAAAGAGCTCCTGAATTTAACCACCACATCGAATTTACACTTTTCTCTTCAATTTCTGTTTCTTCTATGACGTTCGCTCTAAGTATTGGTACTACAGAAACAGTGGAAGCTGCCTCAGGTTGCTTAGCCACCGGAACTTGCTGGATTGGAATTTGTTGATTGGTAATTTTTGCTAGTGCGGTTTTTTTGATTTGAGACTCCTCAGCAGTAGAAACTTGTGATTTAACTCCTTCTTCAACTGGCTTATTTGAAGGTGCAGCACTATGACTAACCGAATTACTGCGCGGTGCTTTAAAAAACATACCGGCCGCCGTAAGCAGGAAAAAGAATATGAGGAGTGGAAGAATTACAACAAATGATCTGGTTCTTTTCATATGCATAGATGAAATTAAAGTAATTCTTGGACGCTCACATCACGGATGATGAGCTCGCTATTATTAAACTCAGCGTCCCACGTTTTAAACCCTATGCCGCCTTCGCTCAGGCTCTCGTCCAAAAATTCCGTTGCCACGAGAACTTCGCCGTTCAGCAAACATTCAATAGTCCGACCATGTGCGCGCATGCCAATTTCAAACCCTTCTTCGGGGAATATATTATCGTGAGTTTCTCCGCGAATAACTTTCACCTTGCCGCCTCCTACAACCTGTTCAACATGAACGAGAGACTTTCCAAAATTGCATGCCGCATAATTGCCACTGTCTTGCACGCGACCCCAGAGATAAATATTGCTGCCTTTTGGCCACACGACGTCAGCTTTAACTTCGTAATTTTTCCAGAGACGCGATCCGTCCAAAATTGCCACGCTCCCCGACCCTTCAGAGCGCGCGGCGAGCCGCAATCGCGAAGGGAAAAATTCCACAACCCCCCAGTTCGTGCTTGCCCAGCCACGATCAGTAGAAAAATTATCATGATGAGGAAGAGGTTTTGCAGCGCCCGTTTCTAGAACGTGGAGCAATTTCTCTCCTGTCCAATTTGCGTCCACGCCGATACGTTTTACTAATGTCCCCTCATCGCTCCCGCCGACGCTTCCTCCAGTATAAATTTGGCTGTAAAAATAGTTCTGGCTGTAAATTTTCCCCGTTGCAAATTGGAAAAATAAAATAGAATATATCTGCCGCGCCCGTTCAATCACGATACCGGCAACTTCCGGAAAATTAACGGTTCGTTCTCCAAAGTCACCAAATGGAAACGCAAAGCTTATAATCGGTTTATCCAATAAGTTTTCCAGACGCTTACGGGAATCAATTAAATCTTTAGTTATGCGCGCAGTAAATTCATCGCTCTCCTCCAGGCGCCCACCGCTTATAAGCTCTGGCTGCGAAAGCCAACGGAGATTGCTAAAAAACGGAGCGCTCTCGCCCTGGTTATCAATCTCAATACTTCCATGGCCATTCACGCTATGTGATCCAATTGTCCATCTGCCGCTCCTTTCCATTTGTTCAATTTCTCTTGAACTAAGATAATAACTGCTTTTTTTGAGGTCTAACGTGTTCGTAATAATGAAGATCGTTGCTTCATAGTTCAGCGCTTTTAAAATGGGATCCACAGGGTAATAACTGTCTTTTCTGCCATCATCAAATGTAAGGAGAAATGATTTGGTTGGCAGATTTTTATTCCCTTTCAAAAAATCATAAAAATCTTCCAAGCTCACCGTTTCATAGCCTGCGCTTTTCAGCGTGAACATGTGTTCCCTGAATCTGCTGATATTAATATTTTCATCGTCAGCTTCTTCCATTACACCGTGATACAGAAGGACGGGAACGGAAAGCGTTGGAGAAAAATGGTACGTAACGTTATACGAAGGGAATAAGCTTTTGGGATCTCCAAAAATACCTGAAGCTAAAGCATAGTCATAGGTCGGCAAATATACTTCCGTAAGATATGAAAGGCGCAAATTTGAAAACCAATGTTCGCGCACATAAAACCCGTATACTAACGCTCCTTGGATCGCCAGCATACAAATAAAAATAGCTAGGTTTTTGTATTTAAGTCGTAATCTCGTGGTATTCATACTTTTTAGCGTGTTCCCCATCGCGGATCCTTTAACGTCATCATTGCCCACGGCAGCTGCCACATAAGAGCAAGTGTGTAGATAATTGCGAAGCAAACTCCATATATCCAGTATTTATCCCTGGTGTAGACGTAATAATAAATTCCGTAACACAATGCCATTAAGAAAAGTCCGATAATATAAAACCAGGGAGCATTACCTGTCAGGAACGGCTGCCAGATAAGGGCGCGCAACGCAACAATAGGTGAAACTAAAGGCAAAATGGCGCCCAAATAAAACGAGATACTCATAATCGGATTGCGCTTCCAAATGAAAAGCCCGGCTTTGAGCGTTTCTTTAGTCCACGATTTCTTCCACCGCAACTGCTGGCGCATGAACTGACGAAATGTATCCGGTACGATGGTGTAAATTTTCGCCTTTGGAGCATAAAGCGTGATATAGCCGTCTCGAAGCAAAAAATTAGTGAGACTCCTATCGTCACCATACGTGCACTGTTGACCTAAAAATTTCTGATACCGCCACTCATCAAGAACTTTCATCATGTACGTACGCCTATACGCAGAGCCGCAGCCCGAGCAACACGTCACTGTTCCAAACAGAGACTCCGCTGCTTTGTACGCCTTGAATGCCACAAAATACCGAACATCCTGCATTTTGGTAAGAGCATTTGTATCGGCATTCGCGACAAAACCGTGGCCAGCCACCGCCCCCACTCTTGGATCAATAAAATATTTCACCAGTTCTCGGAGTGTATCTTCGACAACAAAACTATCTGAATCAATAAATACGACGAGCTCGTTTTTTGAACGCAAGGTACATTCCGCCATACCCTCGCGTTTACCGCGATTTTCCTCCCAATGAACAACCTCTACTTCTACGCCGATACGTTTCGCAAGTTTTTTAGCTTCGAGCATCTCCGCTAATGTAGCGTCAGTTGAGCCATCATTTACCGCTACGATATCAAATTTGTGCTTTGGATAATCGCTCTCCGCGATTTTCATGATTGTTTCCCGTATATTTGCGCCTTCGTTTTTTGAAGGCACAGCAAACGTGACAGTCGGCTCATAACCTTCACTATTTCCTGTGGGCACAGGATCATAAAGATATGCCAGAGCAAATCGACTCAAGATATAGAGAGAAACTAATATGCTGTAAGCCCCAAAAAGAATACCGTCATCTAATTCCCGTATCGTGACGAACTTAAGCACGAGAATAATGTAGACGATAAAATAAAATATGGCCCACGCATTGATATGATGCGATTTCCAGTATTCCACAACCGCGTTCAACCATTTCTTCCATCCGGAAGAAATGGTTGAAGAAAGTGGTTTCTTTTTAGCGAATTGTAGCGAGTTTGGAATTATATCTTTCATGAGAGAATCCTTATCTATTTTTTACTGCGATACCGCCTACATTATTTACGCACCTTAGATTGACTGTTTGTGATCCGAACAGATTCCCGTTCCCGAGCAGGCATTGAAAGTTTAACTTCGCTCTTTTCACTTTTGCCATTCTTTTCGTATAAGTGATTCCGGCTTTTTACGAACTCACAAATTTCATCTTCAAGAAGTTCGCAATTAGGAATCACACAGTGACCGCCTATCACTCCTTCCATAGGCAAGAGATTCGTTCTGTTAAAACGATACTCGCCGATGGTTGCATAGCCATGGTTATAAATCGTATTCCACTGGGTATAAATCTCATGGAACGGAACATTGAATTCCTGCGCGATCCGCACCATTTCCTTCATTTTGACGAGATCAAGAGCGTACTGGATGGAAGTGCAACAAATTTTTGCCACCTCCGAAGACTCGGGGGATGAAAAAATTTGAACGCTTAAACCAGCCTCAGTTAAGAACTGATATGCCTGATATACCTTATAGGCATTCATACCTGCCACAACTTTGCTGAATGCCCGGATGTGCGGCACTAAATCTGGATGGCGGCCGTTCACTGGCGAATGTACCGCAAGCTTTCCAATCGCCCGTGTCGTGCCGGGTTTCACGGTTGAATGAACGATGACAAGCTTCGGTTGATACTGCTTGATATAATTTTTCGTAATATCAACAAACTGCTCCGAGTAGGGATAACAAATATTCAGTACATCAAACTGTCCTGAGATAGAAGAGACAACATCTCTAATATGGACTTCATAGGTATCATTCAAAATCTCTGCCATTGATCTGCCGATTTCTCCGTTCCCGATGACTAATGTTTTCTTTTTTGATTTGCCGGTATTTACCACATCGATCTCCGCGGTAATTTTTTGTCTCATGATTGAGGATTTTTATGTTAGGGGTGAATAAAAAATGCGACGCTATAACCATTACGAGAAGCTTCGACCTTTACTCCCGATTCTTCTCTCGCAGAAAAGAGATCGGGTGTTTCTAAACTTTTTTTATAGAATATAGAGATAGTTGTGTAGTTTCTATGAATAGAAACGTTGAATACTTTCATCCCCACCTCATGTACTCATACCTAAAATTCATCTGTACTTCAGTATTTTTAATCCCTATGAGAAGTGCCACAAAAAATTCTCCGCCCTGTTGGCGGAGAATTTTTATCTGCTACGCACACTACTTACTCACCATTCTTACAATACCGATCAAGAGGACTGATCCTAGAAGTGCCACGAGAAGACTATAGAGGTTAAAACCAGTTACACCACCTTCGCCAAAAAAGCTCATGACCCAGCCTCCAAGTATTGCGCCTACGATACCAACAACAACATTTAAGATTACTCCCTGTTGGGCGTTTGTGCCCATGATCATGGAAGCAATCCATCCCACCAACGCTCCAAAAAGAATCCAAATAAGGATGTTCATAATTAAGTAATAAATGATTTGTTATTTATCTTCTTGGTCCAATTTCGCCGCGGCTTCCGGCGTGGACACTGATTTACTCATGACGAAAACTTTAATAATTGCGAGTGCGATGAGCCAATAGACGAGCATCGCAAGGAGCGTCGTCCATTCAAAGATACTACCTTCCACTTTTGAGATCCGGAATACGTTCAGAAACGGAGCAACGAAGGGATACGTTACTCCATACATGAAGCTAGTAAATCCGGCTGCGGGGTTAGCGCCAAGCAGTTTCAGAACGAACCGAAACGCCATGAGCGCCTCCAAAACCCCAATGATATACCAAACAACTTGAGTGCCTCGGTATAACGGCTTAGTTGTGGGGGAACTGTATGAGTCCATATGTTATGTGCTTCTTACTCAACGTAGAAGCTTCGACCTTTTAAATCACTAGGCCTCTAAAAAATAGCTATATTCTGACTTCCTTATGATGGCTATTTGATTATGTGAATTCTATGAATGGGAATAGACTTTTTTGAAAAAATAATCATTTGGAAAACAATGGAGCTATGCATACGTCTGCAAACGAAAGGTTCGTCGCATTTTAATAAACTGCGACATCTTCGTTGCTTTTTACTCCTCGAAATATCCCCAAGTGTGTCTTGATTTTTTTATACCTCCTTGCTATTCTTATAGATAGCACCGAGCGCATTCGCGCTTGGCATCATCGGTCCTTTCTAGGAGATGTTTCCCATGGATCACGACAGCTACGTCCGACCCGTCACCAACGCTCCCAACGAAGCCGCCAACCACTTCCAGGAGGCCGACGTCCAGATCACCTAGAGCGAGCAAGCTCTCCGAGTGACTTGGACAAAGCTCCACCGCAACGACCAATCTCGGTCCCTGCGGTGGAGCACTTTTTTATTTCCCTATCAGAGGGTTATTAAATAGCTACCTTTTATAAAAACTTCGCCATAAATACGAGATCATCAAAACCATTTTCTGTAACTACGGCATTCTTTCGAGTTCCTTCCACGGCGTATCCGAATTTTTTATACAGTTTAATTGCCCGTTCATTTTCACCGAATACCTCTAACTCCATACGACGCACATTGCGCGAGCGGCCAAAATCTTCTGCTGCGGAAAGCAGTTTACTCCCGATACCCTTTCCGCGATGAGAGGCTTTTACTGACATAGAAAGGTACGCATTGCCTTTCAGGCGCGCGAACTTGGGGAAAAGAAGAGTGAGATACCCAACGAATGTTCCGTTCTCACGGGCAATGAGGGTTTGTATGCGATTTCTGGTAATCAGGGTTTTTGCGAGCACATGGGCGATGGTCTCTTTGCGTTCTCCGGATTTTGCTACGAGATGTTCTGCGGTAGACTCAATTTCATTCCGTAGGCGGATAAAAAGAGATGTTTCCCAAAGCCGTAAGGGTTGAATAGCTATATCGGGCTGTCCAATATTAGTCAGGAGCTGCGGAGAATACACTTCTCTAAGATTCTCTTGTATCTTTTTCACCATAAAGGCAAGTATAAACGATTTTGGCGTTAAGGTGTACCGCTATGCTAGGATAAGCCGAACACGCATGCTTATTGATGATATTTCCATTTCAGTTTCAGCTGGAAAAGGCGGCAAAGGGGCCGTTTCTTTTAGCGATATCAAAATGTCCCTGGGACCAACGGGGGGAGGTGGAGGAAGAGGTGGTAGCGTCTATTTAGAGGCCGTCGCCGATCTTGGAGCACTCCGGCAGTTCCGCTCGCATAAAAGATTCCCTGCAGAAGACGGGAGGGATGGGCGCTCCGCGTTTCGGGATGGGCATAACGGCAAAGATCTGATCCTCAAGGTTCCGCGCGGAACTGCAGCAACGAAAATATCAACCGGAGAAACGTATGAACTTACTAAATTAGGTGAGGTTATTATGGTAGCTCGAGGCGGAAGAGGAGGAAAAGGAAATTTCCTTTACCGCTCCGCACATAATACTTCTCCCCGTGAGTTTCAACCGGGACTCCCTGGAGAATCAATTGATCTCCGACTAGAGTTAAAACTCATCGCAGACATCGGACTCATCGGACTCCCCAATATCGGAAAATCAAGTTTCTTGAACGAAGTCACAAACGCCGAGAGCCGCGTCGCGAATTATGCGTTTACAACGCTTGATCCGCACCTTGGCACGTATCACAACCTTATCCTCGCTGATATTCCAGGTCTCATAGAAGGGGCGTCTTCAGGCAAGGGGCTCGGCATTAAATTTTTACGCCACGTGGAACGCACTACGACACTTTTCCATTTCGTAAGCGCGGAAAGTACGACTCCAATCGCCGATTACAAGACGGTACGTAAAGAACTTAAGGCATATAATCCAAAACTCTTAAAGAAAAAGGAATATGTCATCATTTCAAAAACGGATACCATAGATAAGAAACAATTAAAGGTAATGATCGCAAAGTTTAAACCGCACAGTAAAAATGTGATTCCGATTTCCATCTATGACCCTGAGGCTATAGAGCATATCCGCACCGTATTAAACAAGATGAGTTCGCAAATTTAATAAAAAAGAATCTAGAATCTAGTATTTAGAAATTAGTATATTGAATAAGAATTTTTAATTCACAAAAAGGAAGTGGGTAGAATATTTAAAAAGGCCATTCTTATAACTTTTCACGTCAAAGCGAGTCTTATTGTTTGAAAGGGTCATTCTGATAGCATTTCAAACAATAAGGCGAGAGGTATTTTATCCATTGTTTATTATTCATTCTTGCTACACAATTTTTGCTTCCTGCTCAATCGCGCGTAGGCGGTTATATTTCGCTATTCGTTCCGGAGCCCGGGGGACTCCAAGCTTAAGCCCGTAAGCCCCCACCCCATAGGCAAAATCGGCGATAAAATCGTCTAGCGTTTCTCCGCTCCGATGAGAAGCGACAATATGCCATCCCCACTCTTTTGCCTGTCGCACAGCTGCGATAGTTTCCGTTACTGTGCCGATCTGATTCGGCTTTATTACTATTCCCGTAATAGCCCCTTCACTATGTGCACGCTTCATGCGCTTTATATTTGTTACCGTAAGGTCGTCTCCAAGAATACGCTTAGTACCAAGCTTTTTCTGTAACGCACGGAACGAAACGAAGTCTTCTTCAAAAAAAGGATCTTCAATATAAGAGAGGTGCTGCCGATAGGCAAAATCTTCATACAACGACAATAATTTTTCTTTTCTTATGTGTACATTACTTGCAGCTGCATCCAATCCGTAGTCCATCCGATCCGCTAGCCCGATATTTTCTGCCGCGGCATGAAGAATCTGAAACGGTTCTTCGTTATTACTAAAGTTCGGTGCAAATCCCCCTTCGTCACCCATAGGAAGAGCATGATTGCCATGCCGATGCTCAAGTAAAAATTTAGTTTCTAAATATATTTTTTGAGCGGCATCAATTGAAGAGCCGAGCGTTTGCGCACGCGGGATAACAATATATTCCTGGAAGTCCAGATTATTATTCGCGTGCAATCCGCCGTGGATCACGTTTACAAAAAGACGCGGGAATGAAAACTCCGATACGACACATCCGCTTAGATTTCTAATATGCTTCCAGAGCGGAATGTTCCGTTCGTGAGCAGCAAGCCGCGCGACGGCAATAGAAACCGCAAGGATAGCATTCCCGCCCAGGCGCGATTTCTCATGAGTGCCATCAAGTTCGCACATTTTTTCATCAATGCGTTCCTGATCATTCGGACTCATCCCTATAATCGCAGGAGCGATGATATCCCGAATATTCCAAACCGCGATCTCTGGCTTCTCTACAAACGCTTCATAGGCCCCCACACTCTTCCCCTGGGGAACGGACGCCGAAACACGCATCCCATTTGAGGATACAATTTCAAGAGCGACCGTTGGGAGTCCGCGAGAATCGTTAATTACACTACCTTTAAGTGATACGATTTTATTCATGCTGCTCTACGATGTTTTTGGGCGTACCGGCAATAAATCCAGCAACATCGTGAAGCGTAGTATTTAAAATCCTTTGACGAGCTTCTTTAGTATTGAATGCGTTATGCGGAGTAACGACAACGTTCGGAAGATCAACGAGAATATGATTCTCAAGCGCTATTTTTAAATTTTCTGCGTTCGGATGCCCGTGCACGAGAAATCCTAACTCATCTTTTACGATTCCTTCTTCCTCCAGCACGTCTAAACCTGCTCCGCCTAATATTCCGCTCTGAAGTGCCCGCACCATTGCATCTGTATCTACTACCGCCCCTCTACTCGTATTAATGAGATACGCGCCTTTTTTTACTTTTCCAAATGCAGCTTCATTCAAGAGATGATGCGTTGCTTTCATATATGGAATATGGATGGTCAGCACATCGCTCTTTGCTAAAAGCTCATCAAGGGAAACATAGGTAAAGCCAAGCGATCCAGCAAGTTCTTGATTCGGATATGGATCGTATCCCACGACCTCCATACCAAATCCTTTTCCCATCTTAATTGCGTGGCGGCCGATTCTTCCGGTACCGAGAACTCCCAGAGTTTTTCCTGCAAGATCAAATCCTTCCAATCCTTGTTGACTAAAACTTCCTGTTTCACGGATGCGGTCATATGCCAAATGTACTTTGCGCGAAAGTGTTAAGAGTAACGCGAAAGCATATTCCGCGACGGTATTCTCTCCGTAAGAAGGGACATTAGATACGACAATATTGCGCTCGCGGGCCGCGGCAAGATCAATATGGTCAAAACCAGTAGATCGCGTAACAATGCATTTTAAGTTTGGCATTCCTTGTATCGTTTCCCGATTTACTACCGAATCAACGAACACTGATAATATTTCTGCATCAGAAGCAGGGGGAATAACACCTGCTTTAAGTGCTTCAGGCAAAAATATTGCATCAATCGTAATATTCAATTCCTTTATTTTATTCTCAAGATATTCTTTTTCTTCTCCCGCGGAACCGTAAAATAATATTTTCATGTGTATCCTAATTATGAAGCAAATCTTTGAATATACAACTGGTGCGAATCCCCTCATCTTAAGCCCTACAAGCTCTATTCAAATTAAAAAAGATGATGTACTATATCCCTATTATGGAAAACATAGAAAACGAACAAAAGCCGACGAGCCGCGAAAAATGGGAAGTTCGTCAGCAAAAGAAACTTGAGGAACGGACATCACAATCCCAAACTCGCCTTATGAAGAAAATAGGGTTCTTTACTGCAGTTGTGATAGGCGTAGCAGGGCTCGGATTCTTAGTAACAATTGCCCTTCGTGCAATTCCGCCAGCCGGACAGACGGCCTCACTTGCGGATATCGTAACCACATCAGATTGGCAAAAAGGAAATCCGAACGCACCGGTTACTATTGTTGAATACAGCGACTTCCAATGCCCTGCGTGCGCATATTATTACCCGATCATTAAAGAAACGTTAGAAAAAACAGGTGAGTCTGTCCGTTTTGTATATCGGCATTTCCCTCTTACGTCCGTCCATCCTAAAGCAGAACCTGCTGCGCTCGCTGCGGAAGCTGCAGGCATGCAAGGCAAATTCTGGGAAATGCATGACCTTCTTTTTGAAAATCAAAAAGCATGGTCTGAACAGCGGAATGCTAAAGAATTTTTTATGAATTATGCAGCCACACTCGGTCTTGATGTTGATGCATTCGAAGAAGATCTGGATGCCCGAGCATCTAAACAAAAGATTGAAAGCCATGTTGCGGGAGCATTCGCTTCTGGCGTTCAGGGAACTCCTACGTTTTTCATTAATGGAACGCCGATACAAAATCCGCAATCCGTAGAAGAATTTGAGATCCTTATTGCCGCAGCACTTACGGAGTAGCACTTAAAAACGTTTTATACAAAAAAAGGACTGTCAGTCCTTTTTTTGTTTCTCTTCATGTATACTAAAGATATGCTAAATACATTTTTTGAAAACAATACATTCCTTATCCTCGTACTCATAGTGCTTTGGACTTTGCCGTGGAAGGGCATCGCCCTTTGGCATGCAGCACGCCGCAAAGAACGCAACTGGTTTATCGCGCTTCTTATCATTAATACATTCGCACTTTTAGAAATTTTCTATCTCGCATTTTGGATTAAACGGCATCCGAAACAGGAAAATTAACTCGCAGTAGAGACGCGTCATTTGAAAACATGCAATTCTTCTCTAGAAATAGCAGAGTCTCCCCGGAGGAGTTTGAAACTATTGAACAAGCGATTACTCCTTATGGAGAGCATCTTAAAACCGTTGTAGAGAAGGGCGGATACAGTAAGACAGAAAGCTCACTCTGCCTTCCCAGCGATGAAAAACTCTTACGCCTTTCAGAAGAGGCCGTGAATGTAAAATCATCCCCTGCGCTCCGTTATATATTTGTCGTGGGTATTGGAGGATCAGACTTAGGAACAAAAGCTGTCTACGACGCTATATTTGGATACTATGATGGAATAGAACCGCATCGATTCCCTAAAATAATTTTCCTTGAAACTGCGGATGCAACGCATCTCCACCGCATGCAGGGCGGCCTTTCGCTTTCTGAACTTAACCCCAAGGAATTTGTCGTCGTTATTGTAAGCAAATCAGGAACAACGACAGAGACAATCGCAAACAGCGAAGTGCTTATTCATTTTTTAAAAGGGCGAGAATCTGAACTTCTCCATCGTATCGTTGTTATTACGGAACTTGATTCAATATTATGGAAAGCAGCTGAAGCTCAAGGGATTACAACGCTCCCCATTCCTAAAACCGTTGGAGGAAGGTATTCCGTTTTCTCTCCAGTAGGAGTGTTTCCTCTCATGATGTGCGGCATTGATGTGCACGATCTTTTGGAAGGAGCACGCGATATGAGAGAGCAGTGCTTGAAACCACAACATAAGGAAAATCCCGCTCTCGCGTCAGCTGCCGTATTGTTCACCTACTATGAGCAAGGACTTGTAGTGCACGACAGTTTTTTCTTCCATCCTGCATTAGAGTCTCTTGGAAAATGGTATCGCCAACTTGTCGGCGAAAGTTTGGGTAAAGAAAATATAAAAAAATCTCCCGTTGGCATTCTCCCTACAGTTTCTCTCGGATCAACAGATTTACATTCCGTGGGCCAACTCTATTTTGGCGGACCCAAGCGATCCGTCACTACTTTTATTTCTGTAATCAATGAACCGGCAACCGCAATTCCCACTTCCCGCTTGTTCCCCGAATTGGAACCCCGGCTTGCGAACAAGCGGATGAACGATGTTCTACTCGCTACCTTAAAAGGCACAAAGCTCGCATATCAAAATCATGGCTTGCCGTTTCTTGAAACAGAACTCTCTGCCGTTAACGCACGCGAACTTGGCAAATATTTAATGTGGAAGATGATGGAAGTCATGTTTCTTGCACAATTATTGGAGGTAAATGCATTTGATCAACCAAATGTTGAAGCATATAAGAAAGAAACGCGCGCTATCTTGGACTTTCACGAATAACCGGCTGTGCATGAAGATGAAGACAATATCCGTTATAATGAAGATATTGAAAAAAGGTCGATTACTAAGCCATTAAAAGAATACGGATACTATGAAAGGAAAAGGATTACACATGATAGCGTTCTTGCTCGTCATTGTTGGCGGCTTGAATTGGCTTTTACTCGCTGTTTTCGGTACCGACATTGGCACATGGATCGGCGGAATGGAATCAATTCAGGCGAAAGTTGTTTATGTTCTTGTGGGCCTTTCAGCAATTTATTTGCTCGTCGGCCATAAGAAGAATTGCAAGATGTGCTCTATGGGAAATGGCATGGGCCAATAAGCAATTTAGTTTCTTTTAATAAAAACGATCTGTGTGAGGCAGATCGTTTTTATTTTGCGCGTAAAAATATTGAGTGATAAAAAAATCATTTTATTTTCATAATTAATAATACAAAATAATATTAATTGCGTGCGTAAAAAAGTTTTTGCACGAAAAAATACAAAAAATATTTTTCTGTGGATAAATTCCCTAGGTTATTTTGTAGAAAGTGCATATACTTTATGTGAGGGGAGAATTTTTGAAAAAAATTCACATATCCAATTGGATACATTTGCAATCTCGTGCGCAACTCTTCTCTTCTCACGTCGCACGAAACGCACAAAGGTCGATCCCAATCATTAGTACTACGTTATACAATTAATTTTATGGCAGCACGCAAACGAAAAAAGACAGCGAAGAAACGGACAGTAAAACGAACTACTCGCCGCAAGACATCAAAGAAAAAGACTTCTCGCCGCAAGCGGAAGTAAGATTCTTAGATACTAATCCAATAAAACCCCTTACGTTAAGGGGTTTTATTGCGCTTCACAAGGAACCACATATACACTAGAGAATATGGATACTACGCAACTGAAGAAAAAGGCGCTTACTATTAATAGAGAGCTGAAACGCTTGCATCCAGATGCTGTAATCGCATTACAGTTTAAAAACCATTGGGAACTGCTCGTCTCGGTCATTCTCTCCGCGCAATGCACGGATAAAAAAGTAAACGAAGTTACGGCAAAACTTTTTAAGAAATATAAAACACTCCAGAGTTACGTCACCGCGAACCCCAAGGAATTTGAACAGGATATCTATCAGACCGGATTCTATCGCGCAAAGACGCGCAACATTCTGCGTGCCGCAAAAATGATTAAAGAAAAATTTGGAGGTAAAATCCCGAATACTATGCGTGAAATATTGGAATTACCCGGCGTCGCGCGTAAAACAGCCAACGTTGTATTAGGTAATGCCCATAATGTCGTTGAAGGGATTGCTGTGGACACTCACGTAAAACGCCTTACACGTCTTTTCGGCCTGACGCGGCATCACGATCCGGTAAAAATAGAGCAGGATCTTATGGCACTACTCCCTCAAAAAGAATGGTTCGGATTCACATATCGCATTATTGATTACGGACGTGCGCATTGCACGGCACGATGCAAACATGTATCATGTCCATTACACAAGTACATCGCTTAATATCATGAACAAAAAAAGAAAGGCCGCTCAGAAAAAGCGCCGCAAACGGACAGGAAAGCAAATTTCCTTGCGGCATCGATAGATAGTTTCAAACACTATCGTCTGTGAGTGGACTCTGGGACACGCCTTCTCCGGGGTTTTTCTCTATACTACTACTCCATATTAGGGGTCATATACTATGTTTTCATTCACGATAGGAAAAAAATCAAAAAAAAGTTTTGCCCGCCTCGGAACAATCACGACGCCTCATGGAGTAATCCAAACACCTGCGTTTATTCCTGTTGCAACGCTAGGGGTCGTAAAGGGTGGATTGGACATGGAGGAAACCGAGCGATCCGGAATCCAATGCCAAATCACCAACACATTTCATTTCCTTGATTTAAATGCAGTTGATCTTGTCAAAAAAGCAGGAGGATTACACAAGTTTTTTCAATTTTCAAAACCAATATTTACCGATTCCGGCGGATTCCAGGTTTTTAGTTTGGGCAAAGGAACGGAATATGGATTCGGTAAGATCGTTTCATTTTTCCCCGAGAAACAGGATCTACAAAAACGCAAAGAAGGATTTGTTAAAATCACAGAAGACGGCGTTACCTTTCGCTCTCCACGCGACGGACGAACTATCATACTTCGACCAGAGGATTCCGCTGCTACACAAAAATCACTTGGAGCAGACTTTATATATTTATTGGATATTTGCGGAACGGTGCTTGATGATAAAGCAGAAACAAAACGAGATCTTGAACGGACGAACCGGTGGTTCAAGCGTTTCTTGGATACAAAAATTTCACCCACGCAAGCCACGTTTGGCATTATCCAAGGCGGAACGTTTCGGGATTTGCGAAAGGAATCAGCAAAAGCAGTGAGTAATCTTCCGGTCTTCGGTATTGCAATCGGCGGAGCGCTCGGGAAAAGCAAGGCGGACGTAAAGCGCGTGCTTTCATGGGTAAATGAATATATTGATTGGGAAAAGCCGCACCATATGTTGGGTATTGGAGACTTAGAATCAATCCCCGAAATGATAAAAGGTGGTATCGATCTTTTTGATTGCGCGCTCCCCACTCGCATAGCACGGCATGGTACTGCACTTACCACGCGAGGATACCTCCAACTCAAAAAGGCTGAGTTTAGAAATGATATGAAGCCGATTATTCCTTCATGTATATGTTTTACTTGTTTAAACTATTCGCGCGCACATCTCCACTTTTTGCTTAAAGGATACGAACTATTGCCGTTAAAACTCCTGACCATACATAATCTAGGCCTTATGGAGCAGTATGTTGCTAACATTCGAGAGAAAATTGCAGCGGGGAAAATATAATAAATAATGATATACTAAATCCATGCCACTGAAGGATTCTCATCGTTTTCTCGTTGCCGTTCTTCTCTTCTTTTTTGCGTTGTTCGTTTTTGTTCTCAGCGGGTTTTTAGCCCCTGTGGTGTTAGGTTTTTTACTCGCAGCACTTAGTTTTCCACTCTATCACTTTCTTGCGAAGCGCATTCATGCCAATCTCGCCGCCCTTGTAGTAACTATTCTTGTTGTTCTTATTATTATCATCCCTGTGAGTGCCGCCCTTTTTGCGCTTACCAGTGAAGCGGTAAGTTTTGCGAATATCGCCCGAACCCAAGGTGTGAATGAAGGAACGGTCTTTGATGTCATAGAAAAAATCGCCTTAAAGTTTGGGATTTCTGCGATCGATCAGATTGAACAGAATATTTCTCTTGCACTCCGCAATATCGGCACCTTTCTTACTCAAGAGATCGGAACGGCTCTCTCCAATGCGTTTCGATTTGGCATCAATTTCTTTGTCATGCTTATTACCCTTTTCTATGTCCTTCGCGACGGGAAGGCATTTGGATCGTTCGTTATGTTTTTCAGTCCGCTTAAATCCCAGGATGAACTTCTTATTTATCGGACATTCCGTGAAACTGGAAAGGCAGTAGTTACGAGCACATTCGCGGGAGCACTTCTCCAAGGAGTATTGGGTGGATTAGCATTCACTTTTGCTGGGCTTGCCTCCCCTGTTTTTTGGGGATCGCTTATGGCTTTTTTGGGTCTTATCCCATTTTTAGGGCCTTTTATTGTGTTTGTTCCTGCGGCCCTTTATCTTTTCTTTATTGGCAAAACCGGTATTGCCATACTCTTTTTGCTTTTTAATATTCTTATTGTTTCCTCGGTTGATAACCTCATCAAGCCATTTATTATGGGAGGGCAAGCGCATATCCATCCACTTCTTAGCCTACTCGCTATCCTCGGAGGAATTACCGCATTTGGTATTATAGGAATTGTCTATGGTCCGCTTATCTTTGCAATTTTCCTTGCATTGCTTAAAGTATATGAAGAGTCGTCAAAATCATCTCATACCCATTCATGAAAAAATTTAAAAACATATTAGTTATTGTCGTTATCAGCCTCATTATTATTGCGTTCATCGCTCCTCTCTTCCTGGGATACGGATTCTAAGCCGGATTCTTTGTGTGTAGAGGCGAAATTTGATAGAATAGAGTAAGGAAACGTCGTAATCATCATTTACTTTAATAGTATGGAACAAAATAAGAACTGCGAGCATTGCAAAAAAGAAGATTGTAAGACGTGTGTAACGGATTCAGGTAAAACGTTTTGCTGCCAAAACTGCTGCGACGAATATAAGGAGAAATCCCACGAAGAGAAAAAAGAACCCGCAAACGTTTGTAAATTTTGCTAGGTAATTGCCGTTATGCCAAAAATTGATTGGCATTCCCAAACATTCCCCGAGACCATCACTTCGCTCAAAACCAATCCTAACGGATTGGATGAGACCGAAGTAAAAAGGCGTCTCGGGGAATTTGGTTTGAATAAGCTCGCCGAAGAAAAGAAATTAGGGTGGCTTCGCCTGCTTCTTAGGCAATTTCAAAGCCCGCTCGTATACCTCTTATTTATTGCTGGTGGGGTAACTATTTGGCTCCACGAAACAACGGATACTATCGTCATTCTTCTCTCTGTTGCCGTAAATACGGGCATAGGATTCTATCAAGAATTCCATTCTGGAAACGTTTTTGACTCCCTCAAGAAAACGGTAAAAACGACCGGAATCGTAATGCGAAACAATGAACCGAGAGAGATTCTTGCGGATCAAATTGTTCCTGGAGATATTATTCTGCTTAAAACCGGCCTCAAAATTCCTGCTGACGCGCGCCTCATTTCCGAACGGGATCTAAATATTGACGAATCTTTGCTTACCGGAGAGTCAAAGCCCGTTTCTAAAACGACTGATCCGCTCTCTCCTCAAACTCCTCTCGCAGATCGCTCAAATATGGTTTTTATGGGAACAGTAACAGAACGTGGAGAAGGCGTTGCTGTTGTAGTAACTACGGGATCGCAGACTGAAATTGGAGCAATAGCAGAACTGACACGTAAAGTTGAAGACGAATCAACGCCCCTTCAGGAGCGTATTAGCCGACTCGGGCAAACCCTTATCGCTATATCCGTATCTGCAATTCTTCTCATCTTTGCACTTGGGATTCTGGAAGGACGGGGCTTTGCGGAAATGCTTACGACGTCCGTCGCCATAGCTGTTGCAGCAATACCCGAAGGCTTGCCCGCCGCAATTGCCGTCGTACTTGCCGTTGGCGCACAGCGCGTCTACCGCAAAAAAGGACTTATTAGGAGACTTGTCGCCGCAGAGACCTTGGGATCAGTTTCGGTAATTTGCACCGATAAAACAGGGACGCTCACCGAAGGGAAAATGAAGCTTGAGAAACTACTTCTAGGGGACGCAAACGAATCTGATAAACAAATCGCCATGTATGCTCTTGGACTTTCTAATGAAGCCCTTCTTGAAACACAGGACGGCAAAAGTACAATCAACGGAGATTCAACCGATCAGGCGAAAATGGTGTATTTTCTAGGAGCGGGGAATCGGCTCCAGACCGTACTTACCGAGCTACCTCGCATCACTCTTCTTTCATTTAGTTCTGAAACAAAATACCTCGCGTCATTCCATAATGATAAAGGTAAAACAAAAATCTTTATTACCGGAGCTCCCGAAGTACTGCTTAAAATTGCAGATGGCGCGGACAGCGGGTATTGGTTGAGTCAAAACAATGAACTTGCAAGCCAAGGATTTCGGATTATCGGAATTGCTGAAAAAACGTTAGACAATCTTATTCCCGCAAACGCTGATCAGGTTAATTTACAAGATCAAATTCACGGCATCCGTTTCCTCGGTATTGCAGCAATCAGAGATCCGATTAGACCCGATGTCAAAGAAACGATCCAAAAAACACGGGGAGCCGGCGTTACGGTCGTTATGATCACCGGAGACAATCGCCTTACCGCTCGAGCGATTGGAAAAGAGCTTGGCTTTCTAGATAACTCTGAATCAATTATTGATGGCGAGGAATTGGATCGTTTAAGTGAGGATGAGTTTATAAAACGCATCAGATCCCTTGCTATCTATGCTCGTGTTTCGCCGGCGCATAAAATGCGCATTGTACAAGCATGGCAAAAGATCGGAGAAACGGTTGCGATGACGGGAGACGGAGTAAACGACGCACCCTCGCTCAAGGCCGCAGATATCGGTATCGGAGTGGGAGGTGGCACTGATGTCGCCAAAGACGCGAGCGATCTTATCCTTATTGATAACAGTCTTACTACGATAACCGCCGCTATTGAACAGGGACGTATTGCTTTTGATAATATCAGGAAGGTTGTTGTTTTCCTTTTAAATGGGACGTTTACGGAAGTTTTGATTATTTTGGGCGCCCTTCTTTTTAAACTTCCATTACCACTTACTGCAGTACAAATCTTATGGGTAAATCTTATAGAAGATGGCTTACCGAATTTCGCGCTCGCATTTGAACCCGGAGAACCGGATGTTATGAACCGTCCTCCGCTCCCCCGCAAAGCTCCGATTATTAATAAAGAAAGTGCCTGGATTATTTTCTTTGCTGGTATCGTGAGCGATGTTCTTCTTGTTGGACTTTTTATCCAATTGGATTTACATAGCATCTTTTCTCTCGCCGAAGTGCAAACTATCTTTTTTGCGGCCGTCGGATCTGATGCCTTGTTTAATATTTTTGCCCTTAAATCATTAAAACAACCGCTCTATCGCACTAAATTCGGCAATAATCCTTATCTTCTTTTTGCCGTCGGTATTGGAGCCGTTATTATGATTCTTTCCATCTATACTCCCTTTTTAAATGCATTCCTTCATACTGCTCCACTTGGTCTTGCAGGTATCAGTATCGTTCTTGGGTATCTTGTCTTCCGAACAATACTCATTGAGCTTATTAAGTGGAAGTTCCGGTCTTCCCATGAGTAAGGGGTGATATACTTAAAAGCACTATGCCGTTTGCGCAAAAAAAAGAGGAGTACGCAGATTTACCAGCTCATGCTGCCGGAAGATTGATGGCGCAAAATATTCCGATTATCCGCCCGGATGACACCATTGCGAGCGCGGAAAGATTCCTTATGGAACATGCGAGAGATCTCGCAACCATTAATTATCTCTATGTTGCAGATAAGGAAAGACTAGTTGGAGTACTTTCTATTAAAGAGGTTTTTCGCTCGCTTAAAACAACTCCGGTTGCTGATTTAATGAGACGGGAACTTATAACGGCCCGCCCTCATACTGAAGCAGGCAGAATCGCGCTTCTTGCAATTGAACATAATTTAAAAGAAATCCCTATTGTAAACGGGGAAGGAAAACTTTTGGGCTCGGTCGGATCCGATATGGTTCTCCATATTCTTCACGAAAAACATGTAACAGAAATGCTCTCGGTGGCCGGAGTTCATGGGTTTCAGGATTCACAAAAGCTTGCCTCTGCGTCTATTGGTTTATTACTCAAAAAACGCCTTCCCTGGCTTCTTCTGGGGCTCGGCGGAAGTATTATTGCCGCAGCCATTATTGGATCGTTCCATACAGAAATTCAAGCAACAATTCTTCTTGCTGCTTTCATTCCAGCAGTAACATATATCTCGGGAGCGGTAGGGGCACAGGGCAATTCTATTTTTGTAAGAACACTTGCTCTGGATAGAAATTTTAAGTTCGGAGCCTATATCCGTCGGGAGATTCAGATTTCTTTCAGTATTGCCATCCTTCTTGCTATCACGATGGGATTTGTTTCTTTTCTCGTCTGGCAGAACCAAGTCTTGAGCATCATTCTTGCCTCATCCTTTCTTATCTCCATACTCGCTTCTTCCGTGATTTCAATATTTTTGCCTTGGATTTTTTTGAAATATAAAGTTGACCCTGCACTAGTGAGCGCTCCTTTTGATACCATTCTTTCCGATATTGTAAGTATTACTATTTATTTTGCCCTTGCCTCATTCATTCTGCGTATCTCCGCATAAATCCCGTTAGAAACATCCTGCTTCTAACGGGATAAATAAAATCCCCGCCGAACGCGGGGATTTTATAATTTCCTAGCGTTATTTCTTTCGTTTTCTCAAGAATGCTGGGATATCCCAAATGTCTTCCTCAGCTTTTTTGGCAGCTTCCTTTATAGACGGTTCTTCTACTTTCGGCTCTTCTCGATGAAACGCCTTAGGTGGCTCATCTACCGTAAAGAGCGTTGGAGATGGTGCAATATCCATACTGCGGGAAAAATTCGCATTAAATCCGGTCGCGATAAGGGTAATCTTAATCTGTCCGGGTTTTAACTTCCTATCATGATAAGCACCGAAGATGATTCTCGCGCTCGCGTCTACCGATGCCGCTATCGTTTTTGCCACGTCATTAATTTCAGTCATCCTCAAATCCTTACTTCCAGCTATTCCAAAAAGAACTCCTCGTGCGCCTTCTATGGAAACTTCCAAGAGCGGAGAATTCACCACTTGGCTTACAGCATTCACCGCGCGATCAGGGCCGCTCCCAATACCAATGCCGACGAGCGCTGAGCCTGCATCTTGCATGATAGCTCGAACGTCCGCGAAGTCCACGTTGATAATACCCGGCATCGCGATAAGTTCAGAGATGCCTTGTACCGCGGATCTGAGTACATCATCAATATATTCAAATGCCTTAAGAAGCGGGGTATCCTTGCGGATGATACTAAAGATCCTGTCGTTTGGGACAACAATCAGCGTATCTACTTTTTCTTTAAGCCGCATAAGGGCACTTTCTGCAATCTTCATGCGCTGAGACCCTTCAAACCCAAAAGGCTTTGTTACTACACCAACAGTGAGCGCTCCTGCCTCTCTGGCCGCTTCAGCGACAAGCGGACTTACACCAGAGCCCGTTCCTCCGCCAAGCCCTGCGGTAATAAAAACAAGATCTGCGCCTTTCAAGGCTTCAACAATTTCTGATTTATTTTCTTCCGCCGCCTGCCTACCAATCTCCGGATTCATACCGGTACCCAAGCCACGCGTTAAATTTCTTCCGATATAAATTTTCTTTCTCGCCTCGCAATAATCCAAATCCTGCGCATCAGTATTAATGGCGATAAACTCAAGGCCTCGAATATTGATACTTTGAACCATCCGCGATACGGCATTTCCGCCTCCACCGCCAACTCCCACTACTTTGATTTTTGGGGTATAAATCTGCGAAGTAGTAGTTAATTCTCGTTTAGTTTTTTTCATATGAGAACCCATCTTAACAATCCCGCTCTATCGCGTTGCAACTCGTTTTTTGACGAGCGCAAGGCGCGACGAGAAGAGTGGAGTTTACGCTCCCTCGACGAGAAGCAACGAAGCGATTCGACAAAAACGAGCGCAACCCTTCGGGATAGGGCCAATATACCCACCCCCTGCGTCGCTCCGCCTCGGAGTAGTTTTTCACTACACCTTCGTTGTCGCTCCTTGTGATGTACCTATATTGGCTCATATCGCGTTAAGTGGGGTTGTTAAGATGAGTTCTACTAGGGAGCAAAGTATTTCCAGGCTTTTTTGAGCAATGATGTTGCTCCCCCTAAAGGAATATTGAATTTCTTTGATTCCCCTATACTATCATATCCCATAAGCAACAAGCCAAGACCCGCGGTAAGCTCCGGATCATCCAGCATTGTAGCGTCTTCAGAGTTCCTAATATCATATGAAGCAAGGTCCGGATTCGCTATTTGAGCCGCAAGGTGCAGTTCTTGTTTTGCGAGTTCTATAATTGAAGGGATTTTAGCTCCCCCTCCAGTAAGCACTACTCCACCCGGGAGTTGTCCTGCTTTTTTAAGATAGCCAAGTTCGTTGTTTACAAACTTAAAAATTTCCGCGAGGCGCGCTTCGATAATTTCAGCGATGTACCGTTTAGTAATATGCCCCTTTGCTCCGGGATCAATTTTTGAAAGCTCAATGTTTTCCCGCGCAGGAATCTCTTTCGCTATAGCAGATCCGTACGAAAGTTTCACCCGCTCCGCGAAATGCACCGGGATTTTGAGCCCGATCGCAAGATCGTTAGTAATATTAGACGCTCCCACGGGAAAAACGGCGGCATGGACAATTTTACCCTCTTCATAAACACACATGCTCGTTTTTCCATAACCGATATCCACGAGCACTACACCGAGCTCGCGCTGACTTTTTGTGAGTATTGCACGAGCATCTGCGAGCGGCTGGAGAATAAGTTTTCTAACTTCTCCCCCTAACATCTCAACGCACTTCATTAAATTTTTTATATTGGGAGCAAACGCATCAATGATTAAACTATTCACCTCCAAGCGATTGCCAACCATCTCAACGGGGTCGCGAATATCACGAACGCCGTCAACGATATATTCTCTAACTATGGAATGGAGCACGAGGCGGTTTGCCGGAATATTAATTGCCTGGGCACTCTGCATGGCCCGTTTAACGTCGTCTTCATTGATCTCATAATCTGCACGGGAAACAGCGACGATACCGATAGAAGATTGGACTTTAATATCGCTTGATCCGATACCGAGAAAAATCTCGGCAAGAGCGTCTTTGCTGAACTTTTTTACCTCAGCGAGTACGGGAGAAAGGGACTGCGTAAGCTCTGCGATATCATGCACGACGCCCTTTCTAATACCCTGCGAGGGATGTTTCATAACACGAAGGACGGTGATGCCACCGTCTCGCCTTATTTCTCCAATAACTGTTTTAATAGTGGACGATCCAACGTCCAATCCTACAATAAACCGAGGCATAGTTTTATAGTATTACAAATTCTGAAACTGAGATTCTTTGAGACGCTCTTCAAAGATCTTTTCTTTTTGCTCCATCACTATTCTATCATGGGTACGCACATGGTCATATCCTAGGAGATGCAAAAAACCGTGGATAACCATAGTGAGAAGACTCTCTCCCGCCCGTTTGATATAAAATGGATTTATATACACCTCTCCCAAAAATTCGCCTGGCATATCAGGACGAGGAGTGCCTTTGGTGTGAGGGAAGGAGAGAACGTTTTTATTCATGAATTTGCTTCCCACAAGATATATAAAAAAAGAACCCTCCCGTTTTCCGGAGAGCACAAGTAAGCGTTCAGCTGCCGCTTGCACCGCTTTTGCGTATTGTGCGGCACGCTTATCCCCTACAACCACTACAACGCGAGATTGCTTCATTACTCGTTAAAAGCACGCTTTATGGCATCGCTTATAATCCTACCGTCAGCCTTACCCTTCAATTCTGCCATCACCGCTTTCATTGCGGTTACAAAATCCTTTGCGCCTGATACGCTTACAATCTTTGAGACTTGGCGTTCAACCTCCTCATCGCTCATCTGTGCGGGAAGATATTGTTTTAGTATTTTTAATTCTTCTTTCTCCTTATCAGCAAGATCTGTTCTTCCGCCATCCGTAAACATGCGGATAGAATCTTCCCGTTTTTTCGCTTCGGAGTTTATGATTGCTATTACTTTATCGTCAGGAAGATTATCGGATATTTTTTCTGCTATAGCCTTATTCTTTATCACCGACAAAACCATGCGAAGAACGAGCAACGTCCTTTCGTCGTGCGCCCTAAGGGCGGTTTTTAAATCTTGATCAATGCGTTCTCGTAAGGTCATGGAATATCAACAATAAACAATAAGAAATGGATAATGAAGAAGCTAAAATCTAGAAAATAGTAAGTAGAATTTGGAAATGCAATAGAAGTTACAATGTATTGTAAATTCCCTTTCCTTATTTTTGAGATTTGATTTTTGAGATTTTAATTGTTCTAGCCCCTATTCCCTAACCTCTATACCCTAATTTCTACGCCGAACCCATCTTTTTTGCGCGCTCAAATTCTTTCTTCTTCGCATCCCGATGAATCGCGGAGAGTCGGCGTTTAATACGGCTCTTCGGACGGGAACGAAAACGACGCTTGCGCGCCTCTCGCAAAACTCCACTCTGTTTTGTCCGCTTCGTAAAGCGGAAGATAAGAGCATTAGGAGATTCGCCTTCGCGTTTTTTTACTTGTATTCTGCTCATAAATTATCGTAATTCTTTAGCTAAATTTTTGATCGACTTCTCTGGAGGATTATTAACAACGGAATGCAGCGAACCTCCTCCATCGTTCGCATACCGTGGAATAACATGCACGTGGACATGATCAACCGCCTGCCCCGCAACTTTGCCATGGTTAATGCCTATAGTAAATCCATGTGGATGTAAGCGGCGATCCAATATCTCTGTGACATTCTTTACTGCAAGAAAGAGCGGCTTAATAGCTTCGTCCCCAAGGTCTATAATATTTTCTGCATGAACCTTAGGGATAATAACGCTATGCCCAAGCGACCGCGGATGGATATCTAAAAAAGCAACTACCGCATCATTTTCATAGAAAATCTCTGCGGGAATGGCTTTTTGAGCTATATTGCAGAATAAACAATTCATCGCCTTTTTTCAAGCGTCTACCTCTTTCAGCTTCTTTTTCACGCTTTCGGCGAGTTTTGCGAGAGGAATTGTTTCCTGAGCTCCCGTCTTCAGATCCCGAATAATAATACTCTCCTCAAATGCCTCTTTTTGCCCGAAAATTAAGGCGAGCGGAGAACCAAGTTTGTCCGCAACCCTCAGTTGGGCGTTTAATGACTCCTTTCCTAAAGATTCGGCAACATCAATATGATTTCTCCTCATTTCCTCAATGAGCAGTAAACTTCTCTTTTTTGCTAAATCACCGATGTAAATCAAGAATATTTTTGGTTTTTCCCGAAGGCCAAGATTGATTTCCTGCAATCGAATCACATCAATAATACGCTCCATGCCTGCCGCAAAGCCGACTGCAGGAACATTCTTTCCTCCTAGGAGTTCAACGAGATAATCATACCGACCACCGCCTCCCAAAGCTTGTCCGTACCCCTCCACGACAATTTCAAAAACAGTACGGGAATAATAATCTAATCCTCGTACGAGACGATGATCAAGAGCATACGGCAATTTTAATTCCTCCAAGTAATCCAATACAGATTTAAAGTGATTTCTACACGACGTACAAAGCTCATCAACGATAATCGGAGCATCGGCTTTGAGCGGAGCACATTGTTCTTCTTTGCAATCTAGGAGGCGAAGTGGATTCGTTTCTAGTCGGCGGAGACAATCTTTGCAGAGCTGACTTTTTTTCTGCTTGTAGTATGTCTGCAGTTTTCTGCGATATCCAGGACGGCAATTTTTGCATCCGATACTGTTTACCTTAATAGTAATATTTTTTATTTTAAGCGATTCAAGAAGACGCGTGAAAACGAGCATGAGTTGGGCGTCATAAATCGGATCTGATTCATTGCTCAAAATTTCAAAATTCAGCTGGTGAAACTCGCGGTACCGCCCTGCTTGCGGCTGTTCATACCGAAACATCGGACCTTCCAAATAAAGTTTAAGAGGGCTTCCTAGCTGACTCATGCCATTTTCAATGAACGCGCGAGCGATGCCCGCTGTAGCTTCCGGACGGAGCGCAAGCTTTTCATTACCTTTTGCAACAATCGTGAACATTTGTTTCTCAATTACATCCGTCCCTTCTCCTACGGATCGCTCAAAGAGCTCCATGCGTTCCAGGAGTGGAATTTCAATGGGGCTGAAATTATAAAACTCCGCGATATCTCGTGCGTTCTTTTTAATCTTCTCCCAGATTGGCTGTTCGTGCGGAAGAATATCATGCATCCCCTTTGGGCGCTGAACAGGCTGTATTTTTTGAGTTTTTGGTTTTGTAGGCATTTACTTAACGGGATACGACGGAGCTTCAAAAACATCAAACTGGCTAAAGGGGAAGATTCTAATTCTTGCGATACCGATAATATCTTCACGATCTACAGCTCCCCAATTCCGAGAGTCAAAACTATGGGCACGATTGTCCCCCATAGCAAAATACTGATTTGCGTGAAGCGTAATATCAAAATTGCCGTTTTCGGAGTCATCGCTGGGCAGATACGGCTCGTTAAGCGTGATCGTTTGATTATCACTTATGATCTGGATTGAACCGTTGCGAGAAACAACGCGCTCTCCGGGAATGCCAATGATGCGTTTAATAAAAAAGACTTCCTTATCAAGAGGATAGCGAAACACGATTATTTCACCCCGTTTCGGCTCACGAAGATGATACGTTATTTCATCCACTAGCAAATAATTCCCGTTTGAAAAATTGGGCTCCATAGACGCTCCAGATACCAAAAAGGGCTGTACTAAGAACGTTCTAATAACAAAGACTGTTATGCTTGCCACAAAAATGACCTCAAGCACCTCCCATGCGGATAGGACAATTTGTTTCAGCTTTTTCATGGTATGGTAAAAGGAATAAAACTACAGATTAGGAGTATTCTACTATAATAAAGAGCATAAAGCAATGGGAATTAAACTCATAATAAGCATTGGAAATCCGGGAAAAGAGTACGAACGGTCGTATCATAACGCGGGCCACATTGCACTCCGCATTTTGAAAGAAAAAGTCGGTTCAACGGTCCCCCTCCTTGCCTCTTCAGAATTTATGAACCGATCTGGGTCTTTTGTAGGGCGAGAAGCGCGGCAGAAGGGTGTAAAAGCACAACAAATTCTCATCCTCCACGACGATAGCGACCTTCCCCTAGGAACCGCAAAGCTTGATTTTAATCGGGGTGCCGGAGGGCATAATGGAGTCGCAGATATTATTGCGACGCTTCAAACCCAAGAATTTTATCGCCTTCGCATCGGAGTACGCAAAAAAACATGGTTCTGGTCCAGACGCAAAAAAGCGGGAGAATTTGTTCTAAAACAGATGCCAAAGAAAGACGAGGAGATGTTGCGAGATAGTATTGAATCCAATATAGAAAAAATCACTCGTCTTCTTTCGCAGTCAAACTCACCCCAAACGAATACGTTCCATCAGGATTCGCTTTAATATTAGCTAAAGGAAGAAGAACCTCGCTGAAAATACCGCTTTTCTCCAATCGTTCTTTGAACGCAATAACCTCTGGTTCGCTTTTTGTAAATCCGTTTATGAGTAAATCTTTTCCCTCCACGGAAACTCTAATCAAGGCCACTCCCTGACTAAGAGTAAGAATATTATTCAAAGACTCCGAAACAGATACCGCTTCATTATTTGCATTTTCAATTCGCGAAGCAAAAGAATTAAATTCTTTTGCTTCTGCTTGAAGTCGTACTATTTCAGCTTTATCCGCAGGATTTCCATCTAGTATATTTTTTTTAACATCGTTTAATTTTTGAATAATAAAAGCATCCCCAATGCCAAAAAATAATGTGAGGATCGCAAATGTAGCAACAGCAACGCTTCTCCATGCGTGAATAAATGCAATAACACGCGTTTCTTCATAACGCTCACGGACAGAGTGATCAGCAAGACTAAGGAAGGAATCCTCATTGCGAGGCATAGTGCCTCGCAAAGCAGACCCCAAGAGAGGAAGCCATGCATGAGGAATGCCCTGAAACGCTGGGAGTGTAAGGGCTTCTACAGGAACACCAAACGTATCTTTGAGTCCATCAATTATTTTCCCCGTCATCTCATCAGCGGCAACGAAGAGGGAATCTACGGGTTTACCCCATCTGCTTTGATAGAAATTCAAAACCTTTTGAGCTTCGCTTGCAATGAACGCTTGAAAATCGTTTTGAGAAAGATCTTTTCCTCCATACTCTTCGCGGAGCGTGAGCCAACTATGGGATTGGCTAAAATAGAGATTTCCCTTTTGAGCAATGAGAAACAGTACCCCTTCTCCCGAAACATGAATAATACATAATGATTGCCGAGGGTCGTCTTTAGGAAGCCCTTCACTTATTGAGCGAGCAAGAGCAAGACCGGGAAACTCAACTGCCGTCGCAATAAACCCTGCTTCTTCCGCGGTTTTTGTATATGCATCAACAAATTCTCGTTCTGCGACCGCTCCTAAAAGATCTACTTGTGCGGTTCCTAAAAATCGCTCACCTATCTTCTGCCAACCGGAATATACGTGAGAGAAATCTGTCGGAGAGAGCATTTGCAGATTCAGTAGCGCCGACTCTTCCATCTTTGATTCTTCTAAAAACGGCATGGAGAATGGCTGAGTGTATACAATTTCTTCCGGAAGGAGAAGAATAATATTTTGCATTGCACGTCCGCCTCCAATTTGGCTACGGAATTTTTTTAATGCCGCGACAAGCTTAGCAGAATCCTTAACCTTCCCCTTCTCAATAATCCCTGGAGGCAAGCGGAGTGCGGAAGTAGTCGGTTTTTTAACGCCCGGTTGCATTAAGAGAAACCGAATGCCTGCATCAGAAAAAGCCAATCCTCCGATTTCCGGGGCTGGGTTAATCATTTTTTGTACTCTAGAAAGAAATAGATTACCTCTCATAGCGATATTTCATAAATTGCAACCGGCCGAACTTCTCCCGTATGAGGGTCAACATCAAGCGTAGCACGCAAACGACGGCGTTTTGTAAGCGCTTGCCCATCAGAAACTATTTCTCTTTTACCAACGCTGATAGCGCACGATGGAGATCCATTGCATATTACCGTGTTATTGCATGAGGCATCACTATCATCACAAATTTCAATCGTCGCCCCAGAAGGAATAGTATAAGGGTCATCGTCGCTATATTGATTACGAATGACTCGTAATATCGCATCCTGAATACCAGACTCTGCATCCGCGTATGCCTGTGCTGAAAGCCGAAAACCATAATTTGTATTATTCGCAATGAATACAATAAACATGCCCACAAGCGCGATATCAACAATGATCGCCCCAATAAGAAGGATTGCGCTCAACGACGCAACTCCCTGCTTGTCAGATTTGAGATTTAATATTTGATTTTTGATATTGAAACTCATTTACTCCAATTAATAATAACATCTTCCACTATAGGACCTGCGGAGGGAGTGCAGGTTGGAATATTACATGGCGTGAAATTAAGCCGATATTTGAAATAACGAATATTAGAATGAGCAATAAGACTGGTTGTTGCATAAGGAGCGATAGCTCCCAAACCAATAGACTGAAAAGCCCATCCAAGCGTAGTACAATTCGGTGGTACATCTCCCACATCAGCACAATCCGTTGCTATCTGAGCAGTAATTTGAGCAGGAGCGCTTGGTAATGCTCCGTGCCATACAAATGTATTTAGTTGTGATCCGCATAATACGCCCGGCGCAAGATTGGGGCACGTATCAAAAACACTTGATTCTAAAATCGCTGTGGGCAGTGTAGGAGGAATAGGAGACCATGTCGTTTTTACTTTATAGTCTACCGTCGCACAAGTATCTATTGGATTAGAACAATTAAAACTAATCCAACCTACAATATCGTTCCATGCCCAGCCACTAAACTCCCCTTCTGCTGGAGAAGAACTATCAACATTAATAACTACTTGATATGTTGGCGATACCGGACAATTCCACGACAACGTTCCGGGATTCCAAACCGACCCCCCGCTCGCATTCCCGCAAAAACTAATCCAGCCAATACTATCGTTCCATGCCCAACCTGCAAGATTTGAAATTCCTGTTATTGCATAGTTCGTAAAATCGTTTGAAACGAAAAAATTTGATGTCCCACAGATATTTATAGTATTCGGATTTGCATTATCACAATTCAAAGCAATGAATCCAACCGAAGAGCTCGCATATCCACGAAGTTCAATGTCAGTCACTTCAACATTCGAATTATCTGTATATACAAAATCAATCCATCCAATCACATCATTCCACGCCCAATGATTTGGTTCTGCAATATCGATGTTTGGAGTCGTCGGACCGATTCCAGCCATTACTTGTAAAGTAAAAAATCCTGTTATAAAAACAACAGCAAAGAACAAACCTACTATAATATTGATTCGTAATTTCATGTTATGGCTCAAGAATCTGTACCGCTCCTGGAGTCGTTTCATGATCTATCTCATCCGACTCCGCCATATCATAAACTGAGATAGAGCTCGTTGCGGAATACGACACACTCACTCCATTCCCCCCACTCCAATCTGTCTGGCGCATCACCACATTATTATGCCTTGTGAGATATTTACTAAACTGCACCTGCCCTCCATCCGGCCATGAAACAGTTACGATAACGCGCTGTGTTGAAGGATCTTCGTTGAGAGAGTTGAACGTCGTCTCGATATTGTCCTGAGGGTCTCTTGATACATTTTGTTTCTGAAAAAAACGCGTATATACAATACCATCGCTACCTGTTACCGATTCTGTCCCTGATCTCCATATAAATGGAGCCGTGGGGGCTGTTTTCCTCAAATAATAATCCTCATCTTCAGTTAGATTATAAAGACCCTGATTTAAGCCAGTCCCTTCACAAGGAGCGCTTACACAATACCACTTGGTTTGAGCATAGATCGTAAGACCCTCTAAAAGTTCCTGACCTAGAAATGTCGCGCTTTGGAGATATTTATTTTGCTGGCTAATACGAAGCGTTACGGTAAGCACAAGCACTGCGGACCCAATAATAATAATGCCAACCGTAATACCAATTAAGATCTCTATTAAAGATTGGCCTTTTCTGCTATTGAGCAAGCGTAATTGTTCCATTAGCACTTATAGTTATAGTTTTTGTTTCCGCTCCGGAAATGATACCAAGCACAACACTCTGGGGAGTACCACCAGGAGAACCTTTTAAGGTAGAAAATGCTATATCCTGAATACTTCTATCGACTAACCCTACCCAATAAATATCATTCTTTAATTTATATACTTCTCGAACCAGAGCAGCAGGAGCAGCAGATCCAGGAGGAGGATATATAGTGCTCGTAAGCGTAGAGCTTGAGGCATATACAAGCTTCATTATGTCGCCAGTTACGAGTTTCTCAAGACGCACACCCCACATACTACCGTTTTCTTGAGTGATAGAACGTTGCTGTGCGTCACGGAGAAACGACTCAACTCGTTTTGCATCAGAATCAAGATTCTGAACTACTCTCTGACGAATTACACCGAATGTGGTAAATCCAAAAATAACACTACCAATTGCAATCGTTATCATAAGTTCTATGAGCGTAAATCCTCGGTTATTCTTCATAGTAGAAAGAAGTAAGTATAAAGCATAAAGTGAACAGAAAAAATCATTAATGAATTAAAGTCTATTGTTTTTTTAATTTTGCATTGTCACTTTCATCTTTGAGATTTTATTTTTGAGATTTGATTTTCTTTAGAACTGCCCTACAAGCTGATAAATAGGGACGATAATAGAGAGCGCGATCATCGCAACGACAAGACCGATAACTATAAGAAGTGCTGGCTCAATAAAAGCCACGAGAGTCTTCACTGATTCGTCAATTTCTTTTTCATAGAAATCGCTCAACGTTTGCAAAATATCATCAAGATGCCCCGCTTTCTCTGAAATGGCGATGAGGTTAGTCACAATAAGTGGGAGTGTCGTTTCTTTCTTAAACGCCTCTCCCAGAGTAATACCACGAGATACTCCTTCGCGAGCAACGCGCTGGAGGGACTTCTCTAACCGATCATCGCCCACTGCACTCGCCGTTGTTTCTAGCGCCTCAAGAATGGGGAGTCCTGATTTCAAGAGCGCAGAAAGTGTGCCTGCAAATCGCTGAAGAGCCAGCTTTTGAGTAACATTTTTAACAAGAGGGGTTTTACGCAGAAACATTCGAAAAACCCGTTTCCCTGTATTTGTTCTAAAAAAGAAAAATCCGATAGTGATCAACGCCACGCCAGATCCTAGAAAAATCCAAACATATTTCCCAACAAAAAGACCGACTCCAAAAACGATGCGCGAGAAGATAGGCGGTTCTACACCCCCACCAGAAAAGACATCCGCAATTTTTGGCAACGCAAATGTAACTAAAAAAGTAAGAATGCCGATTGCCATAACAACAAGTATGACGGGGTAAATAAAAGCGGCTTTCAGTTTACCCTGCAACTCACCCTCTTTTTCCAGAGATTTATTTAAATCATCCAGAGTTCTATCAAGACCGCCGGAGGATTCTCCCGCCTTCAAGAGACTTACGAATACCGGAGAGAAATACTGCGGATATTGTGCGAAGGTTGCATGGAACGGTTTTCCCCGTTCAAGACCGCTCCTGATTTCAAGCAAGAGATTTTTAACTCCGGGCTTATTAAAATCTTCAATCAAAATATCAATTGCTTTAAAAAGATCAGTACCTACTCGCAACATCAATCCAAGATACTTAGTAAGAAATATTTTGTCCGTGAGAGTTATTTTTCCACCACTCTTCTTGTTACCTATCGCCTCAAACGTATGAACCGAAATAGGACGAAGACCTTTACTCCCTAGAAATTGAAGCACCTGACTTTGATTGTCGGCGTCAATACTTCCTTCCACTATTTTTCCGTCCGGTTGATATGCACTGTAGCGAAATCGCATGCATTAATTAACTATAAACAATGGATAATGGACAATAAACGATGATGGATAATCTACAGACTCTTTGCTCTTTTTTTTAATCCTCCCATCTGCCTTGAGACGCTGTTCAGTTGTTCTACTATTCCAGCAAATTCCTGTTCGGTTATAAGTTTATTATAACGGAAAATATCAACTCCAGCTAATGTTTCATAGAGAGACCCTTGAGCTATATCAATAAAACGACAAAATTCTTTATGTGAGCTTCTACCGCTTCCTTCGGCAATATTTAATGTTATGGAAAAAGCAGATCTAATTAGTTGATTGCCAAGTATAAAACGATATTCTTGGGGCAATTCTTTTACTATTCGCAATATTACAAGAGATAATTCTCGCGATTCTTGATATACCGGCCATTTAAGAAAGCCGAACTTCTCCATTGTTCATTATTTATTATCTATTGTTTATTATTTTTCTATTCTCGAATAACTCGAAGCACTTCTTCCAGAGTCGTCATGCCGCGCTCTGCTTTTTTTAGTCCGTCTTCAAACATTGAAATATATCCTGATGCTCGGGCAATTTCTTTCATCTTATCAAGGGTAAATTGCGTTCCAACGATGTATTTACGCACATCTTCAGTAACATTCAGAATTTCATGAATACCCATACGGCCGCGGTATCCGGAATGATTACATGAATTACATCCTTGCCCTCTAAACATTGTTTTTGGAATGATATAGGACACATCAAGCTTTAATTCCTTTAACTGCCTCTTTAATGATTCTTCAATATCGGGCGATATTTTATAGGACGTAATGCACGACATGCAAATTCTGCGTACAAGACGCTGTGCCATGATCATATTCAAAACTGCCGCAACCAAAAACGGAGCGATGTGTAAGTCAATTAAACGCGGGATGGTCGTCGGAGCGTCGTTTGTGTGGAGCGTTGAAAGCACTAAGTGTCCGGTAAGCGCCGAGTGTACGGAGATTTCTGCTGTTTCTTCATCTCTAATTTCTCCCACCATGATGACGTTTGGATCTTGGCGAAGAATTGCGCGAAGTCCATTAGCAAAAGTAATACCTGCTTGCACATTAACTTGAGTCTGATTTACATATTTCATGTAATATTCAACCGGGTCTTCAACAGTAACAATATTTACCTCAGGTCGGTTCAGTGCATTTAAAATAGAATAAAGCGTAGTCGTTTTTCCTGAGCCTGTCGGGCCGGTTACCAAAATCATGCCGAAGGTTTTTTTCGCATTGTCTCGAATGAGTGCAATATTTTCTTGCGAAATACCAAGCTCTTCAAAAGACATTGGGCGTTCGCTTGCCGATAGCAAGCGCATTTCTACCTTTTCCCCATAAAATGTCGGCATTACAGAAACACGAAGGTCGATCATGTCGTGTCCCACCCGATGGCGAAACCGGCCGTCCTGCGGCTTATAGTGTTCGTCTAATTTCATTCCAGAGAGTAATTTAAAACGTGCTGCGATAGCCGCGTGCACTTCCCGGGGCATGCGCATGACTTCACGCAAGATGCCGTCAATACGAAAACGAACAAGAATATCGTTTTCTAAAACCTCCAAATGCACGTCAGAGGCTCGAACCGCCATGGCGTATGAAACCAGATTGTCTGTAAGCTGAACAACAGGAAGGTCGGTAGCCGCTTCTTGTGCCTCCTTCTCACCAATACGCGCGCGCATTGATGCCTGAATGTTATCGTCAATTGTTTTTCTAAAATTCTCTGTAATCGTTTCCGCGTAAAATGTCAGTCCTCGGTTAAAATCGTCTTGTGTAGCAAGAAATGGTTTTATTTTTGATTTGAAGCGATTCGTTAAAAATTCAATCGCCACCAAATCATTCGGATCCAGCATCGCGACTTGAAGCGCACCATCCTGTTCCCTTCCGAAAAGAATTATTCCTTTTTGGCGAGCAACATCTTCAGGGAGTAATTTTAAAACATTATCATCAATTTTCCTTCCTTTTTCAAAGTTTGCAAGTTCAATACCATAAAACCGAGCCGCAATGCCATAGTAATACTCTTCGGTAATTGCGTTCTGTTCCAAGAGAATAGAAGCAACTCCACGATTCATACGGCGAGAATCTTGTAATGCAACCTGAAATTTCTCTTCCGTAACAAGATTGTCTTGTAAAAGCAGTTTTTTAAATTCTTGTTCAGGAATCTGTAACATATCTTAAATATCAAATCTAATATCTCAAATCTTCCCTTTCCCTCTCATAGTTATGATACTTGATGCTAAAATTTTTGCTATCTCTACGGTTTCCTTTAATAATTCTTCCGACTCCTTATTATCGCATTTTTGAGCGTCTTTTATAAGATGAATCCAGAATTCTGACTCATTAGCTGATTTTAAAGCATGATTATAAAAATTGATGTAATCTTTCTTAGAACTGGCTGACTTAGCTTCAAAAATATTCGCCGCCACTGAAGTACCACTACGCAATAATTGATTAGTGAGTACTCCTGATGAGGAATCTTTTCTTATTTTTTCAACGAATATAACGATATTGAGAGCATATGTATACAATCTTTTATAAAAATCATCTTTACTAAATTCTGACATAAAAGATCATATTTTGAATTAAGCTGTAGATTTGAGATTTAAGATCCGAGATTTGCTATTAGAACCTAAAACTCGCCCACCATCCTTGATTGCCCGCCCATAAAGCAACTAAAAGAGTAGTGATTATCGCAGAAGGCATCCAGAAGTAGTAGAGCGGTAATCGTTCGTTCTTTTTTACAAGAAGCGCAGAACTAATAGCGGCAAGGAGAAGAACTAAAACTATATAGAAAAGAAAAGCAGGATATCCGGTTATGAGAATACCAAGCGCAATAATATAAAGCTCGTCGTGTTCAAAATGGACTTGTCCGCGCTTTTTATCTAAATACGCCGAAACCCAAAAGAGAAGCAATGCAACGATGAATGAGACGAGGTACGTATTCCAAAAATGGAATCGGGCGTAGCTGAAAAAGTACTTCAAACCATCCACCGTACCGATCGTATATGAGAGTGGACCGCTTTGAAATGCCTGATATTGGAAATAAGATAGTATTCCTGCATAGCTAAAAAGAAGTAGAGCAGTTAACCAAAAAATTGGTTTAATAGTTTTAAGTAAAAGCTCACGTTTTTGAAACTGTAAGAAAAAAACAATGCTCGGTATTACAATAGTGGAAACAGGAATAATATAAGGCATCACATTCATATAGTTAAATAATATCACATTTCATAAGTGAAGGAACAAAAAAACAACCCAGCAAAGCCGGATTGTTTTTTTGTTAGAAATCAACGATTAGAGATTTAAACCTGGATCGGTTCCAATTTCATACCAGCAGGTTGCATCAACGAATGTACCAGTGCAAGTATTGTCATCTCCTCCATCGTTTTGCATTAAGGCACGGTGTTTTTCAGATTCAAGACGAGCATTCAATTCAAACGTTTTTGCCGAATTATTACCAGCATAGGCAAAGTAATAGTTACCAGTATTTGTTGGATCAATAGGAAGTGTGGAAAGAGTAGATCCTCCAGATGTTCCGTTAAGATCTACAGCAAGCCATCCTGATCCACCAACCGTTCGTAAAACGTTAGCTAGTGGTGTTGTGCATGCACCGCCGCTAAATCCACTCACAATACCCAGGGTACAAAAAGGACCTGGTGTAAAAGTAACTGTTGTTGAAGCAGTTGCGAGTAAAAGCCCAACCGCTGACTGCACCGAACCTAAATCAGAGATTCTTTGCGTATCTCGAGATTCTTGCAAAATTTGCGCTGGGTTCAAAACCAAAACGACAGTTGTCGCGAGAATTGCAAGAATACCAATAACGATAAGAAGCTCAATAAGAGTAAAACCTTTCTTTGCTATCATTTTTTTAATTATGTATTAAATATATTCGACTGAATAATCACTTATTTTTCATTGTATCGACCAGCTGGTTGTCTCTAACGCTACCTTACTAGTATACAGAATTCTGGCTGTTTCGGTAGTAAAAGAGCTGTGGATAATATATCGCTCGCATTCTTTTCAAAAAGTTATAAGAGCTGCTCGTACACTCTTAAAAGAGCTATAAGAATGACCTTTTTAAAGAGTGTACTCGCTTAGATTACGATTAGTTTTGAAAAAAGAATACTCGCTTCTAGTGACGTAAGTTGTTAGTTATTTTTTAATGTAACTCCCCACCTTATTAGCAAGATCGTCTATGGAAATACGGGCTTTTACAAAATAATCAACAACTCCCAATTCTCTCCCTCGTTCCATATCGCTTTCTTGGCCTAAATTGGAAATGACAACGACAGGAATATTTACTTTATTTTGGAGTTGCGGATCTGCTTTTAATTCTTCCAATACTTCAAAACCTGATTTTCCGGGAAGAATAAGGTCTAACAAAATGATATCCGGAGTATTATTTCGCAACGCTTCAATTGCTTCATTGCCGTCATGCGCAACTATAATTTCATATCCGTCTTTTTCAAGACGGTTTTTCAGCAATGATGAAAGAAATTTGTCGTCCTCTACAAGAAGTACTTTAGCCATATGTATTTATAATACCATAATGTGTTGTGCTCAATTATTGTTGCATGTTGAAAATTTGTATATGAACTCGTATTCTTAGTATTAGCACGTTCTCGCGAAGGAGGCACGACGTGACGAAACGTAAGAAAGTCATCGCAAACCGACAAAACAGTCCCAAGAAGAAACGAGATCGTTCTCGAAGAACTCGCAAAGAAATTGAAGCATTTTGGAAGGGAGTTGTTGATAAATTATGCGAAGGCATTGACGAGAGTACTCGCCTTACTGCAAAAGATTACAACATCACCATCAATTATCGGGAGTAGAAAACCAAAGAAGACCCTTGCGGGGGTCTCTTTTTATTATTACCTAACTATGAGTGCTTGCCTTACAGTTGCCCCAATCTTACGCGGTCCGACAAATGCCGAACTGACGCATCGTGACTTTAAGGCTC
The DNA here is from genome assembly GCA_038064975.1 of Patescibacteria group bacterium. Classification (GTDB taxonomy): domain Bacteria; phylum Patescibacteriota; class Minisyncoccia; order UBA6257; family 1-14-0-10-40-38; genus JBBTRX01. The sequence goes on from JBBTRX010000007.1 coordinate 121,995, forward strand.
CACGACGAACACCTTCAAATGAAAATGAATCGACACCGACTATTCTCTTTAAAAAAGAAGAATAATCAAAGTTTAATTGATCCACGAGCAGCTTCCGCTACCCGTGCCTTGTTACGACTTAGCCCTTGTCACCGAACCTACCCTAATCCAGCAAGCTGAACTTTAGGTATTCCCGGCTTCCTTGACTTGACGGGCGAATATTTTCTCAAAAACTGAGAATGAATGTTCCCACTGCACAGACGGATTTCCCGTATGCAGCGAGCTCAATGCATCGTTTGCTTTAATGTGAGCAAGCTTTGTAAGCCTGAGTCGGTAAGATGTTCCCCTTCTTTGATTGCATCCATAATTTCGCAGAAAACTTTGAAATCATGCCTCTTAGATGGAAAACGTAACGGATATTTCTTGAAAAACGGAATAATAATGTTTTCCAAGTCTTTCCGATTAGCGACTTCAAACCGGTAGCAATGCTGGTGATTTTTTCTACTATCTTTCTGGAAATATACATTTCCACACTGGAAAAAATCTTTTACAGCATCAAGGACTGTCTTGTCTTTTTCTACCAGCTTGATATAGAACCGTGGTTCTATTCTTGCTCGCCTGATTCGTTCCGTAGATTCATTGATATTGCGAACATACGCAGTAAAGCTTCCTTCGCCATCAACTAATCCAACGATATAATCAGGATTAAACATTGTATTGAGTGAGGGCCTTCTTCCGACCTTATATCGGAATACTATGCCTCAGCTGACTTCTGACGCTGCGTTAGTTTTTATGATACCACGGCATCTTGCCATGGACAGCCATCAGATCTCCACAGGTCACGTAATATACTATTCCAAACATCCGAGACGAACCTTTTCCCGTGATCTTCCTTATCCTCACCGCCCACTGATAAGTCGATCGATTCTCCGCGTGTTGCGGATACGTCTTGGCTGTTTTTTGCCGACAGATCCTCCATCTCGCCCCTTCACAGAGGCGGACTATCTTTGGCTACGCTCCGACTAGACTTCATCGGAGGAGTGGATTCAAACCACTTAGTTTATTACGCTGCTGCGCGCTTTTATTGTGAGTACAGGACTCGAGAACGTATTCACCGCGGCGTTGCTGATCCGCGATTACTAGCAATTCCGGCTTCATGAAGTCGAGTTGCAGACTTCAATCCGAACTGGGGCCGATTTTGGGGATTAGCTCCACCTTACGGTTTGGCAACCCACTGTATCGGCCATTGTAACATGAGTGTAGCCCAGGGCATCAAAGGGCCATGCTGATTTGACGTCGTCCCCACCTTCCTCCCAGCTCTTTGCTAACTAGTAGCAAAGAGTAGTTGATGAGTTACATTCGGCTTTGCCGAATTTCAGTTTATCAGTTAGTGAGTTATAAAACTGACCAACTTTTAACTGTAGCCATTTGGCGTAACTATTTTTAACTCTCTTTGCCCTAACGGGCAAAGAGCTGGGCAGTCCCCCGTGACATATAAAACACGGAGCAGGGGTTGCGCATGTTACCCCATTTAAGGGAGCGCCTCACGGCACATGCTGACGACAACCATGCAGCACCTGTCCACTCGTCCTTGAGAGAGGTCCCACGTTTCTGCGGGATTTCAAGTGAATGTCAAGCCCTGGTAAGGTTCTTCGCTTATTGTCGAATTGAACCTCATGTTCCACCGCTTGTGCGAGTCCCCGTCTATTCCTTTGAGTTTTAGCCTTGCGGCCGTACTTCCCAGGCGGCAAACTTAACGCGTTAGCTACGCCACTCCGAGGGTCGATACTCGAAACAGCTAGTTTGCATCGTTTAGGGCGTGGACTACAAGGGTATCTAATCCTTTTTGATCCCCACGCTTTCGCGATTGAGCGTCAGGGATGCCCCAGCTACCTGCCTTCGCCTTCGGTGTTCCCCACGATATCAACGGATTTCACCCCTACACCGTGAGTTCCAGTAGCCTCTAGCACCCTCTAGTCTGGCCGTATCTGTTGCGGCCTCGAAGTTAAGCTCCGAGATTTAACAACAGACGCGCCAAGCCGCCTACGCGCTCTTTACGCCCAATAAATCCGGATAACGCTCGGGGCCTTCGTATTACCGCGGCTGCTGGCACGAAGTTTGCAGCCCCTTATTCCTACGGTACCATCAATTACTTTTTCCCGTAGAAAAGCAGTTTACAGACCGAAATCCTTCTTCCTGCACGCGGCGTCGCTCGATCAGGCTTTCGCCCATTGTCGAATATTCTCGACTGCTGCCACCCGTAGGTGTACGAACCGTCTCTCAGTTTCGTCGTCGGGGAACACCCTCTCAGGCCCCCTACCGGTCATTGCCTTGGTGAGCCATTACCTCACCAACAAGCTGATCGGACCTAGGCCGCTCCTGAAGCCTCTTGCGAGATTTACTCTTGCGAGACTATTGGGAATTACCCCGCCTTTCGGCGAGCTATGCCCATCTTCAGGGTACGTTCCAAGGTATTACTGACTCGTTCGCCACTCTGGAAGCTGGACGCTAGATACTAGATGACTGGATATTTTTTCCAATTTTGTTTCAGGCGCGTAAGTTGCTTACCAATAATCTCATATTCTTTCAGTAACTCTCCTTTGAGCGGCTCTTCGATTAAGCCAACTTGAGAAGCATCTATGAGATGACTCGTTAGCTCGTCACAAGAACCGATGGCATTACTTATGTAACGTTTAAAATCAGCTGGTGATTTACTATAGCCCTCTGCGATGTTTGCGTGTATCGAGTTTGCCGCACGAATAATTTGACTGCCGATCTCGCGTTGATCAATCACATTCCACGTTCTTACTATACGATAGATTCGAGGAAACATTTTACTCGATCGTTGATACACCTCAAGATCACGGAAATTCACCATTCTTTGATTTTATAATTTCCAGTCTCTAGCTTCCAGTGTCCAACCTCCAGCGTTCGACTTGCATGCCTTATCCACGCCGCCAGCGTTCATCCTGGACCAGGATCAAATCCTCAATTAATTAGCTTTTAGCTTTTAGCTGTTAGCTGTTAGAAGAAATCCTCTAAAAGCTATAAGCTATCAGCTCAAAGCTGAAATATTGGGACAACTAGAAAACTCTTGTTTTGTTAAGCACAATTTTCGCATGGCGAAAATTTGCTGTTACAAAACATGACCCCGCACTATTTTTGCCGTCTTCAGCAAGCTAAACATAATTCTAGTATGAATGCGACTGCTTGAGCAGCGTGCGCGGGCCGAATAGGCCCACCCCTTATTGGGCGAAGCGCGCTGCTGT
>JBBTRX010000008.1:0-18510 GCA_038064975.1 Patescibacteria group bacterium
GCGTGCGACATCATTTGTTTTGAAAATAGGTTCGAGCTTGGTACAATAAACACACAAGAGAAAATAAATCCCACAATTGATTTTTTATTCATTTCAAGCTTAAATAGAAATCCAAACGGGCCCTTAGCTCAGCTGGTAGAGCGCCTCATTTGCAATGAGGAGGTCAGGAGTTCGAATCTCCTAGGGTCCACCCGATTGAATTTGGTGGTGTTTGTTTGAGAAAGTCAGAACCCTTTTCGAGAAAAATTCCTGACCGCTCCGCTCGGGTGCGGCGGAAGGAGAAGGTTGGGGGGAGGAATTCCGCCGCACCCTCGCTTCGGAAAAATTCGCGCTGATAATTGCGAAAACAAATACCAGTAAATAATAGTTGAAAAAATTTATTTTCGCAAAGTCTGTTCTTTGAGATTTTGAAAAAGAAAAGCCGCGTACACCATTTTGTTTTTAGATGTACGCGGCCATTGGCCTGGTCGGTTCAGACAGTGAACTCCATCCGGACGTAGTTCTCCAGCGGAGTCTCGTCGAACGAGCAGATGAACCAGAGGCAACCGGCTTTGTAGCCGACCACCAAAGGGTCTGGGCGCAGAACGACCTCCTTGTTCACCACCCACTTGTCCACCTCGGCGATGAGGAAGATGTTGGAGGCGACATTGGTCTTCGTGATCTCGTGCTTCCGTAGCCAGCCGACCTTCTCGATCTCGACTCGCGGAGTCGAAACGGAAAAATCGCTGGTGGCTTCCTTGATCTTGCCGCGAACCCACTGCGGGATCACACCGGTGAATCGAGTAGTGATGCTACGTCGCCAGATCATGTTAGAGGAGAACTTTTGCTTGCGAGCATCGTCACGGCACTCATCCCGGAACTTGGCGAGGATGTCATTGTACATTCTCGCCATAGGCAAAGGAAATTGCGTGACGTTGATTTCCCAGCTCTCGCCTATCGACATCCAGTCGTTGGCGACGGCTTCGATGGAAAACGTCGGATCGCCGAGCGCGAACGGGGCGAGCCTTGGGAATCCTTGCTCGTCGCGCCAGCCGAGCACCTCCATGTTGAGGTACGGATAGCGTTCCTCGAACGTCGGGTCCTCGATCACGCGCTCCAGGAGCTCGACACGTTGCGAGATCACCTCACGCCCGGTCATTCCCTCGACGGGAAGCACCGAAACAAGTTCGGTTCTCGTGGCTGCAAGCTGACGCTCGCGGAGTTCGGTACGTTTGAGCCGCGTGTCTATCGGAGGGCAGACCTGAACGGACTCTCGCGCCTTCTGCAGGGACAGGAATTGTGCACTCATCGTTTCTCTTCTTTCGTTCTGGGTTTCGGGTTTAGGCCGACCCGCCGCACAGTCGCAGCAGAGCGGCCTTGGGAATTGTGGTCGGTCCCATGAGAGCAAGAATCACTCTCCAATACGAGACCTTGGTGCCTCGGTAGAGACTCAAATCGGCATTGAGCCGATCGGCCACCGCGAGCTTCTTCGGGCTCACGTGATCACCGAGGAGGTGGCGTTGATTCCAGCGAATGATGAACTCACCGCAGAGATAGCCGCCTCCGAGCCACACCAAAGCGGTCAAAATGGCTTCGAGCATAGGTTCTTACCTTCTTTCTGCTTGATGTAAAAGGGCTTTTCTCCTAGACACTATGTCTTTGGAGACTAAGATCTTTATAGCATAATCACGTAATCGCGTCAAGCTTGCGGTGACCAAAACAAAAACAGAACCTCTTGCGAGATTCTGCTCAAAAATCTAATGAAATTATCTTATCAATTCTTAAATGTTATCAGCGCGAATTTTTCCGAAGCGAGGGTGCGGCGGAATTCCTCCCCCCAACCTTCTCCTTCCGCCGCACCCGAGCGGAGCGGTCAGGAATTTTTCTCGAAAAGGGTTCGCGCAAATGCTAGAATAACACCACCAAACGAAACATTGTCGGAATTAAGAATAAGGAGCGATTTTGCGGGAGCCATAATATCAAGAGCATTATAAGAACACGTGTATAACGTGTTCTTTTTTACTAAATTTCTCTCTTTCTAAAAAGTTTTTTATTCTACAAAAAGAGCATGGTATAATTAGGATCTATGACACAATCAAGATCTCCTATTAAATCAGCTATCAAAAAGGTAATGCCGGCAGTTGTTTCTATCGCCATTACCAAGAGTTTGCAGTCTATTGAAAAAGAAATTCCCGCGGATTTAGCTCCGCTTCTCCCCTTTCAGGATGGGCATTTAAAAATCCCCGACGAAATGGCTGACGGAAAAGGTATGGTAAAAATCGGAGGAGGATCAGGATTCCTCGTAGATGCTTCAGGCGTTATTGTTACCAATAAACACGTAGTGACTGATCCTCAAGCTGAATACACTGTCATCCTCAATGGAGGTGAGCGATTCCATGCAGAAGTCTTGGCGCGCGATCCGATGGACGATGTCGCTATTTTAAAAATTGAATCCAAGAAAAAACTTCCTTTCGTAAAATTAGGAACTTCTGATGGGCTTGAGCTCGGCGAAAGCGTTGTTGCAATCGGGAACGCGCTCGGCATTTTTAGAAACACCGTCTCTTCTGGAATTATTTCTGGACTCTCACGCTCCATCCGTGCCGCAACCGAAGTAGAGAAACAACCCGCGATCCAGGAGTTAAGAGGCCTTATCCAAACCGATGCAGCAATCAATCCGGGAAATTCTGGTGGCCCACTCGTAAATTTAAAAGGAGAAGCGATTGGCATTAATGCCGCCATCGTGTTCGGCGCACAAAACCTCGGATTCGCGATTCCTATTAATGCGGTAAAACGCGATTTAGCTGATCTTAAAAAATACGGACGTATCCGCCGTCCATTGTTAGGACTTCGCTACATGATGCTAGACGAACACTTGCGGGAGAAATTTGGCGCCGCACGAAGCGTGGGTGCATTCATTATCGGTCAGATGCCTCACGCACAAGCAATCATCCCCGGCTCACCGGCAGATAAAGCAGGTATTAAAGAACGCGATATTATTATCGCCATCAACGGACAAAAGCTTACGGAAGATAAAACAATCCAAGACTTTTTAGAAGAAGCCGAAGTTGGTAATAATCTTGAGATGACAGTTGTGCGCGGAGAAAAAGAATTTCGCGCGAACGCAATGCTTACGGAACGTAAATAGGGATTAGGGTTTAGTCACTAGGGTCTAAGATTTAAGCATTAGTAGCAAGAATTTAGAAAACAGAATAAAGAAAAGACCGCGTGTGCGCATTGCACATGCGGTCTTTGTTCGTTGGGGCTCTGATTCTCACCGCTTGGACGCTACGCCGCGATCCGAACTGCTCTTGCAAAGTAGAACATGGCGAGGCAAAACCAGAAGTTGACTGCCCAGGCAGCAAATTCGTTCTGGCGAAACGCCATTCGAAAGCCGTAGACGATAGCCGTAGCCGTCGCCATCATGCCAACGCAAAACCAGAGGACGGGCGAGTCACCAAAGTCAGTCATGTGACCCGCGACAACGAGAATCGCGGCCACGAACATCAGCACCGCAGCAATCCACGCAGACACCTCGTTTACGTTGAATTTCTCATCACACAAACCAACATCTTCGGACATGACTTTACTCCCGAAAGTTAAAGTGCTAAGTCCCCTGCGATGAAATATCACAGAGAGTATCGGTTTCTTATGTTCTCCGATTACCCTATAAGTATAGCATATTTATATTAATACGTCAATATACCTCAAAAGCCTCTATTTTATGGACTTTTTCGTTCTCTTCTAAACTACTAATTTCTAAATTCTAGATACTAGATTCTAATTTAGAGCGGTCTAAGCTCCGGAATATACTCCATCACCTTATCTATCCCCGCTTCAAAACCCCCGGCAATATCATTGCCGTGATTGGCAAAAATAATGATAATTGCGAAGAATACCATGATAGCAATAAATCCTTTTAAATATTGTGTCATAACTATACAAAAAATAACGCGCAAAAACGCGACTTTCTTTTTTAGATAATAAAATTAATCAACCGATCAGGCACAAAGACGACTTTTTTAGACTGTTTTCCATCCAGAGCGCGCAAGACTTTCTCATCCTTTAGAGCTATCTCTTTCGCTTCGCTCTCCCCCACCCCACGTGGGAGCGTAACCGTACCCCTAAATTTTCCATTCACTTGAATGATAAGTTCAAAGGTTTCTTCCGTTATGAGCTTGGGATTAAATGAAGGCCATGGCGCAAGATGTACAGACGATTTACTGCTTACGACTACCAACTTAGAACGTGATATTTTTCTTGTCTTTTGTCGGGAGTTTTTAGTTGTTAGTTTTTGATACAACTCTTCCGCAACATGAGGCGCGAAGGGAGCGAGAATACGGACAAACAAACTCCAAAGAGATACTGGGATTTTCTTTTCAGATCCACATCCGTTTATAAAAATCATCATCGCACTTATCGCCGTATTAAACGACATCGTTTCTATATCTTCACTGACTTTTTTAATCGTTTTATGGAGCAATGTTGTGAGCTCTTTGTCCGCACTTTCGCTATCCGAAACAATTCTCGTCATTCCGATATTCCACACTCGTTCTAAAAATCTTGAAGCACCTAAAATACCACGCGGATCCCAGGCGATCGCTTGGTCAAACGGACCCATAAACATTTCATAGACGCGCAAAGCATCCGCACCGAATTCTTTAATCAATCCATCGGGACTCACTACATTTCCCTTAGACTTAGACATCTTTGCTCCTCCTTCCGCAAGAATAAGTCCATGCGCGGTACGTTTCTTATACGGCTCAGCAGTTGGCACTTCTCCAATATCATAGAGAAAAAGGTTCCAAAATCTTGAGTAGAGTAAATGAAGTGTGACGTGTTCCATTCCCCCGTTATACCAATCGACAGGCATCCATGCTTCAAGTTTTTTTGTGTCTGCAAAGGCATGCTTATTTTTTGAGTCGGCATAGCGCAAGAAATACCAGCTTGATCCCGCCCAATTTGGCATTGTATCTGTTTCCCGTTCGGCAGGGCCTTTGCACTTCGGACATTTTACTTTTACCCATGAAGCAACTGACGCAAGCGGAGACTCCCCATCTTCACGCGGCTTATAGTTTTTTACTTTTGGCAGAACAACAGGAAGGTTCTTTTCCGGAACAGGAACGTAACCGCATGACGCACAAATAATAACTGGGATGGGTTCTCCCCAATATCGTTGGCGAGAAAAAACCCAATCACGCAATTTATAGTGTGTTTTTAATTTTCCTCCCAAAAACTTAGTAACCGCGCGACGCGCCTCCAATGAACTCATGCCAGTAAACCCCCCGGAATCAATGAGTGACCCCTCGCCCGTCCAGCATTCTCCCACTACAGTCTCAGATTTAATAACCTGCACAATAGGAAGTTGGAATTTTTTCGCAAACTCAAAATCACGCTCATCGTGAGCAGGGACTGCCATGATTGCTCCAGTACCCACATGCGCCATGACATAATCCGCAATCCAAACGGGAATACGATTTCCCGTCGCAGGATTTATGGCAAATATACCCCCCAATACAACCCCTGTCTTTTCTTTTCCTTCCGCAACACGATCCTGTTCCGATATGCTCCTGGTGAAATTCTGATATGCCTCCACTTCCGGAAGATTCTTAATATGCAACGCGAGCTTATAAACCAAGTTATGTTCTGGAGCGAGCACAAGATACGTCGCGCCGAATATGGTATCAGGACGCGTCGTAAAAACCGTAATCGATTCATCCCCATTCTCTAACGCAAACTTTAATTCTGCGCCTTCCGATTTTCCTATCCAATTAATTTGCTGAGTTTTAATTTCCTTTAAGAAATCCAGCTTCTCAAGCCCATCCAACAATTTTTCCGCGTATGCGGTAATCTTAAGCATCCACTGCTTCTTCGTTCTCTTTTCAACATCACTTCCGCATCGTTCGCATTTTCCGCCCACAACTTCTTCGTTCGCAAGGCCTATTTTACATGACAGGCACCAATTAATCGCAATCTCCGCTTTATATGCCAAATCATGTTTTAAAAATTGCAAAAACATCCACTGCGTCCACCGATAATATTTTGAATCGCTCGTATTAATTTCGCGATCCCAATCAAGTGAGGCGCCGATACTCTTAATCTGCCGACGGAATGTGTCGGTATTTTTTTTCGTAACAATATGGGGAGCAATACCTGTTTTAATAGCATAGTTCTCCGTTGGCAATCCAAAAGCATCCCAACCGATAGGAAATAAAACATTATATCCCTCCATCCGACGCTTGCGAGAGATAATATCCATCCCAATATAGGGTCGGAGATGTCCTACGTGAAGGCCGTCTCCCGACGGGTAGGGAAACTCAAAAAGCGAATACCATTTCTTCTTTTTGCTCCTGTCGTTTGCTTCGTAAAGGCCATGACGCTCCCACTCTTTTTGCCATTTCTTTTCTATTGCAGTAAAAGTATATTTCATATGCCAAATAGGGTTCGCGTATTCTTTGCCGTACTTCGTAAAACTGTATCATATTCCAGCCCTTTAAGTTCAGCAACCTTGCGTGCCGTTTCTAAAATAAATGACGGTTCATTACGCTTGCCACGGTGCGGTGCAGGAGCAACATATGGAGCATCCGTTTCAAGCAAGATGCGATCTATGGGCAGGAGCTTAACCATTTCGTCATAATCATGCGTAAACGTGATAACACCACCCAACGTAAAATAGAATCCTGCTTCCAAGAATTTTTTAGTCATTTCGAGAGATCCTACATAAAAATGCAGTATCTTAGGAATTGTTATTTTTTGATTGTCAATTATAAGTTGCAACAAATCTTCATACGCATCGTCCGTTTTCCCAGAAGGGCGGCAATGGAGCATGAGTGGCTTACCTAATTTTTGAGCAAGAGAAATATGTTCCCGAAAAACTTTCCGCTGTTCTTCTTTCTCTTTAATTGCCTCATCCCCATCTAATGGCAATCTAAAATAATCCAATCCGCACTCACCTATCGCAACTACTTCGGATTCGCGTGCAAGACGCTCCATAAGCGCTCCGTCGAACGTTTCACGAACGCCTCCACCTTGCTCTTTTGAATCGTGATACCACGCCGAACTTGTGTGATTTGGGTGAAACCCCACCGTCGCCCAAACTTCTCCCGGAAAAGCGCGAGAAAGCACAATAGCCGCCTCTGAAGAAGCAGCTTGCGTTCCCACAGCAATCATTTTGACGCCCGCCGCTTTTGCTCGGCGGATTACTTCTTCCCTATCTGCGTCATATGCGGGGAACTGAACATGTGTATGCACGTCAAAACACTCCATACTAAAGATAAGTGTACTTATATTAGATCATGAGACCCCTGCGCGACTGCTTAGTCTCTGCCCAATCTTCAACGATTTCCTGGAAAAATACAGCAACAGGAATCGCAAGGATGAGGCCCATAACGCCAAATAATTTCGCGCCAATCAAAAGCGCTATCAAAATTACCACCGGATCAAGCGTTGTGGTATAGCGCATAACCGCAGGAACTAAAATATGATTTTCCAACTGCTGAATCGCGACGAAGAGTAATATGGCATAGATGCCCAAAGGAAATGAGTCACCAAACGCGATAAGTGCCGCGAGACTCCCCGTAAAAATCGGACCGACATATGGAACAAGTTCAGCAATAACTGCTATCGTACCCAAAAACAAACTATATCTAACACCAAGAAGCCACAACCCAAGAAATACGACAATACCCACGATAAGACTCATAAAGATCTGACCGGTAAGCCATCTGCCTATCTTTCGACTTACACGCTCATAAATGCGGAGGGCTTTTGGTTCATACGCTGCAGGCAAAATTGCGAGCAGAAATTTTTCTACTCCATCCTTTCCGGCAGTAAGATAAAAGGAAAGTACAAAAATTGCAACTGCCGAAAAGAGCCCGCCGAAAAACTTTGTGGTAAGCGCGGCCAACGAAATACCTCCATCAAAAAGGAAATCGTTGATCTGGGAAAGATTCACATTTAAAGCCTGGAGAGCAACTTCCACATTCGGCGCACCGAAGACCGGTTCCAAAAGCTTTCCTGAATACGTCAAAAGATTCGCAAGTTCAGCCATCGCAATCGGTACAAACGCATAGAGGATAACACCTATCGCCCCAATGGCAACAAGATAGACGAGAAGCGTACCAATAATTCTAGGAATACGTTTCTTTTCCATAAAAGAAACGAGTGGATTAAATGCAGTTGAAATGACAATAGCAAGGAGAAGCGCTGCGAATACATCGCGAGCGATGAAAATAATCCAACCAAAAAGGACCATGAAAAAGAGTTTCCATAAGAAATCCCAGCTGATAGTAAAATTTCTCTGATCCATTATTCTTTTAGTGTACCATGAGTGTATCAAGAGTACACAAGAACAAAAACACCCCCGCGCTCGCGGGGGTGTTTGAACTGTTGTTTAGAATTCTACTATGGCAAGATACTTCCTCCTTGTAAAAGTTCGTTAAAAATACCTCGAGTAAATGTTCCAAGATTAGAAGTTCCTTCCGGAATTCCCTGGGCAGCTAAAATTTCAGGAATATAGGTCTGCTGGAACCGGCGTACAGCGCCCGCAGTAAGTGGGCCATAGAATGGAGTTTCATTATCCGGAGATCCGGGGCCAAAATTTGCGATTTTACAGCATGGCAAAGCATTCAAAACTCTTTGGAAAAGTTGAACATCGGGACCAGTCGCTCCTACATTCAAGTTACGCAAGAGCTGTCCTGATCCGATAAGAGAAGCTGGGAGTGTTGCCGCGGATGTTTGGGGAATAGCGCTTGATGCCTGCAGTTGAGAAGGAGTCTGAGTAACCGCAGGAACAATGAGTACCACAGAAGAAACAGCACTGTTTCCCGAAGCATCGGTTGAGCTAACCGCACAAACATATTGCGTTCCTAATTGAGCAATAAAAGGAAAAGAGTGAAGTACGATAAAATTCGGTTGAGCGGAATTAACTGAGGACTGCCCTCCAATCGAGCATGAGATATTTGAAGAAGCCGGTTCATTCGTCGTCCAAACAATAGATGCAACTCCTGCCACTGTATCAGTTACTTGCGCAACAAGGTTGCTAATAACCGGAGGGGTGGCATCAGGTGGAGCGGGTTGAGTAGTTACACATTGCACCAACGAAATAGCTGTTCCGTTTTCCGTAAACGATCTGCTTCTATAACAATATTGTGTTTGCGCTTGCAATCCCGTATCAGTATAGGAAGTTTGAGAAATTGAAAGAGTATTATTAGTAGTATCAGCAATAGTTACAAATCCAGAATTAGGATTTCCGCTTCGTTCAATAGTACGTCGTTCACCAACTTCAAGAATAGGATCAACCCAAGAAAGCAATGCAGACGTTGCTCCTTGAGCAATAACAGCAAAATTTGAAGCAGCAGTAGGTGGAAGTGTCGGAGGAGCCCCACCACTTCCTGCAACCCGATCTACTTGAGGAGTAACAACGATAAACCCAGCAAGATAATTAACTAATCCCACTACAGATTTATGCTCCGTATCAGTAACAGAATTACCATTAGACTGCCAAGCTCGCACGAAAGGATTCCAGAAGAACAAATGAAAAGCATTGTCTTCTACTGTATTAGCAAGAGATGCGGTATAAGGGATTTCAACTACCGCACTTTGATTCAAAGTAGAAATCTTTTTACCAGAAGCATCATATACAAGAACGTCGTATCGATTACTTTGCACTGCAACATCTTTTTGGAGACGGGCGGCAGAAGGTACAACGCTCACCGTAAATGAATCACTTGCTACAGCATGACTTGGAATAGAAAACGACATTCCATCCGATAATTGAATCGTTGCGGGCTCGGTACTAGAAAAAGTTTTTGTTACAACTGGAGGTAATACACGAGAATGCGCAAGAGTAATCGTTTGATTGACTATATTACTTGATGATGGAAAGGTTATTTCATCGGAATAATAAACGGTGTTCCCTATTTGCTGAAGTGCGTGTACGTGCCAAACATCTTTAGTATTGGAAATAAATTGTAAGCGATAGGATCCATCGGTAGTTGCAACAGCTTCTGCGCTCCGCCCCTGATCAGACCACGCATATACTATCGCCCCCGCGACAGGAATAGAAAAATTTCCGGAAGAAACTTTACCAATAACATTCGCCTCCGGCTTTGAAAAAACGAAGCTTATTTTTGCGAGAGCTCCATCAGAGATTTTTACTCCATCAACTTCCTCTGGCGCCACCATATCTTTATTGGCACCAAAAAATGCTCCCAGCGAATACAATCCTTTAGTAGCAATGAGATGATACAGTCCTTGAGCATTTGTCTCCCCCGAAAATATTTCTCCAGAAATCTTATTTGTGATATTAACGAGAGCATTCGCAATTGGGAAACCAGAATCATCTAATACGCTTCCCGAAAGAACTCCTGAAATACGACGGAGCTTTATATTTTGAACAGTTGCATTCGTCGCAAGAGTAACGGGGTCAGCAATAGGAGCGCCTAAAAAGCCTGTAGTTTCCGAGTGAATATTTGCCGTTACATACCACTTTCCAAGTGTAAGTCCATCAATACTATATGATCCCGTTTTAGGATTATACATACCTTCTTTCCAGTTTCCTCCACGCTGATATGCAAAGACGCGAATAAAGTGAGTATCCAAACTCCGCACCGCCACACCGTCCGGATCAGTAATAAATCCGGAAATCTGCGCAGCTTGCGCCTGCACCGGCATACCCCACATCACGACCGCAAATAAAGAGACGACAACCGAGGTAAGAACAATAGAGTGTTTCATTACCTCTCAGTTTAGTTAAATTTCAAGATGTGAGCAAGCGAAGACTTATCCTCAAGCGGCCCAATGACCGCAAGATTAAGCTTTTCGTTAGAAATAATATCCTTTGCAACCGCCATTACTTCTTCTCGCGTTACCGATTCCAGTTTTTGTTTCAACTCTTCTGGAGACATGAGTGGCTCGCGCAACACTTCCTGTCCGCCATAATACATAGCCAAAGCATCCGATGTTTCAAAACCAAGGAGCACTTTGCCAATCAGATGATCCTTTGATCGCCGAAATTCATCTTCCGGAATAAGCTCTTTTGTAAGCCGCTCAAGCTCCGCAACGATCGCGCTTACAACCGCGTCAATCTTTTTAATATCAACTCCGGAAGCAACCGCAAGATATCCATGATCGCTATAGAGATCCGCTCCCGCGCGAACATAATATGCAGCACCCAATTCTTCACGGACACGTTGGAACAGCCGAGAGCTCATTCCCCCGCCCAAAACATCCGCCAAAACATCGAGCGCGAAACGACGCCCATCATTACTTGGGAACGCACGGAGTCCAAGAACAAGATGCGTCTGATCTGATTTCTTGTGTCTGAGAAGTATCGCTGGATTTTCCTGATGTTCAATTGTTTTTACTTTACTGTGCTTCTCTCCGTTTGAGAGCGAAGCAAATAATGTCTCAATCTTTTTCAAAAAAAGTTTCTCATCAAACGCACCTGCAATAACTATGGATGTGGCACTCGCGACATAGTGTTTATTCCGGTACGCGAGCAATTGCTCCCGTGTAAGTGTTTGGATAATTTCTTTATTGCCACCAATGTCCCACCCCGCCGGCTGATCTCCATAGAGCAGTTCCATAAAAATATCATTCACTTTCCGTTGAGGAAGATCTTCGTACATATTCAACTCCTCAATCACTACTCCTTTTTCTTTTTCAATTTCCGCTTCGTCAAAAAGCGGATTCAAATAAAGATCGGCAATAACTTCAAGTGCTTTTTCCGCTCGGTTTTTTTCCACCTTCACGTAATATCCCGTCCATTCTTGAGACGTAAACGCATTATATTCCGCTCCCATGCCATCAAGTTCTCCGGCAATATCAATCGCTTTCGGCCGATCTTTAGTGCCCTTAAAGCACATATGCTCCAAAAAATGCGAAAGTCCGCTAATCTCTTTTGTTTCATATTTTGAACCCGCTTCTACCATAACCAAAACAGTCGCCGCGACGCTTTGTGGTTCAGGGATAAAAATAACTCGCATACCATTCGGAAGTACAATTCTTTGAAAAGGTTTTTGCATGTAGATAATAATATCAGAAAAACAAAAATATCGTAATATATCACTTGTATAAAAATGACCCGTGCGCGAAACGCACGGGTCAAAGAGACAAAAGAATCCAAGGGTTGCTACCTGCCTACTGTCAGGCAGGCTTGTAGACAAACGCGAACCGATAGAAGTCGCCCCAGTAATAGCCGGACCAGGTGTAGAGCAGGTCACGCCTCGCACCGAGGAGGCGATCGAGACAGAGAACGCTCGGGCGACCATCGTCACCCCGCACTGGCTCATGGAGGAAAATGATTGGGAACTCGCGCTGAACCTCGGGATGCTGCGCGCCGAACCTGAGAGCGTCCTCGTAGGTCGGACGTGTGAGTCCTTGGTTTTCTGCTTCATTGATCGCATTCTCGGAAGAGATCTGGCGATTGAAGTGGAGCAGAACGAGTTTACGCTCATCTGCCAGCGTGGAGCGGACCGGAAACCGTTCCGCGGTGATCCAAGGAGCTTTCCACTCGTAGTTGCCTGCGGCAACCAAAGAGTCGAACGTCTCGTTGTCGTGGACGACGATAGAGAGCTCGAGGCGATCCATTGTCTTATTATTTTTCACCATACCACCCCCCTTGTTCATGTAGAACAAAAGCACTGGACTTGTTGTAAACGTTCGTAAGGTAATCAGATCGCTCTGATGTTCCTTAATTATAGCATATTTCCTATATTTTCGTCAAGTTCTGTAATAGGCACCCTCTTTTGTTCCATTGTATCCCTATCGCGCACGGTGACAGTCTGGTTCTCTAAGCTTTCAAAATCCACAGTAATACAATGCGGCGTTCCAATTTCATCCTGCGCGTAGTACCGCTTGCCGATATTCCCCCGCTCATCCCACGCCACCATATATTTTTTCCTTAAATCTTCGTAAATCTTTCTCGCGAACGCAACGAGCTCTGGTTTATTTTTAAGAAGCGGAAAAACTGCCGCTTTATACGGAGCGATTTTTGGATCAAGTTTGAGTACTATTCTATCCTCCGTTTCTTCATACGCACTTGTGAGAACTGCGAGAACCGTACGATCCACTCCCCATGTCGGTTCAATGACGTGCGGATAGGACGATTCCTTCCCTTCTTCTCTATAGGGAGCTTCTTTATAATGATTCTTCAAATCAAAATCAGTACGATAGGCAAGACCATAGAGTTCTTTTTTGCCAAAAGGAAAATCAAATTCAAAATCCATAGTGCGCTTTGAATAATGCGCGAGTTCGTCTTTCGGTTGCTCGAATTCATGTACTTTGGTCATATCAAGACCGATATCTTGCATCCATTTCGTCATTTCGTTTTTCCAATGTTCAAATTGTTCTTTCCAATCGCTCTCATGAACAAAATACTCAATTTCCATCTGTTCAAACTCTCGCGTACGAAAAATAAAATTACCAGGTGTAATTTCGTTGCGAAATGCTTTTCCAATCTGTGCGATACCGAACGGCAATGTTTTTCTCGTCGTGTCTAATACATTTTTAAAATTTACAAACATCCCCTGCGCAGTTTCGGGACGAAAATAAACAATATTCTCATTCGATTCAACCGGGCCAAGAAATGTCTTGAGCATCAAATTGAACTGTTTTGAATCATCTAGATCTTTGCTATGACAATTAGGGCAGACTCTATATGTATGAGCAGTTCTTTTTTCAATAGATGCTTTTTCCCTTTTTTCCACAATCAACTCTGTCTCTGCGATCTCATCAAGACTATCGGCGCGAAAACGTTCATGGCATTTCTTGCATTCCACGAGAGGATCAGAAAATTCTTTCAAGTGTCCGCTCGCCTCCCACACACGCGTATTCATGAGTAACGCGGTATCCAGTCCCACAATATCGTCGCGCCTGCGTACAAATCGCTCCCACCAGAGATTTTTAATATTATTTTTAAGCTCAACCCCAAGCGGTCCATAATCCCAGCTATTTGCGAGTCCGCCATAAATATCCGAACCGGGGAAAATAAATCCCCTGCGTTTTGTCAAACTTACTAATTGTTCCATTGAGACATTCATAAACTATTATTGAATAACTGTTCCCGCTTGTTGGTTTACGGTCGGATCATCGAGAGTTGTAGTGATAACCGGCCCATCCGTTGCTACTAAAATTTCTTCCGTGAAAGCATCAACTGCAGTAATGCGCGTCTCCTGAAGCAGGATCATACCCTTACCTATATCATTTGAAGACGGAGTCGCTTCTATTTGGAAAATTGCCTCCGCGGGAGCACCTACAATCCCCTTACCCGCGACAAGAGAACCAACTTCCCAAATGATTTCCTGCGTATTCGCGTTATATACCGGAAGCGTTCCTGTCGTGCTTTTTACATTACTTGTGACTTTTACATTACCACCCACAAATGCTTTTACAACAACGTTTCCAACATCAGTACCGTAATTAGTAAGCTTCCAATGAATAGTATACTGCGTCGCCTTATTTACTTTCGGCGGAAGCGTGCCTCCATTCACGAATCCGGAAGGTGCGTCTCGGAAAAATCCTTGAGCATCTCCCGTAATTTTCCCGGCAACTTTCGTTTCCAGCGAGGCAATTGTAATCGTTTTATCAGAAGCGACGTCCGGAGGCACAGTTGGCGATTCAATCTCCGCGTTCACGGCAACAATAAAATCTTTGTCACTTAATCGCTTAATCGTATAGTTCGGCTTCACGCGGATACGAAACGTCACTTCTCCGGAACTTCCTGGAGGAATAAGAGCAAGACCGTTTGTATTACCTGCATTCCAAAGGAGCATATTGTTAAATGAGCTCAATGCCGCGCTCGTTGTAAGCGTGGTGAAATCAAACATTTCTCCAGAGAGTTTTGCACGGATGACAACATCCCGCATGCCGATCGTCGTCGTATTTACGAATCGGATTTTATATTCTAAATCCTGACCGAGATGCGCAATAACATTTTCCTGATTATTGACCGTAAGGGTGAGCGACAAAGGCGAAGTAGCGATCGCTATCGGCGCAGATTTTTCCGCCAAGAGATAGCGATGACCCTCAAACATAATTTCAAGTTTTGCTTTTACGGAAAAGAATGCTCCATCAGGTCCAATTAATTTTCCTTTAATAAGAATTTCGTCGTCATTGCCCCGCTTAATATCGCCCAACTCCCATACTGCGTTTCCGGAATCCGGGTTTGATGAAGCCGAAACAAAACTAAACGCAGGAGGATATTCCATAGTGAGGCGGACATCCTCCAAGTCCAAATCAGCAAGATTGCGATAGACGCTGGTAATTGTAAACTCTTCTCCCCCAAACACCTGTTGTGGAAGCTCAAGATCAATACTCGCCGCTGAACCAAGAACAGAAATGACTCCGCTTACCTTCTTTTCAAAACGAGATCCGATACGAGCTGGAACATAGTTAAGTTCTACCTTAATTTCTTTGACCGTCTGTTCTCCCGCAACAGCAATTAGGGTTACGCTCTCTTCCGTTACACTTCCCGATCCTAGCGTTCCTAAAGGAATAATCACCGTTCGTTTTTCTGATCCGCTACCCACGAATGAAATGCCATCTGGAGCTTCTATAATGAGCTCCGCCTTTTCAAGAACGCTTTCGGCGCCGTTCTCTACCTGTATTTTGACGTCAAACGGCACCCCCACGAGCGCTTCTTGAGGCATCGCGAGCGCAACCGAAAGACCATCCAAACCGCGGGACTGGTACCATAAAAAAACACTGCCTCCGAGAACGGCAATGATGATAATGAAAAAAATAATACTAACGGAACGATTCATGCGGAATAATCTAAACCTTATGTAGTTTCTCTAGTATACCCGATTTTCACGCAGATAACAGGGCTGTGATAGGGTCCGAAAAATTTGAAAAACAGGGCCTGCATACATAAATAAGCTCCTTAGGTAGGAAGAATCCAGGGCTTCCGGAAGCACACCGGGCGCAAGAAGCATATTCTGCATCAAACCCTAGAATACTTAAAACCCGCTTTGCGGAAATATCCGTACGTATCATTTCGCTCCACAACTCACGATCGTCCCCTTCGTCTGAAGTGATATGTGCAAGGAGAACTATAAGTGGCATAACGCCTAGAGAAAGCTTTCGTATCCGTACCGCATCAGTAATCTGGTATCCTCCTTTCTTAACCAGGCGGAGATGGATGTGCGAGAGTGGCTCAAGATGAGCAGAAAGCTTTGATGTAATTTTCCGCGCACTTTTTGCTTTCGCGGAAATGCGTCCAAAATCTCTGGTATAAAAAATAACGCGAGAATCGCTTTCTCCCATATGCTCACGTTGCAATACAATAGCCTCCGTACTGTATTCTTTCATTGTTTTAATTGTACCAATGAACAAAAAATCCCGCCATGTAAAGCGGAATTTTTTGATCGAAATTTGTTTTCTAAGCTGAAGCACAAACCGCTGGGCGGGATGCTGCAGGAAGAGCATCGCAGATGCCTTTCAATTTTTTAAGCAATTCTTGAATTTTATCGCTTAACTCTTTCGTCTTATCATTGCTCACCGTCCAATCCCGTATGGATTTCGCAACTATAGTAGCAGTACCATCTTCTGTCATAGAACCGACAAGTGCAATTTTATTTCCTACTTTTAAGAGGTCAGAAATCTTTTCTGGATGAGCCTTAGTCTTATTATTTATAAAAACTTTAAAGGTAACGCCCCAGACTTTAATCATAACATCCACTGGACGTTGAAGATTATCTACATCAGCCGTAGTTGAAGCATTGACACTTACAATCTCCGCACCAATGATTTGTACCTTACCAGATCTCGTAATAGTAACGAGTTTTTTGTCCGATGATTTCTTATGGATATCGGACTCCTTAACATCATCAATATCAGCACTGTTATCCTTATTACTTTCCGCGTTCGCCTGAAGCGCATAACCACCAAACGTCGCAGCAAATGCGATTAACATTCCAAATACAAATAATTTCATATATATAGAGATAAAAATAACCGAATGTATATCGACCTTTTGCTTTCTTATTACTATAACAACCACCACACGGGGCGTGTGACAAATAAATCCAACACCTAATTAACACCTATTCTTCAATGCGTGTGGCTGGAATCGCACTACTCATAAACGTAGTCGCCTGCTTTTCCCCTCGTTCAAACGCAAATGTCGCAAATTCTGGCGGAGTATTAAAACTTGAATTTACATCTATTAAAAATTTATTCCTACCCTTCGGTTTTAAGAGCATTCCCTTCCTTGTCGGAGAGTTTACTTTAGGGTTAAAAGCAATGAGCTTAGTATCAATACCAACGACGACCACATCATCCCAACGCGAACGATACGCCCCCTCAAACTTATCCTGATCCTGCAGAATCATGCCCTCACCGTATTTATTTTCCTCGTCGAAAATCTCGTAGATAGATTCAAAAAGTCCGTCATTAATGAAACCACATGAACTGTCATTAGTATTCGTAAGCGTAATAACTCCAATATCATTTTCCACATCAAGGGAAATTTGAGTAATAAAACCCGCAAAACTACCCGAGTGCCCAACAATTTTTCTTTTTTGTATGGAGTAGATATCAAATCCAAGTCCATAAGAAAACCCGGCTTCGCGAGTCGAAGTATATTCTTTCATCATTTCCCTCTGCGATGCTTCAGTAAGTAACGTATTTATTCCCCTCGAATTCATAGACAGCGCAGCGAGATATTTAGCGAGATCGGAAACATTAGAAAGAAATCCGGTAGCCGGAGCGTATGCCTTCGTTTCCATAGGAGAAAACGTCTCCCGTCCTTTATTCGGAATCGGGCGCGAATACCCTTTTGCAAGCCATGTATCATTTGTATCATTCCAATCCGGAGCTGTGTGCTCCATGCCAAGTTTTTTAATGATATGTTCCACGACATATTCGCCGTAGGTAGAGCCGCTTGTCTTCGCAATAATCTCACCGAGCACCGCAAAACCAAAATTTGAATATCTGAATCGCGCCAAATTTTCAGCAATAAAACTTTTTCCGGAAATGGATTTTTTGAGCGTCATAAAATCTGGAAATTCATCATTTTCCCAATGCAGAGTAGTTCCATCCCTCCATACGCCTCCGGTATGAGAAAGCATGTGACGGATCGTTATACTCCCCGCATGGGAATGCTTTGACCTCCCCTTAAACCACGGGAGATGTTGTTCTATTCGATCATCCAAATTTATTTTTCCATACTCCACAAGCTGCATAATGGCAACTGCCGTGAATGTCTTAGATATTGAAGCAACCCGAAAAGAGGTATCGGGAGTCATCGGTATTTTAGACTCCGTGTCCGCAAACCCAAAACCTTTTTGATAGACAAGCTTTCCCTTATGAACAATACCCACCGCAATGCCGGGGATATGGTCGTATTGAATCTTCCAAGGTAGCCACGCGTCAGCGATCTTCCCGGTATAATGAATTGCTTTTGTAAAATCTTTTTTCATCCTTAGTTAGAATCTTCTCATACTAAGATGAAGATCAAGGAGTGCTCCGAACTCCCGCGCAAAAATAAAATAACCCTACCTCTACTAGTAGGATTATTTTTTTGGTTGTGCG
>JBBTRX010000009.1:0-18266 GCA_038064975.1 Patescibacteria group bacterium
TAATTTTCACTTACCTAAAGATAAAAGATCAAATGATGCATGGCTAAGAGTTCGTGATGAGGGTGATAAGGTCACCCTAGCTCTCAAGATGAGTACTGGCTCAAACATAGAAGATCAAAAAGAAATCTCTTTGACAATTGGTAATTTTGATACAGCGCTTGAACTTCTAGAATCTATAGGATGCAAGAGAAAGGCATATCAGGAATCAAAACGAGAGCTCTGGAAAATAGGTCAAGTGGAAATCACCATAGACGAATGGCCTGGTTTAGAACCATTCATTGAGATTGAGGGTCAATCTGAAGACGATGTGAAAAAGTGTGCTGATGTTTTAGGTTTTGACTATACGACTGCATTATTCTCGTCTGTAGGCGGAGTTTATAAGATTAAATACGGTATATCTTTGGATGAGATAGAGGAAAAAGTAGGAGATATTACATTTGGAAACAAAAAGTTAATGACATTACGGAAAGTCTAAAATAGTTTATGGTAATTGAAAAAGTAACCCACTTTATTCGGGGCAGCTGCTCGTCAATTGAAAGAGACCTTGGACTGCGGTCACATGACTTGCAACGCGAGACTTTTTGTTGTTTAATCGTCCTTAGACCAACCTTGCGCGCTCCAGGGCGGCCGAAGAAATCACAGCATATATTTAAGTAAAAAATGGTGGCTGTCCCTGTTTTCTGTTTTCCGAACTGCGTCTCTCCGAACCTTCGCTATGTGCGGATTTGTTGTGTATGGCATATACATGATTTTACCCCAGGGTGTTGCGAAGCTCCTGAAACTTTACGGTGTCTTTACAAAATTCTCTATTAATGCTAGTGTGTTGTAGTCCTTAGGATTATATCAAGGATATAGAAAAATGTTCTTTGACAACAAAAAAGAAAAGGGAAATCAGATATGGACACGGGTGACAAAATCACCTTCAACACCTTAGCTGGTGAGCGAAGCGGAAAAGCGGATCATATGCACCAACTCTTTATTGAGTTTGGTGTGAACTTTGCATCGGGGGTGCCATGTGGAGTGCTGAGGCATATCATTAAGAATTTTGATGATGACGCAACGGTCCTTCATGTACCTGCTAACCGCGAATCAGAGGCTGTCGGTTTGGCTGCTGGTGCATACTTAGGTGGAAAAACTTCGATAGTCTACATGCAGAACTCTGGCCTTTTTGCTGCATCAAACGACATAGCATCTCTTCTCGTTCCTTATGGGATCCCGATTTTTTTCGTGGTGTCCCATCGTGGATGTGAAGGTGAGGATGCGATACAGCACCTGACAACGGGTCGGGCGACCGAAGCATTGATTCAATCATTTGATCTGCCGTTTACGGTTTTCGAAGAACAAAATCTGGAAACCCTCATCGGGTCAATGTTTGAGGAGATGCACAAAGTAACACTCCCGACATTTCTTCTGCTAAAGAGAGGATGGCATAAATGAAAAGACAAGAAGCAATCGAGGTTATAATGGCAACGATTAATCCTCAAGATGCAGTTGTTTCTACGGCCGGATTGATTTCTCGGGAAATTTTCGAGAATTTTGATTCGGAGAGAAACATCTATGTCCCGGGTTCAATGGGGCTTGCGTCTTCAATGGGGTTGGGGCTGGCTATTGCCTGTCCAAGTAAAAGAGTGGTGGTGGTTGACGGGGACGCGAGTTTGTTGATGAACCTCGGCTCTATCGTAACGATAGGGAACAAGCAACCGAAAAATCTACTTCATATTGTTGTAGATAACGGGGCTTACGGTTCTTGCAACGAAGAAAAATCAATGTCTGACACTGCTCATCTCAACATATTGGCACTGGGTGTTGGTTATCAATATGTGCGGATAGTCAGTAGCCAAAAGGATCTGAGACGTGCTGTAATAGAGTTCGAGCAAGGACCAGGATTCATTCTGGCAAAGATTGAACTCGGCGGACGCCGCGATTTTTGTCGCCCATTGGAACTTACTACAACCAAGATCAGATTCATGCTGTTCTTGAAACAGTCAACGAAAGGAAACTAACCATGATGTTCAAAGGAAAAAACATTTTCAACGCGTCATTTGATGTATTTGCCGAAAACTACCATTCCGTCCGCCCTGGATATCCCGTTCAGTTGTTCGAGGATGTCAGGGATTTGTGCGGAATTGGTAATGATTCGCGATTGCTGGAGATTGGCGCGGGTAGCGGGATTGCCACTGTTGAGTTGGCAAAGATCGGCTACCAGGTTTTGGCCATTGAACCCGGCGTACATCTGGCGGCAATCGCCAGAAAACAGACTGAGGGATTCAAGAATGCCAAAATCCTTGAAGAAACGTTTGAGGGCTTTCAGTCAACGAAGCGGTTCGACGCAATCCTAGCATTCACGGCGTATCATTGGATTGACGAGGGGATCAGGTACCAAAAAGTCCTTGATCTGCTTAATGATGCTGGAAGTCTCGTTCTGGTTTGGAATAGCTTCTTTCTCTCGGACTCCGAAGTCACTGCCGAGGCGAACAGAGCTTACCATCAATATCTGCCCGACGCCTACCCCAGCGAGTCAAGTGTTGCCGAGGTAAACGAGGGAGTGTTGTCAAAGCTCCATCGTCGAGAACAAGAGGTTGTCCAAAACCCTCTGTTCTACACAACCACCTTGAGGAAATACTTCACAGTGTACAATTACGACGATCAGACGTATCCAAAACTCCTCAACACCTTCCCAAAGATTGTTGAGGTTGATGAACAGAAACGGACAAAGTTCTTGGCGCGGATTTCAGAGATTGTGAAAAAACACAACAAGATCTCCGTGCCAGTACTTACAACCCTGATTATCTGCAAGAAGAGAAATGGTTTTCTTCACGCAATGTCCCATCCAGAAGGAGGATCGTAGATCATGCTAGATATCGACAGAATCAGCCGTCTTTCAGAGCAGTACGAAATACCCCTGGAAGACGTCTTGTTCATTGCCTTGAATGTCCATGGTGTCAAACTTGAATGTGAGTATAGCAGGATACGAATGGACTTTCGTTTGGCTGACAGCAAGCTCTTTGACTACGCAAAAAAACGAGGAGAGCTTGATTACTTCTTTGCTCTGCCAGTGAACCCAAACAGCGAGTTTACTTTGACAGATGATCTGCTATCACTACAAGGGACACTCGTTGGACAAGTGATTAACCCGACGGAGGATGTCAGCGATTTGTACTATTTTCGCAGGAAAAAGACGTCGCTGAACTTCAATCCGAATTCTCGGTCGTCATGCGCCGGTTGTCGCTTCTGCTGCACGTCTCATTTGACTCCTAACGATGACCAGAAGATTGAAACCAGTACAGATTTAAGAATCTTCTTTGAGAATTGGATGAGTAGGTATGGTTTTACCAACTTGTCTCATTTGATTCAAATTTCTGTGGTTACCGGCAACTACAGAAACAGTGATGATCTCTGTCAATTCCTACTTGAACTCAAACAGGTTTTGGAAGATTATCACTTTGATGGGAAGATTTTCTATCTCGGCTCTCAGATCACAACGCCGGAGCAGTTGGTCCGGCTGGGCGAGATTCAACCGTTCGGTATCTGCTTCTCGCTGGAGACGTTTGAACGTCGCGACCTATTGAGGCGAGACAAGAAAGCGCTCGAGCTAGATGGCGCTCGTGAGGCCATGGACATTGCTCTCAGGTTGGGACATGAAGTGAGCTTTTCCTACATCGTGGGAATGGAACCACTTCAAGTGATGGAACGTCACTTCAGTCGTTTCAGGGAACACGTCAACAAGTTCCCAACGATTAACACCTTCCAGATGCATAAGTTCCAGGGGCCAACTCTCATGGATCCAAGCGCAGATAGCCTGGAATACTTTCTGGATGCTCGGCTGATTCTTGAACAGCTCTTCGGC
This sequence comes from Patescibacteria group bacterium, assembly GCA_038064975.1. Lineage (GTDB taxonomy): Bacteria > Patescibacteriota > Minisyncoccia > UBA6257 > 1-14-0-10-40-38 > JBBTRX01. The sequence continues at coordinate 3,848 of JBBTRX010000009.1, forward strand.
CAAACAAGTATGAGGCCACTCGTATGGGAGGATTACCGTAGTCTATGGTTCTTGACCTTCGGTAAGAGGGCTCTCCATGGAATTCGGACTCCCTAAGTTATTTGTTCTTTTCAGCATTAGGGCTGTGCTATCTTGCTTTAGATAACACAGCCCTTTTCCTTTACCATCACTCTACTGCTCACTGTTTCTCTTAGTATATAATTAAGGAAATCATATATGAAAAAGGTATCTTTATTCAAAGTAAAATCTGGGAAACTAGAGCGTTGGAAAGAATGGGCTAGTCAACTAGATTCTATACTTAAGGGTCAAGCTTTAGAGACTTTATCTGAAGAAGGATTAGTCGAGGAAGCTTGTTTCCTCTTTGAATTTATGGATGAAAATCTTGTTCTCGCCTTTATAGATGGTGAAATGTTGGCACCAGATATGAATAAAACAATCAACCAAAAACATCAGCAAATGAAAGACGAGTGTTTGGAATATATAACAGACGGAGAAACACTATACCACTTGAAAATCACCCCGTAATATGACGTTGTAATTGGGGTTGTGTAAACCTTGCAGTCAGGGTCTTTTTGCTGTTTAATAATCCTTGTGTATCTATCATATTTTCCAGCTGTGACAATTAAGAAAGTACTGCAAAAATGAACTCATCGGGTGGGCCGAAACATAAATACACAGGCCATATTTAAGTAAAAAATAGTGGCTGACCGCATTATTTCATTATTTCATGATCCTGATATCCTCTATGAATATCAAAGAAACTGAATTGGAGGGGGTTTACCTAATCGAATCTGAGATACATAAAGACTCACGAGGGAGTTTGTTTGAATCGTTTCGTGTTGATATTTTAGGAAGCGAAATCTCTCGTGAGGATATTTCGTTTGTACAAGAGAATCAAGTTAGATCAAAGAAGGGAGTACTTCGCGGTCTACATTATCAACTTGAAGTTCCGCAGGGAAAGCTCGTGAGAGTAACGTCTGGTGCCGTTTTTGATGTTGCTGTTGATATTAGAAAAAATTCCAAAAATTTCGGAAAATGGTTTGGCACTATCCTTTCCTCTCGAAATCGTAAGCAGCTATGGGTTCCAGAAGGGTTTGCTCACGGTTATCTTGTGCTTACGCGTTTTGCAGATGTTGTATACAAAGCAACAACATTTCATTCACAGAGCCTTTCACACACGATTGTATGGGATGACAAAGATATCTCAATTAAATGGCCGATTATTCATGAACCTATTCTTTCCTTGAAAGATAAGGAGGAGGCTTCACTAGAGCATGCTGAAATATATGAATAAAACACACGGAACATCAGTGAGTTACTCACTTTTATTTCCTGCCGCGGCAGAAATACTTACCATCTACAGATCTTGCCCCACTTATTCCGAAGAATCCAATAGTTTATCAAAAGCTATAGCTCATGTAAAAGCGGGAGCATGTAAATCTTGCTCCCATAATGTGCGTGTATTTAAAGATTTTAGTGGAAAATTTTGATATGAAAAAAAATCTTAATAACTATATTGATTTTTTGATTCTTGGGGCACTTGGCCAAATGGGAAAGGCTGCCCAAAATTCTTTACCACAGACCATCAAGGAACTTGAAACTTATGGTCTTTATGTTCGAAGTGTGAATTTGGTTGATCCAGGATATCGAGATCTTGAAAGGCAAACCGATAGTCGTATGGAAGACGTCATGCCGATCCGGAAATTTTCTGCTCTTTCAGATGTATTGCATCTTTTGTTAGCAAATACTACCGCCTCTAAGGCGAGGATTTTCATTTACGACGCTTCGCCCACACCATATCATTTTGGTCATTTAGCTCTGATAACACAGTTCTTTTCAGAAGACGTATGTTATGTTGGCGAGAAGCCAATATTTACTACGCAAGATCAGCTTGCTATTCTGCAGGATGCAACCTTGCCACAAATCTACTGCAATTTTTCGGAAACAATGAGCGATGTTTCACTAAGGCTGGCTGAGGAGTTGGTGGGACAAAATATTGTCAGCACCCATATTGCGAGGATAAGTTCAGTTGCAAAGAAAAAAGCGCATGGACTCGATCGAGACGGCGTTACTGGAGGCGCACTCTTCGACAAAGGGATACATGCATTAGCATTCACGATACATATTCTCGGGGTTGAGTCGGTTGCGGATTATGAAATAATACATTCCCATATAGAGTCTTTGTGCTTAGATGAAAAGACGCAGCCGGTTACTTACTTGGATGGTATGAACAAGTGGGACAAAAAGAAAGTCTCTTCTGAGTTAAACCCTTTTGATTGGTCAGTAGATGGAACTATAAACGTTGCCATAAAATGGCGTGTTTCAGATGATAAATCCAGTACCAGACAAGTGCATTCAAGATACTATTTTAGTTGGGTCGGGGCAGAATGGTCAAACGGTTTCGCGGATTTTCAAAAACACATGACGGATCTAGGCTTTGACGATAGAGAATGGAGGTTAGATGTTGACCTGAGCAAAAAAACCGGAGTCAATTTGGTTGACGAGCATGTTAGGTGTTCCATCATAGAAACCATAAAATATTTTTATGTTTGCAATTTTCTGTCAAGCACTAATCCAGAGAACGACGCGGCCATATGGAAGATAGAAAAAAGTTTAGCTAATCGCAAACGGATTTTCCCTGTCGCTAGTGGTGATGGAAGTGTTTTTAACAAAGTTCGGGAAGGAAAAACAAATCGCGTCCTTGTTGACAGTATTCTTGATTGGTATGGTGTGCGTCATGCGCAAAACCTTGCCCGACCAATAACAACGCTGACGCACGATGTCTTATTAAGATTGCGTGACATCGCTTATGGAGCTCAGATTTCGTAAACCACACTTCCCTATGAACATTTTATTTTTAACGCGTAAGGTAGATAGTGATGATGATGCGGCTAGTTTTGTTTCAGATTGGATAAGAGAGTTCTCGGCACAGCTGGCTGGAGGTAAGCTTATTGTTATTTGTCAGGAAATGGGAAGGGTGCCTGCTCTGGGTGAAAACGTAGAGTTTTACTCATTGGGAAAAGAGCGCGGATACGGGAAGGTAAAGCAATTGCTTCTTTTTCAGAAGTATCTCTTGCTCAACATAAGACGAGTGCAAGGTGTTTTTGCGCATATGATTCAACATTACTCGCTGATGGCAGGTCCTTGGTGTTTTCTTTTTAGAAAAAGACTTTTCCAATGGTACGTGCACAAGGATGTGAATACCTTGCTTCGTTTATCAACACTATTTGTTGATGGTTTTGTGTCCGCATCGCAAGAAAGCTTTAGGCTTCGTACAAAGCGACCAGTGCATATATTTGGTCACGCTATTAATATTGATCAATTTATCCCTTTGAAAGTGGCTGATGCCGGCAGTTCTTCTCCTAAGATACTTACGGTAGGGCGCATAAGCCCCGTTAAGAACATCGATAAAATGCTCGCTGCTATTCCTTATCTAATTGAAAAGCCGGTATTTGAAAATGTATGTTTCCAAATTATAGGTAGCCCGGGCTTGCCCAGTCAGAGAGAATACCTGGAGCGAGTGCAACAATGGGTTCATGAGATGAGTTTTGACCATTTTGTCTCTTTTCTCGGACCTATGCCACATAGAGATACTATTTTTTACTATCAACATGCTGATATCTTTATAAATTTATCTGAGACTGGATCACTTGATAAGGTCGTACTTGAAGCGATGTCCTGCGGCACTATTGTTGTAACTTCAAATGAAGCTTTTAGAAGTATTGTACCAAGTGAACTCTTTCTTGATTCCACAGACTCGAAATACGTTACTAAGAAGATTGACGAGATTTATAAATTAAGCGCTGATTCAAGGAAACATCTTGGTCAGCAACTCAGACAAATCGTAGTGAAAAATCACAGTCTTAAGCATACCGTAGGTAGCATACTCGCGCTTTATCGGGATAAGAGGTGATATAGGTCCCCAAACTCCTGGGGCGACTCCGCTTTGGCTTTGTAAAACAGTCCTGCTGGGGATACAGCTGCGGGTATTTCAGTCACCATGATATTGGCATACATATATATTTTATAGTATAAATAGTCCAACTATGACAAGATCAGGCATGACTATATTCGTTACTGGTGGCGCTGGATTCGTCGGTTCAAACGTCGTTCGGAAGCTCGTTGAGGCTGGCGACACAGTGATCGTTTATGACAACTTCACCCAGTACTTCTCGCCACTTGAAAGCGAATACCAAAAAAACCTCGCCTTCCGCTTCGACGACATTAAAGACAGTATAATCTGGGTACGGGCAGATACGCGAGACAAGAATGATCTACGCGATGTCGTCGCACACTACAAGCCAAGTCACATCATTCATCTCGCGGCAATGCCGCTTGCGGACCTCTCGTCCCATCGACCCGAAGAAGCGCTCGGCTCTATCCTCATGGGCACATTCAACGCACTGCAAGCAGCACAAATTGGCGGCGTTTCGCGCTTTGTATATATCTCTTCAAGCATGGTCTACGGAGATTTCCAGAGAACACCAGCCAATGAAGAGCATCCCAAAAAACCAATGAACCTTTACGGAGGCATGAAATATGCGGGTGAGATATTAGTGGAGTCATTCTCGAGACGCATGGGCATTGAATATGCAATTGTACGCCCGTCAGCCGTCTACGGACCCACCGACATTAACCGACGTGTTTCTCAATTATTCGTTGAAAAAGCCCTGCGTGGAGAACCGCTTGAATTGCGGAGTGGCGACGTGACGCTTGATTTTTCGTATGTGAACGATACGGCAAGCGGTATTGTACTTGCGGCTAAACATCAAAACGGTGCAAACCAAGCGTTCAATATTACATATGGGCAAGGGCGTACATTAAAAGAATACGTTGAGATACTGCGGACACTGATCCCGAACATTCAGGTTGTCGAGGCTCCTGACGAAATGCATCGTCCCAAACGCGGATCACTCGATATAGCGAAAGCACGCAATCTCCTGGGGTACGCGCCCGAATATCCTCTGGAAGTGGGCTTACCTTTATACGTCGCATTCATCCGAAAAGGTATGGTATGAAATCCCCTTATGGGGCGACACCGCGTTTATGAAAGCGGCAGGCGGGCTTGTGCGCGGGTCGTTCACGGTAGCAAAGGTCGAAACATTTCAAGGGGGATAATGGGGACAGCCACCATTAAATAACTAAAAGCTGGGGCATACATTAAATATCAAGGTCGGGCCTTGATATTTCCTCTAGTGTCATGTTCAAATGTGAACCTTGCAGTCAGGGTCTTTTTGCTGTTTAATGAGAGCAACTGATTGGTATATTTACTTAGCACAATGTCCGCAAAATCTAAACCTGTTGTCCTCTCGGGTAAAAATCTAAAAATAGACGATATTCATAGGCTTATCAAAAACCCACATTTGAGGGTAGGGGTTTCACGGTCTTGTCTAGGCGCAATCAGAAAATCGAGAAAGTATATTGAAGAGGAGGCTGAGAAAAAAGTCATCTACGGGACTAATACAGGCTTTGGCCCAATGGCGTCTTATATCATCGATAAACAGCATCTTGAAGAACTTCAAAAAAATTTAATACTCGGGCACGCTGTCGGCATTGGAACGCCAATTTGCGATTCATACGTCCTAGCATCAATGGTTGTTCGGTTAAATACACTCGTGAGAGGTCATTCTGGCGTGTCACCTGAACTTATTGAGCGACTTATTTTTTTTATCAACCATAGAATCCTGCCAATCATTCCAGAACACGGAGCCGTTGGCACAAGCGGGGACCTCGTCCAGCTCGCCCACATAGCACTTGCGCTTATTGGAGAAGGGGATGTCCACTATAAAGGAAAGCGAGACTCAGCAAAAAGTGTTTTAAAAAAACTCCACATTGGTGGTTATAAATTGAAAAGCAAAGAAGGACTTTCCCTTATAAACGGCACATCCGTAATGACGGGCATAGCGGCTGTGCATTGTCATGACGCCCAACAACTTTTCAGTCTAGCAGTGCGAAATGGAGCTCTTGCCCTAGAGCTTGTTCAGAGTCATAGCGATGGCATTTCTAAACTACTCCATGATTTACGACCACATAATGGTCAGATATTAGTAGCTCAAGCGTTACGGAAACTTTTGGGAGGATCAATACTTCTCAAATCTCGGCGAACATTAGAGAGTGTCGTAAAGATAAACAGCATCATCCATAAAATACAGGAGGATGTCCAAGAAATATATTCCCTACGTTGTATTGCGCAAATCGTGGGTCCGGGGCTTGATACGTTATTGCAGTCAATCCGCACCACTGAAACTGAAATGAATTCTGTCACCGACAACCCAATTGTAGATTTTGTGAATAAGGAATTTCTTCACGGGGGAAATTTTCATGGAGAATATATTGCCGTAGCACTCGATCACCTCAAAATGTCCCTTGCTAAATTAAGTATGCTTTCTGAAAGGAGGCTCAATTTTTTCTTAAATGAAAGACTCAATAGTAAATTCCCACCTTTTTTGAATCTAAAACGGCCGGGTCTTACTATGGGATTGCAAGGTTTGCAGTTCGTCGCGACATCGACGGCTTCGCAGAACCAAACGCTTTCATACCCCCATTCTATTCATTCCATACCTACGAACGCTGATAATCAAGATGTAGTAAGTATGGGTACTGATGTAGCACTCTTTACCTCTAAAGTAATTGAGAATACCTATGTCGTATTGGCAATAGAAGCAGTTGCACTCTCCCAAGCTGTGGATTTTTTGAATATTCAAAAAAAGCTATCGAATTCCTCGAAGGGATTATTAGCTCTTATAAGAACAGCTATACCTGCAATCTATGATGATCGGGTATTAGGTGATGAATTGGAAAATCTTATAGTGTCGCTCAAAGCTAGTCCAATGATCAATATCGAATGGGCTCGATAGCGTCTCAGCACTATGTCATATATACAATTTCTTGAAAGCATTAACTACGATAAAGTTTCAACATTACCCTCATCAAAATTAGATATCTCAATTTTTGAGAAATCTCTTAGAACACTGAGCGAAGGTGAGTGGGTACGGCGTGGAGAGCGGAAAGCGCTCAAGCTTTTTCACCATGCATCATTACGTGTACCGGCGTACAAACACTTCTTAAAAACTAACGGTGTTAAGTCGGATAAAATAAAAACTATTGCAGATTTTAGGAATCTCCCTATTACCGATAAACACAATTATATAAATAAGTATTCAATCAAGGATCGCTCGTGGGATGCCAAGACAATTCAGAATAAGCTTATCGCAGTAAGTTCCGGTACTACAGGGAGTCCTCAATTGTGGCCAAGGGGGACTTATCAAGAATTAGAAGCGGTAATACTTCATGAACTTATTTATAGATATCTTTTTGGAATGGATACCCGCTCCACACTTGCTGTTATTTGTTTTCCCATGGGTATTTATGTCTCAGGTATTGCGACAACTATACCCACATTTACTATATCTGAGAAAGGATACCCACTTACTATCATTACATCAGGTAATAGTAAATCTGAAGTGTTAAAGGCAATCCAGACGCTCCATATGGAATATGACCAAATTTTACTTATCGGCCACCCATTTTTTATAAAAGACGTAATAGAGTCAGGTGTCAAGGAAGGTGTACCGTGGAAGAAATTGAATGTACGGGCGATGGTTTGCAGTGAAGGATTTAATGAGGAGTGGAGAAACTATTTATTAAAGATGTTGGGTAAAAATCTTTCATCTTTTGATTTAATAAATACATACGGCTCCTCAGAAATGCTGCTTATGGGTTTTGAAACACCTATAACTATTTCTATACGGAGAGCTGCCGAAAAAAATAAAACATTGTGCCAGAATATCTTTAAGTTAGATACTCCTCCAAATCTTTTTCAATATAATCCATTGATGAGATATGTAGAATCAGTGGGTGACGAGCTTATTTTTACATCACAGAGCGGGATACCACTAATACGATTCAATTTGCACGACAGAGGCCAAATTCTCTCATCAGACATCATTAAACACTTTCCAGATATCAAACTTAAGCAGTGGAACCTCCCTTTGATTTCTTTAATAGATCGTTCTGACAACACCATCGTCTTTTATGCGGCAAATATTTATCCAGAAAACATTCGAAATATTCTTAATCACAAACAATTTCTAGGTTTTCTTACGGGCAAATTTACTATGAGGAAAATCAATGCTCCTAAGATGGAACAAATTCTAGAAATCAATATAGAATTAAGGGACGCAACCAAGACAAATAATAAATTAATCAGGAACGTTAAAGAGCGGATAGTCAAAATGTTACCTAAGATCAACGCAGAATATGCCTATATACTTGAACATTATAAAAAAGGAAAAAAGCATCTCGTACCCAAAATAAAACTGTGGCCGTATCAAAGTGAGCCGTATTTTAAGCCTGGTCTTAAACCCCGATATATTTTTAAATCTGGATAATGAAATTTCTAGAAACTGCGGCAAAAAAGAGCATGCGGCACAGAGGGGGAATTCAAAAACCCCACTTTTTTGATCTTGGCGAAGTTAAGGATAGAAAAAGGTTGGCCACTCTATGGCGTAAGAATCATATTCAGCATGTAGTTGATGATTACGAAAGCCAATTGGAAGAGCTTTTTCAGGTTCAAAATCCACAACTAGTCTATAGTTCAGACTTCAAAGGGGAGTTTAGAAAATATCTTCGAGGGCTGATTTCTCAAAAGCCTATTTGGCAATATGGAAAATGGGTGTTTTTTTCATGGAATGCGACGCTGGTGCACATTCTACCCGAGGATGAATACTTTAAAGTCCGAACTACGCGCAACCGGAACTTAATAAATGAAGAAGAACAAAAAAAATTCTATGATGCTGTAATTGGTATCGGCGGTCTCTCCGTGGGGAACAGTGTTGCATTAGCAATTGTTCTTCAGGGAGGGGCACACCATATCAAACTGGCTGATCACGATCGTCTTGCTCTTTCTAATACAAATAGAATTAGGGTTGGTGTGGAGAACCTTGGTGTACTGAAGGTTGAAATGACCGCTCGGCAGATCTATGCAATTAACCCTTATGCAACCGTTGAGTTATTTTCAGATGGTTTGACGAAAGATACCATCACCCGTTTTTTCAAGGGCCCGCCAAAACTCAACGTGGTTATCGATGAATTGGACAACCTAGCGGTGAAATACCTGATTCGAGAAGAAGCTCGGAAATATCGGCTGCCGGTTATCATGGCGGCGGATAATGGCGATAATGGTGTTGTTGATATTGAACGGTACGACCTTGACCCTAAGACTCCGTTTTTCCACGGGAGAATGGGGAACGTGTCGTATGATATGCTGACTAAACTTGATAAATTCAGCATTGGTAAGATGATTGCTAACCATATAGGCATTGAAAATGTAACAGAGCGCACCCTCTCGTCGTTTGCAGAAATGGGTAAAACTATTGTTTCGTGGCCCCAGTTGGGCGGAGCTGCGCTTTTAAACGGTTCGGCAGTCGCGTACTGCGTAAGAAAAATTGTGAATAACCAACCGCTCGAAGATAATCGCTCTCTCATTTCTCTCGATGAAAAACTGATACCGGGTTACCACAGCAAAAAGGAAATTCAGAATCGAAAACATACAGCCGATGAATTTCGGAGGATATTTGGGTTTTGATTTCATCAAGAAAACCTTAGAAGAACTCGTAAGGTTAAGCTACCGAGTGTGCAAGTTCTACCATGGCCTCTTGACAAAATTTTCCTACTCTGTTAACTTTTTCAGAAGTAGTACCACCAACATAACTCAATAGGAAGGACGGAACATGCTCACAGAACAAGTAGAGGAGCCGCGCCAACAAGATACAGGTTGGCTAACCGCACTAGATTTTCTGTGGTTAGAGATAACCCCGAAATGTAACTTGCATTGCGTGCACTGCTACGCAGAGTCCAGCCCGCTCAAGCCGCTGACTCAAGGAATGACGGGGGCTGACTGGCTTCGTGTGCTCGACGAAGGTTACTCGCTTGGGTGCAGAGCTATTCAGTTTATCGGCGGCGAGCCGACACTGCATCCGCAACTTCCGCTATTCATCGAGCGAGGGAAAACCTTGGGTTACAGCTATCTAGAGGTGTTCACAAACGGCACGACGCTCGATACCCCATATGGACACAAGTTGCTGAAGACTTTTCGCGATAACGGGGTTAATCTTGCGTTCTCTGCTTACTCCGATCAGTCGGGGGCTCATGATTCGGTAACCAAGATAAACGGCAGTTTCGAGAGGACAATTAGGGGAATCAAGAGTGCGGTCGAATTCGGTATCACTACCCGAGTGGGAGTTATCGATATCAGTCAAGACCCGGAAGGCGTCGAGCGGACAAAAACTATGCTTCTCGGCATGGGCGTCAGCTCTGTCAGCACGGATCGACTGCGTGGAGTTGGCCGCGGTCAGGAGTTGGCTTTCAATCGCGATCTGTTCGGTGAACTTTGTGGCTCGTGCTGGCGCGGAAAACTCTGTGTCAAGCCCGACGGCAAAGTTTCCCCCTGTGTCTTTTCTTGGTTTAACCCAGTTGGGGATGTCACAGAAGGTTTACCCGCGGTCTTGAATGATCACAAACTCCAAGATTTCAGGAAAAAGGTGCGGCAACAAGATGAACGCGAGAGGCGTCTAGTTTGCCCACCGAATTGCAGTCCCCCGTGTCCTCCCGACTGCTATCCCTCCTGCTCACCGTGCACACCGGATTGCGGCCCCGGTCAGTGTGGCCCAGACGCACCATAGCTGTTAAGGAAGGAGAGAAATAAATCGAGTGCAAGCTTTAATGCTTGCACTCGATTTTACTAACTTACTAAAGTTCAAACTTTTTAAGTAATACTTCAGGCCACTTTCCAGGGTAACGGTCTATTAAAATTCTACCCACAACGGCAGCGAGATCATGGTGAGACCTATCTAGTACAGAATCTTCCACATCCAGATTCTTTTTTTTCTCTTCCATTGTAAGCTCGTCGAGCCTCGCAGTATAATATTTGTCTAAATTCTTTTTGTGTTTTGGCCAAAAAATTGAAGCTGCTGTATATTCTGCGCAAAACGCAAACAATTCGGAGGTAGAATCCTGTGTAGGCACCCGTAACGAAACTTTTTTACTAATTTTATTTCCTCCGTAGAGCTTCTGTGCTAGTTGAATATAAATTATATTTTCAGCTTTATTTGAGTACCACCATAACTTGTGACTGTTATAATATACATGTGCAAATTCATGAACTATAGTTGCCAGATAACTTTCGTAAGAGGTGTAGGGATTAAATCGGCGATGCTTTAGTTTTTGTATTTGAATAAACAGAGTAAATAAACTACCGCTGATTTTCGGTTTGGAAAACTGGTTATCTTGCCACTGTTCTGGAAGAAACTTTTCCAACGCCTTTGGTTCTAAGCGTGCTCTCCAACCACTCTGGTATTTATTGCTAAGTTTTATACTGTGTGGGATTACATCAAGTAAATATTTATCATCAGCACTACGCGCCCAAGCGTAGATTTTTTTAGAATCATAACTAATAATTATTACATCCGAAATTTTAGTCGTGTCTTGGAAAATAAACCTTAGTTCTTTTTTCCAAACAAAGTCTAACGCCTCAGTGATGGCATTAAGGTCTTGTTCGATGGCTATATAACGAGACATACTCGTTGGTTTCGCATTGATATTACTTAGTTTTTCCTTTTTCTTCTGCCTTTTTGTGAATCTTATTCATAATTTTTTATTTTCGGGAAGGGGTTGAGGATAAGGAATTTTTGCCCGCCCTCACTTGGGAAAATCGCGCGAACAATGCCTCTGTTGAGTTACATAGTAGGTATTTTCTACTATCTTAACATACAATAACAAACAATAGAGTTGCCAGCTAAATACGACCATTCATAGAAAAACATGAGGTGTTTCTAGACCAATTATACCAATTTTGTAACGATGATTATTAAGGTACAATGCTATATAAACTAGCTATAACCCATGCCACTATCTAAAGATATTAGAACAATTCTTGAGGCGGCGATTATTATGGCACCACTGTGGTTCATATCGGTTATTCTGGGCCCTGTTTACGATGATATACTGGGTTAAAATATTTAATCCGTGAGCAGCACGGGGAACCGTAAAGACCTTGCAACCAGGGTCTTTTTGCTGTTTAATGATCCTTGTGTATCTCTCATATTTTCCAACTGTGACAACTAAGAAAGTACTATAAAATGAACTCTTCAAGCGGGCCGAAACATAAATACACAGCCCCACAGCTTCTTAGATTACTCAAAACCCAAAAGAGCGATTTCTGGATTGCCAAAGGCCGCGAGCGTACACTCACGCTTTTTCGTCTCGCAAGCAGAAAAATTCCTGCATATCGAGACTTTCTCAAACGACATAAAATCAATTCTGCTCGAATAAAATCGTGGAGCGATTTTCAGCAGGTACCAATTACGACAAAGAAAAATTACCTTCGTCAGTATCCGCTTGAAAAATTGTGCTGGGATGGCTCGTTGAAAAATAAATCACTGGTTTTTACTGCAACCTCTGGGTCCACTGGAAAATCATTCTATTTCCCTCGGGATGAAAACATAGACTGGCAATCAGGGGTATATCATGAAATGTTTTTAGGTAATGATCCATCAAACAAGAAAAAAACGACTCTTGTCATTGTTGGGTTTGGTATGGGTGTATGGATCGGGGGATTGATTACTTACCAAGCATTCAGGCGCTTGGGGCTTGCGCAATACCCCGTAACCATCATCACACCGGGAGTCAACAAAGAGGAGATTTTTAACGCTTTACGTTATCTTGCTCCGAAGTTTGATCAAGTTATTCTATGCGGGTATCCTCCATTTATTAAGGACATAATTGATGAGGGGCGAGAACGTCGGTTAAATTGGAAGTCATTTCACTTAAAAATTGTTTTCGCAGCAGAAACCTTTTTAGAAGACTTTCGTGATTTTATTGTAAAACGTGCAGAGATAAGAAATTCATACATCGACACAATAAATGTCTACGGCAGTGCTGATTTAGGCACAATGGCCACAGAAACCCCTTTAACCATACTTTTACGACAGATTGCAACAAAAAATAAAGTTATCTTCAAGAGCATTTTTGAAGAAATACGATTACTTCCAACACTTGCCCAATTTAATCCACTATTTGTTAATTTTGAAGCCGTTAATAAAGAAATTTTATGTACGGGCAACAATGCTCTTCCTTTAATCCGATATGCAATTGGGGATCATGGCGATGTCATTGATTTCAATGAGATGGACAGTATTTTCAAGGCAAATAATGTGAGGATACGCTCAGAAGCACGACAACATGGTTTGGCACAAACTGTTGCAGAGCTTCCGTTTGTATACATATTTGAACGTTCGGATTTTTCTACAAAACTCTATGGCGCGATTATTTATCCAGAACATGTCCGCGGAGCTCTTCTTGATCCAACGCTTACGGAAAGTTTGACTGGAAAATTCACACTTATCACCAAGTATGACCAAAAACACAATGAGTATTTGGAGATCAACCTCGAACTGAAACCACGAAGACGCGTGAATGATACTCTCAAAAAAAGAGCCTTGGACATTATCATTCATCAACTCATTGATAAAAATGCTGAGTACAAAAATAATTATTTGAGCATGGGAGAGCATGTCAAACCGAGGCTAGTTTTCTGGCCTTCAGAACACCCACTCTTTTTTAAACCTGGCATCAAACAAAAGTGGGTAAAACGGGAAAACGGGTTTTAGTATAAAATGACTTTTATGTCTGAAGAAGAATACCCACTTTCCTTGCTCGTTGCTGAAAAACTCCTTAATGCTCCCAAGGCTGACACCCATCTAAAACCGATCTTTTTTGACCTGAGCATCGAGTCTAACAAGAAAGACCTTTACACATTACTTTTGTCACAACGGGTACAACTACTCTCAGATGATTACACCGAGCAGTTACGTGAGTATTTCCAAATTTCTAACCCTACACTTGTTTATACCCCCGACTTTGAGAATCATTTTCAAAAATATCTCGCCAAGCTCAAAAAAACCTCTCCTATCATTGAGCAAGGGAAGTGGGTATTCTTTCCATGGAATGCGACACTAGTGCACATTCTTGAGGAGGAAAAATTTTTAAAAGTCCGGACTGCACGCAACCGAAACTTGATAACCGAAGAAGAGCAAAAAAAATTCTATGATGCTGTAATCGGTATCGGGGGACTTTCGGTAGGGAATAGTGTTGCATTGGCGATTGTCCTTCAGGGAGGGGCACGCCACATCAAACTGGCAGACCACGATTGTCTGGCACTTTCTAACATAAACAGAATCAGAGCGGGTATAGAAAATCTTGGTGTACTGAAGGTTGAAATGACTGCTCGACAAATTTATGCAATTAATCCCTATGCAACGGTGGAGGTGTTTTCGGATGGTTTGACGAAAGGTAATATCACACATTTTTTCGAAGGCCCGCCAAAGCTCGACGTGGTTATCGATGAATTGGACAACCTAGC
>JBBTRX010000010.1:0-1087 GCA_038064975.1 Patescibacteria group bacterium
GGCACCCACAACCCTCAATTTAATATATTTTCTCCATTGATTCTCTCTGAAAACAGAAGCGATCATCGCTTCTGTTTTCGTTTCCGATGAGTAATTAAGATTTCTTTTGGTGTTTTGTATTGAAGGCATTTCATGATTCTCCGGTGCAGTTTCTCCTCTAGCTTTCGTATGTACGGTCTCGAATATTGCGAGATATCCGATCCTTTCGGAATATATGTCCGAATGATCTTGTTCCGATTCTCGACTCCACCTTTCTCCCAGGCCGAATAGCGATGGCAGAAATATATCCTAATTCCAAATTTATGCTCTAAGCGTTTGTGATGAATGAACAGTAGGTCATTATCAAAGGTAAGAGTCTTGAGTTCTGGGAATCTCTTTTTGATTCTTCCAATGGCTCGTTCTACCGCTGGTATGGATACTGGCCATATCTTTTCCAGGAACGGAGATCGGGCTTTCCGGTCAGTACAAACAAAAAGCAATCCTGATCCCGACTTCCCTGATTCAATGAAGTCTCCCTCTCCATCCCCGATACGCTTTTTTTCGTTGATATACTTAGGTCTTTGATCTATCATCCGTCGATCTTTGATGATCGATCTTCTTTTTCTTCGGCCCCATTTCTTCGGGTATATCTTGTTTCGATGAGATTCGATCCTTCTACCGTAGGGACTCGCAATATATGTCCGAATTGTTACGCCTGACACATAGGGCAGATCCCGATGGTACTTTCGGATCCGTTGAGCGATATGTTCCGGTGATTGATCGTCATACAGATATTTCTCGATCGTATTTCGGAGCTTGCTATGTACGGCAATGGTATTGGGTCGTATCCGATCATATTTCTTTCGGACATAGCTTTTGTGCTGGGCATACTCTGCATTGTATCGTCTTCCTTTTCGAGTCTTTTCTGAAAGCTCGTATGATACCGCACCTTGGGTAACTCCAATCCGATCTGCGATCTCTATCTGGGTGTATCCCTTTCGAATCAATAGATGAATCTCATCTCGATCAATCTTCTCGAGTCTTTTTTGTTTCTTTTTTTCATGACCAATTCTATCAGAAATATATTAAAAGCTAACTTTAATCTGCC
>JBBTRX010000011.1:0-719 GCA_038064975.1 Patescibacteria group bacterium
TACGTCGGGAACAGGAGTCAATCCGTCCTCGAAGAGGACGGTGCCGGAGAGTTGGTAACGGGAGTGGACGAAAACATCAGAGACTCCATTCGTATCATTTGTAACGAGATTGGAAGCGACGCTATGAAACGTAACATATCTACCATCTGCGGAAATAGAGGGGGAGCCAGACACATTATTCGCCTGATTTCCACTAGAATCAATGCTCAAGCGAGAAGTCATGTTTGTCTGGCGATCGTGGGCAAAAATATCCGACGCCCCGTTTGTATCATTCGGAACAAGGTTGAAAGCATTACTAGAAAACGCAACATACCTACCGTCTGCGGAAATGGAATGACCAAATGATGAACCATTTCCTTGAGTACCGTTCGAAGAGATACTTACACGAACTGTCATTCCTGTTTGACTATCATTCACGAAAATATCTGCCTGTCCATTTGTATCATTTGAAACAAGATTGGAAGAGAAGCTCCAAAACGCGACATATCTTCCATCTGCAGAAATAGAGGGGTGGTCAGAAAAAAAATTCCCCTGAATTCCATTGGAACTAACACTAACACGTTTTGTTGCTCCAATCTGTCTATCATGGACAAAAATATCATCCCATCCATTTGTGTCATTCGGAACAAGATTGAAGGCATTGCTAGAAAACGCGACATATCTTCCATTCTTAGAAATGGAAGACATACCAGAAAAACTATTCGCCTGATTCCCTGCAG
>JBBTRX010000011.1:819-11504 GCA_038064975.1 Patescibacteria group bacterium
AATCAACACTTACTCGAGTCGTGATTCCCGTTTGGCGGTCGTGAACGAAAATATCAGAAACCCCATTAGAATCATTGGAAATAAGATTAGAAGATTGACTCTCAAACCCAACATATCTACCATCTGCGGATATGGAGGGATTTCCTGAAAAGCCATTCCCCTGATTCCCTGCAGAATCAACACTTACTCGAGTCGTGATTCCCGTTTGGCGGTCGTGAACGAAAATATCTTCTACTCCATTCGTATCATTGGAAACAAGATTGGAAGCATTGCTCCGAAACGCAATATATGTGCCGTATTCAGAAATGACAGGATATTGAGACAAACCATTCCCCTGATTTCCATTAGAGTCAACGCTCACACGAGTCGTCATTCCAGTTTGGCTATCGCGAACGAAAACATCCTCCACTCCATTTGTATCATTCGGAACAAGGTTGGAAGCATTGCTAAAAAACGCAACATACCTGCCGTCTGCAGAGATGGAAGGAATAGAAGAATCATTATTTCCCTCATTCCCATTCGAATCCATACTCACCCGAGTCGTTGTCTGTGAAAAAACGTTAAGCCCCAAGAAAAGGGCTATGAGAAGTGAGATGAAGACTTTCACGAGAAAACTCCTTAGAAGTTCCGGCTACACATGCGATGCCCATTAGCTCGAAAGAGCTAATTAATCCGCCAACGAGACGGACAGGAAGAGCATCTATTCCTTTGTAAAAGGACTGCGGACTATGCTATAGGAACATAGCGTATGTAGTCAATTTTTTTTAGTAACCCTAACCCCTGCCTGCCGGCAGGCGTGCCTAGTGGCTTCCTCCGGAGGAGGATCCGACTTTGCCGGAAAACCCTAATCCCCTAATTATTGTAGATTATCGTTTTAGACGAATCGATATAACCTTGAACCACACTTTGACTAAGCGGGGCCGGATGATACCCCCCTGCCTCCCAGAGTGGAACTTGATTATTGAAGCGACCCGAGTTCGGATCTTCGGAAACTCCAAATGGAGAAAGCGCGACAGATGCATCTACGTTGTAATAATCTACAATTTGCGAGTAAACCTGACCCGTATCCGACCATAGTGACATTGGACTTGGTGCATTCACGGGACCATAGACTTGATCAAACGCGGGATTCAAACTGCCATACCCTTCAAAGAGCGAGCTTAAATATTTCGCTTCAAGTTTTGAATAACTGCTCGCGAGAAAATTTGCCTTCCATTGCGATGGATTAGAGCCGAATTTGGCGACTGTAGCCGTCCACGCATTATTAAAGAACCATTCAAGATACTCCTTTTCGCCATCAGTAAGCTCGTAGTCGGGGATATTATCAAGAGCAAATTTGACGTGACGCGCAAAAGCCGCCATACCCGGCTCGCTTTCTCCATATAGGATTGTAAGCTTCGGAGCATTATTAGATCGAAAATAAATAGAAAAATGATGCGCGAGCGCGTACGCATTTTCGTTTGGATCCATCTCTGCCCCGTTTGCATACCATACAATCAAATTACGCAACGCATCGTTTGCGGTACTTGAAAAAACAGTTGAGTCTTTTTGATATTGATACAATCCAAGTCTTACAATTTCTCTGAATACGTTCGGGGAACGATCATAATGGAATGATGTCGCAGTTGCGGGATTTATATTTCCTTTTTCGGCAGCATTCGCAAAAAGCTCTCTTAAACGTGCTGACCGCAACGTATCGCCACCACCGAACATTGCTACATTCCACAGAGGATACCAACTGCCAATAGGAAGATTGTTTGCCGCAAAGACATATCCACTCGCAGGATTTATAACGTGAGCCTTAACAGTGTGCGGCATTATTTCAACCCAACCATACTGCGAACTACTTCCGTCTTGTGCCATAAGCCCAGCAAGCGGAGAGAGTGAAGAGCGCGTAGGGAGTGCAGGCATATGCCAAGATCCTATATTCCCGTCTGCAGTCGCAAATATCATATTTGATCTGGGGGTGCGCCACCCGTTAATAGCAGTAGTAAATGCACTCAAATTTTTTGCACGCATCATTCCAATTAATCCCTGAACAGTATGTTTCCCCGTATCCGCATGAGGGACACCAACCATAACGTATTGTTCGTTGGTAAAAGCGCTTGGGAGAAGCGCCGTGACAACAGGACCAATAATACTGTTGCACACCGTTACGTTTTGATTTGATCCATTTTTAACAACAACCGTTTGCTGGGAACACGAGAGCGTATACTCCTGTCCGTCGTACTCATACTGGTTAGATCCCACCATTTTCAAGCGATACACATCAGCATATTTCCCTACACTCCCCGTTTGGGACCACGCAGCATATGAGGTAAAGCCAGCGAAAAACCCTGGAGTGCCGGGCATGGTCGTTCCGCGAGCATTAAATGTAGCACCCTGTACATGTATTTCATACCAATACCCCGGCGCCGTAATTTTAAATTTTGGATCCCCTATTAAGATAGCTTCACCCGTTCCCGTTTTACTCGGACCGACTGCCCATCCATGACTCATGGGAGGCGCGTTATCAAAGCTTATTGTTAAACCACCCCACGTGGGATGATCAGTTGCATACTTTTGCATCGCCTGTTTTGTAAAATCCGGTACATCGTTTTCATTGACTGTCGCGCCTAAATCATCAAAAAATCCCTTCGGAATCAAAGATGTCGCCGCTTGGAGAGGAGTATTTCCAGCGTTCACGAGCGCTTCAAATTGATGAAGGACATCGACTTCATTATCAGAGGGGAAAATATGAGTCATATAGTCCCACGTAAGCATGGAATCCCACGGTTTCCATTCTCCGGGAACGTAAGTACCAAAAGCCGGAAGTAAATCCCCTTGATTATCGGCAAGATATTGGTTAACACCATCAGCATACGCCTGTAAAAACGACCGCGTTTCAGCGTCTAATTGCGCGTATCGAGTTTGAGCATACGCAGGAAATTGGAGATATCTCATTTGAATATCTCGCTGTACAGAATTGACGCACGGCTGTTCGTCACAATTTTTGAGTCCAATAAGCTCAGATAATCTTCCATACATATAGAGACGAAGGTATTCCATTTGGAACATCCGATCTTCTGCGGTTGCATACCCCATACCATACAATGCGCCTTCATCACTTGAAGCAGAAACATTTGCCACACCCCAATCATCACGCGCGATAGTAACGCTCTCGCCCGAACTCGCTACGTTATCGCCAATAGTTACCGTTCCGATATTTTGACCCAAGGTATATGCAGAGCTCGCAGTAAGAGTAATCACAACCGTCTCATCTCCCTCCGTCAAAGAATCACTAACAGGATTTACAACAATTGTTGCGGAAGAGGCTCCAATAGGAATAGTTTTTGGAGAAGAAAGCGTCTCGTAGTCTGTTACATTTGTTGCTGTTCCTGAAATTGTAAAATTAACCGTAAGCGCGCTTGTCGTGGGTCCAGTTCGAGTAATAGTAAGCACTCCTGAATCGGGACCGAGTTCAAATGCCGTAGCATCCGTTTCGGCAATCGAAACCGTAGGAAGCGTTGGAGGCGCGTCACTATCAGCGATAGATACCGTAGTAGAATTTGGACCCGTAATCGTATAGCCACTATTTTGAGAGAGTGTCACGATTACCGTCTCATTACCTTCCGTCGTCAGCAGATCTAGTATCGGCTGGATAATAACTGCAATAGATGAGAGCCCTGGAGAAATCGTGCGCGGCGACGTGATGGTTTGATAATCAGTTCCATTTGTTGCCGTTCCGGAAACCGTAAAGTATACCGTGAGAGAACTTGTTGTAGGGCCTGTGCGGGAGATGACAATCGTTCCATTATCAGGCCCGGTTTCAGACGCATTCGGATCAGAAGCAGTTATTGAAATTGCAGGTATCCCAGAAGGTGCTTCATCGTCAGCAATACTTATTGATGCGTTATATTCCGTCCCTACGACATACGCACTGTTTGCGGAGAGTGTCATTACGGCACTTTCCGTATTTTCCACGAGCGTATCATTAATAGGCGAAAGCGTAACAACTACTGAAGATTGCCCAGCAAGTATGGTTGCGGGAGAAATAATTTGGGTATAATCTGTTCCGTTGGTGGCCGATCCGGCCATTGAGAAATACACCGTAAGAAAATTGGTTGTAGCACCTGTGCGGCTAATAGTAAACGTTCCCGCATTGTTTCCCGATTCGGATGCAGAGGCATCGGACGCAACAACGCTGACCGTAGGAGCCGAGGGAGGTGGAGGAGGTAGAGTCGTGTCATTATCAACAATAGAAACCGTCCCCTGTCCCGTACCGAAAATAGTATATGCCGCATCCGGTTTAATTGTGACGATAACCGTCTCCGTAGATTCGGATATTACATCATCAAGAGGACGCACAAAAACTGCGATAGTAGAAAGACCCGGAGAAATAGTTCTCGTCGTTACAATCTGCTCATAATCCGTTCCATTTGTCGCCGTTCCAGAAACCGTAAAGTATACCGTAAGCGCACTTGTCGTAGGACCCGTGCGAGAGATAACCATAATTCCGGATTCAGGACCCTCTTCGGAAGCAGAAGCATCAGAAACCGAAATAGAAACATCGGGGCTTCCATCGCCAGGTGGAGGTGGTGGTGGAGGTGGTTCGTTATCAGGTGGGGGTGGCGGAGGAGGTGGAGGAGGTGGCGACACCGCACCGTCATCATCGTATATCGTAACTATTCCCTCAGACGAAAGCCCGATTGAATAATCCTCGCTCTCTGCAAGACGAACGATAATCGACTCCGCGCTCTCAATCGCCTCATCATTGATTAATGTGACAGGGATCTGAATCTCAGAAATACCGGCGGAGAAAATAGCACTATTAGATAGTGTTTGATAATCTACTCCATTTGTCGCCGTGCCGGAGATTAAAAGATTTACTTGCAAGCCCTCTGCCGTATCACCTGTTCTTGAGAGTACGATCATTCCCCCGTCACTTCCCAATTCCAATGCATAGCCATCGGAAGCAATAAGGGAAACGGTTGGAAGTATAGGAAGTGGCGGTTCGCTAGTCGGCGAAGGGGTTAATAGAACAACGCGTGAAACATAAAGAATAACTCCGAGTAAAACTCCGAATGCAATAATGCCAAAAAAGATTTCAAGCGGTCGCTTTAACATATGCCTTTACATTTGTAAGTATAAGGCATAAAAACAAAGATGCGTGTGCATAAAATAAATAAACGACTCAACTTATGTTGAGTCGTTCGTGACAGGATGTTTTTCAATCATCATCTTCGTCCATGCGCATACACATACGACGATGGTCTTCCTCCAATCCATCTTGGATGATACAGACAAGGAATGCCGCGACTTGATCAGCTCGCTTTTGTTCACTCTCTGTAAGTTCGCGAGATACTTCTTCTTCAAGTCGTTTCAAGAATGCAAGGGCATTACGAAGAAAGCTTTCAAAATCATCCACTCTTTTCATATCCGGAAAAGCTCGCATAAATGCATTCAGAGCGATTTGCTGATTTGATATTCCAGACATAGCGTAGAAAGGATCACGCACAATCACGGTACTCATGCCGTATCGATCGCGCTCCAAGCCAATCAAGGCAAAGGAAAGAAATCGAGTGATGCTTTCACATGCGCCATGAGGAATATCTTGAGGAGAAATACGTTTCGCCGAAATAATCGTTTGAATATATTCAATGAGTTTCTGCGCTGACGCACTCCATTTTGAAGCGGTGCAAATCCCTTGCGACGATGTATGAGACATGAGAATGTCCTCCTTAGATGTAAACGAACGAGAAAAGATACGGTTCTATAGATCAATCTATAGGATTGTCGCGGTATTTTCAATTTTGGCGGAGGCGAGAGGATTCTCACATCTCTTCGCATAGAAGCATGGCGGTGGGGGTGGGATTCGAACCCACGGTGCCATTTCTGACACAACTGTTTTCAAGACAGTCCGATTAAACCACTCTCGCACCCCACCGCCATACTCCCATTTCATCATCTATCACCCCCTGTTTTCCCGCCTACGCTTAAACTTCGGCGGATTGCGATTTCTGAACAAATCATAGATTTGTAGAAATCGGGAACAAGACAGATGCTTTAACCCCTGCCTGCCGGCAGGCAGGACTCAGCCACGCCTCCGTAAAAGTCTTCAATATAATACGTAATTTTCATATCTCTTCGCAAGTTGCATATTCGCCAAAAGAAAAGCCGCCCGTGCTCCGAAGAACATGAGCGGCATTGCAGAACTACTTACTGTTTTCCCGTGGCTCGAAAGCCACACAGAAACCAAGACCGTGATACTCCCAAGCGGCAACGAGTCGCCGGTTAGGATTTTCAGCAACAAACCGACTCAAGCGAGTTGGATTCTTGAAGAGATAGATTCCGTTCTGGTAGTTGAAGATTGAATCTTCCTCCTCCCAGTAACCACCCTCTTCTCCATTCTGAATGGCAGCAAGAAGACTAGGCTCCACGAAACCCACACTCGCTTTGGAAAGCGACTGAGAAGCCTCTCCATGCTTGCAAGGACTCTCCCATTCATGACCGAACATGATAAATACTATGGTGACCATGCTAAGACAAAAGACGCTAATGGCTTCTTTCATGAGTAGCACCTCCTTAATGTGCTTTTATTAAAAAAGCATATTTATATATTACTGTCAATAACTATACAGTTTTATTTTTTGTTCAAAAAGTTCCTAGCATTTTCATCAATGCCACCCGCTCCCATAAATACAATAACTGTATCCTTCTCATTTGCAATACGAGAAAGCACTCGCTCGGCATCGCTCCACTGCGGAGCAAAATAGGTCTCTCGTTTCTTTTTACGGATGCTCTGTGCCAAATCAAACGCATCGTACTCCCCTTTCTCATCCCGTCCCGCTACTTTATAAATCGGAAGGAGAATAAGTTTATCCGCGGAATCAAACGAGTGGACGAAATCTGAAAAAAGCCGATTCAAGCGATCTGCTTGGTGCGGCTCAAATACACAGACTAATTTTTTTCCCGGAAAATTCTTTTTAAATGCTTTGAGTGTCGCTTTGATTTCCGTGGGATGGTGGGCGTAATCGGAGTAAAATAATGTATCAAATTTTTGTTTTTGAGATTTTATTTTTGAGATTTTATTTTGCAACAGCTCCATCCTTCTCCATGCGCCATGATAGGAAGCGAAAACGGTATCCGTAGTTTTTTTCGGAATACGAAGAATCTTCGCGACTTGTGATGCTGCTTCCGCATTCAGTTGATTATGATCGCCAAATATACCGAGTTTCCGCTTCACGCTGGGCGCAGAAAAACGCACGACATGAATCCTTTTTTTCCGGGCTTCTGCATCGGCAATTTTTTTCAGATTTGGATCGTCCACATTAATAATCACATAACCACCCGGACGAATATTTTTTATATATGTTTTGAACGCCGTAATAACACCGGAGAGATTTTCATAAATATCCAAGTGCTCATTATCAATATTAAGAAGCACCGCGATTTCTGGATAGTAGTTATGAAATGCACGACTGTACTCATCCGCCTCCAAGACAAAATATTTCCCTTTCCCTTTTCTAAAATTCCGTCCCTTTAACTCACGCAGGTTCGTACCGACGAGAATTGTCGGATCCAATTTTGCTGCGAGTAGAAGAAGTGCGATAAGCGAAGTTACCGTGCTTTTGCCGTGAGAACCGGAAACGGCAATTGTCTCATGCCGACGCGTAATCCCCCCTACCGCCTCGGCATAGGTCTGGACTTTATATTGCAAAGCACGCGCGGTATCCAATTCTGGGTTCCCTGGTTTTATTGCAGCAGAGTAGATAACAAGATCCACGTTGTGTGGAATATTAACCACTGAATGCCCAAGGGATATTTGCACGCGTTCTTTTTTTAACGCGTCCGTAATCGGCGACCGCGCCATGTCCGAACCGCTCACCTCCCATTTTTCAGACAAAAAATAACGCGCGAGCGCGGACATTCCAATTCCTCCAACACCTATAAAGTGAACCTTAGACATATCACGATACTAGCAAAATTATCTTCATTAAAAAATGACCCTGCACCAAATTTTATACAACTTTTATATTACAACAACAATCTTCGCTTTGTGTTCACTCCTTACAATACGAATTTTTTCACCCGTATCAATATCAATAATAGTTTCTTGATTATCAGCATAGACGAGTGCGGGACCACGCGTTACCTCAAGTTCAATCACGCTCTTTTCACTAAGAAGCATATGATCCGACTGCTCTGTGCTGTTATTAAACGCAAGCCCAATGCCAATTTCGAAAAAACTGTCAGTGATGCTTCGATAGTATGCCGTGGAACCAAATGGCGTCGCCGCCACAATACCATCGCCGATGATCTCATAAGAAACCGGTTTGCCGTTTACGGAAATACGATACCGCATCGCATGCCGCGGATCTTTGTTGTGCACAATGATATCGTTCATGCCAATAAGTTTTTGATCTCTCACGATAACCTCTAATTTCGGCATTTCTTCAGTAATATATTTTCCGCTCTTTATTTTTTTCAAAACTTCTTCATTGGAGAACGGCGAACACTTTTTGCAAATCGCACTGTTCTTTAAAACAATTTTTGGAACGCCGGGAAATTGCTCTTCCGCTTTCATAAGCGTTCCATCTCCGCCATAGCTCACGACAAAATCAAAACCTTTCTCAACAACAGAAAATCCCTGCTCCGCAAAAAATGGCGTAACCTCCTCTCTATCTTTTCCAACAATAAAGATTTTCATATAGCGAAATACGCAAAATTTTTTCCGAATTTTATTTTTATTCTTTAATGTATTTTAAATTCCCCTCTTTATAGCCCCTATCTTTGTTGAATGTGTCGTATCCTCAGGTGGAATACAAATAGCGCATGATTCACAAATAGTTTTTCCACTACGAAAAGCCGCAATAGCTTTTTTGAAAGAAAGAATAGAGAGAAAATAAAGAAAATCAGCAGATCGACGCAAAAACCATCCTCCAAAACCATAGACCAAAAAAGGTCCGATCGTTGCCGCCGCCCATCCTGGCCCGACAGGGAGCATGTAGTATGGTTTTTTTGGCTTGTACTTATATAAAGATAATTTTTGAACATAGCGAAGAATATTTTTAGCTACCGTTTTACCATCATGAATAGCAGTCTGTGCTGTTCCAGAATATGGTGTTGCGGCACCATCACCAATGACAAAAAGATTATCAAATCCTTTTGCATGCAAATATTCGTCTACAACAACCTTACCCTTTTGATCAAACATTAATCCCGGGATTTTTTGATACAAACTATTAGGTTTAATACCAGCGGTCCAAATAACCGTATCAGTCTTGATATTTATTCCTTGAACAAGAACCTCTTCTTTTTTTTCTTGAATGATAGAGCGATTTGTAAAAATATTAACTCCTAATGCCCTTAGTCGCCGCGTAATTCGTTCAGAGAATTTTTGAGGGAACATCGGGAGAATAGTCGCTGCTCCGTCAATCAAATCAATAGTAATAAGCGATTCAGATATATTGTGAATTCCTGCTAATTTTTTTGTGTAACTCGCAAGCTCTCCCGCAAATTCAACACCACTCGCACCAGCGCCAACAACGACAAAATGCATACGACAGAGATCTTCGTGAGTATCAGTATCAGATATCTTACACGTTTCAAATAGTTGATGAATGTGCTGCTTCAAGCGAAGCGCCTCGGTAATTGATTTAAAACCGAAAGAAAATTCCTGAAGGCCTGGTACGTTAAAGTAAGCAGTTTCAGAACCGAGAGCAAGAATAATGGTGTCAGCCATATAATGACTCCCCGACGCCCCGATCGCAGATTTTTTAATTGGATCAATGGCCGTGATTCTATCAATGACTAATTCCACGGATGTTCCTTCTAAAACTTCTCTGATAGGAATACATACTTCAAGCGGAGATTTCCCAGTTACAATCCGATACAGTGCCGGATGATATTCAAAATGAGGCTTGTCGCTTACGAGAATTATTTTGGTACCCGACAGATTTTCCTTAGCTAAATCCAGCGCCGCACGAATACCGCCGAATCCTCCTCCGATAATGAGAATTTTTTTGTTTTCTTGTAGGTCCATATCTTTCATACTATACACTCTGTGGACCTACGGGGAATCGGACCCCGATATCACGCATGCCATGCGTGCGCTTTACCACTAAGCTATAGGCCCTTATTTTCAAATTTATACTGTAGCTCCGATGTTTTCAATCGGAGCACTTGTTTTTCTAAGCTTATTATTTACTAAGAAAAACTAAGTGCGGTGGGAGGAGGAGTCGAACGTCGTCCGACTCTGCCGGACTCCTTAGAAACCCACGGTTTCTAACCGCTTCGCTATTTTCCTTCACGGGAGGAATCTCATACTTTCCTCCCGACCCCTCCTTCGGTTCGAATCTTCCTCCACTATACCAAAAAACGATACCCACAAGGAGTGTCATTTTTTGGTATGGCGGTGGGAGTGAGATTCGAACTCACGATACCCTTTCGGGTATACCGCATTTCGAATGCGGCGCTTTCGGCCACTCAGCCATCCCACCCTTGCCTACATATCTTTGTATAGACTAAGAATGTATGGCATTGTTTAATATGCCATACGCGCCCTTGTAGTTCAATGGATAGAACGATTCCGTCCTAAGGAAGAAATGGGGGTTCGATTCCCTCCAAGGGCACCAATACAGAACTTAAGGGCTTTTTCAAAGCCAGAAGGTGGGACGCGCGAAGCGCGTCCCACTGATTTCCCC